>CAZDZC010000001.1:0-314059 GCA_964509835.1 uncultured Acidobacteriota bacterium
CGTCTCCAAATCCATCTCCATCTGTATCTAACTGGTCTCGATTATAATCCTCAGGACAGTTATCATCTTCTCCACAAATACCGTCTTGATCAATATCTCCACCTTTATTACTACAATCTTTACCTAAATCCTCATCGCTGATTTGGATTTGGAATATGTGGTGCGTGTCGAGGCCATCTATTCCTTTATCAAATACACCGTTGCCGTTGTTGTCAAGTTCGCCGCCTGTGTTCGATTGGCTTGCATCTTCGATTGCATCTCTTGCCTTTATTGTTATTACTGCATCACCGTTATAATTCGCGGCATCATTTGGAATTTCAACTCTTCCGTTCCAGTATGACCACTCAAATAGTGAGTCTCCAGACCAACCCGGAAAATCAGAATCTTCAGGATATGGCCTGAAGTAAATTTTATTGGCACCACCCGAACCTTGCGGATCAAGACTAACTTCAATATTATTAGAATCAGATCCTATGTTTTTTGAGAATTTAATTTCCATTTCCAATGGCCCTACCGTGGCTGGTGAAATTCGGCAAAGACTAAAATCATCATCGGGGTACTCTGTCCCTTCGTTGTATGGATATATAATATCATCGTAATTATAGCTATAAATAAATTCACCGCCCTGGGTGACAAGTACGCTCAATACTTTGGGGGTTAAATATAACCGTTCACTTATAGCATCTGAATTAGCAATGTTGGAACTAAGTATAACATTGTGAGGGGTCGAACACGGGTTTTGATCTAAGCTACAAGTATATGGATCGCAAAAGTCAACAGCCTCTTTAATTGTATAATTATAATTTTCCTCTTTTTCACCGGACATAGCACCAAACATTGCACTCATAATGTTCTGAGAAATATAACTTTGAACTACACAAGGGAAACCAACATAATTCAGCACACTACTTTTTTCCAAAAACACATCTGAAAATTGATCAGAATAGCAAAATCCTCCCGCTATGATTCTTTTTTCCCCAACATCAGAGAGATGTGTTCTCAAAAAATCTTCATTAACTAAAATGCATGGATTACCGTGAGGGTCCGTTCCCTTAACGACTTCATATTTTACAGTATCATTCACAACATGCTTGTAAGTATCCTTGTAGGAATCATATGCTGTATTACAATACTTTACATTGGTATCAAAGTCGTAAAGTCTATAAATTTCAACAGCTACACCATTAAGAATGATAGACCCGTGAGATTCAATTAAATTTACTCCTTCACCACGATTGAGTCCATCTCTGAACTTCTCCAAACCTCCAACACATTTTTGTCCAATGTACCAGTTATCATTGTATTGAACATGACCATAATAAGTATCATATTTGTGCTTTGTGTCTATCCTCTCAAGAATTGACATTAACTCCACTTCGGGACCAGTCTCAAATATGTAGTATTCCGGCCAAAATATGTACATTGTCCGAGGTTACCCCCCGATTTCTGTACAGATTCAAAGTTAGTGTTTCTCCATTCATGAACAAATAATATCATAATCTAAACAGCTATGGTAGAATTATCATGCCTGTCAGAGGACAGGGCAATGCTGGAGAGCAACCTGAGCGCTGACACGGCTGTTATACCGATGGGTGAAGTTGATGGCTTCACCCATTTTTCTTTTTCTTCACCCATCGGGCAACACGAATGCGGCAAACTCCGGGGGTTCGGGGGCAGAGCCCCTGAATCATAAAGCATCCTGAACTCCACCGGTGTCAAATATCCAAGACTGCCGTGCGGTCTTTCCGTGTTATATTGCGTTCTGTAATTCTCCAGTATTATATTTGCCTCCAGAACTCCAAGAAATACTTCCATATTAAGACATTCATCTCTTACAACGCTGTTAAAGCTTTCTCCAAAAGCGTTCTGCCATGGGCTTCCAGGTTCAATGTGCATGGGTGTTACCTTTTCTGAATTATCCAGCCAGTTTTTCAGATCTTTCTGTATGAATTCAGGGCCGTTATCGCTTCTTAAGTAGGCTGGTTTGCCTTGCATTAGAAACAGTTGCTGCAATATCTCTTTGATATCTTTTGCCTTTATTGACCGGGAAGCCTTTATGCACATTGAATGGCGGGTAAACTCATCAATTACGGTAAGTATTTTCAACTTTCGGCCTCTGTAACATCTGTCATACATAAAATCGTAGGTCCACACATGGTTTGGATATTCAGCCGCACACGGGACAGCACCTTTCCATAATCTCTTACGCTTTTTCTTCCGCGGAACCTGCAGTTTCTCTTCTTTCCATATCCGATGGACTTTCTTTTTGTTCACGATTTTCCCTTCTTTTCTTATCAACGACCAGACCTTCAGGCATCCTTGTCTTTTCTTTTTTTCAGCATGTCTTTTTATCTCCTGACGGGTCTCGCTGTCGTCTCTTGGATGTTTTTTATATGCCAAGCTTGACCTGTTAATCTCTACCAGCGTGCAGCTTCGTGTTGTCTTAACCTTATTTTCAATCAGCTCTTCAGCTGTTTCCCTGCGCTGCTGCACGCTTACCACTTTTTTGACAGGACACCTTTCATCGCATCTATTTCAATCATCCTTTCTGCCAGAAGTCTCTTCAGTCTGGAGTTTTCACTCTCAAGTACCCGTAAACGCTTTACATTATCCACATCCATGTTGCCATACATTTTACGCCATCTGTAAAATGTTGTCTCTGTCACTCCGAACTCCCTGCAGACCTGGCTTATGCTTTTGTCTGCTCTCTCGGCTTCCCGCAGGATCCGCACTATCTGCTCTTCCGTGTATCTTTTTTTCATTTCCTTTCTCCTTTCTTAAAGGAGAAATACTAACATATCTTTTGTACAGTTTTTGGGGGGTAAGCCCAGGTTGCTCTCCAGCAGTGCCCTATCCTCTGAGTGGACAGAACAAGATTATCATAGAGGAAATCTGATAACAACATGACATTTCTAATGAGTTATTACATGTGACATTTCTAACGAGTCTTGACATCACAGACAGCAACTGTTGACTTTACAGTTATTCCAAAACCGTTAGAATAATCTTGACCATATTTGATGGAGAACTGATATGATTACCACAATATCAACAGCCGTGAGATTACCGGGAAATTGAAGTAATATGCTCAAAACAGGCATCTATAAAACTGAAGATCTGTCTGATATTAAAAATATTCGGAGTTTTACAGGAAAGCTGAAAAGAGCGTCAATTACCCTGTATGACAACAGTTTATATAATGTGGAGAACTGCGACGAATGGGCCGAGCATATTCTTCTTCTGTTTTCCGACAGGCGCGGAGCATTCAAAAGGACCTACAGAATGCGTTTTGACGATTTTGACTCCCTTTGCATTTCATGCATTTCAGAAATCTTTGATCCCCAAACATCGCTCAAAGTCCACGATACAGGTGTAAGCGACGGCAGAACAGCATGCGATTTTTTTCTGAAACTTGCTGATCATCATCCGGATATCAGGTATTTCGCTTCTGACTGGGAACCAACATTAAAAATCATTGAGTCCGGGAGCGGAAAAGTGACCCTGGACAGCCATAATAATCCTCTTGAAATTGTTTTCCCGCCTTTTGTATTCAATCTTTTGTCAGACCTGAAAATTTCATGATTTATCCTGTCAATTACCTGTTTTTTCTTTATGCCTCAAAAATTTATCTGCCGCGCATCATGAAGAAATATTTTTCAGGAGAGAGTAAAGTGCGGGAAATCAGGATCTCTTCTCCAAAAGCTATAAAATTGGCGGAAAATGACAACCGATTTATGCTTATTGAACACGATCTGCTCGAACCCTCAAAGATAAATGGCACTTTTAACATTATCCGCGCCATGAATGTTCTGAACCCCGAGTATTTCAACATTGATCAATTGAGGAAAGCGGTATCCTATCTTTTCCTGTCTCTGGATGAAAACGGCCTGCTGATTTTAGGTTCCAACGAAGGACCGGGCACACCTGTTCAGGGAGGCATTTACAGAAAAACCGGAGATAAATTCAATTCAATAAAGCTTATCGGGCAACCACAATATGCTCATCGGGCAGTTCTTGATTTCAGGCAATAAGAAAGCGGCTGTACGAATCGTCCAGCCGCTTTCTTATTTTTAGCGTGAACACTACGGGCAGGAAGCCAGACCGCAGTTGTCTGTTGATTGTCGCCTCTGCGCAGAGTCACTGTTCGTCCCGAGGGAACCTTCGCAGCTCCCGTTGTTTCCCGCAATCAGATAATACCAGTTTGAACCGTCCACAACCGCGCCTGCGTCGCTCAGACTCATATCCCCCGAATTATCCCCGCTGCAGACATCCCCGGTGTTTGCCCTGAAGTCATGGTCATAAACTCCCGACTGCAGAGAAGCTATGGTTCCCCTGTACAGGTTGTAATAAGTCGCATTGGATGCGGCTCCGTGCCCGAAATCAATATTGTCAGTATTTTTGAATGTATTAACCGCTGTTCCTCCGGATGAAGGAACCTCTCCGACATTCAATACGGCGCACACATTCATCTGACAGACAGACGGTTGGATTCCTGAAATAAACACATTGTCTATCTCCCAGTTCCAGCCGTAATATCCCACATACCTGAAACTTATCTGAGCGTTGGTGTCCCCGATATAAGCGTTTAGCGGGATATTCTCATGTGCCATATTTGCGGTATCGACAGTGTAAGTGGCAAGAACTGTCCATGACGGATTCTGATCCGACCGGTACTGAACATATCCGAAATCAAGGGTGTCATAGTCGTTGTAGTAGTGGTCGAATTCAAGGCTGCATCCTGTCGCTGTGACAGGGATATCAAAAACCGGGGATATCAGCCATTCATCCTGACTTTCAGTCGGACTGTAATAGACCCTGGCTACCTGACCGTAGGCTCCTCCCTTTGGATAATTATACCAGTCGTTGTTGTTCCATATCGGAACCGATTCATCTCCGTAATCTTCAATACTCCAACCAACCGGTGGATTGTCTCCCAGCGGGCCCCACGCGGATTCAAAATCCTCATCAATCAGGGTGAAGCCTCCCGGAATCTGCTGGCCGGCTATTTGAGAAAAACTGTCCGTCCAGCTTCCCTCGTTTGAATGAATATCAATATTGAAATCCAGAACATCTCCGCAGATTACCGAAGTTCCGAGCTGAACAGAAAAATGAGGTACCGTCGAATCCGCATTGTTTCCGGGATTGACATCTGCAAATAAGGCAATTCCGTCCACTATGCTTATCCCCGCAGTTACCGGTGTAATTTCCGCCCATACGCCTGTTATCGGATCCGTTCCATTATTTCTTAAGTTGACAGAGAACTGGATTGTTTCACCCGCATCCAATATACCGTCGCCATCGCCGACGCCTCCCGCAGAACAGGTATCCAGAACAACTGCGTTACTGTTGTATTCAGCGCTCGGTCCGCATGCCACCAGCGGATACTCAAAGTCAATCGTCCAGGAATCAATTGTTCCGGCATCAATGCTCGAATTGTCAACAACCCAGAGCTGCCACAAGCCGCTCGCGTTCATCCCGTCAAGGGCTGCGAGGGAACCTTCCGGCTCATAACTTCCCGTAAACGGGGCTGTTCCTGTAGTAATTGATGTTCCGGCCTCATCATCAAAAACGGTATTGAAATAGTTGTCGCTCCCGCCTCCGTTTCCGGTTGACAGCTCAACCTGGGTAAGATCCGGGGCTATCAGATATATGCCGAGATCTCCGTCATATGTGTGAGTTATATTAACCGTTACATTGACATCCGTTATGACATCCGTATCAGAAATCGTAATCCCGGAATAAACGCCCGCAGGATTGCCGTCCGGAATTGCCATTGATGTGGTGTTTGTCCCGGAGCTGCTGCTTTGGGACAATGTTGTAAATGAATAATAAGCGCCGCTGTTATCATCTGCAACAGTATTACCGTAAACATCGGATGATCCAACATACAGGTAATATGTTGCGCATTCCGAAAGCCCTGTCAGACTGATGGCGTGCCCAGTTACAAAAGATGAATCAGACTCGTTCAGCGCCGAAGGCGGAGAATTATCCTCGTATGTCACCGAACTGTTCGCGATGACATCAGTATCCCAGGTCACATCAGCCGAAGAGCCCGTGATATTGGAAATCTGAACATTCGAGATCACGGGAGGCAGGCAGTCTATGGACGCGCTGTCAGTCCTCTCCAGGTTTATTCCTCCCAGGCCGTCATCCGCATCAATATATCTGACAGTGACATTGTCTCCGTCAGCAGTGCTCAGAAATCCGTCTCCGCCGGCAGCCGGAGCGTCAGTTGTCGGAAATGTCCCAATAAAAACAGCAGAGCCTGCCGGGATTTCGGTGAGAATTACAGACTCAGGTACTGTTTCGGTTGAGCTGTAAACCTCGACCTGATGGGTTCCTGTTCCGGCAAGATCAATATCCACCATTGTAATTTCAAGAAGATCGCTGCATCCGTAAACAACATCGCTGAACTCCACCCAGCCTTCCGAATCAGGACAAGGCTCGGGCGGAAAAGTAAAGGTTATGCTCCAGTCATCAATTGTGCCGGTGTCGCCTCCCGCGTCATCAGCCACAAAAAGCTGCCAGTTACCAAGGGATGACACCCCGTCAAAATCCGACAGCAATCCTTCCGGCCTGAAACTCCCGGTAAAAGGCGCTGTTCCTGCCGTTATGGAAAGAGCAGCTTCGTCATCGAACAATGTGTCTGTGTAGTTTGCTGAAACTCCTCCGTTATCAGTGCTGAGTTCTATCTGGGTAAGATCCGGAGCGATAAGATAAATGTCGAGATCTCCGTCATAGGTGTGGGTTATATTTATCAGAACATTAATATCCTGAACAAGCTTATCATCAGGAACATTGATGGCTGCGCTTACCCCTGCCGGATTGCTGTCGGGAATTGCCACCGGCGGGCCCGCGTATGAATATGTCGGTTGGGCAAGACTTGTTGTCATAAATCCGAAATACGCCCCGCCGTTTGTGTCTGATGCCGTATTCCTCGTCGCATCCGTTGACTGCACCCAGAATTTATATTTTGTGCATTCCGTCAATCCGGTTATGTGAATAACATGGCTGAAAACAAATGCTCCATCCGAACCGTTCCATGCTGACGGAGGGGTCACAGTGTCATATTCGGCATAGCTGTCCGCGGGCTCATTGGTATTCCATATTATATCCGCGCTGTCATGGTCAATATTTATAACCTGAACATTTGAGATGACAGGCATGACACAATCAACCGAGGCCGTGTCTGTTTTTAAAACATTGATCCCTCCAAGTCCGTCGTCGGCATCTGTGTAGTTAACCGATATCGTGTCTCCGTCAGCCACAGAAAGAAGGCCGTCCGGGGAAGGAGCGGCGGAAGTGGTGAGAATTGAGCCTGTAAAGCTCCCCGAACCTGCAGGGGTTTCGGTGAGCTGAACTGTTTCAGGCACAGTTTCAGTTCCGCTTTCGATTGTGACATTAAGAAAATTGGTCCCCTGAAGGTCTGAGTCCCCGACATTGATGTTTACCGTATCAGCGCAGTTATAAGACGCTCTGTCCAGTGAAACTGCTCCGTTGCTTGTTGCGCAGTCGGTATTGACACCCGCGAAAGTGACTGTTATGTCATCAAGATAGAAACCCTCAAATTCAGCGGCAGGATCGGACGAAAGGTTCCAGCGTATCAGAACGGTTTCTCCGGCGTAGGCCGAAAGATCATGAGTGAATTGCGTCCATCCGCTTAAGGACCCGTTTCCTGCGGGGCCGTTGATGCAGGTTTCGGTTGAAGGATAACCGCAACCGTTTATCGGAGGACTTCCCGTCTGGCTGAAATTTCCCGGATAGCCTCCCGCCGGATAGCTGATATTCCACGAAATGCCGTTGTTATCCGATACTTCAACCACGACACCGTCCCACTCAACCTCAATATTATAATTTGCCCAGTAACTGAGTTCGGAAGATTGTCCCGCCTGCATGGGGATGGGCGGTGTTTCCGCGGCTATGCATTTATCTGAAAGATATGTGTTTCCGTCCCTTGCGCTGTGATAGCAAAGACTTCCTCCGACGGTATGATTCTGTTCGTTCGTTACCCTCCAGTCATCATTAAGATATAGTTTTGCGTTTGTGTCGCCTCCGTCGTCCGACCATGTCCCAGGCACAGTGGAATCCGACCATGGCGTTGCTTTTATCATGATAATGTTTGTATCCTCGTTCCCTCCGTTAGCGGGGCCGGCGTTAAGGGTTGTCGAGTCCTCAGCCCGTACAACATAGTAGTATGTGGTGAAAGGCGCAACAAAGTAGTCCGTGTAAACCGTTCCGGAAAAACCGGTTTCTATAATATTGCCTGCTCCCGGAACAAAATATGGAGAAGTGTCTCTGTAAATATTGTAGGTTACCGTGTTTCCAAGCGGGCAGTTGCTGACGGCAGGATCCCATTCCAGCAAAATATCGCACAGAGCTGTGGTTCCGTCATTAAGAGCAGACGCGATACCTCCGAAATCCGGATAAAGGGTGCAGTTGCCTGTAAAAGCGTCGGAAGCTGTGTTTGAAGCCGATGATTCATTACAGTAATCCGAAGCCCTTACCTGATATGAATATGTGTAGCCTCCCTGAACATTTGTATCTTCATATGTTGTCAGGGATGTGGCGGTCAGTATTCTGAAATCGCTCTGGAGGGGAGTTGCCCCTTCCGCTTTGTAGATAATATATTCCGTTGCTCCGGCAACGCTGTTCCAGCTAAGGTCAATGCCTGTCAAACCGTTATCGGTTGCGACAAGGCCGGTCGGCGCGCTGATTGACCCTGAACACTGCTCAAATGTCGCCACAAGCGCGTATCCCTGTCTGTCGCTGTATGGAGCGCTTCCGGTACCCGGAATGGCAGTTCCGATTACGCGAATGGTCCAGACCCCGAGTTCAGGGGTTGCCAGATACACCCCTTCAACCGGATTGAGGTTGTCTGCGGTTCCTCCGGTAACGGAATATCCTCCGCTGAAAACATTCCCCCGATAAATCGTTCCCGTGGGGGATTCGACCTCAAGATCAAGATTGTTTACAAGGTTCACCGCTGCCAGGGTGCTCGATTCCGGGTCTGTCCATACAAGATGGATCTTCAGAGGTTCAGTGTTCCCTGAAACATCAAGAAAATAAGAATCCTCTAATCCCGTAGTCAAACCGTTAATGTTCCAGACATCCCACACTTTCAGCTGTCGGCTGTCGGAGCTGAAATACAGGACATTGTCAAGGTTCGTTCTCCCCCAGCCCTGATCCATTGACGGGATAGGCGTTATAGGAGAACTGTTTACAAGGTCGGTTCCAGTCATCGGTGTGGCTCCGTTCACCAGACAGGCTTTCATGAGAGCGGCGGAAGGATTTCTCTCGTCTCCTGCAGTCTTGGAACCAGTGGGATAGAACCCGTCTGTGAAATACTGCCTCAGCAGAGTGGTAAGCCCCGAAGTCGTGGGGGTCGCCATTGAAGTTCCGCTTCCGGTTTTGGGCGAACAATTACCGTCCGAAACTGAATCCGTTCCTGATGCCGAATTAATATTTGAACCGGGGCTGCAGACATCCGGCTTTCTTCTCCCGTCATCCACCGGGCCGCGGCTGTAGTCCATAAGATCGTTCGCCTGGCTTGCAGCTCCGCCGTTTGTGGTGGCTCCGACGCTAACGCAGTTTTTCGCAGTGGCAGGATCTCCGATTGAACCGTCCCCGGGGGCCGTTCCCGAATTACCCATCGCGATAAGAAAAAGGAAATCCTCGTGCCGCCACATAAACTCATCCACATCCAACGCAGTTGAGCCGTAAGCGCTGGAGGTGTTCCCCCAGCTGTCCGAATGAATCCTGGCGCCGGCATCGTATGCCTGCTGGAACATGTTCGTCAGATCCCCCGCGAGGCCTGAAAGGCCTCCTCCGCTGTCCCCGACATCCTGCATAATAAGCTTTGCGTTTGGGGCCATTCCGTCCCCGCTGTCATGCCCGTGGACGGAAGGAGAGGACAGGTTCGCGTAGTTATCCCCCAGCACCGAACCTGAAACATGGGTTCCGTGATACCACGCGGCATTGTGATCGTAAGCATCAGCGCCTGGTTCAAGATAATAGGCGACAACCTTTCTGCTCATGTCGATTACCCCGGTATCCGGAGGAGTAAGAGCTTGAGACGATGCCACACTTGAAGCGTTCCCGTCATACCTGAAATAACACATATCCGCGTCTAATCCCGAATCATTGACGCACACTATCTGCCCGGTTCCCAGTATTCCCTGATTCCAAACGGTAGCGGAAAGACTGTAATTTGTCGTGTTGACAGTATCATAACTCTGTCCGACCCAGATGGAATTGTCATTGAAAAGCTGTTTCGGCTCCCATTCGATTATGGAAAGAACATCCTCGAGTCCTGAAACCGATATCATAAAATCATCGGACTCATCCGAACGCAACCGGCAGATCACTCTTCCCCCGCTGTGGTGATACGGTTTGCTTAAAAGCTCCGCCGACGGGAACATCTTTTTTATAAACCCGCTTACCGGTTCCGCGTCCAGACTGCCGGCTGTCAGAATTTCCACGGTAATAGAACCATCCCCGTCAGCGCTGATGGCCGGATCAACCTTAGCCCATTTCGGAAGCCTGAAAATCGCCCTGACACCTGATAGGCGATTGATTGTCGCGTATTTCTCCGGCCTGACCCTGACAATATAAGCATTGTTCGGGATATAGGAAACAAATTCACATCCAAGGTCGGAAA
Source organism: uncultured Acidobacteriota bacterium (assembly GCA_964509835.1). Lineage (GTDB taxonomy): Bacteria > Acidobacteriota > CAZDZC01 > CAZDZC01 > CAZDZC01. Next base: position 10,658 of record CAZDZC010000001.1, read on the forward strand.
GGAGTGTTCTGTCCCCGGAAGTTGGAACGCGGTTGAACTGCACAACATACAAGAGATTTCCCCGTTCCTTTTCCCTCCATGTGCTGAAACCGTGGAAACCTTCATCAAGCCTGTCAATTTTTGGATCCACAGCGCCCGCGCGGAAAAGAACTTTACTGCTGTCGGCGGCAAGAGCCGACATTTCCGCCTGAAGGTCCGACGGATGATCAACGGCACCGGTTGACGGCGTGAAAGCAACTACAGCAGAAATAACAACGGAAATAATAAATTCAAACATGGCGACTCCTCCTGAAAGCTCTTAAATAAAAACTCTTTATACGGAATATAATGTGAAAAAAATCTTTCAAAACATCCTGCGGGATTTTTATATGAAAGCCAAATATAAGGTATAAAAATCAAAATGTCAAAAAGACGGAGGTATGCAACTTATTTTCTGTAATTTCGCGAAAGGTGCTCCAATACTGATTTAAAAAAGTATTGAAATGCTCGGCACTGGTCAATTAACCGTGCAAACGGGTATATATCCCGCTGCCGGAAAGCGAATCATCCGCGTAAGCACTCATTCTGCAATGATTTCAGGTATTATCTACCGGTTTCCAAGTTACTTTTTAAGCCTGTAAAAACCAAAAGAAACACGCTCGATAAGTTTCTTTTTGAGAAACAGCATCTTCAACGCATGTCTTATACTTAAAGCGCTCGTGGTGGTTCCTGCCTTGATTACATGCTTACTGACTGCTTTAAAGTCAAATACCTTGTCCGGATTTTCTTTAAAAAGGCTCATTACGCTTTCTGATATGCTGGGAGCGCTTTTTGGCTTTGCTGTTTTCTCTGTCCTGAATTTTGATTTCCTTAGCTGCTTTGGAGTAAATGTTTTCTCAGCCTTGCTGATTTTAGGAGGCTTGCCGTCTTCTTCGGCTTCCGTTATTTTATCGGTAGCTTTCCATTTATTGTCGGGAGTTTTAACGACGAATCCTTTTTCATTCATCCTGCTGAGTATTGTATAAAGATACGACCTTTTCTCGGGAGGGACCGGAACTCCCCTCCAGCTGAGCCTCATTCCAACCTCCCTGACGGAAAAAGATTTATCCATGTTGTCTTTGAGGATATCACATATATGATTCTGAATAGATCTGCCCTTGCCGGAAACAAACTTCACAAACTCACTGTAGCTCTCCTCATCGGCAGTGTAAAAAGACTGCAAATTCTCCAGAAAGGACCTTTTATCTTCAAGAAGATCAATCCGGGTTTTCAGCAGATCAAGAATCTTCTTTAACTCCTCAATCTCCTCTTTAATACTGGAAATCTCGCTATCCGTGAAAGATTTTAACTGGTTTTCTTTTTTCATTCATCATTCTCCAAATGGGGTTTACCGCGAAATCGGATAATAACATATTCGCCGCGGAAAGCACAGGCATTATAATGTGAGTCATTAATCTCCATTTTTCATTGTTCATACTCGCGTGTACTATGGTTATTGCTGAACACAGCGATTAATATCCTCTCATCTTGGTTCGCCTACAAAGAACCTTAATGTCCTTTTCTCGGCGAAATCATATCCAAGGTCAAGAAGAACCTTGCCCTTCGTGCTGCGGACTTGTATCCTTCCGTCATCGCCTATGCTGTCCGGGTCATGGCCCCTCAGCCACCAGTGCCTGATGAGACCGTCCTCTTCGCTGTCCCTGAATTCAAGTTGGTAGGCTCCCGGTTTCAGGCTGATCTTTTCACTGTATTCTCTGTTGTCTTCGAAATCCGATTTCCTGAACACAGTCTGCCCTTCAGCGTCGGTAACTAAAAGTGTGTTCTGCGCCGCCCTGCCAAACCCCTGAGCCTTGAAGAAGAAAACAAATGTTCCGGGAAGTTTTATCGGTGCTTCGGTTGTAACCGTAAGGCGGTTGTTTGCTCCGTTTTCATCCGGCATTCCATTGGGGTTAAGAACATCGGCAGTGAATTCCGAGCTCTTTTTCATCCCCTTCCATCCCGGCCCGGGCAGAACAACTGTTTCTGTTTCCATAAAACCCAGTTCCCCGTGCCATTCAAAAACACTCCGCTCATTGCCTGACAGTCCGTATTCAATTGTCAGGCTTTTCAGAGGTTCAGCCCCGGAATTCCTGATTTTAACGACAGGATTAACCGAGACGGGGTTGAGTCTTCTAAATTCGTCATGATCGTTAGGCGCCAGGATTTCCAGAATTTCCGCGTCGCGCTTGAAATTAGGGGCGCCGAATGTGAAAAACTGGTGCTCGGTAATATAGCTTCCGCCCTGCTCCCCGCTTTCAGGATCATAAGGCTGCATACAGTAGTCAACGGCAAATTCCTGACCGGGAACTACATACGGGGTTATCTCATGATCGTAAGTATCCACCCATGTTCCCGGACACCAGCCGGCGCGGTCAAACTGCCATGTCCCGCCCTGCGGGTGAACGGGGTTCATGCCGCAGTCACGCCATACATTCCATTCAAATCTCCTTATTCCGTTAACGGAAAGATAATGGTCTTTAGCGTCCCATTCACAGCAGTTTCTGGGGCCGAAATGCCCGTGCCCTGATATTCTTGACCTTATAATGAAGTTCCTTCCGTTTTCATCCGCTGTCATAACCTTCGTTTTGAATGTCCTGTCATCCGCGATATCCTGGTAAGTTGACGCGTTTTCCGTCCATATATTTTTCACGGACAGAACATCCCTCGAGGGTATTCCTTCGAAAAAGACAAACTTCAGATCCAGCAGCTCATATTCGTTATGCGCTTCGAGATCCACTTCTCCCTTTAGAAGAGGTGCGTAATCAGTCACATCGTATATCCATGTAAATCCGTCACCGCCCAAATCAAGGCCCTTACCGTAGGGGGTTATGAATCGTCCGATTTCATACCTTTCCATTACTTCAAACGGTTCTCCGTAATATTCATGAACACTGTTGTAAAGCGTTTTAAACTCTTCCAGCGGTTTTTCCTCGAGAAGCCGTCCGCTGCCGTCAAAATACTTCTCCACGGCTTCCCAGACTTCCAGGGTGTCTGTAATTTTTTCCGGATTTTCAGTATCCCTGTAAAACCTCACCGTGCATTTCGGAGCTTCGATCTTTTCAGTCACAAGGATGTCGTCCTTTTGAGGTTTCCGGTCATTTCTTCCGGCAATGCCATATTTCATGCTTTGCGGCTGACCTGAAGCCTTGCCGTGATAAGAGTTGGGCGAACTGTCACGAATATTTCCGTCAGCAAGCTCATCGAATGTGTAGTACAGCACCAGACTGCTGTAATCGGGAAAGCTTTCATCCGGCAGTGCAGACATCAGCTCTTCAACTGCTTCGCCATCCAGCGCTGCATCCCAAATCTGCACATCATCAATGCAGCCCGCATAATGACCGCTGTCGCCGCTCCCACCTGCGCCGATTATAAATTTATCAATATTGTCAATTGTTTTTGTCATCCCGGGAGCTGAATGCCAAAGTTCTCCGTTCAGATAGATTCTCTGTTCTCCTTTTGCAGTGTCTTTAGTGAATGCCCAGTGGTTCCATCTTCCTTTATAATTTCCGGGTTCAGCATATTTCTGAATCCTGTTGTTATTACCCATAAGCCTGCCCCCCGCATCAAAATAAACCTCGCCGGTCCCCCACGGAAGATGGATGTTCAGCACGCGCCCGCCCCGATCCGATGCTTCAAGTATGCTGCCGTTTAACGGCTGGGAATCATCACCCCTGACCCACATGGCTATTGTAAATGCATTTTTCAGACGGTTTCCTGCTTCTGCGGGGACCTCAATAAAGTCCGTTCCTTCAAATTTCAGATAGCGGTCGCTCTCCGTGCCGAGGCTGTCCCCGCTCCAGTCTGTGTAGTAATAATAGACCGGGGTATCACTGTATGAAAATTCCTGCGGAGAACTCCCGTTGACAACAAATTCAGAATGGGTGGATTTTTTTCTGTCCGTCAGGCCGGTATGTTTATATACACAGGTGAAGGTGCTGACATCCCACTCCCCGCAAGGGTATGTATCCCCCGTTGTTACTTCATCACACTTCAGCGTGTAACACATCAGGATTTTCGACCACTTCCGTTCATCATCAGGAAAGTTGAAGACCTTTCTCCGGTCTGAAATATCATTAAATGTAAAGGTCTGAACAATCAGGGAGCCCAATTTATCCCCGGCTGACATCGAACCGGAAATTAACAGCGCTGACAATAAACCAAATGTTATTGTTTTCAGTTTGAATTTCAATTTTTGTCTCCTTGCAGGGAATTAAATTCCATTGAAAATCCCGAAAACTGAATATAACGGGTTGAAGCTTTTCAGTCAACGGTTTGAAAGGGGTGTTCCACATGAAACATTTGCGTGTAATTTCTTGACTTACTGTTGACATTTACTTAACATGCGCATTTCTTTAAAATCAATCAGGAGTGAACCCCATGTACGGAACTTACCCAAAAACCAAATTATTGAGAGACGGCAGAGAAGCTATCATACGCCTTCTTACAAAAAGAGATGCGAACGGTCTTTTTGAAATGTTTTCATCCTTGAGTGAAGGTGCCAGGAAATATCTGCACGATGATGTAACAAACCCTGATATTGTAAAAAACTGGGCTGAAAACGCCAACTACAAAACAGTAATTCCTCTGATCCTGGTCTTGGATGAAATGATTGTGGCTGACGGGATTCTTAATCTGACCGCAAAGGGCCCAATGAAACATATAGGAAGAATACGGATTGTGGTCCGCGAAGACCTTAAGGGGCTTGGAATAGGAACCATCCTCATGGACGAGCTTCTCGAGATATCCCGTGTAAAGGGATTGAAGCTTATTTCGGTTATGCTTGCGGAAGACGAAGAAGCGGACGCAATCGAGGCAATGACCGCGCTCGGTTTCAATAAAGAAGCGGCAATAAGGGATTATTTCAGCGGGCCTCTCGGTGACCTGCACAACGCCGTTCTTATGATAAAACGACTTTAATTCAACCGATTTCCAACAGGCCAAACCGGTTCTGCCAGACTTCCTTTACTTTTCGCATCGCAGGGTCAGATGACGATATTTTCCCTTCCTCAATGTCTTTCAAATATTCTGCTGCTTCGTTTCTGGCAAGTTCCATTATTTCCCGATCCCTTACTATATTCCCGATTCTCAGCACAGGCAACCCTGATTGTCGTTTCCCGAAAAAATCCCCGGGCCCGCGCATCTCAAGGTCTTTCTCTGCTATCACGAACCCGTCATTTGTTGCTTCCATAATTCTGAGCCTTTCCATCGCATCTGCCGATATTTTGCGCCCACCCGCAAGGATGCAGCAGGATTTCCTGAGCCCTCTGCCAACTCTTCCTCTGAGCTGATGAAGCTGGGCAAGGCCGAACCTCTCGGCATTTTCAACAACCATTATATTGGAATTAGGAATATCTATCCCTACCTCAATCACAGTTGTTGAAACAAGCATGTTTATTTCATTTCTCTGAAATGCCATCATCACTTCCTCTTTTTCCGCACTTTTCATTCTTCCGTGGATAAGTCCCACAGTGAATTCAGAAAAGATTCTCTTCAGATTGGAATACATTTCAGTTGCAGCTTTCATCTCCAGCTTATCCGATTCCTCTATCAGCGGATAAACCACAAAACACTGGCCGCCTTTTCCCAGATTTTTACGGATATATGCATAAAGCTCGTTTCGTTTGTTTTCAAACACAACCTTTGTCAGAACCGGTGTCCGTCCTGGAGGAAGGCAGTCAATTACAGAAAGGTCAAGATCACCGTAAACAGTCAGCGCAAGAGACCTGGGGATCGGGGTGGCAGTCATCACAAGCACATCAGGCGCAGCAGCCTTTTCTGCCATCTCCGCCCTCTGTTCAACACCGAAACGGTGCTGTTCGTCAATAACCGCAATTCCGAGATTGCGGAAACTGATCTTTTTCTCAATCAGGGCATGGGTGCCTATTACAATATCAGTTTTACCGTCAAGAATGTTTTTTTCCGCTATCTCCCGTTCTTTCTTCGGCTGACCGCCTCTGAGGAGTGAGATGCCGCAATCTCCGTCCTTAAGCAGGTCAGAAATAGTCCTGAAATGTTGTTCCGCCAGTATTTCAGTTGGCGCCATCAACGCAGCCTGGTAACCGTTTTTCACTGCGATAAGCATTGCCAGCAGTGCTACTATTGTTTTTCCGCTCCCGACATCTCCCTGGAGAAGCCTTCTCATCGGTTTGCCCGATGTCATGTCTCCGACAATTTCCCGAAAAACCCTCCTCTGTGCGTTTGTCAGCTTGAAAGGCAATACCTTTCTGAGATATCCGCCCATATCTCCCGTAGTCCGGAATGATATCCCTTTCTTTTCGGAAACCCTCGATTTTCTGTGCAGCAACCCTGTCTGAAGAAGAAAGAACTCTTCAAAAATAAGCCTTCTGTGAGCTTCCGAAGCTCCTGCGTTCAGTAAATCAAGGTTTGTGCCGGTTTCCGGAAAATGAACATCTTTAAGAGCTTTTTCCCTGGGTGTCAGGTTAAACTTATTGACAACACTGTTCGGAAGAAAGTCGGCTTCTTTCATCTCAAGGTTTTTCACAATCGTGTGAATTGTCTTTCTGAGAGTCTTCTGCCCGATTCCCTGGATATTTCTGTAAACCGGAACAATCCCCGCCGTATGTACAGGATCTTCGTTTTCCTTTACCATTTCATATTCCGAGTTCTCAAGCTGAAGGGATGCTTTTCCGAACCTGTTCACGGTAATTTTGCCAAAAAGAATGGCGCGGCTGTCTTTTTTGAGAGTTTTCGCAAGAAACGGCTGATTGAACCAGATTGCTTTGATCGAAGCTGTCCCGTCATCAAGCAGCGCCTCAAATACCGTGAACCCTCTTCTGCCTGTTTTTCTTAATGCAGAGCCCGTTATTCTTCCGGAAAGGGTTACCGTTTCCCCTGGCCTCACAGAAATCACGCTTGCAAACCTGCTTCTGTCTTCGTATCTGAATGGGATCCTGTAAAGAGCATCCTCAACCGTTCTGATGCCGGCCTTGGCAAAATCATCCGCCCTCCTAGGACCCACTCCCTTTATGAACTGAATTTCAGTTTTCAAATCAGGCATTAACTGAATTTTCTTCTGAAATACTCTTCCGTGGCTTTAAGGTCTTTCGTTATCTGGGCCACGAGTTCATCAGAACTGTCAAATTTTATATCATCCCTCAGCCTTTTGAGGAATTGCAGCCTTGCTTGCTGTCCGACTATGTTTTCATGGAATGACAGAATGAATGTCTCGACGGCAAAACCTGCACCGAAGGTCGGACGGTCACCGAGATATGTCATACCTTTAAGCCTGAGCCCCTGAAAATTTACCGTGGTTATATAAACACCCTTCCTGGGAAGTATCTCGTTGAATGTGTCCAGGTTGGCAGTAGGAAATCCGAGCTGCTCCCCTCTTCCGTCGCCTTTGACCACTATCCCCTCAATACTGTAAGATCTTCCGAGAAAAATAGCCACCTTTGACATCTCACCGAGTTCTATCATCCGTCTTAATCTCGTGCTTCCAATCTTTCTGCCTCCGATAAATACCTCCTGAAGACCGAAGGCCTTAAACCCGAGATTAGATCCCATATCCCTGAGTAAACCCAGGTCTCCGACCGCTCCCCTCCCGAAACGGAAACCTTCACCCACAAAAATTTCCTTCATTCTGATCTTTTCAAATATCCTCAGGACAAATTCCTCGGCGGTAATATTCGAAAATTCCGGTGTGAAATCAATTACTACAGTAACATCTATGCCCTGATTATCGAGCAGCTCCAGCCTTTGTTCCAGCGTGGTCATCATTTGGGGGGCTTTATCGGGCGCGACAATTTTCAGAGGATGAGGGTGGAAAGTGATTACAACTGAAGTGCCTTTCATGTTCCGCGCTCTTCTTTTCAGTTCATCAAGCACATGCTGATGGCCGATATGAAGACCATCGAAATTCCCAAGCGAAACAAATGCTCTTTCCGGAATGTCAGTGATATTCTCTATTCCTCTGACTGTTATCATGAAAACAAAGCCCTTAAGAATAGCAGAGAAATAGAGGCATACATACCTGCTCCGATATCATCCGCCATCACTCCGACAGCTCCTTCCAGTTTTTCCAGTAGTTTTAGCGGAAACGGCTTCAGGATGTCAAAAAACCTGAAAAGAGAAAAACCTGCAGCAAACCAAACAATCGATAAAGGACAAAAAAGAAGGGTAATGCTCATTCCGACTGCTTCATCAATAACCACCTCTGAAGGGTCATCTTTTTCTTTTTCTTTCAGATATGGGACAAGCAGAACAGTGCCCGGAACCGAAAAAAGAAAAAGAAGGGCTATATCTGACGGCTTCCCGATAAAATACCTTCCTGCCGCAATTATCAGTGCTGTTAAAAAACTGGCGACAGTTCCGGGCATAAACGGGGATAAACCCGCTCCCCCCATTGTGCTGACAAACCTGCTGATTCCTTTCATCTCACAATCTTTCCAGCCATATCATAGGGAAAAGCATCTTCAATTTCAACCGTGACAAATTCCCCCTGCTCCGCTTCCCCGTCGGTAATGAGGACCCTTCCGTCAATATCTGGAGCCTGCCCCTGTGTCCTTCCCTGCAAGAGGAACTCACTTTCGTTGCTCTTTCCCTCGCAGAGAACCTTAACTTTTTTCCCGGTCCATTGTTTGTTGATCTCAAAGGATATCTCCGATTGCAGCTCCATCAGCTCATCCCGCCGCTGCTCCTTCTCCATTTCGGGAACTCCGTCCTTCAAGCGAGCTGAAACTGTTCCTTCCTGAGGAGAATATGTGAAGACACCCAGATTATCAAACCTTATTTCCCTGCAGAACGCCAAAAGTTCTGAAAATTCCTTCTTCGTTTCTCCCGGATACCCTGTTATGAAACTGGAGCGGATAGCAATGCCCGGAACCCTTTTTCTGATCCTGTCAATTAGCTTTGAGTATTCCTCCCTGTTCCCCGGTCTTTTCATGCTGCCGAGAATCCTGCAGGAAACATGCTGAAGAGGAATATCAACATATTTGCAGATTTTGTCTTCCTGCCCGATAACATTCAGCAGTTCATCGGTGACAGCTCCCGGATAAAAATACATAATCCTTAGCCACTCAATTCCGTTGACATTGGCAAGACGCTTCAGAAGTCCCGGAAGGTCCTTTTTTCCTAAATCAGTGCCATATACAGTGGTGTCCTGTGCTATCAGAATTATTTCCCTGACTCCCTTTTCAGCCAAGGCTTCAGCTTCCTTCTCAAGCGATCCGGCAGCCCTGCTTCTGAATTTTCCCCTGATATCCGGTATAACGCAGAAGGAGCATCTGTGACTGCATCCTTCAGCTATTTTCAGAAAGGCTGTGTATCGCGGAGTGGTCAGGATCCTTTCATGCGAATGATCATGTAAAAAGGTCATCGCTCCTTTGATATTCTTTTCAGATGGATTATCATTCCTGCAGAGTTCTCCCGCGCGCTCCCAGTCATCCAGAGAAAAAATTATATCAATTTCAGGCATTTCCTTCTTGAGTTCGTTTCCGTATCTTTGTGCAAGGCACCCCGTAACAAGCAGGCGTCGACAATTCCCCGAAGTCTTATATTCAGCCATCCGAAGAATGGCGTTGATAGCTTCTTCTTTGGCGGAATCGATGAACGCGCATGTATTGACGATAATAATATCCGCTTCTTCAGGGTTCGGAGTCAGAATGAAGCCTTCCTTCACAATTCTTCCGAGCAGAATCTCGCTGTCCACAAGATTTTTAGGACACCCGAGGCTAACAAAACCTACCTTTAGCATGAATGATTTCCTTGTGTTCTGAACAGGTTAAATTTTTTCATTTCTTTAGCAGATATTCTGTTCATAACAGCTGAATATAGCACAATATTAATGTATTCGCGAGATTTCATTTGAGCCTGAAACAGGCTTCATTTCTATAATTTTTCTATTATTCCTTGATTTTAAAATGCAAAGGCTATAAAATCAGAGCCTGAATAAATTTTGATTTACTTAAATTCTGTAATATCGGGAGATAAAATGGCAATAAAAGGATTCATCGAAGTCGATGTACAAAAATGCAAGGGATGTCAGCTTTGCGCGACTGTGTGTCCCAAGGCAGTGATCGGATATTCCGATAAAACGAACGATAAGGGATATTATTTCGCGATCATGTTGAACGAGGAGTGTATCGGCTGTGGCAACTGCGCAATCGTATGCCCTGACAGTGTGATAACTGTTTACAGGGCAAAAAAATAATTATTTTGACATAAGACCGGAGGTCAGAAGTGGCTGAAAAATATTTAATGAAGGGTAACGAAGCTTTAGCCGAGGCTGCTATAAGGGCAGGCATAGATGGTTATTTCGGCTATCCGATTACTCCCCAGAGCGAGGTTCTGGAGTATTTCTCCAAGTGGCTGCCCCGGAAAGGGATAGCGTTTGTCCAAGCAGAAAGTGAAGTGGCGGCAATCAATATGGTTTACGGCGCAGGCGGATGCGGAAAAAGAATAATGACATCTACTTCGTCTCCCGGCTTCTCGCTGATGCAGGAAGGAATTTCCTATATTGCATGCGCTCAGATTCCCTGTGTTCTGGTAAATGTTCAGAGGGGAGGGCCTGGGCTGGGCACCATCCAGCCTTCCCAGGGTGATTATTTTCAGGCTGTAAAAGGCGGCGGCCACGGCGACTACAGATTGATTGTCCTGACGCCAAATTCTGTTCAGGAACAGGCGGACATGATCTATAAGGCATTCGATCTTGCCGAAAAATACCGCAATCCCGTGCTGATCCTTTCAGACGGCGCGCTGGGCCAGATGATGGAAACCGTGGTGTTCAAAGATGATTATGTAAGGCCTGCGCTTGATAACAGCTGGGCAACAAACGCTGACATTGCCGGAAGGGAAGCTAATGTTCTGACTTCCCTGTATATTAAGCCTGAGGACATGGAGAAAAAGAACTTTGAGCTTCAGGCCAAATACAAGCTGATAGAGGAAAATGAGGTTGATTACGAACTCTATCAAATGGACGATGCCCAGATTGGATATGTTGCCTACGGTCTTTCATCAAGGATTGTAAAAAAAGCGGTGGACATCGCAAGAGAACAGGGACTGAAAGTCGGTCTTATCAGGCCCAGAACAGTCTGGCCGTTCCCGAAAGATATCATCCGTAAATACTCGGAACAGGTCAAGGCATATCTTTCGGTTGAAATGAATGTAGGTCAGATGATTGAGGATGTCAGACTTTCGGTGGACGGCAAAATCCCGGTCCTTCACTACGGGAAAACAGGCGGTATGGTTCTTTCTACCGAAGAGATCATTCAGAAAACCAGAGACATGTTGAGCAAATATTAACAGGAGCATTGACGATGGCGGAAACAATCACTAAGAACGGTCAGGAATTTGATATAGTTTGGAAAAAACCGAACCTTAAGAAAAACGATATGCATTACTGCCCCGGCTGTGCTCACGGGACGCTTGAAAAACTGCTTCAGGAAGTAATTGATGAGAAAAATATCCAGGATCAGATAATAGGTGTCGCACCGGTCGGATGTTCAGTGTTTGCGTATGATTATATTAATTGCGACATGCAGGAAGCCGCTCATGGCAGGGCGTGCGCTGTCGCAACCGGAATTAAAAGAGTTCTTCCCGACAAGGCTGTATTTACTATTCAGGGAGACGGCGATCTTGCATCCATAGGCATAGCGGAAACCATCCATGCCTGCAACAGGGGTGAAAGTATTGTTATCCTTTTCTATAACAATGCTATCTACGGAATGACCGGCGGACAGATGGCGCCCACAACACTGCCGGAACAGGTTACATCGTCATCTCCGGACGGAAGGAATGTTAAACTTTCCGGAATGCCCATAAAACTCGCGGATATGATAAAAGATCTCGACGGAACATGCTTTGTTACGAGGCAGGCAGCAAATAACGCTGTAAATTCCCGTAAATTAAAGAAAGCTCTTGAGAAAGGTGTGGATAATTCCTTGAACAACAGAGGAACTTCTTTTATTGAGCTTGTCGGAAATTGCCCGTCCGGCTGGAAAATGACACCCGTTGATTCATATAAATGGTGGGAGGAGAACATGGTAAAATTCTATCCTCTGGGAGATATCAAAACCGAAGGAGGGATAAAATAATGTTGCAGGAAGTCATGTTTTCAGGGTTTGGAGGACAGGGGGTTCTCACAATCGCAAAGAATCTCGCTTACACGGCAATGCTGGAAGGAAAGGAGACATGTTGGATGCCTACATACGGACCGGAGATGAGAGGCGGGACATGCGGATGCACAGTTTCTGTCAGCGACAAGCCCGTAAGTTCCCCTATTTTAGAGAAATATACCACTGTTGTTGCGTTAAATCAGCCATCACTGGACAAGTATCAACCAAAGGTAAAACCCGGTGGTATTTTAATCTGGGAATCCACAAATATTCATCATGGTCCGACAAGAACCGATATAAAAACAGTTGCCATTCCAGCCTATGAGGAATCGAACAAACTCGGCAACCCGCTGATGATGGGAATGATACTTCTCGGAGCATATATACAGAAAACAGAGGCCATCACCATACAGGGTGTTATTGACGCCCTTAAAAAAACATTGCCGGAAAGAAGGCACAACCTCATTCCGCTTAACGAAGCTGCCCTGAAACGCGGTTTTGATCTTGCGGCGGCAATTAGATAGGATACGATAAAAACAAAAAAGGCCCTCTTTCGGGGGCCTTTTCTTTTTTATTTTTTTCCCGACTGTTTTCCAGTCTTGTCCCAGTCCTTCAGAAACGCCTCAAGCCCAAGGTCCGTAAGGGGATGCTCCAGAAGCTGCCCGATGACCTTGAACGGTATTGTGGCAATGTCCGCTCCCATCAATGCTGAGTTAACAACATGAAGCGGATTTCTTATGCTTGCGACTATTATTTCCGTTTCGTATTCATAGTTGTCAAATATCACGCGGATCTGATTTACCAGTTCCATTCCATCTGAACATCTGTCATCAAGCCTGCCGACAAAAGGACTTACATAGGAAGCTCCGACCTTTGCCGCCATGAGTGCCTGAGTAGGAGAGAAAACAAGTGTCACATTAGTTTTAATCCCCTCGGAGGTCATCATCTTTACCGCTTTTATCCCTTCTCTGATTACCGGAACTTTTATTACAACATTATCTGCAATTTTAGCGAGATCCCTTGCTTCCTTAAGCATTCCTTCCGATTCAAGACTGACTACCTCCGCAGATACGGGACCCTCCACGGTGCGGCATATTTCAGCGATTATTTCTTTGAAATCTCCTTTTTCCCTGGCAATAAGGGACGGATTTGTAGTAACACCATCCAGAACTCCCAGTTCATTTGCAGCTTTAATCTCGTCAATATTTGCCGTGTCAATAAAAAACTTCATTGTTTTCCCTTTAAAGTACTATTCATCATTATTGTTCATGTCCAGAGCGCCTTCCAGTCCATTATCCATTTCTTCCGGACCGTCACCGTCTCTCTCGACCACCTTTGCAACGGCAACAACCGCATCACCCTGATCAAGATTAATCAGCTTTACTCCCTGGGTGTTTCTTCCTATTTCCCTGGATTGCGAGGATTTAATCCTGATAATTTTTCCATTCTGGGTTATGATCATCACTTCTGATTCAGGCAGAACAAATTTGGACGCGATAACCTTGCCGTTTCTTCCACTGGTTTTTATATTAACAAGGCCCTTTCCGCCACGATGCTGGGCTCGGTAATCCTGTATCCGGCTTCTTTTCCCAAAACCGTTTTCCGTAACACTGAGGATTGATCCTTCATCAGCTTCAAGAATCTGCATATCAACAACACGATCGTTTCTTGTCAGAGTCATTCCCTTGACACCCCTGGAAACCCTCCCGAGCTGCCGAACCTCTTTTTCACTGAATCTTATGGATTTCCCGTCGCGTGTCGCAATAAAGATATCCTTTGTGCCGTCTGTCAGCTTGACTGAGATGATGGAATCATTGTCGTCAACCCTTTGCGCGATTATCCCCTTCTGCCTGGGGTTGTTGAACACATCAAGGCTGGATTTCTTTATAACGCCTCTTGCTGTGGCTGTGACAACAAACAGTCCCTCCGAAAAATCCCTTACCGCGAAAAGGGAAGCTACTTTCTCGTCAGCATTCAGATTAAGAAGATTTACAATCGGGCGGCCTTTTGCCGCAGAACCAACTTCAGGCAGTTTATACACCTTGAGCCAGTAAACCCTTCCCTTGTCGGTAAATACAAGCAGGTGGTCATGGGTTGAAGCAATAAACAAGTGACTTACGATATCCTGTTCCTTTGTTGCCATCCCTTTAACGCCTTTTCCTCCTCTGAGCTGTTTTTTGTAGCTGCTAACCGGTGTCCGTTTCACATATCCCGTCCTTGAGCATGTTATGACAACATCCTCTTCCTGGATAAGGTCTTCGCTTTCTATGTTCTCCATATCCTGAACAATTTCCGTTTTTCTGGGATCACCGTATTTCAGCTTAATCAGCTCGAGTTCCTCCCTGATAATACTGAGAACAAGATGTCTGTTCGCAAGTATTTCCTTGTATCTTGCTATTATTTTAAGTATTTCGCGGTATTCCTCAATAATTTTGTCCCTTTCCAGCCCTGTGAGCCTTTGAAGCCTCATGTCCAAGATCGCCTGCGCCTGGATTTCCGAGAGCATGAACTTTTTTATCAACCCTTCTTTTGCCTCAACGGGTCCCGGAGAACTTTTTATAAGTTCTATCACGGCATCAAGGTTGTCCAATGCTATTTTTAACCCTTCTAATACATGTGCCCTCGCTTCGGCTTTTTTAAGCTCAAATTTTGTTCTCCTAGTGACCACTTCCTTCCTGTGTTCGAGGAAATTGGCGAGGATCTCCTTCAGGTTCATTACCTGAGGTCTTCCATTCACAAGGGCAAGCAGGATGATGCCGAAAGATTCTGTCATTCTTGTCTTTTTGTAGAGGTTATTGAGGACTATTTCCGAATTTGCTCCCCGCTTCAGTTCAATGACAATTCTCATTCCTTCGCGGTCCGATTCATCTCTCAGGTCGGAGATATCCTCGATTTTCTTTTCCTTTACCAGATCGGCGATTTTTTCTATCAGAGAGGCTTTGTTTAGCTGATAGGGTATTTCCGATATTATTATATGCTCGGTTCCCCCTTTTGCAGGGACTATCTCCGCTCTAGCCCTAAGTTTAATGACCCCTCTTCCGGTGTGATAGGCTGATTTGATGCCCTCATAACCGTATATCATTGCGCCGGTCGGAAAATCCGGAGCTGGAATACATTTCATCAGTTTGGCAATCGTTATGTCTGGGTCTTCGATGTATTTGATAAGCCCGTCAACCACTTCACCAAGATTGTGCGGAGGGATATTTGTCGCCATTCCTACCGCGATTCCGGAAGACCCGTTTATAAGAATATTGGGTATCGCTGCCGGAAGAACTGTCGGTTCCAGCATTGAATCGTCATATGTCGGCGCGAAATCGACTGTTTCCTTTTCAAGATCCGACAGTATTTCGTCGGTTATCTTCTGCATCCTGATTTCTGTGTATCTCATAGCTGCTGCAGAATCCCCGTCCACCGAGCCGAAATTCCCCTGGCCGTCTATCAGCGTGTACCTCATAGAGAAATCCTGCGCCATCCTGACTATTGTGTCGTAAACGGCACTCTCACCGTGCGGATGATACTTACCTATGCAGTCTCCGACCACGCGCGCCGATTTTTTATAGGGTTTGTCATGCCTGTTAGTCAGTTCATGCATCGAAAACAGCACTCTTCTGTGCACAGGCTTGAGACCGTCCCTCACATCCGGAATGGCGCGGCTTACAATTACGCTCATTGCGTAGTCCAAATACGATTGGGACATCTCATCCCTTATATTTACGGGAATTTCTTTCCCAAGCAGATCCAGTTGTACAGTCATTTCTTTCCTCTGTTATATATCAAGATTTTCTACGCTGAGTGCGTTTTCCTGTATAAAATCGCGTCGGGGTTCCACTTTGTCACCCATCAGAATAGTGAATATTTCGTCAGCTTCAAAGTCATCCCCTTCGTTCACCTTCAGAAGTTTGCGGTTTGCGGGGTTCATTGTTGTGTCCCATAGCTGTTCAGGGTTCATTTCTCCAAGTCCCTTATATCTTTGAATATACAGACCTATCTTCCCGCTTTCTAAAATTTCATCCAGAAGCTGTCCCTTGTCCAATATTGTTTTTTCATCACCGTTTTCGGTGAGTATAAAAGGCGGTGAATCAAGATCTGTTATGCCTGCATGGTGGTAACTGAGGTTCCTGAATTCAGGAGAATTAACGAAATCAAAGCTTACTTCCGCTTCAATCCCCTGCGCTCCATCATCATTTTTGGCAGCTTTAAATGTATAGGTTCCGTGTTCCTGGTCAGGCAATATATCTGTAAGTTCGTATCTCTTACTCCTGAGTTCCATCCAGAGATCCTGAACTATTTCAGCGTTTTCCATTTCCGCCTTCGTCCGGATCCCGCGGATCATAAGAATATCAAGCAGTTCTTCCGTATAACCCTTCCGAGCAAATTTTCTTGTAAGAAGGATATATTCAGACAGGGTATCAAGCAGCTTCACAAGCGATTCTCCTGAATATTCCTTTCCGAGTGCAGGCAGTTTCACCGTTCTTTTCTGGATTGCCAGCTCCATCAGATATGTGTTCAGCTCTTTCTGGGTGTTTATGTAAACTTCGGTTTTACCCTTCTTAACTTTAAACAAAGGCGGTTGAGCAATAAAAAGATGACCCCCTCTGACCAGTTCCGGCATCTGCCTGTAGAAAAATGTAAGAAGCAGGGTTCGTATGTGGGAACCGTCAACATCTGCGTCAGTCATCAAGATAATCTTGTTATATCTGAGTTTATCGTTATTGTATTCCTCTCTGCCAATACCTGTTCCCAAGGCTGTGATAATCGTTCTTATTTCTTCGTTTCCAAGCATCTTATCGGGTCTGGCCTTTTCAACATTCAATATTTTTCCTCTCAATGGCAGAATAGCTTGGAAAGATCTGTCTCTGCCTTGTTTGGCTGAGCCTCCCGCAGAGTCTCCCTCGACAAGATAGAGCTCTGATTTTGCAGGATCTTTTTCCTGGCAGTCTGCAAGTTTTCCCGGAAGGTTCATCCCGCTTAAAGCGCCTTTTCTTCTGGTAAGATCGCGGGCTTTTCTTGCTGCCTCCCTTGCTCGGGAAGCATCCAAGCATTTCCCTATAATAGCTTTGGCCACAGCCGGGTTTTCGTCGAGAAAATATCCCAGATATTCATTTACAACTGAACTGACAATTCCTCTTACCTCACTGTTTCCGAGCTTCCCCTTCGTCTGACCTTCAAATTGAGGGTTCGGGACCTTTACGCTTATGACCGCGTTCAGCCCCTCTCTTACATCATCGCCAGAAAGTGTGGTGTTGTTAAGAAGATTGTTGTTTTTTCCGTAGTTGTTCAGGCTGTATGTCAGGGCTGCCCTGAATCCGCTAAGATGGGTGCCGCCTTCTTTTGTGTTGATGCTGTTCGCGAAGGAGAGAACGCTTTCATCATAGGAAGTTGTGTATTGAACGGCAAGCTCAACAAGAATGTTGTCCCTGTTAACATGCACATAAATAGGAGCAGGGTGTATTGAGTCTTTATTTCTGCAAAGGTGTTCAACAAAAGAAGCTATTCCTCCCTCATAGCAGAAGTTATGTGATTTTTCTGTTCTCTCATCTTTTATGCTGATACTGAGACCCTTGTTCAGAAAGGCTATTTCTCTTAATCTCTTGGATAGAATCTCAAAATCATAAACAAGTTCCTCAAAAATTTCAGAATCCGGTTTGAATGTTGTTTTTGTTCCTGATCTGTCTGTCGTTCCGGTCTTCTTCACCTCTGACTGAGGTATTCCTCTTCTGTACCCCTGGAAGTAAACACCTTCGTCTTTCTTTACCTCCACTTCGCACCACTCGGACAGCGCATTCACAACTGAAACACCCACTCCATGAAGCCCGCCTGAAATCTGATAGGTTTTATCGTCAAACTTTCCTCCAGCGTGAAGCATGGTCATTACCACTTCCAGCGCGGATTTTCTGCTTTCCTCGTGCAGGTCAACCGGAATTCCTCTTCCGTTATCAATAACTGTTATGCTGTTATCGGTATGAATATATATCTCTATATTGGTGCAGAAGCCGGCCTGGGCTTCATCCACTGAGTTATCAACTACTTCATAGACCAGATGGTGAAGGCCTGTAGAGGATGTTGAACCGATATACATAGCAGGCCTTTTCCTGACCGCTTCCAGCCCTTCCAGAATTTTAATGTTCGTGGCATCGTATTTTCTGTTCTTTGTTCCGTTTTCTGTCATTTAATCTTCTTACTCCTGATGTATTTCACCGTTACAGACCGTGTATCCTGCACCGTTCCGGACACTCATATCCTTGTCTGTTGTGGTTATAAAAACCTGACCCTTTTCAGCAATATATTCCAGCAAGATAGAAACCCTTCTGTTGTCAAGCTCTGAATTAATATCATCTATTTCGAGGGCAGGTAAAAAACCTTTTCTTTCAAGCATAATTTCTGTCATTGCTATTTTCATAGAAATGACTGCAGCTTTCAGCTGTCCTGATGAGCCGTATTCAGCGATATCTCTTCCATTTATTTTCACATCCACACTATCCCTGTGTGGACCGACAATCGTGAAACCTTTTTTATTCTCTATTTTCCTTTTTTGTTCCATCGTGGCGATAAGCTTTTCCTCCACAGAACCACGAAAATTGTTTTCAAGACATGGGGAATAATACATATCCAATTTACCACATTCAGGAAACAGCATTTTATATATCCTTGCTGCTCGCTTTCCGAGTACTTCAATGTAAAGCCCTCTTTTTTCTATCATCCGGGCTCCTTTTTCTGCCAGCTTCGCATTCCAGGCGTACAATTCCTCTTTTTTTCCTGTTTTCAGGAGAATATTTCTGCTGTTTATTATCTTTTTCACATCCCTTATCAGAAAAATATAATTTGTTTCCTCTCTTGCTATCCCCCGGTCTATAAACCTTCTTCTTTCTTCAGGATATCCTCTCAATATCTGCATATTTTTATTTGTAAAGACTATAGAGGGAAAAACAGTTAAGTAATCGTTGATGGGAACTTTTTTTTCATTAAGTAAAAGTATTTTTCCTTTATCTGTACTGTAATTACAGCAAATACTATCAAACTTCAATTTACCGCTTAAACAGAAACCGCTTGTACCTTCTTTAGAAACTCCCTTTAATTCAGCGGCTCTGAAATTCTTACCCGTAGAAAGCAAATATAACGCTTCAAGAATATTCGTTTTTCCCTGCCCGTTCTCTCCTTTAAGTATATTCACAGAACCGCTAAAGGAAACTTCTCTGTCAGCCAGATTTCTGAAACTTTCCAGACCGATTGTTTTCAGGGTCAATTAAAGCCTCATAGGCATAACAACATATTTATATTCCTGATTACTATCACCCTTATCAATCGGAGTAAGCATGCCCTGATCTGTTTCATTTTTAAGGACAAACATAACATCCTCATTTTTTACCACCTGAAGAAAATCAAGCAGGTACTGGGCATTAAAACCGATTTTCATATCCTCGCCGGTATAATCTATTGAAATTTCCTCTTTTGCTTCACCCATATCAGGATTACTTGATGTAATCTCAAGTCTGTTGTGCTGAAAGCAAAGCATAACTGATTTAGAACTTTCGTCTGATAAAAGAGATACTCTTTTCAGCGCATTATTCAGGACATTTCTGCTGAATCTTATCTCTATATTATTCCCCTCAGGAAGAACCTTTTTATAATTCGGAAAACTGTCCTCAAGCGTTCTAGATGTTAGCGTTCGCCCTCCTATACAGTAAAATGCCTGATTATCCTTTCTCCCAAAAACAATTTTCCCTTCGTCTGATTTGTCTATAATTTTCTTAATTTCTTTCAGTGTTTTCTGAGGAATAATAAGCTCCTCTTTTACCTTTGCTCCTGAAATACACCCTTTGATATTAAGAAAAGCAAGTCTGTATCCGTCTGTGGCGACCATAATCATATTATCGCCTTCAATGATCATTAAGGCTCCATTAACCGCATATCTGCTATTTTCCCTGCTGATTGCGAATGTCATCAAGTCTATCGCCTGATTAAGCACTTTTGCATCTATAGATATTCCATCTTTATCACTAAAATCCTGAATTACCGGAAAATCCTCCTTGGGAAGACCCACCAGTTTAAAAATTGATCTGTCACAACTGATTGTGACCCTGTTGTTATCTTCTTCCAGCTTAATATTTATATCTGAATCAGGAAGAGCACTTATAATATCGAAAAGTTTTCTTGACGGAATCGTGATTGATCCTTCATTTTTAATATCAGCAGTGCATGTGCTTTTAAGACCCACTTCAAGGTCTGTACTGGTAATATAAACCTTACCATTTTCAGCTTCGATAAGAACATTTGACAGTATAGGAAGAGTGCTTTTTCTTTCCACTATTCCCTGTCCCAGTGTTATTTCAGGAAGGAAATCGCTTTTTTTAACTTTGAACTCCATAGTATTCTTTATACCTCCATAAATATCTATCTATTTATCTGTTATAGTAGTAGATAGAAAATCTCCAAAACAATGAAATAGCGTGCTAACTTTCATATTAGTATATATTTAACATGTTGATAAACAGTTGGTTAAAATGTTAATCAAACACTGAAGTCTGTTCATAAAACAGTCCTTATTGAATTTTTTGCTCTTATTAATAAAACTATTTGTTGAATAAATTCAGACATAGCGGTTTAACCTATTTAAGCCAGTCAATTAGGCTGTTAACCTCCTTTTTAAAATCCTTACTTGAATCTGTTAATTTCTGAACCTTGTTGCAGGCGTAAACTACGCTTGAATGATCTTTTCCGAATTTCTTTCCGATTTCAGGGAATGATTCATTTGTAAGTTCTCTGCATAAATACATTGCTATATGCCTCGGCATTGCTACAGCATGAGAATTGTCTTTTGATTTTAATTTACGGACAGTTGTATCATATTTTTCAGCAATTATTTTCTGAATAGCTTTTACGGTGACTATTTTTTCTTCAACCTCAATTACATCAAAAAGAATCTCTTTAGTCAGTTCAATATCAATTTCTCTGGCATAAAGGGATGAGTGCGCCATCAACCTTATAAGGCATCCTTCCAGTTCCCTTATGTTTGATCTGATTTTGCTTGAAATAAATAAAGCAACATCGTCAGGAAAGTCCTGGAAGCCCTGAAGCTCAGCTTTTTTCTTAAGAATAGCCATTTTTGTCTCAAGGTCTGGGGGTTTTATATCGGCGATAAGTCCCCATTCAAACCTGGATCGAAGTCTTTCCTCCAGGATAGGGATTTCCTTTGGAGGGCAGTCACTGGTCATGGTAATCTGCTTCTGTGACTCGTAAAGAGTGTTGAATGTGTGAAAAAATTCCTCCTCCGTCTGATCCTTGCCGGCAATAAACTGGATATCATCAATAAGAAGGACATCAATGTTTCTGTATTTTTCTCTGAACTCGTGTGTTCTGCGGTACCTAATAGCGTTTACAAGCTCGTTCATGAATTTTTCAGAAGTGATGAATTGAAGTCTTATATCTTTTGTTTTGCTTAAAATCGCATGGCCTATGGCATGAATAAGGTGTGTTTTCCCGAGACCTACGCCGCCGTAGATAAAAAGAGGATTATAAGAATCAAAAGGAGATTCGCTCACTGCCATGGCTGCGGCATGAGAAAATCTGTTGCTTGGCCCAATAACAAACGATTCAAAAGTGTATTTCGGATTTAGATAGTTTGAAAAAAGCTTATCGTTTTTTGTTTCCTTATCCTCTGTTTTTTTATCTGCCGGTACAAAATTAAAACTGGTAACAGAAATCTCCATTTCGCGCACTGTTTCTTTAATATAGGACAGATATGTTTTCTCTATCCAGTCGCTGAAGACAGAAGATGGAACGCTGACAGTGAGAACCCCATTTGCATATTCAAGAAAAGCAGTGGGTTTAAGCCATGTTTCAAATGACTGAATATTAATCTTCTGTTGAAGTTCTTTGAGAATTTTGTTCCATATATTCATTTAAAAATATTCTTTCCCGTAAGTTGTTGAACGAATTTAATTTAACAAATTATTAACAGTTGTTGAAAATCAGCAGTCCTTGTAAGTTGTTGTAATGTAGCCACTTATGGTTGGCTTTACGAGAAAATCACTAATGTAATATGTAAAAACCGGAAACAACGGCCAACATTTATCCCGGTGGAATTTTAACATACTTGAACGAAAACAGGCAAACGAAAAATGATATATTTCTACAATGAAATGTCTTTTATTTTTAAGTTTCAGAGGATAATAACCTTACAATACCGTCAAAAACAATGTCGGTTGTAACTGCTTCTATACAAAGACCTTTAAGACAATTTTTGATTCTACAGGGCGCGCAATGAATGTCAGGATGAAAAAAAATGGAACGGGATCCTTCCGGAGGACAGTTGATTAAAGGATCGGTGGGACAGAATATCGCTGCAGTCGGTACTCCGAGAAGCCATGCGATGTGCATCGGGCCGGTATCCCCGCCGATAAAAAGTGACGAAAGACTGATAAGAGCGGCCAGTTCGCCAAGAGAAGTCATTGGAGAAAGAACTGAATCTTTAATATCAGATGCTATTTTGACAGCAAGCTGCTCCTCTCCCGGACCCCAGAGAATGAGCGATTTTGATCTGAATTTACTGTTCAATTTATTGCACAGCTCAACATATTTCGCAGGATTCCACCTTTTATAACTTGCAACAGAGCTGCTTCCCGGATAAACCGAAAAAACCCTGAAGTCTGAAAGGTTGTTTTTTAAATAAAAATTCCGAGCGAAAGAAATATCTTTTTCAGAAACAGGAAACACCGCTTTTAGTCCGAAGTTTTTCAGCCCCGCTTTTTCAATCAGTTTCATATTCCTTTCCACCCTGTTAATCCTTTTGTCAGGAAGGACACAGAATTCTGTATTAAACAGAAAATTCCCTTCTCTGGAATCTTTTCTGCTGAAACCGAACCTTCTTGGAGCTAATGTGGATCCGGAAAAAATTCCGCTTTTAAGAATGCCGTGAAAATCAAAAACGGTATCGTAACTTTCATCAACAAGTTGTTTAAAAAAGCTTAAAACATAAACTGCGGCATCTTTTAGTGACCGTGATTTCAGAAATCCGGATAATTTTTTTCTCTCCCATATAATAAGCCGGTCAATCTGAGGGTGGCCGTGCAGGGCAGATGAAGCCTTATCTTCTACAAGCCAGTGTATTTCGGCATCCGGAATATTTTCACGGATACAGTTAAGGGCCGGAAGCACTCTTAAAACATCACCAATGGCTGTCAACCTGATAATAAGTATTTTCATAACCGGGGAATTGTAGATTGAGCAGTCTTAAATTGTCAAACCCGGCTAACGGATATTGAGTTTCTTTCGTTTTATATGGTACTATTCAGAGCCTTGGAGGAATTAAATGAAAAGAACAATTTTGATTGCGTTTACTATGTTGGTTTTGCTTTCAACTTTAATTGCGCAGGAAGCTGTACAGGTAAAAAACGATGCGGAAACAAGGGATTACGCTTTGATTAAGGGGCTTCTCAGGGATGACCTTGAAGAGCTTGCCCTGAAACAGATCAGCGCTTTTCTGAGTGGATATCCCGAGAGTGAACACATTGAGGAACTTCTTTTCAATAAAGGGGATATCCTGTTTAAAAAAGGCGATTTTGAATCTGCAGCTGAAATATTCAGGGAATATATCAGCCGGTTCCCAGAGGGAGAGGATATTGAAAATTCTATGTATTTCTGCGCGGTATCACATAAAAACCTTGATAATTTCACTGAATCAAAAAACCTTTATGAACATCTTATTGCAAAAGAACTGACAGACAAGGAGCTGAAGATAAGCGCAATTGAGGGTTTATGTGAAATTCTGCATAAAGAGGGGAATTATACTGAATGCTCGGTTATGATAGATTCGATTGAGATCGGCCTGTTGACTAAGGGACTGCTTCTATTTAAAGCAGAGGGCCTTTTAAGGCTTGAAAGATTCCCGGAAGCAAAAAAACTATTCGAAGAACTTGTATCTGAAGAATACGGATTGACTGATGCAGAAATATACGATTCCCGCTACTATCTGGGGCTTATAAGTTTCAGCACGGGAAAATATAAAGAGTCTGCTGATGTCCTTTCAACGCTTTACATCAAGGAAAAAAGAGACGATGTCGGGACGGTTTACGGCTGGGCTCTTTACAAAACAGGAAATTATGCTGAAGCATATGATGTTTTCAGGGAAATTGAAGGCCCGTCAGGTCTTTCCGAAGAAGAGAGCGGGATAATCCTGCTTGAAAATCTTATTGCTGAAGGCCGAAACCAGGAAGCAATATCAGGATTGAATGAATTTTCAGAAAAATATCCGGAAAATATTGATGCGAGAAAGCTTCTTGTCGCGCTACTTCTTGCACAAGACCTTGCAGGAGAAGCAATCATGCATCAAAAATACATAGCCAATAACGGAATTCAGGATGAAGACAATATAATGGACTGGTATCGTCTTGCCGAGCTTTATTTTTATCACAGAATGGACTATGCCTCCGCGCTGAATGTTTACAAAAAAGTTGCGGAAATGAGCGCGAAAAAGGAACTTGTGTCGTCTTCAACCCTGATGGCGGCTAAATGCGTGATAGCGTTGGGAAACGATAAGGAAGCATTGGAACTTCTTATGGCAATTCCCTACGAAAACGAAGAATCCCCTCTGCTTCCGGAGGTTTATTTCTTGACCGCAGAAGTTCTGAGGCTTATGGATGACAATAAAACAGCCTTGGAGTACTACAAACTGATCCTCAACAATTATCAGCAGTCTGAATTCTGGAAAAAAGCTCTCTTTAACGCTTCTCTTGTTCAAAGGAAAGAGGGTTTTCTGAAAGACGCGGCTAAAGGGATGGAGGACTATCTGGACAGATTTGGTTCTTCTTCTGACGAAGCGGTAAGCATACTTTCTGATATTTACAGGGATCTCGGAGATTACGGAAGGTGTCTTGAGACCCTGAAAAAACTGTCAGACCCGGCATCTAATGACGGGTATCACAGAATGGGCATCGCCGGTTATTATTTAAAGGATTATGCTAAGGCAAGATCCTTTTTCGAGAAGGATTCAGGGGCAAGAGGCAACTACTGGCGAGGTCTCTGCTATTTACATGAAGGATTGACAAAGGAATCCCTTGCTGAATTTGATAAAGCATTGACGATAGATAAGGACAGCATTTTCACAAAAATGTCCATGCTCAAATCATCCGAGGTTCTTCTTGGGAAGGGAAATATAAGTGAAGGTATCAGACCCCTTGACTCTCTTGTTCAGCAGGGAGGTCTTTACGGCCGTCTCGCTCAGGACAGAATTGAAAAAACCTATCTTTCTAGAGGCGACATTAAGGAAGCAGTTGAAAGAATACCATCCTTCTATATGAATGACCCACGGGGGTTTATAGATGCAGCAAAGGTTCTTGAAAATGGCCTTAAGTATCTGAGCGAAGGAGACAAAGTTAAATCGGCAAAAGTTTTCACAAATGTTATCACCTCGTTTCCGAACCATCAGGCCGCCCAGACAGCATTCTTTTATCTGGGGGAATTGGCTTTTGAAACAGAGGATTACAGTGGAGCTGCTGAATATTACAGAAAAGCATTAGGGTTTAGCAATCAGTCGGATCTCAAACCGAAAGCATGGTTCAAACTTGGTAACTGCTATCTGAAGGAGGGCAGGATGAAAGCGGCTGCTGCGGAATATGGAAAAGCGCTTGAAAGCCAGGGGCTAACTGGGAAAGAGTACCTAATCCATTATCTTAAGGGGCTCTGCCATCAGCAGGAACGGGAATCTGGCACAGCAGTAGTCGAATATCTTGAATTTCTGAAAAAGACCCCGTTCGCAGTTAAAATGACAGAAGAAAAGATAAGAATCATCCTCTATCTTCAGAATGAGGGTTATTTCGTAGAATCCAACCTTTTCTGCGATAATATTCTTGAATCGGATGCAAGCGAGGAGATAAAAACAGAGGCTCAGTTTTACAAAGCTGAAAATTTCAAAGGATTGAATGAGTACGACAAAGCACTTGTTGAATATCTGAAGGTGACATACCTTCACGCGGAAAATGTGATGTGGGCAATCACCGCAAGGTTTGAGGCCGGAAAGATATACGAGAACAGAGGGGAATGGCAGGAAGCAGTGAAACTTTACAGAAAGATTGCTGAAAATCACAGCGGAAGCAGTCAGGGGGATTATGCTCAGGAAAGGCTGAATAAAATAGAGGGAACAATGCTTAGCGGTGATTCTGTAGTAACACAGGAAACATTGGAGAACTGATATGACTTACAGAGAAGGAGAATTGGACTTGGTGGTCCAAGGTATAATTCAGGAATTGCTTGACAGCGGAGAAATAACATCCGGACAGTGCAAAAGGATTGCAGGAATTGTAAAAAAGACGCTCAACCTTGAAGATGAACTATTACAGGAGCTCGACGCAAAAGCAAGAAAACTGATGGAACAGTATTCCGATAAGATGGAGGGTGTGAACGCCTATCTGATGCTTCAGAAGATCAAATCAAAGCTTGCGCAGGAAATGAATATAGTACTTTAATTTGCAGGAGAAGGGAATGAAATACAGCGGTGAAAGGATTTCCTACCTGTCGGACAGGATAACCGCAGCAATAATTGACAGCGGGGAGCCAGGGATCGGCGGATATGTTGAGATTAAAAGTGCGGTAGTCAGGGCACTCAGGGCACAGGTCGCAAAAGAGGAAAAAACAGAGGAGAAGGTTCGAAGTAAAATTCTCTCTCTCAGCAGAAAAGTTGAAGAGGGAACCCGTGAATGGGAGCTGCTTTTCAGGCAGTACCTGGAAGAGGAACATTCAAAATCGGCTGCGACCCGCAAAGAATGGCTCTAATATGAAGAGCCGGAATATATATCTGGACTACACAGGCCTTTTTGTCCCCGGAGGGGTTGACGAGAACAGTTTCGAAAAAGGAATGGAAGAAGGGGAGAATATCCTCACCGATCTGTCTCAGGAATTAAAAGCAGGCTCCGTGCCTTTCCATGACATGGTTTTTGACGATAACCATGCTGAAAATGTCCATTCCACACTGAAAGATGTTGAAGACGCTGATACTCTTATTGTGATTGGGATCGGAGGGTCATCTCTCGGTGCTGCTGCTCTTGAAAGCGCGCTGAGCAAGCCTTCAGGGCGGGAAATCAGATTTTTGGACAACATTGATCCTGATTTGCTGACTGATATTCTGACCGGGCTGGACCTTGAAAAAACCGCAGTAAATGTTGTCAGCAAGTCAGGACAGACATTGGAAACCCTCGCCAATTTCCTCATAATTGAAGAAATATTCAGGAAATCCAATGTAAAATCCGAAAATAGAATGATTGTTACAACAGACGGTTCCGGTACTGTTCTGAATAAAGTTGCGCAGGAAAAGGGCTACGCAGTTCTGCCAATGCCTGTTGATGTGGGCGGCCGGTTCTCAGTTCTGACTTCGGCAGGTTTGTTCCCTGCTGCTTTTTCCGGTTTGGACACGGTCAGCCTTATCGAAGGCGCAAGGTCAATGGCAGCGATATGCGGAACGGAAAAATCTCTGAAAAACCCGGCTTTTATTTCGGCATGGGTGTGCCACCATCTGGACAGGATGAAAAACAAGAACATACAGATAATCATGCCTTATTCGGATGCTCTTCTTGATGCGGGTCACTGGTTTTGTCAGCTCTGGTCTGAAAGTCTCGGCAAGAAATTCAACCTTGATGGGCAAGAAGTGTTTGCAGGCCAGACGCCGGTTGTTGCCAGAGGGGCTTCTGACCAACACTCACAACTTCAGTTATATACTGAAGGACCGAAAAACAAAATGGTATGTTTTCTTGAAGTTGAGGAATTCGCGAACGATTATGTGATACCTGCCCCGGAAGATCATTTGAGGGAATTTGAATATCTTGGCGGAGTGTCTCTGCAGGAGCTAATGAGAACAGAAAAACGGGCAACGGAATACGCTCTCAGACTTGCAGATTGCCCTACAATGACAATTTCCTTCCCGGTTCTGAATGAATACCTGTTCGGGCAGTATATTGTCATGTCGGAGTTTCAGACAATAATTGCCGGAAAGCTTTACGGAGTAAATCCTTATGGCCAGCCCGGCGTGGAAAACGGGAAAAGAGCGACAGCCTCTCTTTTGGGGAAAAAGGGGCAGGAGGATTATCGTTCAGAACTTGAAGGATATTTCTTGAAAAAACGACGAACAGTCTGATGAAATCAAAACATCTGATAATCGGGACAGCGGGTCATATTGACCATGGAAAGACCTCTCTTGTAAAAGCACTGACCGGAACGGACACCGACCGTCTAAAAGAAGAAAAAAAAAGGGGAATCACGATAGAACTTGGATTCGCCTATATGGAATTAAACGACACTCTGACGGTCAGCTTCATTGATGTTCCGGGACACGAAGGGTTTATCCGGCATATGCTTGCCGGAGTGGGCGGAATTGATGCCGCCATGCTGGTTGTAGCTGCAGATGAATCCGTTATGCCACAGACCACAGAACACTTTAATATATGCAGACTGATGGGAATTAAAAAAGGTCTGGTTGTAATAACAAAAGCATCGCTTGCGCCCGACCTTGTTGAAATGGTGGAGATGGAAATTGCTGAGCTGACTTTGGGTTCTTTTCTTGAAAATGCTCCGGTTGTCAGGGTGGACAGCATAAGCGGTGAGGGGATTGAAGAACTGAAAATAGCTATTGCTGATATGTCAGAAGGTATATCTGCAAGAAAGGCAGAAGGCGCCTTTCTTCTGCACATTGACAGGGCGTTCAATATGAAAGGGTTCGGTGCGGTGGTTACCGGAACATGCGTCAGAGGTAAGGTTCAGAAAGGACAGTCGTTAGAACTGTTGCCCGGAAAAACAACAGTAAGGGTAAGGAATATTCAGGTAAACGACAGAGAAGTCAGTGAAACATCAGCCGGGTTCAGGTCTGCTCTTAATCTTCAGGATGTTTCCCTGGAGGAAATTGAACGGGGGATGAGTTTGGCTGAACCCGCTGTTTACAACAGCACAGACACTCTGGATACAGTTATTGAGATGACTCCGGGATCACCTGTCCCGCTTAAGGAAAATGACAGGATAAGATTTCACCACGGAGCAAAAGAAATAATGGGAAGAATAAGGCTTCTGGGGGGGAAATCAATTGAGCCGGGAAAAGTGGGCGCAGTCCAGGTAAAGCTGGAGGAAAAGACCACTGCAATCTGCGGCGACAGATTTGTTATAAGGCGCTATTCCCCTCCGACAACAATCGGGGGGGGCGTGATAGCGGACAGTATGCCGCGCAGAGGAGGGCGGTTTTCGTCAGATGCTGCAGAAATGCTTAAATCGCTTCCTGGGTCCGGTTGTCTTCAGCACATAAGGTATTTCTGCTTCCGGGCGGGTAAAACGGGAGTAACGCTTGACAGCCTGGCTGCCCGCTTGGGACTTAAGAAGGATGAAGTTCAGGCTGTCGTTGCCGAAGGAAAAGATCTAATTTTTCTCGGGGAAAACCCTCGCGTGCTTTTCAATATCAATTCGGTAAATGTCATTGAAAAATCCCTGCGAGATTGTCTCAAAAATTTTCACAGCGAAAATCCTTCAAAACCCGGCCTTCCGAAAGGAGTACTGAAGAATATGGTTTTCAGGTTCGGGACGGACAGGATTTTTGAGGATATTGCAGGAAGACTTGAGAAATCAGGAGAAATTAAAACCTCAAAAGAGTTTATTGCACTGGCTTCGCACAAAATATTTCTGTCAGATGTAGAGGTCATGCAGAAGGAAAAATTGGAGGCTTTGTTTATGAATGCCATTCCCGAGCCCCCATCACCGGAGGAAGCAATAAAAATTTCCGGGGCAGGGGCGGCAGAGGTGATGAAAATTCTCATCAGAGAAGGGCAGCTTGTGAAGTTGGACCAGAATCTTATTTTTCACAGGAAAGTCATTGATAAAATAAAAAAGGATGTCACGGTTTTCGGAAAGACAAAGGAGCTGATAACTTTTTCGGACTTCAAGGAACTTACGGGTCTGTCAAGAAAGTATTCAGTTCCTCTCATGGAATATCTGGACAGGGAAAAAATAACAGTAAGAATTGAGGGGGGAAGAAAGTTAAGGGACAGGTGACTGTCTGTTAACAGACGCTCCGGTAGTCGGCAATGACAGCTTTATTTAAAGAATTTTTATTCAGAAAGGCGTCACGGTGTTCCGTGCATGTAAGACAGTCGGCTCTTTTTGTAAGCAGGTTATATGCTTTAGCGAGATGTTCTTTCCCTTTTTCGATGTCGGATTTTGGACATATAGTCCAATAACTGTACAATGTGTCAATATCTCTTTCAATAAAAAATGTCCCTTTCAGGTCATAAATGACAACTGCTTTTTTTATCTCCTCGCAGGCGGTTTTCAGGTCTTCCTCTTCCAATGCTTTTGCTTTGGCAAGATGAAGATAAATCTCTTTTCTGAAGTCGTTTCTGATATATTCCTTTGCAATTTCAGCGTATTGCATGGAAGCTCCCTTTTTTTTCATCAAAGCATACACAAGTGATGCCAGAAGGCAGGCATCAGCAAAAATGTCTTCATGCATTTCCTTCTCAAGCACAGAAAAACAGCTGTTAAGCCATTTCAGCGCTTTAGCGAAAGCACCCATGTCACAGCTTATTTGGGCTGAACCTAGAAGAAACAGCGCTTGCGGCCGTGCCCCCTGGAAAGAAGCAAGACCTTTCAGGAAATCTTGGGCTGTTCGGTAAATGCCGATTAGCCTGCATATTCTGACCGAACACCAGTAACAATAAGGAAGGAGTTTAATGTTCCGGATGTCGCGTGAATGCTCAACGGCGATAACGGCTGCATCAAAAGCTCTTCCAAAATCATTCAGCAACAGGTGATATTCAGCTGTTTTCGATAATGCCCTTCCTTCGCGCAATAAAAAACCGCTTCTCCTGAAAATATCGGCAGCCCGCTCTGTGTATTTAATCGCATTCAGATAATTTAGCCGTTTTTCCTCTGCTGCAGCAAGCATCATTGTTGCCTCTCCTTCTTCAAGGTCGCTTAACTGTAAATTTGAAAGAACGGAATCCGCTTTTTTCAGGTTAAGTTCTTTCCGGGCCTCAGAGAGAACCTGTATGAAGCCCTTTTTTCTGCAAGAAAGGACGGAGCTCTCTATCGCCTCTTTTGTGGTATTGCTGTAAAATCTGAACATTCTCGGGAAATCCGACATGTTTAGGATGAAACCGCTCCTCTTCAGGATCTCAAGTGAATGGAGGAAAGTATCTCCAGTCTCGGGATGCCTTTCAGCGGCGTTCTTTATAAGATCAAAAGAGAATTCGTATCCGGCGAAAGAACATAGTTCGAGAAGACGGCGCTGTGGGCTTTCAAGAAGCCCTGCTTTAAGGTTAACAGTTGGTACTGCTTTTCTGCAGGCGGATGGAAAAGGCCGTTTTTGGCTGAAATAAGGGTTTTCAAACAGGGACAGCAGTTCATTAAGATGAAACGGGTTCCCTCCGGACATCATCGCAAGCGCTTTTACCTGCCCGTTGCTAAGATGCCCGCGTCCCCGCATTTTCATAGCCGATGCTATCGCGCTGTTTGGTGACAGCGGAAGGGTGTAAACAGCCACACAGGCTTCTTCCATCCAGCCGGACGGAATTTCACTGCACTCCCTGAAAGACAGGGCTAGGCCGTGCGGATGAATGAATCTTCTGTTTTCTACCAAAAAGGAAAGGATTTCCATGGAAGCTTTGTCAGCGTTGTGGATATCATCAAACGCAAAAATATACTTATGCTCCTGATGCTTTTGGAGAAAGGCGTCAAGCAGTTCCATGAAAGCGGAAGACAATTCATCCCAAAGTGAAGTTAGTGCCCTGCTGTCCGGATTGGAAACTAAAAGTTTCATGAAAGGAATCAGTTTTTGAGCGACATCCCTTAACTGAAACGATTCAATTGCTTTTTGTATTTCAGTCTCCGTGCT
Source organism: uncultured Acidobacteriota bacterium (assembly GCA_964509835.1). Lineage (GTDB taxonomy): Bacteria > Acidobacteriota > CAZDZC01 > CAZDZC01 > CAZDZC01. Next base: position 42,602 of record CAZDZC010000001.1, read on the forward strand.
GAATGGAATGGAACAAAGCAAGCTCCCCGCAAATCTTCTGATACATGAAAGTGGTTCATTTTTTTCAATACATTCCACAGAAACGAACTTCATGTTGTCTAAGTCGCGGGAAAGCTCCTCAATAAGCCTTGATTTGCCGGATCCGGTAGGCCCTTCAATAATCACAAACGGCCGCTCGTTCTTACCGGTCATGGCGGTTCTCAGTTTTGTCATTTCAGCGCTTCTTTCCGTGAAAGGGATTTTATAAGGAGGGGCTGAATAATAATTTGTCCGTGGGCGGACTCCCGAAACAACAAACAACCTGTCTGAATATGATCCCTCAGCGAAAGACTTATAAATGAAGTCTTCGCCTGACCTGTCCCTTACCTGGGCAGTTGTGATGACGGTATTTTCAGTGCAGGATTCAGTAATAGATATTGCTCTATATGCCTTTTCTTCCAAGCCCGACTCCGGTGAAGAGGACAATCTTTGAACGGGGAAGGAAATAACGGCTATCCGCGGAACAAGGCTTAATCGAACCGGAGAAATAACTTGATTTATATCGTTGATTTTTTCAATTATCTTAAATGTGCAAAGAAGGGCTGTGGAGGAACTCTTCATTCGGAAACTCATTGCCACCAAATTCTTCCTGTTCTTCCGAAAAAATGGGAGAGGCGAACCTCCGAATCCTTTCAAGGTGTTCCTGACAATCATGTCAATTCTGCAGCTTATCGGTTCATGCTCCGGAATACAGGGGAGCTTTCCGGTAATACAAATCGCCAATATACAATCTTCTTCGCAAGGTTCTCTGTCGTAATCAGACGGGTATAGAAAATCCGAATGTGACAGACCGTCAAGATCTGCTATAATGCTCTGTTCGATCGGGTTTTTCACCGGAAAATGCGCTCCTGTTAAGCCGGATAATTTACGGACAGAATAACTCATAAATATAAACATAAATATGTGCAATTTCAACATGTTTCAAATACCGCAGCAAAGATTTCCTGCTGGAATTTTTTAGAGAATAATTATGGATATAGAAACAATTATCATCAGTGAAGGGAGGAAATATGGAATTGGTATTCCTGAAAAAGAAGCCACGCTTCTTGGTGCACATTTCCGTCTGATGCTGAAATGGAATGGAAGATGTCATCTCTCTACTGTAACCATCCCCGTGGAAGCTGCCAAAAGGCATTATCTTGAGTCCTATATTTCTGGCAGAATGCTGGAAGGGACTGATAAAATATTTATGGATATAGGCGCCGGAGCGGGCTTTCCCGGAATTCCGGTCAAAATAATGAAGCCAGATTCGGTTTTTCATCTTGTGGAGTCAAACGGAAGAAAAGCGGTATTTCTGAAAGAGATTGTTTCGGAACTGAGCCTTCCGGATGTCCATATCCATGAGTGCAGGTTTTCAGATCTGAAACGCGATGAAAGTCTCAACGGGATATTTGATGTGATATTCATTAAAGCGGTAGGAAAAACGCCAGAGTTAATGATCTCTTCGGAGAGCATGTTGAAAAAATCCGGCAGATTTATTGTCTTTGCCGGAGAGGAACTTTCAGCCGATATTGAAAAAAAAGGACACTGGAGTATTGCTCAGACCCGGACAGTTCCCTGGCTTGAAAGAACACGCATACTGTCTCTTGTCCCGGCATCATTTTCCGGTTCGGACAGAGTAAAGATTCAACTCCGTTAGGTATTATAAGCCGAAAAGAATTGCGTTGAGGTTTTTTTTCCTTATAATTAATGTTTCCCGCTTTGAAGGAAAGAAGGATGTCGGAAAACGAGCTCAGGAAAAAAGACAAAGAAATCAGGAAGCTGAAGCTTCTTCTGGAAACAGGCGGATATGTGAACTCGTCCTTGAGCCTCGATACCGTTTTGAACAGGGCGCTTCAGGCAGCAGAGAATGTCATGGAGGCGGAAAGAAGCTCTATTTGGCAGGTTGACAAAAACGGAAAGGAGCTTTTTTTCAGAATTCTTAGAGGTGGCGATGCATCTGTCCTGAAAAATCTGCGGCTAAAAATGGGCGAAGGGATCGCGGGAACTGTCGCAAAAGAGGGAAAACCTATGATCGTGAAGGATGTTAAAAAAGATCCTCACTGGGCTCACAGATTTGATGACAAGTCAGACTTTGAGACCCGTTCCATCCTGTCGGTGCCTCTGTCAGTGAGAGGGCAAACAATAGGAGTGATGCAGCTTCTTAACAAAAAAGGCGGAAGGAATTTCAACGACAACGATCTGCACGAACTCATGCTTCTTGCAGGGCAGGTGTCCATCGCCATTGATAATGCGAGGCTCTACGAACAGCAGAAGGAAATATTTCTTGAAACGGCTATTGCTCTCGCCACCGCGGTTGAAAAGCGCGATGAATACACCGGCGGTCACACAAGAAGGGTAGTTGAGTATTCGGTAGCGATAGGGAGAAGGCTGGACCTGACCGAGGAGCAGTTTGAGAATATCAGAGTCTCAGCCGTTTTGCATGATATAGGTAAAATTGGAATTCCGGATGCGATACTGAACAAACCCGGCTCCCTCAACGACGAAGAGCAGAAGATAATGATGTCTCACACGGCGATCGGAGGCGAAATAATCGCCCCAATTGAAGAATTGGAGGAAGCAAGATCCGGGATCGTTTTCCATCACGAAAAATGGGACGGAAGCGGTTATCTTTACGGTATTAAGGGTGAAAAAATACCTCTGCTCGCAAGAATAATTTCAGTTGCGGACACCTACGATGCGATGACGACGGATCGTCCGTACCGGAAAGGAATGAGTCCGGAAATCGCTCTTAACGAGATCCTCTCCAAATCCGGAACTCAATTCTGCCCGTCAGTTGTTACAGCGTTCTGGGAAGCATTTCAATCGGGCGAAATAAAGAAAATCGGAACCAAGATAAAAAGCGATTTTCCGGGAAAAGAAAAATAAACGGTTCTCTAAAGGGGAATATTCCCATGCTTTCTTGGCGGGTTCTTGTCCCGTTTTGTCTGGAGCATGATAAGCCCTGATATCAGTTTCTGTCTTGTTATCCGAGGCTCAATCACTTCGTCAACAAACCCCATTTCCGCAGCAATAAAAGGACTGGCGAATTTATCCCTGTATTTTCTGACAAGCTCATCTTTTGCCGTTTCGGGGTCATCTGCTTCAGCAAGTTCTCTGCGGTTTATTATCTTCACCGCCGCCTCGGGGCCCATCACTGCTATTTCGGCAGTAGGATAGGCAAAGTTCAGATCGGTCCTGATGTGTTTGCTCGCCATGACGCAATAAGCCCCGCCATATGATTTTCTGGTTATAACTGTTATCTTCGGCACGGTTGCTTCTGCAAATGCGTAAAGAAGTTTAGCCCCGTGAAGGATAATTCCTCCGAATTCCTGGTCTGTTCCTGGCAGGAATCCGGGCACATCCTCAAAAGTTATTAGAGGTATATTGAAGGCATCGCAAAACCGGACAAACCTCGCCCCCTTGATAGAGGCCTTTATATCAAGAGTTCCGGCGAGAACAGCAGGCTGGTTTGCTACGATACCGACGGTCATTCCATTCAATGACGCAAAGCCCACAATGATATTTCGGGCAAAATTCTCATGGATCTGAAAGAAATATCCGTCATCAACGACCATTTTTATTAGATCAATCATATCATATGGTTTATTCGGATTTTCCGGAACAATTGTGTTGAGCCCGTCATCCGCTCGCTCCGGATTATCTTTTGTAGGTCTGAGAGGCGGGTCTTCAAGATTATTCTGCGGAATGAAGGCCAGCAGTTCTCTGATCAGCGCCAGACAAGCTTTATCATCCTCGACGGCAAAATGCGCGACACCGCTTTTCGTACTGTGTGTGACTGAACCGCCGAGTTCCTCCTTTGAGACCTTCTCGTGTGTTACCGTTTCAATTACTTCCGGGCCGGTGATGAACATGTAGCTTGTATTGTTTACCATAACAGTGAAGTCTGTTATTGCAGGCGAGTAAACAGCGCCGCCGGCGCAGGGGCCCATTATGGCGGATATCTGCGGGATAACTCCTGAACACAGCGTATTCCGGAGAAATATGTCCGCGTAGCCGCCAAGGCTGACCACTCCCTCCTGAATACGGGCGCCCCCGGAGTCATTGAGTCCAATTATGGGAACGCCGAGACTGACAGCTTTATCCATTATCTTACATATTTTTTGTGCATAACTTTCTCCGAGGGAGCCTCCCCACACAGTGAAATCCTGAGCGAAGACACAGACCGGTCTTCCGTCAATCTTTCCAAAACCGGTCACAACACCGTCTCCGGGAATATGTGTTCCGGTAAGGTCGGGATGATTGCTTCTGTGGGTTACAAACTTCCCGTGCTCGTTGAATGTCCCTTCGTCAAGAAGAAACAATATTCTCTCTCGGGCAGTCATCTTGCCCTTTTCGTGCTGAACCTTAATCCGTTCCTGCCCGCCTCCGGTTTCGGCTTCGAGGTTTCTTTTTTCGAGGTGCTTAATTTTATTGTTTTCTGCCATGTCTATATCCTCATAAAAAATCAGGGCTTGTCCGCTTGTCCTCCTGAGCTGCTTTTAGGGGATCTTTCGCGGGCTGATTTCTCAATATCCGCCAGTGAGAGCACCGGGCCGTCCAGTTCGCCTGCTGTCCCGTCAATAAAAGGTTTTATCATCTCTCTGGTTATTCCCGCAGTGTGGCCTCTCCATCTCACTTTTCCTTTGCTGTCAATGAGCACTGCGGCAGGGACCGCGCTAACAGCATACGGCGCGTAACATGCTGATTTCTCGTCCAGTCCGACCGGAAACTTTATATTTTCGGAGGCTATATGGCTTTCAATCTTTGCCGCATCCTGCCTGTTGAGATTGGTAACAGACAGCAGAACAAAATTTTCGTTCCTGAAAGTATCAGCAAGTTCATTCAGACGAGGGATGACCTTCCTGCAGTGCGGGCACCAGCTTGACCAGAAATGAATCAGAACTGTTTTACCTTTGAGATCTTTGATGGAAAAGGGCTCCGAATTGAACCATTTGTCGGCTTTTATTTCAGGAGCCTCTGAACCTATCAGTGCCATTTCAGATATTTTCGCCTGGTTTGCGGGATGGGTCGCGAAATCAGAATATCCTGAAACCAGTAGTTTTGCAAACTCCGAAGCTCTTTCCGTTTCAAAACTCTTAAGATAAATTGAGATTAATTCGGTCAGTGCTGTGAAAGCGTGGTTTGTCCGGTGAAAATCCCTGCAGGTTCTCTCAAGATTGCTGATACCCTCCTCTGTTTTCCCCTGACCGAAAAGTGCCTGCGCTCTCATATAGGATGCCCCAGCCCTTATGGAGGGGTTTATCTTATCATTGTCGGCAGTAACTTTAAATTCTTCAACCGCGAGGCTAAGGCTCTCCGGTGAGTTCTTCGCCCTAGCCATGCTGAAATATGCCTGACCAAGCATGAAGTGCGTCAGGGGAACATTGCTGTTATCCGGAAACCGCTCCAGAAGATCATTGAAACCGCTGATCGCATCGTCAAACTTTTTCAGGTTCAGCAGGGAGCTTGCCCTGATAAAAACCGCCTCTGCTGCATTATCATCATCTGGATTTTCGACAAGAAAAACACCCGCACCTGCAGCGGCCTCACGGAATTTCTTTTCCCTGAAGTCCATTCTGACCTGTTCTATATCCATGTTTTTGATCTTATCAGTCACAATGTCAATATCAGACGGAGGTCGGGAAGCGGGTTCTTCCGCGCAAAGCACGGTGGAAATCAAAAGCAATAAAATAAATGGTGTTTTTTTCAGCATATAACTCCTTAAAATATCATCAACGGAGATCATATTATACGACATTGCTTGCAAATGAAAGAGGGCAATTCCATGCAGGATCCGAGATTTGTTCCACGTGGAACATGATGTGGTAAAACGGGTAATGGCTTTCCCGGAATGCTGGATGCAATCGGAACAGCAGGATTGATCTCCGGTTTATGTCGTAAAAACGGGATTATTGACAACTTATTATACAGCAAAAATAACGAGGGTTGCCGTCAATCCCTTGCGACGGAAGCTTCTATTTCTTTCTCTGCCAAGCCATAGCGTTCCTTAAGATCCAATCCCGAGTAAAAACCAAGCAGGTCCTCTGCCGTAAGCTGCCCGTCCTCAAGAAATTTCCGCAGATATTCCTGATGGAATTCGATTAACATCATGCTCTTTTCAAGTTTCTTTAATATGTCAAGGTTGTTGTCTATATTCTTGCCAACCATGCTTTTTATTTGCATTATCTCCGTGAGCACAATGATTATCCGGTTCACGATCATTTTAAGCTGATCAATGTCAACCTCAATGTCTCCGGCATTAAGAACGATATCCCTGGCAAGCTTATAGGCGATTGCGAGGTTTGAGTAGTCGCCCCTCCGGGAGTCAACAATGCAGATGAAACCAACAGAAGGAATGAAAGATACATTCACGACTTCCTTCTCCAGACTCGCATTCACGCTTGCGCGGTCAAAAACGATTATGGCTGTTCTGCTCCCCCTGTTTGCCTGTGATTCGATAAGCTGACTCCAGGCTGTGTCCTGTTTAACCATCGGATTCTTTGATTCAATTTCGCCGAGTGTAAGAGATTTGTCATATTTACATTCAATAACTATCTTTCTGTTTTCGTCATTGTTTACGATACACAGAATGTCGCCTGTCTTATTCCCTTCGATATTGCCGGATGTGCTCCCTGTCAGAGAAACATCATCCTTCATCTTGTTCTGTTTAAGATATTCCTGAAGGAACCTGGCAATCTCCTCTTCGGCCATGGTTCCCTTAATTGTTGACTTCTGTAAAACTTCCATATTGAAATCAAACATCATTTTCAGGTTTTCCAGTTCAGTTCCCAGTTCATTCTGCGTTCTGGAAAGAAAGGCTGACAGTCTGTCTTCCCTGAGGGCCAGAACGCCTATATAAATAGCTTTAAGAAGCATATCATCTCTTTCTCCGACCGAAAGGGAATTAAAATAATTGAATATCAACTCTTTGTTCATTTCAAATTCAGCCACCTGGACCATTTTCCTCTGCTGGTCAAGACTTATAATTTTCTTTTTCTTTTTTTCCATCGGCTACCTCCTGTTAAAATAAATAATACAATAAAATATCCGCCTCCACAAACATTTAACGGAACTCAGACTGATTTTGTTCTACGATGATTTCAGCCGTTGACAATACCGTGTGGTAGTCTTGCAATCTTGACAGGGAAAGGAGATTACAAATTGTTGAAGAAATTAGGTATCTATGGAATGGAGAAGGTTGAAACCGCTCTTCTTGCCGGACTGGTCTCGGGCGACCCCATCCTTCTCGTCGGCAGTCACGGCTCGGGAAAGACGCTTCTGTGTCAGAGGCTTGCTGAATCACTCGGAATGAAATTCTGGGCGTATGACGCGTCAAAGGCGATGTTCGAGGACATCCTCGGATTCCCGAACCCCGCTGGGATATCGGAAGGCAGGATAGAATACATTCCAACCCCGCTCTCGATATGGGACAAGGAATTTATCCTGATTGACGAACTCTCGAGGGCGGCCCCTTCCATGCAGAATAAATGGCTTGAGGTAATACGCGCAAGGACGGTGATGGGGAAAAAACTCGGAAACCTGAAGTGTCTGATGGCTGCGATGAACCCTCCTGAATACATCGGAGCCCATCCTCTGGATGAAGCTCTTGCGGGAAGATTTGCCGTGGTAATTACCGTTCCGTCAGCCTCGCAAATGGAAGATTCGGATCTTGCGCTCATCGTCAGCCAGATATCAGAGGAGGATGCCGCAATGCTTAAAACAAAAAGGAAAAATTTCTCCCGAACCGGGCTGAAGTCATTCCTCGTTAAGTGTGATGTGGCAGGAAAGAGATTTCCGGGAAAAGAACTTAAACTGCTGAATGGTTATGTCATTGCAGTAAGCCGTTTTCTGGCATCCCGGGGCATATCGGTTGACGGAAGAAGGATGGGGATGATGTGGCGCACTCTTCACGGATGCGCTCTAGTAACCATGGCGCGTGAAAACATGAATACCTTCAGGTTTGCTGAGAACGAGGAAACTCTCAGGGAGAATCTTCTGTTTACCCTTCCGTTCGCTGCTCTTGGCGAAAAATACGCGGACGCGGCTCTTCAGGGGGCCCACTACCACGGTGACGCTGTTCTGAAAGGCTCTGTGCCGGGGAAAATATTCGTTTTTAACAGCAGCCTTACAGTGGCTGCCGACGAATTCAAAAAGGACGCGCAGGCAATGCCGGAAAACGAGCGGAAAGCGGCCCTTACAAAATTCCTCAGCGCGGCCTTTAACAGCGGCACCGTGGAGGGTCAGGCGGAAGCGGTCACGGCTCTTGTAAAACTCGCGAAGCACTGCACAGAAGGAAAACTTGATCTTCCCCCCGATGACTGCGGCAGACTTCTCGGCAGCGCTGGAAGACTGGTCATGCCAAGCATTTCCGCTGAATGCAGCATCTCAGAAGATCTTGAGGCAAGCGTCCGGAACGAGACTTTGCTGGACTACCGTGAACCTGCCGCCCTCTCGGCATTCAGGCTTGGCTGGTCAGCGGAGAACGGAAAACCAGGCTCGGCGCGTGCCGGAAGACGACGCCGATCAAGCTCCTTTGATCCCCTTGTCAAAGCCGTTTACGAACAGATTAAAACCGGAGGAATAAAATGAAAACAGCAGGACTTGAAGAAAAGTACTCCTCTCCCGGACTGCTTGCCGGGAGCATAAAAAACATGGACATAAGTATGGAGGACATTATCAGGAAAGGGATCGTTTCTTTTCAGGCTTCTCTCTGCTGGGACGGTAAACAACTCCCTCCCGGCGACAGGAATGACAAAAAGCTGTGGCGCGAAGACAATGCTCTTTCGCTGAGGAACGACGACGGTATAACCGAAACATATCAAGGGTTCATATACTATTCCTCAAACAGCGAATTGACATCATTCATCATGGAGCATCTTGACCTGGAAGGGCCGGGAATGCTTTCAGGTTATATTGGCAGGATTGCAAGAAGATACGGAACCCTCACCCCTTCCGCAATTGAAGAAGCCCTCTCTTTGAAAACCGGCAGACACACAGTCTTTTTAAGCGGGGCAGGTTTCAGCAGGAGAGAACTGCCTGTTGCCGAGATTGACAATTGGAGCGATGACTTTCATCTCACAGAAGGAGTTAGCGGCAGAATGTGGCACCGCTGCTCAGACTGGCACGATCAGAAGGAACAGATTTTCCTCGGACATTTCCTTCAGGAAATATGCGGATATTCCGTCCCCAGGGTCAGATACATAAAACCTGTGAATGGATATCTCCCGGACAGCGAGGAAATAAGCGATCTTTCGTGGCTTTACTTTGACAGCAACCGTCACGGATGGTCGCGCAGCCTTGAAGCAATCCCGGAAAACCTGAGAGATTCGCTTGACCGGAGCGGCACCCTTCTGAACAGCCTCAACCTCGATGTTCTTCCGACCGAACATCTTATATGCAGAGGGATTGTCAGAATTCCGCCGAGGGAGGAATTCGCGGAGTGTCAAAAAAACTTTTCCGGTAAAACCGCGCCCCATAAATTTCTCGAGAATCCCTCCTTTGTGCTGGATTCACGATATCCCGTCAGGATACCTGAAGACGCGGAAATAATAAGCTGTCCTGAAGCCGCGGTCTGGCTCATGGCAAGGACAGTGAACAGCATCTACATCCCCGGCCATCACCCTGCGCCTTATCCCGAAAGAAGCATATCCGAACAGGAACGGTTCATCATGCTTCTAAGCATCGGAGCCATCTGTTGAAAAAAGACAAATCCGGCGCATCAAAACTCGTTGACCGGGCCCTTTCAGTGGCATGCGCGATGGAAGACCCTAAAATATCGTGGCTTCTTTCTCATCTTGCGGGCATATCGGAAATATCTTTTTCGGATGACATTGAAACCGCATGCATCACGGCAAAGGGAAACAGGCACAGAATCCTGTTTTCAGAGAAATTTACCCGGGAGCACCTCGTTACGGATGAGGACATCCTGTTCGTGATGCTTCACGAGATTCTGCACCGCGTCAGAGGGGATCTCGTAAGAACAACAGATCCGGTTTCCGAGCTTGACCGCTGTGTGGAAAATATCGTGCAGGACATCATGATAAATGCTTCACTGATCCCTGAATTCCGACCCGGGTCTGTGACCCTTTTCAACTCGCTTTACGACGCGGCATCCTTCCCTTCCCTGCTCCTTGTTCCCCCTGCCATGTTCGCTGAAAAGCAGAACCGCAGGATAATGGATGTTGTCAACGAGGATTATATTCTCGAAGGAATAAGGGGAAGCCTTGCTGATTTCGCGAAGCAGGCGCAACGCATCGAAGAAAACATGGAAAGAAAGAAGGAAGCCTGCCTGTCGCGCGAATACGGCCCGCTGTGGGACAGTGTTATCCTGTTGGCAATGGATCAGGCGGAATATCCCGGAAACCTCAGATGGGATCAGTTCATGCCGGAAAAGAAAAAAACAGGCCCCGAAAAACTGGCAATGTGGTATAAACAGGCATGGTTCTTCACGAAAGAGTTTACCTTCGAACGGCTCTATGACACCATCAGACCGCTTTTCCCGGAAAACATACCCGTGATTATCCTTCTCGGAAGCCACAACGGCGAGGAGATTCATATTCCCGGCTTTCCGGGCATGGGCGGCGGTTATTCGGATGATGAACAAGATGATATGATTGAACCTGTTCCCGCAACAAGGCGGATATCCAGAGCAGTCATGATGATAAAACGGGCGCTCAGCCCCGACCCTATGAACCCTCTCGAAGCGCCGATGATAACAACCGGCAGAACCGTTATCCCGTGGGCGGGGCGCAGGGAAATGCTCTGGCTCGCAAACGGATTCAATCCAATCTTTTATAACGCGCCGTCCTTTGTGAAAGAGTTGGACGAACTTCGCCCGCACATCTATGTTGATGTGTCGGCATCAACAGGAGACATGCAGCCGCAGGTGTTCGGCATCATCGCCCAATGCGCTGACATCATAGGAGAGCCTGTTTACCTTTTCAGCAATACCGTCTATGAAGCGACCATGAACGAGATCCGGGAAGGAAAAATGAGGACAACCGGCGGGACTGATTTCAACTGTGTCATGGAGCACGCGTTCAAAAACCGTTACCGCAAGATTGTAATCATAACGGACGGTTACGGTGACATAGAAGACCATTGGGCTTCAAAGGTCAGAAAGGGGGAAATTGATATCTATATAATCCTTACGGAGGAAAGCACCGGACTGCCGGATGTGCTGAAAGAAAAGGCAAAGGAGGTTTTTGTTTTATAAGCTATATCGTTTATAGCGCGCGTGAGCATGCTGATTCCTTAATTTAATATAAATCAGGCAATCATACTTGCCTAATTCGATATAAATTGGGCAAGTTGTCAAGAACATCCCCCCACATCATGCACTCCATTAACTATAAAACCCTATAACTCTGCAAACTCTACTTCGATATTTCTATAAATTGTTTCTCCCTTTCAATCTCAGATGCGAGTTCCTCTGTTGAAGGCAGAATTGTCCTATATTTAGAAGCAAACAACTGGGTGCTTTCTTCAAGTATAGAATATTTTACTATTGTTTCATCCTTATCGGTACATAGGATTATACCGATTGTAGGGTTGTCGTCAGACCCCCTTTTCAACTCATCGAACAGGCGGACATACATATCCATCTGACCAATATCCTGATGTTTAAGCTTTCGGGTTTTCAAGTCAACTATCACAAAACATTTCAACAGGTAATTGTAAAATACAAGATCAAGATAGAAATGAGAAGTTTCGGTACTGATGCGTAACTGCCTGCTCACAAAGGAGAATCCCTTGCCAAGTTCCAGAAGGAACTTCTGAAGATTCGAAATAATTGCATGCTCCAGCTCGCTTTCTTTAGAAACCTCATCTTCAGGCAACCCTAAAAATTCCAATACATACGGATCCTTAATGAATTCCGTTTTGGCCTGTGTAGAGCAAACAACAATTTCATCACTTTTTTTCTTTTGCGAAGACAGAAGCCTTTCATAAAAGCCCGTCTTGATATTTCTTTCCAAAACACGGACACTCCAGTTCTGCTCTCTTGCCTCATTGAGATAGTACTCTCTTGTGTTTTGATCATCAATCCTCATGATCAGACGAATATGAGACCAGCTCAATTCTCTACACAGTGTGTAGAGTTTTTGCTCACAAGAAAATACGAGATAGAACTGTCTGAAATTCCAAAGATTTGCGATAGAAAACCCTTTGCCTAAGTTCTCTCCAAGATAAACAGATAGATTCCGGATCAGATAATCACCATAATTCGCACGATCTTTCCCGTGCTGTTCCTGTCCTACAATCCTTCTTCCAATCTGCCAGTAAGTACGAACCATAGCAGAGTTAACCGCCAGGAAAGTATTCTTTCGAGCTTCGTTAAGAATACTTTTAACTTCCTCATAAAAAGCTTTTTCGCTATGAGTTATCTTATCATTCATGTCCTTCCCCCTTAAAAGAAAAATAGTTCTTAAACCCCGTTAATTATACACACCAACTTCTATAAACTCAACAAACCCTACAAACTCTAAAACTAAAACGCTTTGCAGTGCTTAGTTTTTTATTTCTGAGCATTGTTTCCCTTCTTAAAAACATTTCTCAGCAATATGTTAATATAGTTCGAATTTTTGAATCTTCGTCCTCCTCATACTTTGGCCTTAAAGGTATCGCACCAACGCCGCCTCCACATTTATCCAGTTATTTGTTGATTGCAGGTTTGATATTTATGCTGTGTTGGTTTTAAGGGAAGAGCTCGTGTCATTTGCTGGTAAAATTTTTTTCAGAAAAGCTTTTACTTTTTCAATTCCTAATTCAGGTCTTAAAGGTTCTGGAAGTGTCCATGAGGAGTCGTCAGTTCATAAAGCCTTAATTGCATCAATAATTCCTGATTCTTTTAACTCACATAGAGCAATTTTTATAAACTCGCAAATCTTAGAGGGTTGGTTCTCTGAAACCAGTATTTCTTCAAATGATAAATATTTATGTAGTGTAGAGTCAGCGGAGTTATTATGAATTGTCCATCCAGCAGAGAAGTGATTTTCCCTGCTGGTTATTAACTCTGTAACCCTTTCAAGAACCTCTTTATCACAATCAATTCCAATAAAGAATCCAATTCTATCATCTGTCCATTCAGCATGATTAACGAAAAAACCCGTATAAAATCTTATTCCGAGTTTATTTATAATACCACTGCAATAACTGTATGATGATTTCATAAAATCACCGGTGGGTGTCATGTTTCTTGAAACAAATATGTCTTTGAATTCATCAGATTCATTGAGCTGAATTGAAATTTCCTCCATGAATCTTTTAATTTTTGCTCCAGAATTGTTTCTGAAATCAGCAAACGCTCTAATAAACGCTACATCATCAAAATCAAGTCTCATATCCGTCATTTCAGTATCACTCCATAAATTCTGTTTTACAAATCCCACAAAGTGCTTTGCAAGAAACATTTCCTTTTCACTGATCTCATCTTCATTTTCAAAGCAGTATTTTTCGACAGCTTCGCAAATGCCGGTCCATGTGATCATGTTCCATTTTTCGTATTTATCTGAAAGAGATTTTTTAATGTTCTTCATTGCCAGGAGGAACATTCCTGAATTATCATTCTTTTGTTTATTATACCAATCCTGGTATATGCCCAGCTGTGTTGTGACAAGTTTAACAATTTTCCCTTCTTGATCCTCCTCTTCAATATATCTTTTCCCCACCTGAGCCCCCACTTTTGCCTCGATTATCCACAAAAGATTAATAACATCAGAATCTTTATCCAGTTTGCCTGTTATCACAAGATCAATCAAGCCGTATATATCGCCTCTCTCATATGGCACATGCCTTTCAGTCTCAAATGTAAATTTGTGTAAATCAAAATCAACTTCAGAGCCATACCCATTTCTTTCGAGCATATACTTGAGAATAGTATTCCTAACCTTCTCAGTATTTGCCAATAAACCGCAGAGCATTCCGGTACAGAGCGTTTCCTTTGCGTTCTTTGCATCCTTATATGGATGTGTAATGATCTTATTGTAGATATTTTCATTGTCAGATGGCAGTCCGCGTAGCTTTGATTCAGGCCTGCTTTTGATCAGCAACAAAGGTTTTTTCACAGTTTCTTCCATCTACCCCCACACCTCATCAATCTCCTTCATAATCCTGTCCGTCTCGGTCAGGGCTACGATTATTTTCTTGTAGTGGCACATATCCAACTGTCCTCCGTGAATGAACAACCATGCTATCAGAGCGGATGCGATGCCGTGTGCGGCGGGAAGAATTCCTTACTCATCGCTCCTCACCTTTATCTTCTTCCGGGCCTTTGCAGGCGGAAGGAAGTTTTCGCCTGTTACAACCTTGCGGCCTGTTTTTTGTTCCAGATCTTCGCGCGCTTTTTTCGCAATCTTACCGCCTTTCTTTCCGGCATCAGCATTCTCTGCCATTCCTATTGCTTCAACGCTCTCGGCTATTTGACGGGTAGAGAGTTCCGCAAGTGCGGTGAATATCAATTCGGCTTCACTCATGTGGTCGCGCAGATTCTGGGTTTTCAGTCTTTTGATTGCTTTGTGATTTTTTACCGAAACCCCGCTCCATTCTTGATGAATAATATTGGTGAGGACAGCGTATTCCTGTTCTCCTTTGATTTCGTGGTCTTTCCAGTAATCCGTAAGCTTGTTTCTGGTTTCCTGCCCCATCATCCTCTGTTGGATCCACTTTTCGCTGCGACCGTGTTGTTGCCAGTATTCCCGCGCCCGATCCAATGAACGGGCAGGATCGCCCATGTCCTGAATGCGCTCGTAGCCCACCTTCGCCAGCCAGAGTTTGATCGGCTCGGCCTTTGGGCTGGGAACAGATTGAATTATTCGTAGAAGCGTCTCCGGATCGGCCACATCTGTGGCATATCGTTTCCCATCAGCAGCCTCCAGTTTCAGTTGGTGACAATTTGTCACCGACTGACTTCCCTCCTTCCTGAGCCTTTCTTTGAGTTTATTCCAATACTTTCGCGCAGTCTGGTAATCCGGTTGCAGGATCAGGGCTGCGATAATATCCACCACAGAAAAATACCAGGTATCCGACTTTTCGTCATAAATACGCCGGATTTTGTAATTCTCAAATACTGAAAGCGTATTATCCTTTGTCATCGTCGCCTTTCGGTAAATCGTTCTAAAGGGTTTTTATCCAACTGTCCTCCGTGTATGAACAACCATGCTATCACAGCATTGCGGGCATATCAACGAACCGCTGCCTGAATTGTGACATCGCCGCTCATATCCAGCGCCTGACTTCTCTTTTGTATTTCAGATATTCTTCGCCAAATTTTTTCTCGAGATATTCCTCCTCCCTCAATACCACCCCGAAGTGCAAAACCGCCATCATCAGAACTAGAAGGGGAATCATAAACACTGAATCAATTATGAGTATCATTGCCATGTAAGCCGCGAAAACTCCCAGATAAAAAGGATTTCTCGAAATTCTGAATGGGCCTGTCTTTACAATCGTAGTGGCGGGCGAGTAAGGATCAGCGGAAGTCCTGTTCTTTCTGAACACGACGAAACTCCATGTCACAACCGCAATCGCAGCGACCGCGAACAATAAAGCAGTGTAAATTTTGCAATTGTCCGGGATTCCGGGAAGAGGCGTCTGGAAAAACAAATCCATAATGTATCCGGGAACCAGAAACACAACGAAAATCAGCGCCGGGTGAGCAATGATTGCAGGTCTGTCCATCATCGCGGGAAAGTTTAGCACAGAATTTATGAAGAATGAAGCGTCGCGTTTCGACAGCGTTTATTCTGAGCCGGTCGAAATGCTCATGTTTCGGTTAAGCTTTCGGGTGGAATTTGTGATAGGTTCTGATCAGCTCTTCAGTGCTGACATGGGTATATCGCTGGGTGGTTGACAGGTCGGAATGGCCGAGCAGTTCCTGAATAGACCGCAGGTCGGCGCCGGCATTTAGCAGATGGGTTGCAAACGAGTGCCTTATCGCATGAGGGCTGATGTCCCACTGTAAAGCTGCGTTCCGTATCGCCTTGTCCAGCACCCGCCGAAGGCTTCTGTCTGTAAGTCTTCCGCCTCTGTTATTCAGAAACACTGCAGTCGGCGCGGCAGTGTCCCCTTTTGCCTTCGCAAGCAATTCGGTCCTTCTCGGAAGGTAATCCGCAAGGGCGTCCGCAGCTGTTTTTCCATAGGGCACCACCCTCTCTTTTCTCCTTTTCCCCCGAACGCGGACAACCCTCAGCGAGAAATCCAGGTCATGCATGCTTGTTCCCACGATCTCGCTTGCCCGCATTCCTGTTGCGTAAAGAAGTTCGAGTATGGCCTTATCCCTTTTGCCGAGTATTTTTGAGGTGTCTATAGAGGTGAGGAGCCTGTCCACCTCGTTTTCCGTCAGATGGGCGGGAAGGTTGCGCGGCAGTTTCGGGGTCGAAACGATGGAGGCCGGATTTGCCTGTATCGTTTCCTCTCTGCAGAGATATTTGAAAAAGGACCTGATGCACGATAATTTTCGTGCGATGGATGATTTTTTTAGGTTCCGTCTATAGAGCCAGCCGAGAAAGGTCCGGATAGTAAGGTTATCAAGTTTTTCAACGGTCAGGTCGTCCAGGCCGGTTGCTTTCAGAAATTCCTCGAACTGGGCAAGGTCTTCACCGTATTTACGGATTGTATTTTCGGAAGCGTTTTTTTCGTATTCGAGATACAGCATAAATTTTTCGATATGCTGTTTCACATTGCCTGCCCCGTTCGCAGTCATTGCAAACTCTCCAGATTTTGTTTCCACGCCTCAATAGCCGATAGGGCGCGTTCTGCCAGCATGAGGTTCTTTTTCCGCTTATCCCTTTCTTTTATCCCGAGGGGTTTCACAATACCGAAGTTAATTTTGATCGGCTGGAAGTTGATCGGTGAAGCGCAGGATATGTATCTGCACAGCGCTCCCATGCAGGTGACGGGAGGCGGGACAAGAACAGGTCTGTTCGCAGACGCGAGAAAGGCTGACCTCCCTGCTATAAGGCCGGATGCTGCCGACTCGACATAGCCTTCAACACCTGAGATCTGACCCGCGAAGAATATTCTCTGCTCCTTTTTCAAGCGGAACGATGGCATCAGCAGGGCCGGGGCATTGATGTAAGTATTGCGGTGCATAACACCGTGCCTGACGAATTCAGCGTTCTTCATTCCTGGAATCATCCGGAAGACGCGTTCCTGTTCGGAAAATTTAAGGTTTGTCTGGAAACCCACGAGATTGTAGTTTTCCGCTGCAATGTCTTCCTGCCTTAGCTGGACAATCCCGTAGGGCTGTCTGCCGGTCCTCGGGTCAATAAGCCCGACGGGTTTAAGCGGGCCGAACGCGAGGGTGTCCCTGCCGCGCCTTGCCATCTCCTCGAGAGGAAGGCATCCCTCAAAAAACCTGGAAGTCTCGAAGTCCTTGAGGGGAGCTTTATCCGCGAGAATGAGCTCGCTCCAGAAACTGTTGTATTCCTCTTCTGTCATGGGGCAGTTGAGGTAATCTTCCCCTTCGCCCTTTTCATATCTTGATGCCCTGAACACAATGCAATGGTCAAGCGAGGAGGCCTTTATGACCGGGGCAATTGCGTCGTGGAAATAAAGATATGATTCCCCGGTAAGCTCGAGAACAGCCTCGGTCAGTGCGTCGGAAGTCAGCGGTCCTGTTGCGATTATGACGATACCTCCGGACGGGATCTCAGTCACTTCTTTTCTCATGATATTTATCTTTGGATGGGAGGAGATTTTGTCTGTGACAGACGCTGAAAATTTTTCTCTGTCAACAGCGAGAGCCGATCCTGCCGGAACGCTGTTCTCGTCCGCTGTCTTTATTATGACAGAGCCAAGCCTGCGCATTTCCTCTTTCAGTATGCCGACCGCATTGGAAAGAGCGTTTGATCTCATTGAATTGCTGCATACCATTTCGGCAAACAGTCCGGTTGTATGTGCCGGAGTGGTCTTTTCAGGGCGCATTTCATAAAGGTCAACATCGTGCCCTTTTTCGGCCGCCTGCCAAGCAGCTTCACATCCGGCAAGCCCGGCTCCGATTATGACTATCCTGTCCATTTAGTATCAGACCATCACTGCGGGAAGGATCTTTATCAGGTCCTCAATGTCGTTCTTTATTGAAACAGCAGCCGGTGAAAGTTCCTGAAGCCTAAGCGACAGCGAATCCGAAAATGACCTGTAGAACAACAGGGACAGTTTCTTGTTTTTCCTTATGAAATCCAGAAATGCCCTGCTTTCAAATTTAAGCGCTCTTACCTTGGAAAGGCATTTAACCCCGTAACGGGACGGAGGGGAGTTTATCAGCGAAAGCTCTCCGAAATGCTCCCCGGGCGTTGATGATTTATAAAGTTCAAGCCCGTTCTTGTTTATGAGCGCGATTTTTCCTGTGGCAAGGATGAAGAAGCTGTTGTTTTTGTCTCCTTCATTGAAAATAATCTCATTGTTCTGGAAAACCGAAGTTTCACCAAGGTTCCATATCAGGCTGAGGTCATCAGGGGTAAATCCGTCAAATACAGGGAAGTTCTGAAGAAGCTTTACCGCTTTGTCCGGGGCCTGTACAGGTCGGGTTTCCGCCTTCGGGAGAGGCGCTTTGATTTCAGGAACTGCAGGCCCGGCTTGTTTAATTTCAGCAAGAAGGTCGGGAGGCTCTCCGTTTGGTTGCGCAACAGAAACCGGCACTGAAACGGGCTTAGGTTGTTTTGCAGGCGCTTTCCCCGAGGGCTTTTCCGCTGTCATTGCCTGAAATTCCTTCAGTTTCTGAGCCGCGTCCTTATACCCGAACTGAAATCCGATTATCTTCTTAAGGACGGCCGCGGCTTCGCTGAAATCCCCGCCTGACGCAAGGGTTATCGCATAATCATAAAACAGGTCAATGGACTCTCCGTCAAGAGCTGTTGACGGAATAATCTCAGTATATTTTTCAAGAGCGAGGTCTGTATAACCGCTTTCAGTGAAAGCATTCGCGATTATTCTTACAGCCTTGGAATAGTCAGGGTCGTGCGACTGAACCTTCTGGAGAAGGCCAATCGCCTTTTCGTTCTGTCCGATAAGCTGATAAAGCCTGCCGGATCTGTAGAAAAGGCCGTCATTCTCATAATTCCTTGCGGCTGAAGGATAATCCTTCAGCTTATAAAAAAGATCTCCGGCTGTTTTGTATTGGGAGGAGGCCTCATACATTTCAGCAGCGCTTTTGTAATTTTCTGCTCTGAAAAAACATTCGGCTGATATCTCCGCGTCCCCGGAAGCTTTATACGCTCTTCCGGCGGCCTCAAAATCACTGTTGTTCTCAAATATCTGGCCGGCCATGTGATGGTCTCCGAGATTTTCGAAAAACCTTGCGAAATTTACATAAACAGTGCTGTTATCTTTGGGGATGGCTGAAAGAAGCTGATATCCTATGTCTGTACTGTGTGCGCGGTAAATGTCAACAGCTTCTTTGAAAAGCCCCGCCTTTATGGATTCCACGACGGCGGTTTCCGTCCTGCCTGCTTTCAGGTAAAGAGCCACCGCTTTCCGTGTGTCCCCCGCTTTAAGGAAGATGTCGGCGAGACTGTCAAGTTTTCCTGCAGATTTCAGTTTATCGAGATCACCGCTTTCAACCAGTCTCTTGTAGGCATACATCGAATTTTCCCTGTCGCCGGATTTCTCATATAGTTGGCCGGCCTTCAGGTAGTTTTCCATTTTGAGATACAGCCCCGCGGCATCCTCTAATCTTCCAAGCTTTTCATACATCATGGCAGCGCGCTCATACTGGAAGCTTTCCAGATATGCCTGAGCAGCCTTGAGGTGGTCGCCTGCCTGCTCGTAAAGTTCTGCGGCTCTCCCGAATTTCTCCAGCTTCTGACAGTATTCAGCGGCTTTTGAGATCTGACCTCCCTGCACGAGCATCTCGACCGATTCGTCATGCATGCCGGCTTTGTGGTACATGAAGGATGCCTTGTCGAACCTCTTAGCATCCTGATATAACCTGGCTGCTTCCAAAAATTTGCCCTTGACTTCATATTTCAGGGCGGCATCTAACAACTCTCGAACCATTATATCCTTGAAGATAAAGTATTTAAGACAACGCCTGATAATAAGGCCGAAGCCTTCTGTTGTCAAGAGTCCTGCAGGGTTTCCTTGAAATCACAATTCTTTGAAGGACATTTTTTTACCTTTCCTTCTTTTTGGGAATCGCTCACAACAAGATATGGATTACCGCATTTCGGGCACTTTTCGGGGATAGGCAGAGACCATGACGCGAATTTACATTCGGGGTAGTTTGAACAACTGAAAAATATTTTGCCCTTCCGGCTTTTCTTTTGGACGATTTCACCGCCACAGCCCGGTTCCGGGCAATTCACTCCGGTCTTCGGGGCGGCTATATATCGGCACTCAGGATATTTACTGCAAGCCGTGAAAGTTCCGTAACGCCCCTTTTTAATGGTAAGTTTTGAACCGCACTTCGGGCAGTTTTCGTCCAGCGTTTTCTCCTCAATGACGATGACCTTGCCGTTTTCCTCTTCCTTAATGTTCAGTGTAGTTCTGCATCCTGGATAATCCGGGCATGCAAGAAACCTTCCGAACTTTCCGCTTCTCATAACCATTTTCTTTCCGCATTTCGGGCAGTTCCTGTCGGGAAGGTTTGCGTCGTCAGGCTTGTTTCCGTCCATTTCACGGGTGTATTTGCATTTCGGGAAATTGGAGCACGCAACAAACTCGCCGTACTTTCCTTCCCTTTTAAGCATTTTTGAGCTGCATTCGGGGCATTTCTCATCAAGTTCCACAGGGGGTTTTTTCAAGACCTTCATTTCCATCTCAGCCTTTCCGAGAGCATCTGAAAATCTGGCATAAAAGTCCTTTAATGACTGGATCCAGTCAAGACGGCCTTCCTCTATCCGGTTGAATTCAAGCTCTATCATTGCCGTATAATTGTAATCAAGAAGTTCGGGAAAGCTTGCAACCAATAAATCAGTTACCACCAGCCCCATGTCCGTCGGAAAGAATTTACCGTCTTCCTTGTTAACATAATCCCTGTTTTGGATAACGCTCAAGATGCTTGCGTAAGTACTTGGCCTTCCGATGCCCTTTCCTTCAAGTTCCTTGACGAGAGTGGCTTCGGTATATCTGGAAGGCGGTTTTGTGAAATGCTGATTAGGAGTGAGTTTTTTCAGATCAACCGGCTCTCCCTTTTTCAGGTCGGGAAGATTGATTTCCTCCTTGTTCCTGATATACGGGTATGCCTTCATGAAGCCATCAAACTTAAGAACGGAGCCCTGTGTTCTGAAAAGATAATCCCCTCCGGCGATCTCAATTTTTGTTGACTCAAAGACCGCGGGGTTCATCTGGGAGGCTGTAAACCTGTCCCAAATAAGCTTATAGAGCCTGTATTCATCGTTGTTCAGATAGCTTTTCACTTTGGCTGGATGAAATTCCGCAGAAGTGGGTCTGATAGCCTCATGAGCATCCTGAGCACCTTTTGATTTTCCGAAATGCCTCGGTTTGGATGGAAGATATTCCTTCCCGAATTTATCCTGAATGTAATTTCTGATTTCATCAAGAGCGGTGTCCGCGACACGGTGGGAATCGGTCCTCATGTATGTGATGAGACCTACCGTCCCCATATCCCCGAGGTCCTTTCCTTCGTAGAGCCCCTGTGCCAGTGACATAGTCTTCTTAACCGTGAAACCGAAAAGATTATAAGCCTGTTGCTGAAGATGACTTGTTATGAAAGGCGGATAAGGGTTCTTTTTGACCGGACGGCTTTCCACGGCAGAAATTTTATAGTCCAGCCCTTTAAGTTCCTCAAGGACGGCATTTGCCTCCTCCCTCGTTTTTATTTTCAGTTTTTTTGCTTTTTTGCTGTTGAGAAGAGCTTCGAAAGATGGCGGGGTATTCCCGTCAAACAAACCGGTCACCGACCAGCTCTCCTCTGAGACAAAAGCGTTTATCTCCCTCTCCCTGTCAACGATGAGCCTGAGAGCAACAGATTGGACCCTTCCGGCACTGAGACCTCTGCGAACCTTTTTCCAGAGCAGAGGGCTCAGTTTGTAGCCGACCAGACGGTCAAGGACCCTTCTTGCCTGCTGGGCATTGACTTTGTCCATGTCAATTTCAACTGGCTGGTTGAAGGCACTCTGAACCGCGTTTTTTGTGATTTCCTGGAACAGAACCCTGTGGAATTTCACATCATTTCGTTTGAGTATCTGGGCGATGTGCCAGCAAATGGCTTCCCCCTCTCTGTCCGGGTCGCCGGCAAGATATATTTCTTTGACATTTTGCGCGGCTTTTTTAAGCTCGGCAATTGTTTTCTTTTTATTCGGAACAGCCTGATAGGTCGGTTCAAAATCGTTTTCAATATTTACACCCAGCCTTTTTTCCGGAAGATCCCGGATATGACCGTTTGAAGCCCTCACATTAAAACCCTTTCCGACATATCTTGCTATCGTTTTTGCTTTTGCAGGGGATTCGACTATTATCAATCCTTTCGCCATGGTTATCTACCTGAATGTCCTTATAAAATGTTTACCTGGAAGCTGTCTCACAGCTCCGCTCATTTCGAGTGAGAGAAGGCAGGTAAGAAGTTCCGGAGTGTTCATGCCGGTTGATGCCGACAAATTGTCTATATGCGTCTGCTCATCGCAGGACAGGCCTTTCAGAATGGCCTGTTCCTGTTCGGAGAGGTCCGCAGCTTCAGGAATTACCTCTTTCTCCCGATGGGAGAAGAGTGATGTATCCGACGGGAGCAGTTCCTCGACAATATCCTGCCATCGCTGAACAAGTTTGGCCCCTTTCTTGATCAGGTAGTTTGTCCCGAAACTGTTGGAAGATGTTATTCGTCCGGGGACGGCAAAAAGCTCCCTGTTTTGTTCGAGCGCAAGATGACCTGTTATCAGTGAACCGCTTTTTTCTGCAGCCTCTACTATGATTGTTCCCATGCATAACCCGCTGATTATGCGGTTTCTTTTCGGGAAATTTCTGCCTTCGGGTTCGGTTCCCGGGGGGAATTCACTGACAATAAGGGATGTTTCGGCGATTTTTTCCATGAGCTCTTTGTTTTCAGCGGGGTAGCAAATGTCAATTCCGGTGCCAAGGACAGCGATGGTTTTGCCTTTGGATGACAGCGCGCCGATATGTGCGGCTCGATCAATTCCTTTTGCAAGTCCGCTCACGATGAACATACCCGCTGAAGCAAGATCGAATGCAAGTTTTTCCGCTGCGGAATTGCCGTATGATGTTGCTTTTCTTGATCCCACAATTGCAATATTTTTTCCTGCGAGCAGGGTTGGGTCGCCCCTGTAAAAAAGAACTGTCGGAGGATCGGGAATTTCCTTCAGAAGCGAAGGATATAAGCCGTCGTCAAGGGTCAGTATTCCTGCGCCGGCCTTTTCGGATGCGAGCAAAATTTCCTCGGCTGCGCCGGAAGATTCTTTTTCTTTAAGGGATTTAGAAATAGGGCTGCTCATTCCCTTCACATTTGCCAAGGCATTTGAATCAGCCCCCATAATTGCTTCAATGGATCCGAATGTTTCCCAGAGGCATTTTGCGGTGACGGGGCCTATGCCCTTTGTGAACATAAGTGTGAGCCAATATAAAATGTTTTGTCTGTTCCTCATTTCTCCTGCCGGAATAGCGGTTCATTATATGTAAGAGAGGCGTGCTGTCAAGAAATATATTCCCAAAGGTTTACCCCTCTTATTAAAAAAATAGATTGTCTTTCTTTAAAAGTCAACAGGTTGCATCTTTTCACAGCAGAGACATAAAAACAGCTTGAATTCACGGGTTGCTATATTTGGGCTGATGGTTTAGATTAAAGGGGACATGAATGCGGAGGTAATGTGAACTGGAAATTCAGACAGGAGGAGAGTGGGAGCTGTTTATTGCCTGATATGCATCCTCTTGTCTCGAAAATCCTGATTTCAAGAGGTATAAGCTCACAGGAAAAGGCGCGCAGATTTCTTAATCCCTCTCTTGATGATCTCCATTCTCCATTTTGTTTCAAGGAGATGAAAAAGGCTCTTTCAAGACTTGAAACAGCAAAAGAAGAAAATGAAAGGGTTCTTGTTCACGGTGATTTTGATGCTGACGGTATTACTGGAACCGCTCTTCTTGTGGCCACTCTGAGAAGAGCAGGTCTGAATGCGGACTATTTTATTCCTGACAGGTTTTCAGACGGTTACGGTTTTGGAAAAGCCGGTGTTGACGCTGCCCTGAACGGCGGTTGCAGACTGATTGTAACTGTTGACTGCGGTATTACTGATATTGGGGCAGTTGCCGACGCGGCCTTTAAAGGGATAGATGTCATTATCACCGATCATCATCAACCAGTGAGTGCAGGACTTCCGGATGCTTTCGCTGTAATCAATCCGATACTGGAAGATTCGGGTTATCCTGAAAGACTGCTTTCCGGAGCTATTGTGTCGCTGAAACTTTGTCAAGCAGTCATCGAAACCTTTGAACTGAACCTGAAAGTTGAATCGCTGCTGAAGCTTGCTGCTGTTGGAACAGTAGCCGATATTGTTCCGCTTAAGGGAGAAAACAGAACAGTTGTAAAATATGGACTAAAAGGGCTTTCCGACCCAAGGAGTCCCGGTTTGAGCGCGCTGCTTGATGTTTGCGGACTGAATGGTAAAAAGATCACTGCGAGTGATATTGGGTTCAAGATCGGTCCCAGGCTGAATGCTTCCGGCAGGATGGGGTCAGCAAAAACCGCTGTTGACCTTTTCCTGACTTCCAGCACTTCGGATGCCGAATATATTGCTGACGGACTTAACCGGTCAAACTCTGAACGACAGAAGGCACAGAAGATACTTCTTGACAAAATCGTTGGAAAAACCGGAAAAACTTCCGGAAGAAAATCAATTGTTGTATGGGGGACCGGTTGGCACAAGGGGATTCTGGGGCTTGCCGCCCAGAAGCTGAAAGACAGTTTCAATCTTCCGTGCATTGTAATAAACATTGAAAAAGGGCTTTGCAGGGGTTCATGCAGGGGAGTGGACGGAATGAACCTCGTTGAGGCCCTTGGCAGATGTGAAGGACTTCTGGAAAAGTACGGCGGTCATAATTACGCAGCCGGGCTTGAGATAAAAGAAGAAAAACTGGAAAATTTCTCAACACTGTTTGATTCTGTAGCAAGGGAAATGCTTAAGGACAAGGATCCTGAACCCGTTCTGAATATAGACTGCTGCGCAGTGCTGAAAGAGATAAACCCTGACCTTGTCAAAAGTCTTTCTGAGCTTGAACCTCACGGAATGGGAAATCCTCGTCCGGTATTTGCGTCAAAAGGGATAAGGGTCTGTGACAAACCCCGGCTGATGAATGGAAAACATCTCGCTTTCCGGGTGGAGCAGGACCGTGCCAGACAGAGGGTTATTTATTGGAACGGAGCAGAATTCGCGAAAAAGATCCTGAAAGCGGATAAAATAGCTTTTTCACTGAAAAAAGACACCTACAGGCCTGAGGGGAGTTTTTATCTGGAATTAAAAGATTTTAAATGAAAACACGCTGTTTCCTGTTGCCCGTTATCCTGATTGCCGCAATATTTTACAAGGCAGTATATATTTTTATTTATCTGAAATATGTTCCGTATGCCAGAGAACCTTTTATTGATGGTCTTGATTTTGTTCAAAAAGCCCATGTGATAATTACCGAAGGAATGCTTCACCCGTCGCTTGTCCAGAAACCTCCGTTGTACCCTTTGTTTCTCGCCGCTTATTTCTTGATATTTGACTCTCTGGTTCCGCTGATGGTTATTCAGGCAGTGATGGGCTTATTTAGTGCATATATCGCGTACCTGATCGGAAGAGAACTGGAGGGCGAGCGTACCGGTCTTGCTGCTGCATTTATTTCCGCATTTTATTTTCCTTATGTGTTCTACGAAGTGAAACCGCTTGCGACAGCGCTTGTTATTTTTCTGTCACACATGTTCATTTTTGTTGTGGTGAAATTCAAAAAAGTAGCAAGCAGGTTTTCCGCTGGGGTTATTCTCGGATTGCTCATAACCCTGAACCCCAATCTAATACTATTCGCTCCTGCAGGTTTCTTCTGGTTTCTTTTCAAGGATGACGGGAAATTTTACAGCCGCATAAAAATAAGCCTCCTCTTTTCCTCCGGACTTTTTATTATAGTCATTCCTTTTGCTGTTCAAAACACTGTTGCGACAGGTGAAATTATTCCATTTTCGTCGAACGGGGGAATAACCTTCTATCACGGAAACAATCCCGGGTCAGACGGGCTTGCCTCTATGGGGATTCTGTCCGGGGATCTTCACTGTATGCACGCGGAAGCCGAATACATAGCGGAAGAGGAAACCGGAAGGCCTATGTCACTGAAAAAGGTGGATCGTTTCTGGTACCTGAAGGGATTTGATTTTATCCGCAGCCTGGGGCTTCCGGGTTTTCTGGCGCATCTGAGTAAAAAACTGCTTATATCTCTCAACAATTATGAGTTTTCAAATGCCTACAGCTTTAATGTTGAAAAGAAATCCCTGCCTTTTGTCATCCCAGGAATTCCTACATTTCTGATCCTTGCGATGTCTGCAGTGGGATTTATTTGCATGAAAAGAGAGGAAAAATGGCTTCTTCTTTTTTTCGGACTGACAACATTTTTAACAATGCTGATTTTTTATTCGGGAACAAGATACCGTCTTCCTGCGTTTCCGGTGCTGATAATTTTTGCGGCGTCCGCTTCTGCTGGCTTCAGGGGTATATGGGAAAAAAGAAGGTGGTGCTTTGCGGCGGGCGTTATTTTACTGGCAGTAAGTGTTTATCCTGTATCCTTTGCGCTTGGAAAAGAGGCAGCGAGGGATTTTTATCAAAACAGCTTAAATCTTGTTAAACTGGGGAATTATGAAAAACTTTCAGCAGTGCTGAATGAATTTAACCCTTCTGAGAATGACAGAAAAACCAGGGCACGGATTCACTGGTTCAGTGGTTTATGCCTTGCGGACGACGGACAGTTTACAGCAGCTGAACAGGAATTCAGAAACGCACTTGATGAATCGCCGGTTTTTTATCCAGCTTATATATCTCTTGGCAGGATGCATCACAAATCGGGAAACATCAAGGAAGCAATTTCAATATTGGAGACTGGCTACAGCGTTGCTCCTTTTTTCACTGAAACGATGAGGGCCCTGTGTGAAGTTCATCTGGAAGCCGGCAACTATGAAGATGCTGCTTTTTATATTGAAAAGGCTGATCTGATTGAACCCTGCAGTTTCAAAAATGTATATCTCCATGCAAAGGTTTATTTTCATAAAAAATCTTACATGCAGGCTGAGAAATTGTTCAGGAAATCAATCATAATGGACCCTTCAAGTGAAATGCCCTGTTTTTATCTTTCGGTTATTTACGCGCAGAGAGGGGATTGGGGTAAAGCCAGGGCTGCTTATAGAAAATACATTGCTTTGAGCAGAAACATCGAAAACAACGATATGCTGAAAAAATATCTTTTGAAAAAAAGATTGGAAGTTTTCTAAAATTTCTGTGACTTGGGTCTTGTAGAACGATAGGAATCTGTTCTGCGCCAGAGATTGACAAATAATTCAAATGCCTCCCGTTTTGATTCAAGAGGCTTCTTCAGAAGAGAAATGAACTCCTTTTTTGAGAACTTATCATCAAGATGCATCTTGTAGAGTCTTCTCCCGAGAATGTGCCCGAGTTCATTTGAAATATGAAAGCAGTAACGGACATCCTCAATCCCTATTTTCTTCAAAGGGAGGGGTATCAGCCGTGAATCTGTTTCATCTGCTGACAACATGTCATGTTTGAGAATATATTCAACTGCTTTTTTTCTTTTTCTGCGCTCCTTTCTATTCATCAGCGAGTTCTCCTCAGTCAGATAATATTCGTAATCAGGGAGCTGGGAAACTTTTCTTTTGGGATTGACAAGCATGGAGCAGAAAAAGCCTATGGATTCACTAATGACCCTTCTGTAGAATGCATCAAAACCGGTCAGTCCGGTTTCCGGAAAATGTGAAAGCTGGTAGTGTATGTATTGCCCCGCCTCTTCAGCAGCGTAATTGATGTCTATTCTTGAAAGGTAGATTATATTATCTCCGGGAAAGAAAAAACTTTTATTGCAAGAAAGCATCTTATGAATATCAGGAAGGCTTTTTGCGAAATCACTGTCAAGTTCATACAGAAAGTCCATGTCACCCAGCGTGAACACCTGAAAATCGGTCAGGTCAATATCGTCAATCTCCAGATAATCTGTCAGCTGTTTCAGAATGATGAATACTTCATCCGTAAAAACGATGGAGGCTTCCATGCTGCATTCGGAAAAAAGGCTTTCCTCCGGAAATGAGCAGAAAAAATCCTCTCCCTCTTCCATCCAACTTAAGTAGCTCTGAAGCTTTATCCATGGCGCTACACTCTGGATTGAAAAAACATTTTCCCGGATTTTCACCACATCAACTTCATCATTAATGTTTTTTTCCTCAAGTTTCCAGAACAGAGTCTCACTGTTCTGGAAAACTATGACAGTTTTCGGCGATATTCCTTTTTTCTTAAGTCTGGTAAATGTTTTACCGGGAATATGATTGTGGGCAATGTGCAGATCCCCGAACAGAACCAGGAATGGAACGGACAGATTCCGAGGCAGTTCTTCGGCTATTTTTTCTGCTGCCCTGTCGTCTCTGTCCCTGAGCATATTACCGTCCTCAGAGTTACCGCTGCTCAGGGCCACAATGCGTATTTTGTTCTGAAGTGCAAATTCAAAAACAGGCCGATAATTGTTCCAGTTAAACCCCCAGTTTTCAGCGTATTTAATCTTTTTCAGGAAAAGTTCCTCTTTGATTTTTCCGGAAAGATAACTGTCAAGATATTTCTGATGCTCAATGCGGACCATTTCCATTCCTAGGATCACTCCACCTCTGCGGTAAAAGACATCCTTGGCCACCGTAAGAAAAGAGTGCTGGGAATGCTGAAGAGTATGGTAATCGCCGCAGAAAAACAAATCGCATTCAGCGGTTTTATCGAGAAGTTCCTTTTTGGATGAACACTGGTCCGGTGTACACTCAATATTCTGAAATTCCCTTTTGTAATCTCTGTAGTATTTCTTCATTGCTGGCGAAATAGTCCCAATAATCTTCTTTATTTCATCCTTGATAAGCTCAAGGGATTCTTTTTGCATTTTCAGTATTTCTTTCCGCTGCTTCATAACTTTCATTTTAATTAACTCAATCCTATTGTAAAGAAGAATGGCAATAAAAATGCTGAAACTTCCAGAAATGCAGGCGAATCAGATTAGAAAAAATATGCTTGACAATAACTACTATATGTAGTATATTCCCGCGAAATAAACACAAGCAAAGGATTTATATTAATGTTTTACATGAAAAAAATAACCATACTTATCCTAGTGGTCGGAACGCTGTCACTGGTTTCAGGATCTCTGTCCGAATGTGTGGAAGTGCTTGGTTTTCAAGGATCAGAGAACAATGAAAATATCGAACCCTGTTATTCCGATAATTTCAAGAGGCTGGCAAGGCTTAACACGATTATAAGCCGAAAGGGGCCATGGCTCAGCCCATCAGAAGTTGACAATATCAGTTATTCAATCCACCTATTCAGCAATAAATATAGTGTAGAAGCTGAGCTGATAATTGCTGTCATGCAGACAGAAAGTTCGTTCAGGCCTTCCGCCGTTTCCTGCAGGGGAGCAGTTGGTTTGATGCAAATTATGCCGTCAACAGCAAAACACCTTGCTCAGGAACTGAAAATAGGCAATATAGAACATAATCAGATTTGCAATCCCCTTCTGAATGTGGAACTCGGCACATATTACATCCAAAAACTGAGAAGGCAGTTCGGTGATCTTGAGTCAACCCTTCTGGCTTATAACTATGGTCCGACAAGATACGCCTCTTCGCTTGAAGAAGGCGGCTTGCTGGTCAATTCCTATCCCGGCAAGGTTATGGAATACTGGCGGGGACTGAGATGAATTCCTTTTGATTCAGTTAATGAGGAATAATTTTATTTCATGCTTGACATGGATTTTTTTTTCTGTTTAAATCCGAAACTTATTTGAGGCTCTGGAGGATTTTATGCCTTATTTCCCTGTTTTTATTTTTATGCTCGTGATGCTTGCATTTGGTGTAATTGTATTGCTGCTGGCAAGCTTCCTCCGACCGATTAGACCCGGAAAAGTGAAATCTGAGCCCTATGAATGCGGCATTGAGACAAAAGGCGATGCCAGAGGTAGATTTTCAGTTCATTTTTATGTCATAGCCGTTCTTTTCCTCATCTTTGATGTGGAAAGCATATTTCTTTTCCCGTGGGCAGTAATGTATAAAAAATTGGCACTGTTCGGTCTCATAGAGATGGTTGTATTTATAATCATACTCTTTATCGGATGGTGGTATGCCTGGAAAAAAGGAGCGCTGGATTGGGAATACTCGAAAACAAACTCCCCGAAAATATAATCACCACGACTGTTGATTCTGTTTTCAACTGGGCCCGCAAAGGGTCGGTTTGGCCTTTGACATTCGGTCTTGCGTGCTGTGCAATCGAAATGCTCACTGCAGGTGCCGCAAGGTTCGATATTGCTCGTTTTGGGATGGAAATATTCCGTGCAACTCCAAGGCAGTCCGATTTGATGATAGTTGCCGGAACGGTTACGAAGAAAATGGCTCCCGCTGTGATAAGACTTTATGAGCAGATGCCCGAACCCAAATGGGTTATATCAATGGGTGCGTGCGCGAATTCGGGAGGTCCTTACCCTACTTATTCCGTAATCCAGGGTGTTGACAAAATAATTCCGGTTGATGTTTATATCGCGGGATGTCCACCCAGGCCGGAAGCTCTGTTCTACGGACTGATGCAGCTTCAGAGCAAGATAGAAAAAGGCCGCATTCTCAGAAGAAAAAACTGATATGAGTGACGAAGAAAAGAAAGAACCTGTAAAAGAAGAACCCGGCAAAACGGAAGACAAAAAGATCCCGGTATGCCCGATAGTTGATTCTCTGAAAGAGAAATTCAAAGACGGTATTCTTGATGTGAATTACTTTTGTGGTCATCACTATATTGATATTTCACCTGATTTGCTGAAGGATTCCGCTCTTTTTCTTAAAGCCGGGAACGATGTTAGGTTTGATTATCTGTCATGTGTTACAGGCCTTCATAACCCGAAGGATGATAAGCCCTTTGAGGTAATCTACAGCCTTTATTCAACAGTAAGCAGAAAGGACATCCATCTGAGAGTTAAGCTGAAAGAGGGCGAAAAGGTGACGAGCCTTTTCTCTGTCTGGCAGTCTGCTGACTGGTTTGAAAGGGAGGTCTATGATTTGTTCGGGGTTGAATTCAACGAACATCCGGACTTGAAAAGAATTCTTCTGACGGATGATTGGGAAGGTTTCCCTCTTAGAAAAGATTATCCGCTTGAGGGACCTGCTGAATCAGAAAAAGTGGGGGAGAAGGAAAATGCCTAGTCCGGAGATAATGGAAATAAATATGGGTCCTCAGCACCCTGCGACTCACGGGGTGATGAGGCTGAAATTATGGCTGAACGGTGAGAGGATAGTAAAATGCGAACCCGTTATCGGATACCTGCACAGAGGAACGGAAAAGCTTTGTGAAAACAGGGATTACAGACAAATTACATATTTCACTGACAGGACTGATTATATTGTCGCAGCTGCCGGAAATCTTGCGCATGTAATGGCGGTAGAAAAACTTGCGGATATAGAAATTCCGAAAAGAGCCCAGTACATGAGGGTCATTTTTGCAGAACTTGGAAGAATTGCGAACCATCTGGTGTGGCTTGCTACACACGCTTTTGACATCGGAGCAATGACAATCCTTATGTATGCCTTCAGAGAAAGAGAAGATATACTCGATATATATCAGGACTACTGCGGAGCAAGACTTACTCTAAACATAATGAAAATAGGGGGATTCTACAACGACATTACCCCTGAATTGAGCGGTAAAATTCAGAAATTCATCAAAGGGTTTCCCAAATTCATTGCTGAATATGAGACTATTCTCAGTAAGAACAGAATATGGCTTGGAAGGACTGTAGGGATTGGCATTCTGCCTAAAGATGACGCTATCAATCTTGGCGTGAGCGGGCCGCCGCTGAGAGGTTCAGGGGTCGCCTGGGATATCAGAAAGGATCAGCCATACTGTTCTTACGAGGATTTTGATTTTAATGTAGCTGTTGAATATAAATGCGACACCTACGACAGATATCTTGTCCGCATGGAAGAAATGAAGCAGAGCTGCAGGATTATACAGCAGGCAATTGACGGTCTTCCCGAAAGTGAAATTATAAATGCGGACTATAAAAAGGCGACGAAACCGGTGAAACCCCCGGCAGGTGAAGTTTATTTCCGGACTGAGTCCCCCAAGGGTGAGCTGGCTATTTACATAAAGAGTGACGGCTCAACTAAACCCTACAGATGGAAAATGAGAAGCCCGTGCTTTGCAAATCTTATGGCTTTGCCAAAGATGGTGGAAGGGCATCTGATTGCTGATGTAATTGCTGTTATCGGGACCCTTGATCCCGTTTTCGGAGAGGTTGACCGCTAGATGGAACAGTATCTGTCCTGGTTGTTTTCGTTTATTCAGATAGCCATTATTTTTGGCATTGTGTCGCTAGGTGTCGCTTACATGACATATATGGAGAGAAAGATCCTTGCATTCATGCAGGTAAGACTTGGACCAAGAAGGGTGGGCTGGCACGGGGTATTACAGCCTATTGCTGACGGTATGAAGCTCTTTGTGAAAGAAGACCTGATTCCAGCTAGGGCTGATAAATGGGTCTTTATTGCGTCACCTATTATAGTTCTTCTGGTAGCTTTTGTAAGTTTCGCGCCTGTTCCGTTCGGTCCTCCGTCAATTGAAGTTGCCGGAGACATAGCTTTTAAACCGTGGATTATTGCTGATGTTAACCTCGGTATTATGCTGGTTCTGGCCATTGGTTCCCTCAGTGTTTACGGAATTATCCTTGGCGGGTGGTCCTCAAACAGCAAATATTCACTGCTTGGGGGGTTGCGTTCAGCCAGCCAGATGATAAGCTATGAAGTCCCCCTTGCGCTCTCGGTTATCGGCCCGCTTATGATAGCAGGCTCGCTGAGATTGGGTGATATTGTGGCAGCGCAGGGAGGCGGTTATCTCGGGGTGATTCCGAAATGGTTTGTGCTTCCGCAGATTCTTGCATTTTTTATCTTCACAGTGAGTGCCATAGCAGAATCAAACAGATCTCCGTTTGACCTTCCTGAAGCGGAAAGTGAACTTGTAGCAGGGTTTCATACCGAATACAGCGGAATGAAATTTGCTTATTATTTTCTTGGTGAATATGCGGCAATGATACTCGCAGCAATGCTTGCCGCACTTATCTATCTGGGTGGATGGCAGCCGCTGCCATTCATGAGCGGGATTAACGACTGGGCGATAGGCATTTTGTCCGGTGTTCCTTTTATCGGGACATTTCTGACCGGAATTGTTCCTTTCGGATGGCTTTTTGCGAAAATAATGATATTCCTTTACGGCTTTCTGTGGATAAGGGCGACTTTCCCCAGATACAGATATGACCAGCTTATGCAGATCGGATGGAAGATCCTTATACCTCTTGCATTGGTCAATATAATACTCACAGGAGCAGTGCTCTCATGGCCTGAGATCTCTGCTGCAATTTTCGGGTGATGGAATTGGGTAAAATAATACTGCATTTTTTCCAAACAATCTTTTTCTGGGATTTAATTATGGGGTTAAGCGTAACCGAACGATACCAGTGGAAAAAGAATGTCACCGAAGAATATCCAAAAGTGAGGCCGGTCATTAAAGAAGGGTTCAGGGGCAGGCTGCATGTTGACAAAGATAAGTGTATATCCTGCATGATGTGCAAGCGGGCCTGTCCGACAGGTGTTATTGAGATTGTCAAAAACCCTGATAAAGAAGTGAAGCAGCCGATGGAATTCACGATAGATTTTCTGAAATGCAGTTTCTGCGGTTTTTGCGTTGAAGTCTGCCCGACGAAAGCTATTTTCCATTCCACGGAATTTGAGATGGCTGTTTATGATAAAAATGAACTTATTCAAAACCTGGATTCTCTGGGTAAGAATCTTGACATAAGAGTGTATAAAAAGTGATATGATGGCTGAATCTCTGGTTTTTTATACTATAAGTTTTCTGATTGTTGTTTCCGCTGCGTTTGTTATTTTCTGCAGAAAGCCGGTTCACAGCGCTGTTTTTCTTATTTTCTGCTTTGTGTCAATTGCTGCCATGTATATACACCTCGATGCTGAATTTATAGCCGCTATACAGATTCTTGTTTACGCCGGAGGTATAATGGTTCTGTTTCTTTTCATGATAATGCTTGTTTCGATGCGGGAACTTGAAAAGATGCAGAGATTTCACCGCCAGGCTGTTGTTGGCGTGATAACAGCAATTCTCGTTCTTGCTTTCGCAGGTCACTTTATTGCCAATTCAGATCTTAGGGATCAAGCCCCCGGAAACATTGTTTCGGAAAATCTTATGGCCCGGACCTTGGACGGCAGTCCCGTTCGGGACAAGATCAAAAGCAATGATATAAGCGGAAATGTTGAAGCTGTAGCAAATGAATTGTTTTACAGTTACATTTTTCCGTTTGAACTTGCTTCAGTTTATCTTCTTGCGGCAATGGTCGGTGCTATAGTTCTTGCGAAAAGGGAGGAAGAATAAATGATAACGGTTTATCACTATGTCGCTTTAAGTCTTCTTCTTTTCGGACTGGGTGTCATAGGTGTTCTCGCAAGAAAGAATGCCGTCATTGTTCTTATGTCAATAGAACTGATGCTTAATGCAGCGAATATAAATTTTCTGGCATTTTCCAGATATCTGGGTGATATAACAGGTCAGATATTTTCGATTTTTGTTATATGTGTCGCCGCCGGAGAGGTGGCTATCGGCCTTGCCGTGCTGATCGTACTTTACAGGAATAGAGGCACGGTTGATATCAGCCAATTTAACCTGATGAAGTGGTGATATGAGTAAATTAATTATATTAATTCCATTATTCCCCGCCCTTGGTGCTTTAATAAACGGGATTTTCGGCGGATGGGCGTATAAGAAGAAAATGGTTCATTTCATAGCGTGCGGAGCTGTTCTTCTTTCGCTGCTCACAACTATTACTCTCGCTTTCTGGCTTGTTACAGAAGTGGCCCCAGCGGACAGGGTTAACGAGGGTATTGTCCAGTATGACTATGCCCAGTTTATAAATGGCGGAGTTTTTCACACTGCAAACGAAACGATTTCAAATTTTGTGCTGAATTGGAGCTTCCAGTTCGATCCCCTTTCGTGCGTTATGGCCCTTGTGGTATGCGGTGTAGGTTTTCTCATCCATGTTTATTCGATAGGTTACATGGCGCACGAGGAAGGTTACTGGCGGTTTTTCAGTTACATGAACCTGTTTATGTTTTCCATGCTCGTTCTCGTCCTAAGCGCGAATTTTCTGGGGATGTTCCTCGGATGGGAGGGAGTCGGTCTTTGTTCCTATCTGCTTATTGGTTTTTACTATAAGGAACAGTGGCCAGCAGATGCCAGCAAAAAAGCTTTTATAACAAACCGAGTTGGTGACTTCGCGATGATTCTCTGCATGGGAACAATGTTTGCGGCATTCGGCTCATTGGATTTTTCAGTCGTTTCTGAACGGGCGCTTGCTCTGTTCCATGCAGGAAATGATCTGGTTTTCTCAACCCTTCACATAAGCCCCGCAGCGCTCCTGACGCTTATAGGAATCCTGCTTCTTTTTGCCGCTACTGCAAAGTCAGCCCAGATTCCCCTTTATGTATGGCTTCCCGACGCCATGGCCGGTCCGACGCCGGTCAGCGCTCTTATCCATGCGGCTACAATGGTTACCGCAGGGGTGTATATCATAACCAGAATGAATGTGATATATCAGCTTGCCCCGACCGCCATGCTATGTGTCGCAGCGGTTGGATGCGTGACAGCAATTTTCGCAGCTTCTATGGGCCTTGTTCAGGATGACCTTAAAAAGGTGCTTGCTTATTCAACAATAAGTCAGCTGGGGTATATGTTCTTGGGGCTCGGGGTCGGTGCTTTTGTAGGCGGGATTTTTCACCTTATGACGCATGCCTTTTTTAAGGCGCTACTGTTCCTGGGGGCTGGAAGCGTTATTCATGCAATGAGCGGGGAGCAGGATATGTGGAAGATGGGAAAACTGAAAAACCTTATACCCAAAACCCACTTCACCTTCTTGATGGCTACGATTGCAATTTCCGGGCTGTTGCCATTTTCAGGACTGATGAGCAAGGATGAAATTCTGACCTATACTCTTATAGGATCGACCGCTCATGCGGGATGGATTCTGAAGGTGCTTTGGATTGTCGGGATGTCCGCCGCGCTGATGACATCATTCTATATGTTCAGGCTTTATTTTGTGACTTTCCACGGGAAGGACAGAATGACCGAGGAAGCGAGAAAACATGTGCATGAATCACCGTCCACAATGACCGTTCCGCTGATAATACTTGCCGCATTGTCGGTATTCGGAGGTTTGTTTGGAATCCCGATGATAAAAAACGCACATCTTCTGAAAGGTTTCCTTTCTCCTGTGATAGTTCCTGTTGGCCAGTTTGCTCATGCGCATCATGCCGCTCATGACTGGAAGTTTTACGCGATGGAAACAGGGCTCATTTTTCTGTCAATGGCAGTTGGGCTTACCGGTTTCCTCTGGGCAAGAGCATGGTATTCGAAGGGTAATGATGAAGTTCCAGCCAGAATGGCCTCGAACTTCAGACAGATTTACACCCTTGTAAAGAATAAATATTATGTTGATGAGTTTTATCACGCAACAGTTATCAGGGGGACTTATTACAGCGGAATTGTGCTGTGGTATTTTGACAAGTGGTTTATTGACGGGCTGTGTGTGAACGGAACTGCCATGTTTACAAAGATAGATTCTTACATCAGCGCGTTTCTTGATAAGCATCTTGTGGACGGGCTTGTAAATGCTTCCGCTTGGGCAACCCAGAGAAGTTCGGCCGTTTTCAGAAAAATGCAGAACGGCATGGTGCAAAGCTACGCTCTTGTCTTTCTGATTGGTATTTTTGCTGTGCTATGTATATATATGATTGTAATAATATGATTGTAATAAACTCGGATGTGAGGAGCTAACTATGGGGATCCTGTCACTGATTTGCTATTTCCCTCTGCTGGGGGTGCTGCTGATAATGCTCGTTCCGAAATCAATGAACGGAGCTGTGAAACATATTGCTACAGGGGTAGCGTTTATTGATTTTCTTCTTTCCCTTATTCTTCTCAGGGGATTTAACCTTGAGGGTGTGATTGATAATCCGCAGTTCCGAGAGAGCCTTTCGTGGATTCCTTCACTCGGGATAAGATATGAGTTTGGAATTGACGGAATAAGCCTTCTTCTTATACTTCTGACAACCCTCCTGGGAGTGATTGCGATAGTTTCCTCCTATACCGCCGTTACAACAAGGGTCAAGGAGTATTATGTGTTCCTGCTGCTTCTGCAGGTAACCATGCTGGGCGTCTTCATGTCGCTTGATTTTTTCCTTTTCTATATTTTCTGGGAAGTAATGCTGGTTCCGATGTACTTTCTTATTGGTATATGGGGTAGTGATAACAAACTTTATTCAGCGATTAAGTTCTTCCTGTACACCCTTTTCGGAAGTCTTTTCATGCTTCTCGGTATTCTTACTCTTTATTTTTATGTTCAGACCCCTGCAAATGAGCTTTTTCTCGGATTGTTCCCGGGGCTTGAACAGCCTCTGGAAGGGACATTCGGAGTGCTTGCCTACCATCAGATAGCTGCTTCCATCCCGCTTCAGCTTCAGATATGGGTTTTTGCTGCCATGTTCCTCGGATTTGCGATTAAAGTACCTATGTTCCCGTTCCACACATGGCTTCCGGATGCTCATACCGATGCGCCTACCGCAGGTTCTGTCATTCTGGCAGGTGTACTTTTGAAGATGGGGACATACGGATTTGTCCGGTTTGCGCTGCCCATCCTTCCGCAGGGAGCCCTCTATTGGATAGACTGGCTTGTTGTGCTGTGTCTTATAGGAATTGTTTATGGTGCCCTTGTCTGCATGGTTCAGAAGGACATGAAAAGGCTTATCGCTTATTCCAGCGTGAGCCATCTTGGTTTTGTGATGTTGGGGATATTTGTTTTCACTCCCACAGGTGTGAAGGGCGGTCTTCTCCAAATGCTAAATCACGGAATCACTACCGGTGCGCTGTTTCTTCTGGTGGGCATCATCTATGAAAGAAGGCATACAAGGATGATTAAGGATTTCGGAGGGCTTTCGGGTGTCATGCCTGTTTATGCTGCTCTGTTTGCCTATATGGCTCTTGCATCGCTCGGGCTTCCTGGGTTATGCGGCTTTGTCGGCGAGTTTATGATACTTATCGGGACATATGAAGTCAGTTTTACCTGGGCCGCAATTGCCGCGCTTGGGGTTATTTTGGCTGCCGCTTACATGCTATGGCTGTTCCAGAGGGTGTTCTTCGGAAAGATCACAAACGATAAGAACAAAGATCTGAAAGATTTAAATCTCCGCGAAATTCTATATCTTGTCCCGTTAGTAATTCTGGCCCTGTGGATTGGCCTCTATCCGAAACCGGTTCTGGATTATCTGGAAGCCCCGTCAAATCATCTTGTTGAAAAAATAAGAGGGAATTACGCAGGAGACCGACAGGATATTACGGCAATTATTGAAGTGTCTGAAGAAAAATCCTCAGTTCATTCAGAGGAAACGCACCATGAGTAATCTTATCCCCGGCTGGAAGGATATTATCCCTCTTGCTCCCGAGGTTATCGTTCTGATTTCCGCTTTTTTCCTGATT
The DNA here is from genome assembly GCA_964509835.1 of uncultured Acidobacteriota bacterium. Classification (GTDB taxonomy): domain Bacteria; phylum Acidobacteriota; order CAZDZC01; family CAZDZC01; genus CAZDZC01. Next base: position 81,373 of record CAZDZC010000001.1, read on the forward strand.
CTTTTCGAGCCTTTGCTTAAGGGAGTTTCTAAAAAGCTGGTTTATTACATGACACTTTTTTCTCTTGTTCTAGCGGGTACAGGGATTTATATTTTCATAAAAGAAGGTTTCTCCATAGATCTGGAAATTTTCGGCGGGATGCTGGTTGTTGACAGTTTTTCAATATTTTTCAAGGCTGTTTTCATTGTTGCAGGTTTTCTAACCGTCCTTGCTTCCGAGAAATTCCTTGAAGAAAATGCAGCAAAAAGCAGGGAATATTACCCGTTGATTCTGATTTCAGTTGTTGGTCTTATGTTAATGGTCTCATCAAGGAATCTTCTCACTATCTGGATTGCCCTTGAAACGGCTGTTCTGCCGATATTTGTCCTGACCGGTTATCTGAAGAATGTCAAAAGATCAAGTGAAGCGGCGTTCAAGTATTTCATACTGGCATCATTCTCGTCCGCTGTCTATGTTTATGGTGTTTCGCTGGTCTATGGCGTTACAGGTAAAATTGATCTTGCGGCGGTAAGTGCCTATCTGGGTACAGCAGGTTTAAATCCGATGTTCCTGCTTGGAGTGATCTTCATTGCAATAGGAATAGCTTTTGAGCTTGCAGCTGTTCCTTTCCACAGCTGGGCACCTGACACATTCGAGGGTGCACCGACTCCCATAACAGCTTTTCTGTCCACTGCCCCAAAAGCTGCAGCGTTTGCCGTTTTTCTCCGGATCTTTTTTGAAGCGTTTGGTTCCATCGCAGACCACTGGATTATTTTGGTCGCGTTCTTGTCTTTGGCTTCAATGATTGTGGGCAATATAACCGCAGTTCTCCAGACAAATTTGAAAAGGATGCTTGCTTACTCAAGTATTGCCCATGCAGGATATATTCTGATAGGAATTGTGGCAGCAGCGAAAACTAATGATGAAGCCAGCATTGTGGCTGTCATGCTTTATATTCTTATTTATACATTCATGAATATCGGTGCTTTCAATCTACTTCTTGTTGTTAAAAAGAACGGCAAATCGGCTGAGATGCTTGATGATTTTTACGGCCTTGCATCAAAGAGCCAATGTGTAGCCCTGATTATGCTTATATTTATGCTTGCATTGACCGGAATTCCTTTTACCTCCGGATTTATCGGAAAACTTTACATATTCAGTGTCGCTGTTAATCAGGGACTTTTCTGGCTTGCCGTTGCAGCTGTTCTTAACAGTGTTATTTCCCTCTTTTATTATATGAGGGTAGTGACGAATATGTATTTCAGGGATGCCAATACAGAAGGAATGTCCTTTTCCCGATCCCCGGGGCTTATTCTTTCTGTCGGCATATCGGTCTTCTTTACAATACTGATAGGCCTTTATGTTGAGCCTTTTGCCAACTGGGCCGCGTTTTCGATTATTCATCTGACAAATTTCTAGAAATTGCCTTTCCGCGTGACAGATAAATGGGCGATGGTAAGCACTGTCGGTCTTATGTTCCCTGCATGCACAGGGGTGGGGTATTTGTGGGGAAAATGGATGGACAGTTTATTCGGAGTTTATCCATGGCTGACATTCGTATTTACGGCGATTGGGATATTTGCCGCATTTTTGAACCTTTTCCGTCTGGCTAAATCCATTGCCGACGAAGATAAGAACAAGAAATGAACAGTATTGATATAAATCTTGAAAAAATTAAAAGGTTAAGTGTTGTTATTGGAATTTGTGTTTCAATTGCATCGATAATTATTTTTCCTCTGAACATTGGTGTAGGGGTCGCTCTTGGATGTTTCGTCGGAGTTCTTAACTTTTTCTGGCTTGAACAGACTGTCAGCGGAATATTTTCAGGGGAAAACAGCAGAAAAAAAACAGTCTATCTTATGAAATATCTGTTTAGATTCCTGTTGATTGCGGTGCTCTTGTGTGTTATTATGCTTGACCGTCGGATGCATGTGAAAAGCATGATTGGCGTAGCAATCGGATTTTCAGTACCACCTGCCGCTGCGTTTATAGGCGGGATATTTATCAATAAAAAGAAAGCCTGATGCACCACGAAGTATCAATATTTTCGACTTTAATACATAAACTCACTGGCTATGAACCTCCCGACCATCTAGTGATGCTTGCGTTTATTGTTCTGGTTTTGTCTGTTGTAACACCTGTGATAAGAAAGACATTCAATGACGAAAACCCCGGAAAGGTTCAGATAGCACTTGAACTTATAATCGCCACTCTGAGAAACTCTCTTGACCAGATTGTAGGCCACAAAGGTATTTCCTTTATTGGTGTCGTGGGAACATTTGGTTTTGTTGTGTTTCTTTGTAACTTTAGCGGCATAATCCCAGGACTTCAGCCCCCAACCGCAAATGTAAATGTCACTTTGGGCCTGGCAGTAATGGCTTTTGCTTATTATAATTATCACGGTTTGAGAGAGTTCAGATTTGCTTATTTCAAACAGTTTTTGGGGCCAGTATGGTGGCTTATTCCTTTATTTGTTGTTGTGGAGATAATCAGCCATATTGCAAGGGTTCTGTCCCTTACCCTGCGACTTTTCGGCAATATTTTCGGTGAACACACAGCCGCTTCCTTTATATTTGCCCTTGTTCCGTTCGCAATTCCGCTGGCGATGTTGGGGTTGGGTATTTTTGGGAGTGCTGTTCAGACTTTAATTTTTGTTGTATTGACAATGGTCTATCTTGGCGGTGCGGTATCAGAACATCACTGAGTATAGTCCTGTAATCAGGAGGAGAAAAATCCATGAATCTGAAAAAAGTGATAATGACGGTGGCGGTTTTTGCAGTGCTTGCGTCGGTGACAATGGCAGCTGATGGCGGAGCGGGAGAAAACACAAAAAGCGGTGTCGCCTGGGGAGCCATTGCGGCTGGATACACAATAGCTATTGCAGCAGCTTTTGGCGCTATAGGCCAAGGTAAAGCTGTCGCCGCAGGTGCCGAAGGTATAGCAAGAAATCCCAGTGCTGCGGGGGATATAAAGTTCCTGCTCATACTTGGCCTTGCATTTATTGAATCTCTTGTGATTTACGCGCTTGTTATAGCCTTCATGATTGCCGGAAGCTGATTAGCTGATATTGTAAAAAGGGGAAGCGGTCAAACGCTTCCTTCTTTTTATGTGCGCCCGGCAGGGCACACCCAGTTGGAGGTGAAACTTGACTTCCGGAGATAAAACGCATAAGTGCAGTTAACATACTTAAATACATCAAGTTACGAGGTTACTGTTTGTAGAACCCAGTCGGAATTAACTTCGTATCCGAAAACTTTGAGCACTGCATTCTGTGTTTGAGTGTAAAAGTCAAGACTTAAGCTGACAGCATGTGTTAAAATGAATAAGAAGAATGGAAGATGAAACGGAGCGATAGCGGAGTGGAATTTTCCATTCTTCGGTGCTTTCAATCCTACAGGAGGAAATGTCAGATGACGGATCAGGAAAAGATAATCAAAAACAAGCTGGGATTGTTGAATCTCTCAAAAGAACTTGGCTGTGTCTCAAGGGCATGCAAAATCATGGGATACTCCCGTGACATTTTTTATCTGCTATATTGACAACTGTTGTTTTTCTCTAGAATACAGTCATATATTATCTTTACAAGTTCTTTTCCACCTTTGCTATTCAAGTGGTCCTGATTATAAAAACAATCTTCTCTATCAAGGAAGATGTATTTAAAGTCATATATTTTCAGGTTTTTTTCTTCAAATAATTTGTCTGCTCCAAAGTTGATATCTCCGATTACACTAATGTATTCATTTGGAAGCGGGAACTTAATTCCAACCAGTTCTATATTATTCCGTTCACAGACTGTCATAATTTCATGCAATGCTGTAGACTGGATTTCTGAAACTCCATCATAATTAAGCTGCTCCTTAAATCTCTTCAGGCAAAGATCGTTTCTTTCCTGATTCTTTAGTTTCATCCAGTCAAACGCTGTTTCACTTTCAGAATTATGAATATAGGATTGTAAAAAGGACTTAATAATATCTCTGGCTTTAGGATCGGTCATTACAAAATATCTATTAAAGCATCCTTTTACAGTATCAGATATATCGTTTAATTCTCTCCAACCAGAAAAATATTCCGACCTGTCCAGATTGTTAAACCTGTCTCTATAGGGAGACAATGAATGGTCGTCAAGCTGGATAATAATTGTTTCCACTGCAGTATGTTTAATCAGGAAATCAACTTTCCTCAACATATCGGGACAGGAGTCACTTCCGGCAGAAAAGTTGAAACAACCGTATTCCTCCATGAGCTTCCCGAGAGCTAAGCCGTGAGAGTCGGATAGTAAGAAGAAACTGCATTCCTCATTAAGTCTTTCATAACGCATTAAATATTTTCTGTATTTAATTTCATAAAATATGAAATTTATCAGAATTATACAAAGACTGAAATTGACAATATTTATGAGGAATTTTTTCATAAGTTAGAACTGGAAGTAAATGAACTCTATAGATTCAGAATAATATCCATGAAAATATATGATCAGAATTAGAATTATATATGTTAGCCACCTTACACTCTTGCATCGAATATCCCTGATGCCTTCTATTGCAAATTCATGTTTTCTGCCGAACCACTCAATTGTTGTAAATAACACTATAATAAATCCTAGATAATGAGGTCTTATTTCGGGAATGGAAAAAAGATTAATAGACAAAATCCTGTGCAAATAACCTAACGCATGTTCGACATTTTCCGCCCTGAAAAATACCCAAGCAATACTGGTTAAAAGGAAAGTTGATAGAATATTCATAATATCTCGCAATGAAGGTAAAAGTTTATCTGATGCAACGATGTCCAGATTATTTCTGTTCCTCTTCATTAATAGTAACGGTATAAAGCAAAGTGCATGGTACCCCCCCCAAATCAGGAATGTCCAGTTTGCACCATGCCAGAAGCCGCTGACAATAAAGACTATGAAAATATTTCTTATCGATTTTAAAGTTCCATTTCGGCTTCCTCCGATCGGGATGTATAAATAATCCCTAAACCATGTTGAAAGCGAAATATGCCATCTTCTCCAGAATTCGGCTATGTCGCGTGAGAAATAGGGGAAATCAAAATTTTTCATCAGATTGATTCCGAAAAGTCTGGCTGTTCCTATTGCGATGTCTGAATAACCTGAAAAATCACCGTAAATTTGAAATGCAAAAAAAAATGTTCCCAGAAGAAGTGTGCTTCCGTTGTAATCAGTGTAATTATCGAAAATATTATTAGCATGCTCTGCACATCGGTCTGCTATCAATATCTTTTTAAACAGACCCCACAATATCTGTCTTAATCCGTTGACAGCATTGCCGTAGTCGAATGATCTTCTTTTAAGAAACTGGGGAAGCAGGTTTGTTGACCGTTCAATTGGCCCCGCTACAAGTTGGGGGAAAAAACTTACAAACGCTACGAAAGCAATAAAATCCTTTGTTGGCTGAAGCTTACGCCTATAGATATCAATGGAGTAACTGAGGGTTTGAAAGGTATAAAAGCTGATACCTACGGGCAGGATAACCTTTAAAGATCTGGCATTTAAATCTATGCCGAAGACTGAAAACATATTTATCAGACTTTCCTGGAAAAAATTATAATATTTGAACAACCCTAGAAATCCCAGATTTAAAATTATACTTGTCCAAAGAAGAATTTTTCTGATTCTGCTGTTTTTCTGAACTGTTAGGCCTAAACCTACAAAGTAGTCAATTATTGTGCTTGTAAATATCAGTGAAAGAAAGCGCCAGTCCCACCAGCTGTAGAATACATAACTTGCAAAAACAATAAACAGGTTTTGTATTCTGTGCTTCCCGGACAGCATCCAGTAAAGAGCAAACACTATCGGAAGGAATATTGCAAACTGAATTGAATTAAAATACATACTAGGTTATTGTACCGTAACCAGTTGGCTGGACACAGAATAACACTAAGCAGCCTGTTTAAGCATTCTTGGGCTCTGTTCAATTAACTGTGTAAACGGGTAATATATCATGCTACCGGAAAGCGATCCTCAAATTTTATTGCAAACTGGCTTAAAGCCGCATTCCAGTTCTTTATTGGCCTTGTCCATTTTTTCGATATATTTCCAATAGCAAGGTAGAGTACTTTCATCATTGCTAAGTCATTCGGGAATGAGCCCTTCGTTTTTTCACTTCTACATTTTATTGTACAGGCTCCCTTATTTGTTTGTTCTAGCCTTTTTGATTTTGACCGATTTTATTCTTGCATCCTCAAGACTGACTGGATTATCTCTTCCATCCCTTTCAAGGTTAACAATTCTGTCAACGGCATCCATTCCTTCAATAACCTCACCGAAAATTGAATACTTTCCGTCAAGCCGAGGAGCCTTGTCAACCATAATAAAGAACTGTGATGAAGCGCTGTTCGGGTCATCAGATCTTGCCATGGAAACGATTCCTCTAATATGCTGCCTGTAATCAGTAAATTCGGCTTTTATTGTTTTTTCAGAACCTCCGAAGCCGTGTTTTGACCTGTCGTCACTCTTACTACTGGGATCTCCGCCCTGGATCATGAAGCCCGGAATTACTCTGTGAAACCTGCATCCGTCATAAAAGCCCTTTTTTGCCAGAGAAATAAAGTTTTCGACATGCGCTGGAGCTATATCAGGGAAAAAACGGACAACAATGGTGCCATAGGAAGTTTCAATATGGGCGACTTCCTCTTTTCTGTCCTTGCCTGCTCCTTCAGTATTGACAGTCAAGGCAATAAAAACCGATGCGGAAATCAGTCCGGTCAGTGCTAACCTGAGCATAATATTCTCCTTTACTAAAAACAATCTGTATATTATCATCCATTTGAGGAGTGGTCAACATTTTCTTAAAGGACAACGGAAATAAAAAGCAAATATTGGGGAATTAATGTTCGTAGACAATCAGATAATAAATCAATGTGGAGTTCCTGGAACGGACTTATCTTAATGTGTTTGATTTCTTTTGAAAGGATTTTTCTTGTTTAAGTATATCAAGTTAAGCAAATGATATATTGAGTTGTTAAATTATTGTTAAAAAAGAATTAAAACTAATACTTAAAGTTAATATTGGGGATAAATATTTAATAAATTTTCCCATAACGGGTGGTTTTCCGCAATGTTTGTTTCTCTGGTTATTTAATTACGCTCGAAAATCAAATTTTAAAATGTGAACTGATATGTTGTATAAATTTATGTTTTGATACAATGAGAGAGGTAAAATTATTTTAATATGACTGAAAAAGGAATTCTATACTTAATTGCTACACCTTTAGGAAATCTTGGGGATGTTTCGGAGCGGTGCAGAACTATTATTGAGGAGGTCGATTTGCTGGCCTGTGAGGACACAAGAACGACGGGAAGACTCCTGCATCACTTGGGAATAAACAGAAAGAAGGCTGTTTCTTACCATGATCATAATAAGGAAAAACGGACAAAAGAACTGATTGCGCAACTTCTGAATGGCGAAAGCGTAGGACTTGTAACCGATGCCGGCTCACCGTGCATTTCGGATCCTGGTTTTTATCTGGTCAGAGCAGCCATATCAGAAAACATTGCCGTTAGGTCAATTCCGGGGCCTTCAGCTATAGTCTCCGCTCTTCAGGTGTCAGGGCTTCCAACAAACAGATTTGCCTTTTTCGGTTTTATTCCGCCAAAAGGGAAAAGAAGGAAGGATTTTCTTGACGCGGTTTCTGATGAGTATTCAACTGTTATTGTTTATGAATCTCCCCACAGAATTATTAGGACGCTGTGCGACCTTGAATCTGCTTTAGGAAACAGAGATGTTTGCTTGTGCAGGGAAATGACAAAAATTCATGAAGAGCATTTGAGGGGATCAATTTCAGAAGTGAGTGCCCTATTGGAAAAACGGGTAAAGATCAAAGGGGAAATTACTCTTGTGATATCAGGTAAAAAAGAAAATTTGCAGATAAAATCCACGGAAGAAAAACAAAATAAAAAGCGGGCATAAAAACCCGCTTTCATGCAGTCTAACTTGATTAGGTCAGAAAGAAACAGTTAAATTGATTTGAGCGATATCATCTTCAAGGTCAGTGTCAGCTCTCGGGTAAAGATATTCAGCCCACCAGTCTTCATTATCAAGCTTCATGTATTCCAGAGCAAGCTTGAAATGATTGGAAATTTTCCAGTTGTAACAGAAAGTATATGCTTTATCCTGATCCCTTCCTCTTGCAATATAGTAATTTGTCCCGTTCTCATTTACATAGAATCCCGGATCATAAGCCATTTCAGATATCTCGTATCTTGCGGAGATTGAGTGTTTCTTTACAAATTCATAGTTGATAAGAATGAACCAGGACTGGAATTTATATTTAGGCATTTCCTGAACTGAAATAACTCCGAAATCAACGGGCTCAAAATAAAGTGTCTCTCCATTCAGTATCTGGGAAATAATTTTTACTTTTGCCCATGTTGCACAGCCGATTCCACCAGTAAGCCTTGTTTCGTAATCCTTATTCCCTGATCTTTCCACGCCATTATTATAATAGAATCCGCCAATCTTGAAGTGCTGCGAAGTGTCTCTCATTTCTGCATAAAAGTGTGATCCAAGTGCGCTGTCAATCCCCGAACTTTCCCTTGAAGGGTCAGTCATTATATCTGTGTGTGGCCAATATTGTTTGAGAGCTCCTGAATGGAAGGGCATATTGAATTTCTGCATTCCACTGTTAATTCCCATGGCCCACGCGAAAAGACTATCGCTTTCCTTCTCCATTCCATAGGAAACTTCCAAACCGTAAAATATGATGTTGTTAAGAACGGCGTTCACTGCTGACGGAAAAATCGTGTATTCAGTTGTTTTAAGAGGGCCAATATTCTCAAGGGAGAAAGGCAGACCGAATCTGCCAATTTTTGTGTCGAATTTGCCGAAAATATCATCAACGGCTATTGAGGCTTCAATGACGGCAATTTTATTGTCTTCTTTGTCAAAATGAATGTTGTTGTAGTCTTCTTTGAGTCTGGGATTATAATTGAGATGGGTGTAAAAATGAACCTTATCCTTCCATGAGGCCTTGACTCCAAATCCGATTTGCGGAATCTCAAAGATTGCTTCCTTGTCTTTTCCTGCAACGGTTGTATATCTGCTAAAAGGAGAAACCTCTTCATCAACTCCTACAAACCTGAACATTGCCAGGCCTGAAAAATCAACCGACCAGTTTGATTCCTTCGGCTCAATATTATCTTCCGCAAAAAGAAATGTCCCTCCGATAAGCAAAAGCACCAGCGCCGCTGCTTTAATATTCCTGAATTTCATAAAATCCTCCTGTAAAAGCAAAAAACAGAAACGCATTATACATCAGTGATGTTTAAAGTCAAGGTGTAGCTGCAAATATAGCAGCGCATGTGAATATTTTCACGAAACAGTTTGACTTTCCAAATGCTTTTGTATAACCTATGCTGTATGTTGTGAAATATTTCACATGACAGTTTGAGAACGGTGGAAAAACATAAACCAGTAATTATAAACCTTGATAAGAGGTATCCATGAATAAAGAGAAAAACACATTATCGAAAGAGGATCTTAATAAAAGTTATTCCAGGAATGTTTTTCATGTCCCTTCAGAATCAGTTATAGGTTTCAGGGAAGCAAGGCAATACATCGACTATGATCCCTCTTTTATTGAAGAACTTGGGAAAATGCCAGGTGGCGATAAAATCAAAGGCTGCATCCAGTGCGGCACATGTTCGGGGAGCTGCCCTACTTCTTACAGGATGGACAGAACCCCCAGAGAATTGTTTGCTATGGTAAGAGCAGGTCTGAAAGAGGAAGTTCTGTCATCAAATACGCCTTGGATATGCGCTTCATGCTACAGCTGCGCGGTTCGATGCCCCAAAGAAATTAAAATCACCGATGTGATGTATGCGCTTAAAAGAATGGCTATCAGATATAACAGTATTCCAAAAGGACTGAAAGCACATAAGGTTGCGAGAGAATTTCAGAGAACGGTCAGATTTTTCGGTAGAAACTATGAAGTGGGTATGCTTTCAAGCTATTTCCTTTTTGTTAAGCCAAGCATGCTTCCCGGCATGATACCGAAGGGGATCAAGCTGTTTTTCAGAGGAAGGATGCCTTTGCTGCCTAAAAGGATTAAAGGAATGGACAGTTTAAGAAAAATAATGGATAAAGCATCCGGTAAACAGGGAGGAAAATGATGGAATATACATATTATCCGGGATGTTCGCTTGAGGCAAGTTCATCATTTTATGACACTTCCACAAGACTGATGTGCGAAAAACTTGGCATCAAACTTAACGAACTTGAAGACTGGAACTGCTGCGGCGCGACTTCATACATATCTGTTGATGAAAAACTGTCGTTCAGTATTTCGGCCAGAAATCTGGCGCTTGCCGAGAAATATGGGAACGATCTTGTCGCTTCCTGCTCAGCTTGCTACTGCAATCTCAAAAAAACAAATGAATATATGCTGAAATACGCAGATCTAAAAGCTGAAATTGATGAAGCACTCGCTGCCGGAGGACTTGAGTACAAAGGAACTATAAGGGTGAGACACCTGCTTGATGTTGTTGTGAATGATATTCCGGGTCATGTGCTGAAGGCCAAGATGACCCGTGGGCTGAAAGGTTTGAAAGTCGCTCCATATTACGGCTGCCAGATGCTCAGACCCATGAAGGATTTTGATGATCAGGAATCTCCTGTGACTATGGACAGGCTAATTGAGGATATGGGAGGAGTCTCTGTTTATTTTCCTCATAAAGCAAAATGCTGTGGAGGTTCGCTTACATTCAATGCTCCGGATGTTGCCTACCATCTTATCAAGGGGATATTCCTGTCTGCAATAAAAGGAGGGGCTGAAGCGATAATTACAACTTGTCCTTTATGTCAGGCAAATCTGGATCTTTATCAGAGCGATATAAACAAAAAATACGGAACGGATTTCAATATACCGGTTCTGTTTTTTACCCAGCTTCTTGGATTCTGTCTCGGAGCGGGTACAAAAGAACTTGGATTTGATAAAACAATAGTATCAGCGGACGAAGTTATCCGCAGGATAGCCTGAGGAGGAATTCATGGTTGCAGCAAAGAAATCTGAAGAAGTGAAAATAGCTGTTTATATATGCCACTGCGGAGTGAACATTTCGGATAAGGTTGATGTATATGAAGTGGCTAATTTTGCATCAACATTACCGGGAGTAGCTATTTCCAGGGAGTATAAATTCATGTGCTCCGACCCAGGGCAGGAGATTATTGAGAAAGATATTCATGCATCAGGTATCAACCGGGTAGTCGTTGCCTCATGTTCCCCCAGAATGCACGAGCCTACTTTCAGGGGTGCTCTTAAACGCGCGGGATTAAATCAGTACCTTTTCCAGATGGCAAATATCCGTGAACATTGCTCCTGGGTTACAGATACGAGAGAAAATGCCACCGAAAAAGCTAAAGCACTTGTCAGTGCAGCTGTGCACAGGGTTTGGTTCAACCAGCCGCTTGAAAGCAGTTTTGTTGATATTCATCCCGATTCCGTTGTTATCGGAGGGGGAATCGCAGGTATTCAGGCAGCTCTTGAAATCGCCGAATCGGGTAATAAGGTTTACATCGTGGAAAAATCGCCGTCCATCGGCGGATACATGGCAAGATTTGACAAAACCTTTCCCACTCTGGACTGTGCAGCTTGCATCCTGACCCCCAAAATGGTTTCAGCAGGACAGCACAAGAATATTGAATTAATGACCTACTGTGAGGTTGAATCTGTGGAGGGCTATGTCGGCAACTTCAAGGTTAAGGTCAAGAAAAAACCCAGGTATGTTGATGTTGAAAAATGCACGGGTTGCGGTGAATGTTACAATAGCTGTCCGGCTCATATAACACCCCAAAAACGACAGATCGTCATGCAGGGGAAAAGGATCAATCTGGATTCCTGATTGAAAGAATGAATATGCTGTTAAGTGATATTAAGAAACTGCTTGATTGTGAAGTTATTACGGGTCAGGAACATCTGGACGGTGTTGCCGAAGTTATCTGCAGCGCCGACCTGATGAGCGATGTTCTGGCCTATTCTATTCCGGAAGCTGTTCTTCTTACAGGCCTTACTAGCGCTCAAAGTGTAAGAACTGCTGATGTTGTGGATATCAAAGCAATTGTTTATGTCAGAGGTAAATATCCTGAACCATTGGCTGTTGATCTTGCTTCCCGGAAAGGTATTGTTCTTATGAAAACAGATAAGCTTTTGTTTGAAGCATCAGGAATCTTATATAATGCCGGATTCAAGGGTAGAAAATGAAATGAGTGAACGCCGTGATTTTGAAGTTCAGAGCGACAACTGCATTCATCAGAAATATGTTATTTCAGGCGGTGATTTTTCAGGAGCAGGAACTGCTTCAACCGGGATAAAAGCCCTTCTGAAGGATCTGGGAATAACACCCGTTTTGATAAGACGAATTGCTATTGCGGCTTATGAGGCTGAAATGAACATTGTCATGTATGCGAAAAGGGGAATAATGGAGCTCACCGTCAGTCCTGACAAAATAGACATAAAGGTTTCTGATGAAGGTTGCGGGATTGAAGATATTGATCTGGCTATGAAAGAAGGCTATTCAACAGCAACCGATGAAATCCGGGGAATGGGATTTGGTGCCGGAATGGGACTCCCAAATATTAAAAAGAACTCAGATTGTTTCTCAATCAGTTCAGAAACCGGAAAAGGAACAAGATTGGAAATTTCTGTTTTCACGGGGCTTGGAGCAGTAGCGTGAGCGCATATTATCATTCAATTTCGATATTAGCTGACAAATGCAGAGGATGTATGTCCTGCATGAGGGTCTGCCCTACAGAAGCAATCAGGGTCAGGACCTCAAAAGCAAAAATTATTGAGGAAAGATGCATTGATTGCGGTGAGTGCCTTAAGGTATGCAGAAATGAAGCCGTTGTGGCGCACACTGATTCTTTCCCCGATTTTTCAAAGTTCAGATATACTTTTGCTGTGGTTTCACCTGTAATGTTAAGCCAGTTCAACAGAAATATATCGCCTGGCAGGATAATCAATGGATTGAAAGAAATAGGCTTTAATAATGCTTACCACATGGCTTTTGCCTGTGAAGCAGGCAGTCTTGTTCTGAACGAGTTTCTTAAGGAATATGAGGGCCCCTATCCTCTCATATCTTCCATATGCCCGACAATAATCAGGCTTATTCAGGTGCGATACCCGGAGCTTACCGATAATCTTCTACCCCTGAACATCCCAAGGGAACTGGTTGCAAGGGAGATTAAAACCAAAAAGGCAAAGCAACTTGGGTTTAATGAATGTGATATCGGTGCGATTTATCTCACACCGTGCCCGGCAAAAATGATTTCCATAAAACAGCCGGCTGAAAACACTAAATCAAATCTTGATGGGGCTGTTGCGATAAGCGATATTTACAGACCGCTGTCATCAGCTATTTCGGAGGTTCAGGAACCTGAAATAGATGTTCTTGAAGGTGTCAGCAATATCGGCCTTTCCTGGGCGAGAACAGGAGGGATTTCTTCAGGTCTGAAAAGCAAGAACTGGCTGGCGGTAGCAGGGATCAGAAATGTTATGGAGATACTCAATGATATTGAAAACGGCAAGTTGAGAGATATTGAATTTTTAGAGTGCTATTCCTGTCAGGGGGGATGTATCGGGGGCTCATTGACCGTTGAGAATACATATGTTGCGAGAACAAAGATCATGAACCTTGAAACAGAGTATTCAGGCAAACCTTTTAAATACAAGGAAATAGCATTAAGTGCTTACAAAGACGGTGCTTACAATCTAGAGAGCCGGATTCTTCCAAGACCTCTTGCGCCTCTTGACCGTGATATTTCAGAAGCGATAAGAAAAATGAACCGGAAGAAAATCCTTATTTCCGAGCTGAAGGGAATTGACTGCGGTGCCTGCGGTTCTCCGGGATGCAGCACCTTTGCTGATGATGTGGTAAGAGGTGAAGCAGATATCAGCGAATGTATTTTCAGAAAAGTTGGCAATTTGAAAACTCAATACGGCGGTGAAAATGCCGGAGATTATCAGGGGATTTAAAAATGAATCTTGCAAAAATTAAACAGGAGCTAGACCTGAGTATTAAAACCGCAGAAAAAAATCTGTGCAGGAATGTATCCGGATGTTATGCAGGTGACATGCTCAGCGATGTGATCGCAAATGCTGAAAATGGCAATTTGTGGATAACGATTCAGATTCATATAAATATTGTCGCGGTGGCAGTTTTAAAGGATCTTTCAGGAATCCTGTTGACCAATGACAGGGAACCAGATTATGAAACGCTTAATAAAGCTGAATCAGAAGGAATCCCTATTTTTACAACCTCTCTTTCTGCATATGAAGTTTCAGGAAGGCTTTACAATCTAGGAATCAGAGGCAGGAACTGATGCATGAATTCAAAGCAGATCTGCATATTCATACCTGTCTTTCCCCTTGCGCTGAGGACAGCATGACCCCTGCGACAATAATAGAGAAAGCCGCGGAGAAATCACTGAATATCATAGCAGTATGTGATCACAACTGTGCAGATAACGCCGCTGCAGTGGCTGAAAATTCAGGAGATGTCCTTGTTCTCCCTGGAATGGAGATTACCACCAGCGAAGAAGTTCATATTCTTGGCATTTTCGGGGACATGGCTTCTGTGACTGAACTTCAGAAAAAAATTTCAACCGGACTTTGTGATGAAAACAAAGAGGATATTTTCGGAAGGAAGATAGTCACGGATAGCCAAAATAGGACAAATGGCCTGAACAGTGATTTTCTTCCCGGTGTCACCGGAATGTCTGTAAGTGAAGTCGTCAATCTGATACACGAACTGGGAGGGCTTGCCATTGCTTCGCATATTGACAGGGAAGGCTATGGCATTGTTGGAAAGCTGGGGTTTATCCCCGAAGATACTGTTTTTGACGCACTGGAGATATCTTCTTCCGTCTGTCTGGAAACAGCAAGAAAGAATTTTCCCGAGTACTGTCAGTATCCGTTCGTGCAGTCATCGGACGCACATCATCCGGAAGATATAGGTAAGGCGTTTACTGTTTTCAGCATGGAGTCTCTTTCTTTTAAAAGTTTGAAAACATCCCTTGCAAAAATGCTGACAGGCGGAGAGGCCAATTAGAAAATGCAGGATATTTCCTTACACATTCTGGATATAGCAGAAAATTCAATTTCGGCTGGCGCACGAAGAATAGAAATTATCCTAATTGAGGACGATAAAACGGATAGAATGATCTTGAAAATAATCGACAACGGCTGCGGAATGAGACAGGAAGAAGCTTTAAAAGCCAAAGAGCCGTTTTTCACTACCAGAACAACAAGAAAAGTGGGGCTTGGACTGTCGCTTCTGTCGCATGCTACTGAAATAACGGGTGGAAATTTCAATATTGAGGCTGTTCCCGGAGTAGGAACTTCTGTAACCGCAGAATTTGTAATGAGCCATATTGACAGAAAACCAATAGGTGATCTGGACGCCACTTTGAAAGCCCTCGTAGCTGGAAACCCCGGATTGGACTTTGTTTTTCGTCATGTTAAAAATAGCTCGGAGTATATTCTGGATACAGGAGATATCAGAAGTGTTCTTGAAGGAAAAGCTTTAAATTCACCCGAAGGCATTAGTATTTTAACAGAGTGTCTGAAACGCAGGCTGACTGCCTGAAGATATAGGAGAAATAAATGGTGGACTTAGCTAAAGTTGATGAAATTATTGACAGGCACGGAGCACGACAGGAAAATCTGGTAGCTATCCTGCTTGATTGTCAGGAGGAGTTCAGTCATCTGCCGGAACCTCTTATCAGGCAGGTTTCCAGAAGAGTTGAAGTTTCTGTTACTTCCGTGCTGGGTATTGCAACATTTTTCAGGGCTTTCAGTCTTGAACCTGTGGGTAAGCATCACATAAGCATTTGCATGGGAACAGCCTGTCATGTGAAAAATGCTCCTGCATTGGCGGAAGCATTTGAAAGGGAGCTAAACATTAAAAAAGGCGAAACAACAAAAGACAAGGTTTTCAGCATTGATACTGTTAATTGTCTCGGTTGCTGCGGCCTTGCTCCGGTTGTCAATATAGGCAAGGATGTTCACGGGAAACTAAAACAAGCCGATATCAAGAGAATACTTGACAAATATAGAACGAAGGAGGGCGAGAATGTCTAAAATCTCTTTTGAAGACCTGAAAAAAATAAAGGAGAATGCCAGACACAAGATGAATCTCCGGTCTGGTTCTGCAAAAGCAAGAATAACCGTTCATCTCAGCACATGCGGGATTGCAGCAGGAGCAAGAACGATAATGAACGCTCTTCTTCAGGAAATTGAGAATAAAGGATATACGGATGTTATTGTAACTGCTTCAAGCTGCGCAGGATTATGCAGCAGAGAGCCAATGGCGACAGTGGAATACGAAAAACAACCTCCGGTGAAATATGTTGACCTGGATGAAAAAAAAGCATTAAGAATACTTAATGAACATGCTCTTGCAGGAAAAATAGTGAAAGAGTTCGCCCTCGCCTCAGGCAGCGAAACTGCAAGTTAAGGAGAACACTTACATGGCATACCGAACACAGATATTGACATGCACCGGCACAGGATGTGTGTCAAGTGGCTCATTCAATTTGAAGAAAAAACTTGAAGATGAGATCATAAAACATGGTCTTTCGGATGAGGTTCAGGTGGTTCCGACCGGCTGCCAAGGATTTTGCGCTGAAGGCCCCATCTTAATAGTTCAGCCTGAAGGCGTGTTTTATTGTCAGGTCAATGAGAAAGACGCCGTAAAAATTATCGAGGAGCATATTGCTAAAGGAAGACCTGTAAAGAAACTTATGTACACTCCGCCGGAAACGACCTCGCCGGTTCCTGCGCTAAAGGATATAGGTTTTTTCTCCAAACAGAAGCTACTTGTTCTCCGGAACAGGGGGCTGATAAACCCGGATATTATAGATGACTATATCGCTGTTGACGGATATATCGCACTGGGGAAGGTATTGACAGAGATGGAACCCGAAGAGGTTATCAAGGAAATTCTTAAATCAGGCCTCAGAGGAAGAGGCGGGGGAGGTTTTCCTGCCGGAGTCAAATGGGGAACATGCAGAAAAGCCGGGCTCCATCAGGGGGTTGAACCTGTTGTTATTTGCAATGCTGATGAAGGTGATCCCGGCGCTTTTATGGACAGAAGCATTATTGAAAGCGATCCTCATTCAGTGATAGAAGGAATGGCCATTGCCGCCTATGCCATAGGAACAAATGAAGGTTACATATATATTCGTCACGAATATCCTCTTGCCAGAACAAGACTTCAGAATGCTCTTGAACAGGCGCGGGAATACGGACTTCTCGGAAAAGGTATTTTGTGGACTGATTTTGATTTTGACATAAAGATTGTTCAGGGTGCCGGGGCTTTTGTGTGCGGTGAATCAACCGCGCTTATGGCATCTCTTGAAGGAAAGGTGGGCGAACCCCGGGCAAAATACATACACACAGTTGAACACGGGTTCAAGGACAGACCAAGCAATCTGAATAATGTTGAGACTTACGCAAATGTCCCGCTTATTCTAAACAGGGGAGCTGAATGGTTTTCTTCAATGGGGACCGGGGATGTTTCTAAAAACCCGTGGGATGGAAGCAGCGGGACTAAAGTATTTTCTCTCGTGGGGAAAATAGCAAATACCGGGCTTATTGAGGTTCCGATGGGAATAACGCTGAGAGAGATAATATTTGATATTGGAGGAGGCATCCCGAATGGCAAGGAATTCAAAGCAGTTCAGACCGGTGGGCCATCCGGCGGATGTCTTCCCGAATCCAAACTGGACATGCCGGTCGATTTTGACAGCCTCGCCCAGGCAGGTTCCATGATGGGTTCCGGCGGAATGATAGTTATGGACGAAGAAAACTGCATGGTAGATGTTGCGAGGTACTTTATAGATTTTCTTACTCAGGAGTCGTGCGGAAAATGTACTCCATGCAGGCAGGGCCTGGAAACAATGCTTGAGATATTAACCCGGATATGTGAAGGAAAAGGTAAAGAAGGAGATGTCGAACTCCTTCAGGAAATCGGGGAAGTCCAGCAGGATACCTGCCTGTGCGCGCTTGGAACTTCTGCGGCCAACCCGGTTCTTTCCACGATTATGTATTTCAGGGATGAATACGATGCCCATATCAGAGAAAAAAAATGTCGGGCTGGTGTCTGTAAAAAGCTCATTGAATATTCAATTAACGCAGATAACTGCAACGGCTGCCACGCATGTGTGAAAGCCTGTCCGGTGGATGCAATCAGCGGAGATGTTAAAAAACCGCACAAAATAGACAAGGACAAATGCGTAAAATGCGGGGCCTGCAGGGAAGTTTGCAGACAGAACGCTATTTGTGCCGCTTAACCAGGAGGTGCCATATGAAAAAAATTAAACTTAAAATAAATGGCAGAGAAACTGAAGCTGATGACAGAGCTACACTGTTGAATGTAGCGGATAAAATGGGTATAAAGATCCCGACTCTTTGCCATCATCCCATTGTAGAGCCATATGGTGTTTGCAGGATTTGCACTGTTGAAGTCAGGATCCGCAACAGGACGAGAATGGTCACTGCCTGCAACTATCCTGTAACGGACGGCATCGAGGTGTTTACTGAATCCGAGCGAGTGAAGAGAAACCGTAGAATGATCCTGGAATGGATGCTTGCAAGGTGTGGTGATGTGAAAGTATTGAATGATCTTGCTGAGGAATACGGCGTAACCGCCCCAAGGTTCGGAAGGGGAACCGACAAGTGCATCCTTTGCGGTCTGTGCGTAAGGGTCTGTCAAGATCTTGTAAAAGCCGATGTGCTTGGTTTTTATGAGAGAGGAACAACCAGGCAGGTTTCAACAGCATATGACAAACCTTCGGAATTCTGTATTACATGTGGCGCGTGCGCTTATGTCTGCCCGACAGGATGTATTGAGATATTTGACGAAAATGGCGAGAAGCCGCTTTACAGCGATCTTTTCCTCGGGCCGGCCAGGCCTGTCTCTATTCCGACGATGCAGGCAGTGCCGAATGTGCCTGCCATAGATTCAGAAACCTGTATTCACTTTAAAACCGGGGGATGTGGAACCTGTGCAAGTGTTTGTGAACCGCAGGCAATCAATTATGATATGAAGGAGGAAGTTGTTGAGGTTCCCGCCGGAAATATAATTGTTGCGACAGGTTTTGACCTTTTTGAGCCTGAAGAGATGATGCAGTATGGTTACGGAAAGCTGGAAAATGTCTTTACGGGGATTGAGGTGGAAGCTCTGTGCAACGCAACAGGCCCGACCGGAGGAGAGGTTCTTCTCAGGGATGGAACAAAACCAAAGGCTGTAGCTGTTCTTCACTGTATAGGGAGCCGCGATAAAAATCATCATGAATACTGCTCAAGGGTCTGTTGTATGTCCTCGATGAAATTCAGCCATCTTATTCATGAACGGACGGGGGCTACTGTTTATGAGTTTTACATTGATATGCGGGCCTACGGGAAAGGATATGAAGAATTTTACAACAAACTCCTGGATGAGGGCATTATATTTATCAGAGGTAAGGTTGCCGAGATAACGGATGTTCCTGAAGTCGAGAGCGAAGAGGGAAGGCTTGTTGTAAAAGTTGAAGACACGCTTGTAGGCAGATTCATGAGGATACCGGTGGATATGGTGGTCCTGAATACCGCGCTTCAAGCCCGGAAAGATGCTCAGGAAATAGCAAGGAAAGTTAGCATTAGTGTCGGAAAGGACGGATTCTTTATCGAGAAACACCCCAAACTCGATCCGGTTGCGACTTCAACGGACGGTATTTATATTGCCGGATGCTGTCAGGGACCGAAGGATATTCCGGATACCGTTGCCCAGGGTTCAGCGGCGGCGGCAAGGGTTCTTTCCCTTGTAAGCAAAGGCAGGGTTGAAATAGAAGCAATAACATCTCATGTAATCGAAGAACTTTGCTCAGGGTGCAGAATTTGCAATTCGCTCTGTGCCTACAGCGCAATTTCATTTGATCCAGATAAGAAGGTATCGGTTATTCAGGAAGCCTTGTGCAAGGGATGCGGAACCTGTGTCGCAGCATGTCCTTCAGAGGCAATAATTGCGAACCATTTCACTCAGGAACAGATTTTGTCCGAAATATCAGGAGTTTTAAAATGACAGCGAAATTTGAACCGAGGATAGTAGCTTTTCTGTGCAACTGGTGTTCTTATGCCGGCGCAGACATTGCCGGTGTTTCAAGAATTAAATATGCTTATAATATCAGAATTATAAAAACAATGTGCACCGGAAGAATTGACCCTGTTTTTGTTTTGAAGGCATTTGAGCAGGGAGCAGATGGAGTGTTGATATCGGGATGCCATCCTGGAGAATGCCACTATCAGGACGGAAATCACAAGATGTTCCGCAGATACCCGCTTCTGAGCAAAATGCTTCAACAGCTCGGAGTTGAAAAAGATAGATTCAGGCTCATCTGGGCATCAGCAGCGGAAGGAGAAAAATTTGCCAGAGAGGCAACGGACTTTACCGAAACCGTAAGAAAACTAGGGCCCTTTGCTCCTTCAGGCATTAAGGTGGCCGGCGGAAATTCACTCCAGCGAAATAATGCACAACTATAACGGAGCGGCAGTATGAGTAAATTTAAATTAGCATGTTACTGGGCATCAACCTGTGGCGGATGTGAAGTTGTCATTCTTGATGTTCATGAAAGAATTCTGGAAATCATAGAACTCGCCGAAATTGTTTTCTGGCCATGCGCTACTGATTTCAAAAGGCATCATGTCGAATCATACGAGGACGGGTACATAGATGTATGTCTTTTCAACGGTGCCATCAGAACAGAACATGATCTTGAAATGGCACATCTGTTAAGAAAAAAGAGCAAATATCTTATCGCATTCGGAGCATGCGCTGTATTGGGGGGCATTCCGGGGCTTGGTAATTTTCACTCAAATAAAGAATTGATGGAGAGGGCGTATCTCGAAACCCCTTCCTCTGTGAACGCAAATCCCAGAAAAATAATGCCTACACAGGACGGGTGGTTCTCCGTAAAGATGAAGGAAGGTGAAATAGGTGTCCCGCCGCTTGAAAGCAGTGTAAGGGCACTTAATCAGGTTACGGATGTTGACTTTTATATCCCCGGTTGTCCGACCAACCCGGATCTTGTATATGCCGCTGTAAAGGCTGTGGCGGAAGGGAATCTGCCTCCGAAGGGAACTGTGTTCGGGGGCCCGAAAAACCTCTGTGAAGAGTGTGACAAGAAAAAAGACGAAAAGAAAATAAAAAAAATAAAGAGGCTGCATCTGACACCTCCCGAGGATATAGATCCTGAGCGATGCCTTATGGAGCAGGGAATTATCTGTTGCGGACCGGCAACAAGAAGCGGATGCGGAGCGATGTGCACAAAAATAAATATGCCGTGCAGGGGGTGTTTTGGTCCGGCGGACGGGGTTCAGGATATGGGAGCCAAAATACTGAGTTCCGTTGCGTCAATATTGGATGCAGAAACAGAAGAAGAAGCACGGAAAATGGTTGACGATATACTTGATCCGGCAGGGACCTTTTACAGGTTCAGTCTGCCGGTATCGCTTCTTCACAAAAAACGAATTACCGGATAAGCGAGGATAGAATGGGAAAGAGAATAGATATTGATCCAATAACCAGACTTGAAGGCCACGGCAAGATATCAATTTTCCTGGATGATAATGGGGATGTGGAAAACGCGTTTCTTCAAATTCCCGAATTCAGGGGGTTTGAAAAATTCTGCGAAGGCCGCCCTGTAGAAGAGATTCCGAGAATTACACCCAGAATATGCGGTGTTTGCCCAACAGCCCATCATATGGCTGGAACAAAAGCTGTTGATGCTGTTTATGGTGTTGAAGTTGCTCCGACAGCAAAGAAGTTGCGGGAACTTGTTTACAACGCATATATGTTCGGCGACCACACGCTCCATTTCTACTATCTCGGCGGACCTGACTTTGTGGTGGGACCGACAGCCCCTCCCCAGGAGAGGAATATTATCGGCGTGATTGCAAAGGTTGGGCTGGAGGTCGGTTCAGAGGTTATTAAGCACAGGAAATATGGACAGCAGGCGATCGAAATGATATTGGGAAGACCCATCCATCCCGTAGGAGGGGTTGCAGGAGGGCTGTCGAAGGCGTTCTCGGAAGAAGACCGTCAGAAGCAGATCGAAATGGCAAAATCTGCTGTAGAGTTTGGTAAGTTCACTCTCAAAATATTTGATGATGTAGTACTGGCTAACAAGGCCTATGTCGATCTTATCCTGAGTGAAGGCTACACAATGAAGACGCACTACATGGGCCTTGTGGACGAGAAGAACAGGGTTAACTATTATGATGGAAAAGTCAGGGTAGTTGATATTGACGGAAAGGAAATTTGCAAATACGCACCTTCGGAATATCTTGACCATATTGAGGAACATGTTGAGCCGTGGACCTATCTTAAATTCCCCTATCTGAAAAAATACGGATGGAAAGGTTTTGTTACAGGAAAGGACAGCGGTATATTCCGCGCTGCGCCTCTGGCAAGGCTGAATGCTTCTGAAGGTATGAATTCTCCTGTTGCCCAGGAAGCTTTCGATAAAATGTATAAAACGCTCGGCGGAAAACCCGCCCATAACACCCTTGCTTTCCACTGGGCAAGAGTTATTGAGCTGATGAATGCTGCTGAGAGATGGCTGGAGCTTCTTCAGGATGAATCCATCACTGACCCGCATGTCAGGAATGTCCCGACATCCGTTCCGAAAGAAGGCGTCGGAATAGTCGAAGCCCCGAGAGGGACCCTGACCCACCACTACACGACGGACGAGAAAGGTTTAGCCACAAAGATCAACCTGATTGTCGCGACAGTCAACAACAATGCTGCTATATGTATGGGGCTCACAAGTGCGGCAAAGCAGGTCATACAGAAGGGAGAAGTTAACGAAGGGCTTCTGAACATGATAGAAATGTGCTATCGCGCCTATGATCCGTGTTTTGCCTGCGGAACCCACAGCGTAGGAAGAGATATGGGAACAGTGATAGAGCTGATCAACCCAGAAGGAGTGATTGTACGGACATTAAGAACAAAGTAATGGGAAAATCCCCTGTTCTTCTTGGACTTGGAGTTTCCATTCTGGGGGACGACGGTGTTGGTCTTAAACTTGCGGAAATTCTCCGGGAGGAACTGGAAGAAAAAGGGATAAAAGTAGAAGAATCAGGTGAATACGGGATCGGGCTTCTTGAGTATTTTTCAGAACACGATCCCATTTTTATTGTTGACAGTCTGTTTACCGATGATGTTTCAAAAATTGGCAGTATGGAAGTACTTGAGTTCGTTGCTTCGAATGTTATAGCGGGAAACATGAATGCGCACAGGGTTGATGTACCGTCACTAATTCTTCTGGCTTCAAGCCTCGGTCAGAAAAAAATACCGAAAGTCCATTTTTTCGGTATAAATATAAATATTATTCAGCAATTCAGCGAAGAGCTTTCGCAGGAAATAGAAAAGAAGCTTCCAGAGTACAGAGATATCATAATCAAGAAAATCAAAGAGCTTATTTAAAATAGAACCCGGTCAAAACAGAACTTCGATATCATCATCTGTTCCGAATGCTCGGTCAATTCCTGCCGAACGGAAATAGCTTTCACCATTTCCTATGCTGCATTCAATTCTGTTCCCCCATCCATCGGTAGAAGGACAATCTGCCGTATATGCCGGTTTGAGCAAACCGCAAAGCTCATCAATATCGGAAACCTCAGGTCGGCTTCCGTTATCAACACTGTATTGCTCCACAATAGTGATAAGTGTCCTGAAAGATGTTTCTGTTCTCATGGCTTTTCCTCTGTTCAGAGCAATGACATGAGGGCTTTCCTCGCTGGTTTTATTATCTGAACAACCATTAACAATAAGTGATAACATCAGAAATAATAAGAAACAATTTTTCATTATGAAAGACGCCACGCCCTCTTTCTCCCCGACAGTTTTAAAAAGCCATGCCGCTTTGGCGTTTCCTGAATCGATCACTGATATCTTTGGTTTTCGGTGATTATGC
This sequence comes from uncultured Acidobacteriota bacterium, assembly GCA_964509835.1. GTDB lineage: Bacteria > Acidobacteriota > CAZDZC01 > CAZDZC01 > CAZDZC01. Next base: position 105,324 of record CAZDZC010000001.1, read on the forward strand.
GTCATATTATTCTCCATTTCCGGTTATTTTTTCAGAAAGATAAGCATATAATTTTAAATTCATAATGACAAGCATGGTATAATTTGACAGGATATTGAGGATAGAGAAGCAATGACGAAAGAAAACGAATTTTTTACCCCAGCACTTAAGGCGGTTATTGTTGTCACCGTTTTGTATGTCACCGCTGCCGCCGTCGGAGCTTTCATCACTGCAAATGCTGAATTTATAATCTATATAGCGGTTCTTATTGTAATGGCAACCGTGATTTCTTTTGTTCACTATAGAGTGAAACTAAGCAGCGGAGCCCTTTGGTGCCTTACAACATGGGGATTTCTTCACATGGCCGGCGGGCTGATGCCGGTGCCTAAAAGCTGGCCGATAAACGGTGATATAAGAGTTCTCTACAGCTTGTGGCTTATCCCGTACTATATTAAATATGACCATGTTATCCACGCTTTCGGGTTTGGCGTGACAACCTGGGTCTGCTGGCAGGGTATGAAAGCTGTCGTAAGAAATGGCTTTTCGCTCAAACCCACATTCGGTGTTTTGACTCTGTGCGCAGCCGCAGGGATGGGGTTTGGTGCTCTCAATGAAGTGATAGAATTTTTTGTGACACTTACCGTTGCAAATTCGAATGTCGGAGGATATGTCAATACTGGTTGGGATCTAGTGTCAAACCTTGTCGGCACAGTCACCGCCGCAGTTATTATTCGTGTCTGCTGCAGGAAGGAGCAATAACCGGATGCGTAAAATGTTTCCCATTAGCAATTCAGCGATATTGCTTTTTCTTTCCTGATGGACTATTTTCATTGTCATGAGACATAACGGAATTTTCAAACTCATCCCTTCTGTTGATGAACTGCTTGAATCAAACCAAGGGAAATCCCTGACAGATGAATTCGGCAGAAAACTTGTGAAAAAAGAATTAAATTCTGTTCTGGATGATTTAAGAATAAAAATCTTTTCCGGATCAGTTGACAAAGATTCCCTTGACAAGATTCTGACAGGCCTGTGCTTTTCTGTAAGAAATTCGATTGCTCAAAGCCTGTCGCCGACCCTGGTGAAAATGATAAACGCGACGGGTATTATTGTGCACACCAATATGGGAAGGGCCGTGCTCTCTGAAAAAGCTGTAAAAAACATTATTGAAACGGCAGGTGGATACACCAATCTTGAATTTGATATTGAATCTGGAAAAAGGGGCTTCAGAAACCATCATATTGAAGAAATAATAAAAAAGCTGTTCAATGTTGAAAGCGCTCATGTTGTCAACAATAACGCGGCAGCTGTGCTTCTGATCCTGAACACGCTCGCAGAAGGAAAAGAGGTTATCTGTTCACGGGGAGAAATGATAGAAATCGGAGGATCCTTCCGTATTCCTGATGTGATAAGAAAAAGCGGATGTATTCTGAAGGAGGTAGGAACTACAAACAAAACCAAGCCGTCGGATTACAGCGATGCAATAAACAATAACACCGGCGCTATTCTGAAAGTACATCCAAGCAACTATCGTGTGGTCGGGTTTACACAAGAAACTTCTTTGGGGGAAGCCGTAGAAATCGGGAATAAAGTGGGAATTCCGGTGATTTACGACATGGGAAGCGGGAATATCCTTAATCTGGATTTTCTTGGAGAACCCACCATTGAAGATGAACTTCTGAAAAGCCCGGATGCTCTGTGCTTCAGCGGGGATAAATTGCTGGGAGGTCCGCAGGCAGGCATTATTCTCGGTAAAAAGAAGTTTCTGGATCTTGTAAAAAAGAATCCTTTAAGCCGCGCCCTGAGGGTGGATAAACTGATAATTTCAGCATTACAAGGGACGCTGGACAGCATCCTCAGGGAGAAATACCTGGAAGTTCCTGTATGGAAAATGCTCCTTCAGACAAAAGAAGAAATATCTGTGCGCGCTGAAACCTTTATCAATAAAGCTAGAAAAGCCGTTGCTGACTGTGAATTCAGCCTGCTCCCCGGGGCATCAAAAGTCGGGGGCGGAGCCGCGCCTGAAAAGGAAATCCCAACGGTTCTCATTGCTGTGGCAAAGAATGGCTATTCCCCGGACAACATTGTCACGGAGCTCAGAAAAAATCGTCCGCCTGTAATAGTCCGTATTCAGGACGACAATGTTCTGCTGGACCTCCGGACCGTTGCCGAAAATGAAGAAGATCAGATAATCGGAGCGTTGACTAAGATTTAAGATAGAAATGGATTTTCAATAATATTTCAGAAAAAATAGAAAGAGATTTACATGTTTGAATGGATGTTTGCTCCTGAATCCTGGATAGCGCTGGCTACGCTTGTCGCGCTGGAGATTGTTCTCGGAATTGACAACATTATATTTATATCAATCTTAGTGGGCAGGCTTCCGGTTGAGAAAAGGGATAAAGCCCGCAGACTGGGGCTGGGGCTTGCGATGTTTGCAAGGCTCACCCTGCTTTTATGTATTGTCTGGGTAATGGGCCTCGTTGAACCCTGGTTCAGTGTTTTTGACAACGAAATATCCGGCAGGGATGTAATTCTTATTATCGGAGGCCTTTTTCTTCTGGGCAAATCCACTCATGAAATACACAGCAGTCTCGAAATAGTTCCAAAATCAGAAAAAGCTGTCATTCATGCAGGATTCATTTCCGTGCTGTCCCAGATAGCAGTGCTTGATATTGTATTTTCCCTTGATTCGGTGATTACGGCTGTTGGGCTTGTGTCACATTTATCAATAATGGTAATAGCAATTATCCTTTCAGTGGGAGTGATGCTGTTCGCGGCAAAACCTATCGGTGTTTTTGTGGATAATAATCCGACTATCAAAATGCTGGCGCTTTCATTTCTTCTTATGATCGGGTTCACGCTTATTGCCGAAGGCTTTGATGTCCATGTCCCCAAAGGATATATCTATTTCGCGATGGCATTTTCTGTCGGTGTCGAACTTCTGAATATCCGTGTCCGCCGAAAAAAAGGAACAGAAATGATTGATCTCCAGTGATCAATGGAATGTTTACTCAATCCGGTGTCTTGCCATAGCAGGTAAAATAAAAAAACTCCCCGTCGAATCCACAGGGAGTTTTAAAAAATCCTATTAAGAATTAAATAAGATGTCTTTCTCTTGCTTCTCTTTCCAAAGATTCCCTGAAATTCGGATGAGCTATGTTTATTAATGCTTTGGCTCTTTGTTTCAGATTTCTTCCCCAGAGCTCGGCCACCCCGAATTCAGTGACCACATAATGAACATCAGCCCTGGTGGTAACAACGCCGGACCCTTCCTTCAATTTTGACACTATCCTTGAAATAGTATCATTTTTGGTTGTCGCCGGGAGAGCGATTATCGGTTTCCCGCCCTTGGAGGCTGCTGCTCCTCTTATGAAATCCAACTGCCCGCCGAAACCGCTGAAAATATAAGTTCCTATCGAGTCAGAGCAGACCTGGCCGGTAAGGTCAACTTCAATCGCCGAATTTATCGCAATCTGGTTCTCGTTCTGCGCGACGATAAAAGGATCGTTCGTGTGATCAACGGGATGAAGCTCAATCAGAGGATTGTTGTTCACTTCGTCATACAGGGTCTTGGTCCCGAGAACGAAGGTCCCGATGATCTTACCGGGGTGGAGCGTTTTCTTGGCTCCTGTGATAATTCCCTGGTCCAAAGCCTTCATAAGGCCGTCTGAAATCATCTCGGTGTGGATTCCGAGATCCCTTTTGCCTTTCAGAAGCGACAGCACCGCATCAGGGATACCGCCGATGCCAAGCTGTAGCGTTGCGCCGTCGGGGATCATGTCTGCTATCAGCTCACCGATCTTTTTTTCCACATCAGTGGGGAGTTTTGGCGTCAATTCAAGCAGGGGTTCATCAGTCTCGACAATATAAGTGGCCTTTGAAACATGAACAAAAGAGTCGCCGAGTATCCTCGGCATCTGCTTGTTGACCTGAATAATTAAAGTCTTTGCAACTTCAACAGCGGCTTTGCTTGCAAGCACCTCGACCCCCAGGCTCATGAAACCGTGCTCATCAGGCGGCGAACACTGAAGAATTGCGGTATCCACTTTTGTGACCCCGGTTCTGATTGACCGTGGGATAAGATTCAGGAGAATGGGAACATAGGAAGATCTTCCATCGTTCACTGAGGCTCTGTCCGCAGGCCCTACAAACAGGGAATTGTGATGAAAGGCTTTTTCCATTCCAGGCTTCGAAAACGGATCCTCACCCATCAGAAGAACATGGTTCAGGGTAACATTTGTAAGTTCATCTACCCGTTCAGCCAACGCCTTCATTATTACCGTTGGCGCGGCTGCGTTACCACCCAGATATATATGGTCATTAGGTTTAACAACCTTAACGACCTCTTCCGCGGATCTGATTTTATTTTTGTAATCATCTTTCCAAGACATTATTTATCCTCCGGTATTTCCTCTCAAGAAAAAACAGCCAGACGACTGTTTCTATAAACATGCACTTTAAAAAACAGTCTATCTACCTTTTTGTCTCAGCTGTAAGTTAAGCACTTTAATGTTCTTACCGTTCAAAACCCTGAAACCTCATTCAGCTTTTTGTCATTAGAAAAAATGTCAATCGGCTTTTTGAGATAACATTCTAGCACTTAAAGCGTTAGTGTCAACACAAATTGTCTCAAAAAGCAGTTGCCGGAGATAATCTGACCTGCTGGAAAAATAACTTCCTGAAGACAAAATTCTTCATATACCGTCCATCCTCACAAGAACCTTGTGGCAGCATGGAAAACATGTCTCCGAAAATGTTTAGAAATTCGCTCATCAATGTGTTAAAATGTGCCATGGTCTGGTTCTCCTTTGTTCGTAAACATTTCAGAAGGTACAGCGTACCTTCTTTTATAAGGATTACCAGACCTTTTCCATTTTTTTTACCGGACACTACTGAGAGTATGGAATTACTTTTACCGACTTACAGATTCAAATAAAAAGCTTGACCTTTATGGGATATTTCCTAATATAAAAAGTGAATCAGGAGAATGAAAATGAAGATGTCGAATTGTTCACCAGTCATGATTGTATTGCTTTTATTTGTAGTTTCAATTTCTTCTCTCGGAATAACTATTGAGAAGTCTGATACTGAACCATACAGAATACTGGATATTGAGATAAATGGAGACGAAGCGACCTTAAACAAACTAACGGGAAAAACTGTAGGTAAAGTTACTAATGAATTAAACTATAAGAATCTGAACAGTGAAGAAGATAGAATTCTTCTGATTCAATTCTCCGATCAGTTTAGGGAAGTGATGAGCAGTTTCATCAGAAAGAAACGATCAAGTAAGATGATTGACAATATTCTTATAATAGGCAACTTAAAGGAAAATTCCTTTAAGAAAATTGAATTGAACGGAGATGCCAATGCGGTCAGTATAGGAAAAATCAGAATTGAAAAGTTTCTGGGAGCAGATAAACAATATATAGAATTAAGGTTTGCGTCAGTGTATTTATTCAATAATCCTGATTTCATGCTTAAATGCAATGAGGTGATAATAATAGATCCGGAAAGTAAAAAGACGATATTTAGAAAAATCAGAGATGCATCTGTGGAATCCGAGGAGAAAGGAGAGAAGCTTTACACTGGTGAAATTGAATATGTGGATGGCTCCGGAGAGATGAAGGATATCAGCTCTGTAAATATTGAAACAGGTGAAAAAGAACGATTCAGATATGTTGAAGAAAAGGGAATGTATGAATATCCTGAAGCTGATGAAATAGAAATACTAAAAAAAGAAGCAGAAAAACTCCTGAATAAAGAAGGGAGATATCTTATTAAAACAATGGATGAAGAAGGGAATCCTATATCAGGTGTGACTCTGGATATAGAGCTTTCGGATTTCAACTTTTTCAAAGGGGAATCGGTAAAGAAGAAGCAATTTAAAGCATTTACGGATGAAAGAGGTGAGTACTGGGTTAAGGCAAAAAACAGAGTAACAGTAATTGCATATAAGGATGGGTATGGTCCGAACAGAGCTCTTTCAGACAGTCCTGATGATCAGATGATTATGACTTTGCCAAAGCAGCCAGAATTCGTAAAAATGACTAGAGATATTAGTTGGAACAAAGAATGGAAAGAACCTGTAGATGAAATGAGGATAGGGCTACATATATGGGAATATTGGAAAATCCCTTATCATAAACAGGTTGTGACTGAAAAAGAAAAAGCTGATATTTGGTTCTTTATTGATACACATGGACTCCCCGATGAAGAGTATGAGAAATGGACGGTTAATATAGAATGCAGGAATGGTATAAAGCTATGTCCTGTTGATAATTCAGAATATAACTTCAAAGAAATGAGAATCGCACCACTAGAAGGATATGTAGTTAACATGGAGTATAAAGTAGGTGAAATGAAATATTCTAACTATGTCAAATTCCCAGATGGAAGATACGGAAAAATACAATTTGGTGTACATGGAACAGAAAAATGGTTGCTTAGAAGGGGGGGAACAGAAAGAAGGATAAGAGGTTTCTACAGGCTTCAGGAAGAAGTAACAGGTTCCAGAGTTATCGCGACGGAATTTGATTATATGTAGCGAAGTAATAATAGATTCCATTCCATTACAAGCTAAACACCCCGATCTACCTGACGATGGACAGAGAGATAAATCCTGAAACAATGCGGGTGGAGCTCAGAAAAGAGATATCAGCCTCAACAAGCGAACTGCTCCTCGGAGAAGGGGACTTCGTCCTTAACGGCAACAGAATAATCATTCCTCAGAGAACGCTCAATACAGATGCCGACGCAGTCTATTCGCTTACGATAAAAGAGATAGAGAACCTTGCCGGAACAGGTCTTCCCGGAGATGAAGAGATAACCTGTTCCTTCAGGACATACAGACCGGAAATCCTCGACACCTATAGACTGACCGACCTTGTCAGCCGAAAATTACATCAGATTTCTCAGGAGCATTTTGCAGGTTTGTCAATTTGCGTTATATTGCTATGATGAAGATTAAAAACCATATTAGAAAACAGGCACAATCAATCCTGATAAGCTTCATACTTCTTGTGGCAATAAGTGCCGGGAATATTGAATCCCAGGAACTGGACAATATCGCGAAAATATTGGAAAGCTGCGCCGCGCAGACAGAATTGACACTCTTTTACGATCCCGGTTATAAAAAATTGAAATACCCGATGGGGGATATTGATATCAGCAGGGGAGTCTGCACCGATGTTGTAATCCGCGCTTTCAGGGCTGCCGGGATAGACCTGCAGAAAGAAATTCATGAGGACATGAAGGCACATTTCAGCCGCTATCCCGATAACTGGGGGTTAAAAAAGCCGGATACAAATATTGATCACAGAAGGGTTCCGAATATCGCCGCATTCATGAAGCGGCGGGGGAAGTCGCTTCCGGTGTCCGATAACGAATCAGGTTACATACCCGGAGACATCGTCACATGGAAATTACCCGGAAATGCCGACCATATAGGCATCGTGTCGGATATCCCGGTGGACGGGACAAAAAGATTTGCCATTTACCACAATATCGGAAGGGGAACAAAACTTGAGGACATATTGTTTGAATACAAAATCACCGGCCGATTCAGGTATTTTAAGGATTGAAACCCAATGTTAAGATCATTCTGATGATTGACAGTATTATTACGGAGCGATATTATCGAATATCGCAAAAGGAGACTGATAATGGATAAGATTCTTATTGGCATGGGAGGGCAGCAGGTCCATCTGTTGAGCAAGTACTGCAACAGGCATGGCCTTATTGCAGGCGCGACGGGAACAGGAAAGACGGTTTCCGTTATGGTTTTAGCCGAGGGGTTTTCGCGCATAGGCGTGCCGGTATTCATTGCAGATGTCAAAGGCGATGTTTCCGGCCTTGCCGTTGCCGGCACATATAATGACAAGATCAAACAGCGGGTGGAACAGATCGGGATTGAAGGATATGCCAACGAAGCAAATCCGGTTATGTTCTGGGATGTATTCGGAAAATCGGGGCATCCAGTTCGAACGACAATAAGTGAAATCGGCCCGAACCTCCTGGGAAGGATTCTGGAACTGAACGATACCCAGACCGGCATGCTTGAAATTGCTTTCAAACTGGCGGACGATAATGGCCTTCTTCTGCTTGACCTTGACGATCTCCGTGCATTGCTCGGTTTCATCTCCGAAAACCACAGTGAGATATCAAAACAGTATGGTTTGGTCAGCAAACAGTCAGTATCAGCAGTTCAAAGGTCTTTGTTGTCACTTGAACGCGAAGGCGGCGAGGCGATGTTCGGTGAACCCGCGCTGGAACTTAACGATTTTTTCAGAACCGACCTTGGCGGACGCGGCATTATAAATATTCTTGCTGCCGATAAGCTCATTCTTAAACCGAGGTTATACTCGAGTTTCCTGCTGTGGCTGCTTTCAGAGATGTTTGAAAATCTTCCTGAAGCAGGTGATCTTGAGAAGCCCAAATTGGTTTTTTTCTTCGATGAAGCCCATCTGCTTTTTGAGGACGCTCCTCCGGCGCTGGTTCAGAAAGTCGAACAGGTGGTCCGGATAATCCGGTCCAAAGGAGTCGGGGTGTATTTCTGCTCGCAGTTTCCAGACGATATCCCGAATGACATTTTGGGTCAGCTCGGGAACCGCGTTCAGCACGCGCTGAGGGCTTACACGCCGAGGGATCAGAAAGCGGTCAAGACAGCAGCGGAAACCTTTGCAGTAAACCCGCTGGTCAAGGTGGCTGAAGTTATTTCGCAGCTTGGTGTCGGCGAAGCGCTGGTTTCCACTCTTCAGGAAAAGGGAGTTCCCATGCCGGTCGAAAGAACGATTATATGTCCTCCCCGTTGCCGGATGGGAGCGATACTGGAAGAAGAGCGGATGGCAGTCAGGGGACGGAGCCCTGTCGGTGTTAAATACGACAATCCGGTCAACCGGGAATCCGCTTATGAAATTCTTAACAGGCGGGCAGCGGAAAAGGAACCTGTTGAACAGAGAACGGGCAGATCCAATCCGGAAAAACCTCAGGAAAGCAAAAGCAAAATCGGGGAATTTTTATGGGGAACAAAACGGAGACAGGGAATGGTGGAAACCTTTGCCAAGCAGGCCGCGCGAACAGTCGGAAGCCAGCTTGGACGCCAGATCCTGCGCGGCGTTCTCGGCGGGATTCTGGGTGGATCAAAGCGCAGATGATTGCGGCATCTTCAAATCCCTTTTCTCGTATGGCTGGTTTTTAGCTTGCATTTATAAAATATGCTATAATGTCAAGCCGGAGCTTGATGTTTATATGTAAATTTTGTTATTTTTTGAGGTTTTCTAATGAAAAAGCTGTTTTTATTCTGTGCTGTTTTTTGCGTATTTTCGATGGCGCTCTTCTGCGCGCCGGTTGTGAATGTATCTCCGTCAGCGATACAGAACGACAGTCTGGATGCTATCCAGATTGATGTCAGTTCTTTTACGGGACCTGACATAATCATCAGGTTATATGTTGATATTGACGGTGACGGGATCATAGACCCTGAAGATTATATATCATATACGACCGTTCTGGAAGATAATGTTTCGGAATGGAGCCCCAATATATTTGATGATCAGAACCCCTCTCTGGGGCAGATGAGGGTCAATCCGAAATTTTTCACTTTTGAACACATACCTTATACAGCCGGAAATTATGTCTGGCAGATTGAGGACACCTTTGACAGCTCAACCGGAACGGATACATTTTCGGTCACGCAGAATGTACTTCTTCCTCAGACTGTGAGCGGAACTGTTTATGACGAGTTCATGATGCCGGTGCCGGGAGCAATAGTCGGCCCCATACCTTTCTCAGACTGCGGAAGGTCCGGGCCTTTTGTCATATCGGATACCAATGGGGATTTTACCATTTATATCACCGGTGAGGATGAATGCAGATACAGAATTTTGGGAGCCGTGAAACCGGGGTACAGTCTTGATACGGCGAACGCACCTCTTGTCTTTCTTGACGGGGCATCAAATCTTGTTCAGGATCTGACCCTGTATGGGGGAACAAATCGGGTTTCCGGATATGCGAAATTTTCCGATGGACCTGATGTATCCATGGGAATTCCCGGCCTGTGGGTTCTGGCTTCTCGGGAAAGCGATCGGATGTTGAGTTTTTCTCCTACTGACGAGAACGGATATTATGAAATGTTCCTTCCTGATGGCACATGGTTTGTCGGCATTAAGGAGGAAATAGCACTTTCCTATGAAGGGGCGGTCCTGGACAATACCCAGTGGCAGGGCGCTTTTGTATCGGGAGGGCCTGTGGCTGTTCCTGATCTGAATTATCCGGCTGCGGATTATTTCATCACAGGCGCTCTGCGTAATGAAGCCGGAACTGCATTTTATTCCGGCATGAAAGTGGATGCGGGCAGCGGCGAAATGAGCACCGCAACGATCACGGATAATCCTGCAGGTTCATTTGCGATAGGGGTTAAATCGGGGGACTGGCATGCCGGTCTGTGGGACGATGTGCCGGAGGGCAGCATTATACGCGAACTTTTTTTACCGGGGGTAAGCGCGGATATGCCGGGCCAGGATCTGATTTTATATGACCAGGAGCAGACAATTACAGGGATTGTTACCAACCGCTGGGGTAACACCGTAAGCGGTATATGTGTCAAGGCTTCTGCTGGAATTGGAGGCTATTATTATGTTTCCAAAGGTTATACCGATTGCGGCGGCGTGTTTTCGTTAAGCGTTATAAACGGAGACTGGCAGGTTGAAGTGATCACTGACGGGATTTCTCGTCTGGGTTATGATGAGATCGCAAAGAGCAAACAGGTCACGGTAAATAACATTTCCGTAAGCGGACTGCATTTTGTTCTGCTTGATAATGTCTGGCAGCCTAAGATTTATTTCTCCGACCCGGCTGAGAACTACGAAGGCGAAATGATCAATATATACGGACGAAATCTCGGCTCGGCTCCTGTTGCTTATTTTAACGGAACTCCTGCAACAACTGAGTTTTATAATATTGAACAGGGCATATTGACGGTGACAGTTCCCATCGGCGCGACAACCGGGCCGTTATCTGTTCTTAACACTGATTTCGGCGTAACCACGAACAGCATATATTTCACAGTGCTTCCGGGCGGGCCGGTAACGCCCACATGTAGCATTAACGGGAATCTGACAGACAATCTAAGTTCCCCTCTCACAGGGGTTTATGTGTATCTATACAACGCTGATACTGAAAAATTCATAAAAGCAACAACATCGGATGCATTAGGGAATTACTCCATATCAACAGTACCTGGGAATTACGGAATATGGTTCCAGCCGCCGGCTCCGTTTGCGGCTTACTGGTTTGGTGTATTCTCATGTCCGTATGCTTTAAATCATCAATTTTCAGCGGGAAATGAGATTTACGGTTCAGTTGTCAATGAAAACATGGACTCCATACTTTTCGCCATGATAGAGGTGTGCGACATTATGGATCACTGTGTCAATATTGTTGCGGATGAAAATGGTGAATATTCTGCATTCGTTCCGAACGGTGATTATGAGATCCTTTTTGAGGGTCCTTGGGGAACAAGATATGTAGCCCAGCAGGTTACTTTAAATAATCTCACAGGGGATCACGATAACGGTCAGACGGTTATGGAAACAGGATGGATAATAAGCGGAACAGCTTTTTTCAGGAATAATGCCGGCAAAAAACCGTTGGGAGGCGTTGATATTGAAGCTTATAATTCCTCTGATCTGTGGCATGGTCTCGGTATAACCAGGGGAGATGGCAATTTTGATATTCCGGTCCGAGAGGGGGATCAGCTCAGACTTCATGTTAAGGCTGACGATGAAGGATATCTGAATCTGGATGTCAAATCGCTGACAGTTGAAAGCGATGTGGTTCTGGACTACCGGCTGATGGCCTATTCTCCGGACTCAATAATATCAAGTTTTCCGATGATTTATGAGATGATGGACTCTTCACTTCAGGTTGGCCAGAAAATCGCGGTTGATTGTCTGAATGTTGACGGGACAGCCGTGGATATCCAGTTTTCAAATGGTATCGGAGGATGGATAAACGGTACCGGAACAAGATGGGATCCCCTCAGGGGTTCTGTTCTTACAACTGTTCCGTCCGGGGCCCAGACCGGAGGGTTAAGGGTAAGGGTTGACAGTGTAAACAGTGATCCCTTTCCTGTAGTAATTGAACCAGGCATTTTCAGTCCGGGCGCTGAAACGATTTCAGGTGTCATTGACGATGGAACCAACCCGGTTTCAGGTGCTCTGGTTATTCTTCTTGTGCAGGATGGTTGTGATAACGAGAATATATGGGATTATTCTGTGACTGACTCAGGTGGGAATTACTCGCTTTATCATAATACCGGAGACTATCTGATGATTATACTGCCGCCGGCATCCTCGGGTTTTGCAGCGGAAGGCTCAGTACTTCCTGGACTGCCAGCAGGCGCAACCTTATTGGACAAGACTCTAACCGCAGGGTTCCGGGTCTCCAGTCACTTTGTGGACAGCGGGACAGGGCCGGTCGGAAATACGGGCGCTGACATCCCATCAATGCATACCTGGGCGGAAGGAAACGATTTTGAAGATTGGATGCTTTCTGACTCTGTCGGGAATGTTGAGGTTTTTCTTAGTCCCGGGGAGTATCAGCTGTGCAACGAAGGCTCTTTTAAATCCAGATACTTCTCCGGAGGGTGCATAACACAGACGATAAGCGGTGATACTGATTTCGGCGATATCCCTGTTGACAGCGGATATTTTATAGAGGGAAGAATTGTTGATCCTTCCGGCTACGGTTTAGCGGGTATCTGGGTCAGTGCGCATGAGGCAATGTCAAGCGGAGATGGTTATTATACCATGACTAATGATGCTTCCGGTTTCTTCAGGCTTGCTGTTCAACCCGGAACATACAATCTCAATTTTGAATTTGAAACTCCAAATGAAACACATTACATTCCGGGTCTTCAGAATGTGATTGTTGACCGAGACACTCTTATATATCCTGCTATTGAAGCGCAAGAAGGAGGTCTTATCACCGGGACTGTTTATGATAGCGCCATGTCACCCCTTGGTGAAATCTGGATTTCCGTTCAAGACCCCGATACTTACCAATTTGTAAACGGAAACGAATCCTGTATGGACGGAACATACTCCATTGTTGTTCCCGATGGTGACTACACTGTTCAGTACTCATCGTGGGATGAACCGTGCTATGCATCTGAATACTACGACAATACTCAATACAATTGCGAATCAACAGCTGTGTCCGTAGCGACACCCTTGGAAACATCCGGAATTGATTTTACGCTTGATCCTGGCGGTATTATCTCCGGCCAGGTGACGGACAGCTTAATGACACCTCTTGCAGGCATTATGGTCTGCGCCGACGAAGGCCCCGGTTCGCCATGTTCACTATCCTGCGGTTGGACAGAAGGCGACGGGAGCTACACGATTTATGGTGTTCCTGCAGACACTCCGTTAAGAATCTCTGCAACTGATTTTTCCTCGAGCTATGTTTGGGAATGTTACAACGGATATATGAACTGCACAGATTATGATCCTGTTACAGTGAACGCTTGCGGAGAGACATCCGGGATCAATTTCACGCTTTCTGTTGCCTCGGATGCGCCCGGCGCAGTTCCCGACGGGAACGATGTTCCTGGTTCTCTTGTTGGAGCTTCAAAATCCGGCAGCAGCGATATCAATACTTGGTGGCAGAACACCTGCAATGTTTCAGACCATGTGATCTATATCGGGGTGTTAGGGAATTTTTCCGTTTATACCCATGCAGTATGTAACGCCGGAGTTGATGGGTGGGAAACATTCACCCCTCCGGCGGGAAATATATTCTGGGTTGTAGCGGGAACCAACGGAATTGACACCGAAGGTTCATACGGAAAGAACAGTAACGGTGAAGAAAGACTTGCTGCGGGAGCCGGAATTTGCGGATTTAATCAGAATCTCACGGGAACCTGCGTTCCGTGATAAACTGCTGACAAAAAGGACAGAATTTATGGAAAAAAGATATCTGTTTATTTTTCCGTTGCTAATATATGTTATTGTGGCAGCAGGATGCGCCCCTAAGCATCACAAACCGTCTATATCTCCTGAAGAGAAAATCCTTAATATTAAATCGTTTGATTATATATGGGATACCGTAAAAGATAAACACTGGGACGCTTCAATGAATGGAGTTGACTGGAATGGTATAAAAGATGAACTTCGTCCAAAAGTTGAAGCTGCGTCATCGAAAGATGAGGCAAGAGCAGTTATGCAGGATCTTGTCAGCAGACTAAACCAGTCCCATTTCGCGGTATTTTCGGAAGATGCCTACAGAGGAATGAAACAGGATGGGCATGCGGAAGAGGAAGAGGGAAAAGGCCTCCCTGACGGATGGGCAGGGCTGATCGTCAGGGTTGTTGACGGAGACCCTCTTATAGTAATGGTGGATAAAGGTTCTCCTGCTGATCTTGCCGGAGTTAAGAGCGGATGGGTCGTCCTCAAAGTGGATGGCAGGAAACTGAAACCCTTGCTTAATGATATCGCGGAAGAAATTACTGACGAGAAAGAAAAACGAGTGGTTGTTTCTTCCGTCGCGAATAATGTACTTGAAGGTTATAAAGACGAAGAAAAATCTATTCTTTTTCTGGATGGAAGCAGAAAAAAACATGAGCTGATTTTGAATTTATCCGAAAAAAAAGGTGAAAAATCGGTTTTCGGGAACCTGCCCCCGATGTATGTCTGGATTGAAGCAATGAAATTGGACGGCAATATCGGCTATATAGCTTTCAATAATTTTCTCAGCCCAGGAAGGCTGATGACTGTTTATAACGAAGCCATGACGGATTTTATGAATGCCAAAGGGATTATTCTTGATCTAAGGGGAAACGGTGGAGGGATTGCGGCCATGGCTATGGGAATGGCCGGCTGGCTTATTGAAGACAAAGAAACATATCTCGGGAAAATGTATATGCGTGGCAGCGAACTGAAGCTTGTCATTTATCCGAGGGCAAACGCTTTTAAAGGGCCGGTTGCCATTCTTGTTGATGAGCTTTCAGGATCAGCCTCAGAGTTTCTTGCTGGAGGGCTCAAAGATCTAGGCAGAGCAAGAATATTCGGCATAAACACGGCAGGCGCGGCTCTTCCGTCAATGATAGAAAGGCTTCCGAACGGGGACGGTTTCCAGTACGCGATTGCGAATTATATCTCTGCCGGAGGCGAAGTATTGGAAGGTAAAGGGGTTATCCCTGACGAAGAAGTTTGTTATACCAGAGATACTCTTCTGGATGGGAAAGATGCTATACTTGAACGGGCGGTTGACTGGATAAAGTCAAATTGATTGTTTTTGTGTAAGTTTTTTTATTCTAAAAGGAGTTCTAATGAACAGAATTACGAAAATTTTCTTGATCGCTTTGGCGGCTATCTTTGTTTTTTCCGGGACATATGCTGCAGAAAAGCCTGTTCTTATGACTGGAGAGCAAATTCTTCAGAAATATGTTAAAGCTACAGGAGGCGAAGCAGCCCACAAAGAAATAAAAAACATGGTGGTAAATGCAACCTTCAGTATGCCTGCAATGGGTCTTAATGCAAATATGAAGGTTTACACCGAAAGACCGAATAAAATGTACACCATCATGGAGTCAGAAGCACTTGGAAAAATCGAGAGCGGAACAGATGGCAACACTGTATGGGATAACAGCTCCATGACAGGCCCCAGTATTAAAACAGGAGCTGAAAGAGAATCAGTTCTTCTTAATTCATCACTGGATAACTACACGGACTGGCAGAAATATTACTCTTCGCTTGAATATATCGGAACAGAAAATGTTGACGGTAAACCCTGCTACAAACTTCTTATGAAAACTAAAGACAGCATTGATATAACCAGCTATATTGAAACAGCGACGGACCTGATCATCAGAATGGACATGATTATGGAGACGCAGATGGGAAAAATCACGATGGAAAGCTATCTCAGTGATTATAAAACTGTCAGCGGGATTAAAATTGCCCATAAAACTGTGAACAAGGTAATGGGACAAGAAATACATACAGTTTTCAACAGTGTTGAAATTAACACCACGCTTCCGGAAGGGATATTTGATATTCCTGCTGAAGTTAAAGCTCTAATGAACAAATAGATCCTTTCTATTGAAAAAACCAAAGCCCCGCTTCAGGCGGGGCTTTTTATTTCACATTTACAGTTTTTCATTTCAATAGTGATATCTTGCCTGAAGGAAATCAATACGGTCATCACTGACCAGATACACGATTCTGTGCTCCTGGGTGAGCCTTCTGGACCATGTTCCTGACGCCAGAAATCTAAGAGGTTCCGGTTTTCCAATTCCCTGAAAAGGATCACGCATAACCTCCTCAATGATCTTAAAAACCCTCAATGCAGTTTTCCTGTTGCTTTTGACCCAGTATATCAGGTCTTCCCGGAACTCAGGATGGAAAACAGCTTCTCTGTCTGAATCAGTTCTCCTCTTTTTCATCAATGCCTGTTTCTATTCTAAGATTTACAATGCTTCCGGGAGCCTCAGAACGATCCAGTGCCCTGTTCAGAGCTGTCAGCAATCGTTGTGCATTCTTAGGCGATCTCAATAAATGCGCAGTTTCCAGAAGGCTCTCCAGCTCTGATAAAGAGATCAGGGCTACATCTTCAGCATTCCGCCTGGATATGTGAATGATTTCCCTGTTCTCTGATACTTCTCTGCACAGGCTTGCAAGCTCAGCCCTGGCTTTTGAGTATGTTGTATGAATAGTCATTTTCCACCTTTTGCTTAATCGTACAATCTTACTGTACAACTAACGAGGTGTTATGTCAAGATAAATGCTTTCTATCGCAGACTGTATTCCTCCAGGTATTTTTCAAAACGGCCTTTATCTTCAGCACTCAATTTTCCTGAGTTATCAAGGTAAGAAATGATCTCCCTTATGTTGACAATCGATATGACAGGTATCCCCGTCTTTTCATTAAACTCTGCAATGTTTGATGTGCCCCTTTCATTGGATTCCATTCTGTCAACGGCGATGATAAGAGCGGGATACTTAAGATCTTTGGCAAGAGAGTTCAGAAGGGCAAGGGTTTCATACTTTGTTTCGCCTGTGGTGAAAACATCGTCAATCAGAATAATCCTGCTTCCATCCCTGATTTCCTTCCCGACAATTATTTTTTTACCCGCTGAAGCTTCATCGCCATGCTCTTTGGCTTCCTTGCGGTCAAAAGAATAACCGGCATTTTTCCCGAAATCACGGGAAAGGGCGGAGGCTGTTGAAACTGCAAGAGGAATTCCCTTATATGCGGGTCCGAAAATAATGTCGATATCCGGAATATTTTCGTCCATCAGTCTGGATGCGTAAAAAAATCCGAGTTTGCTTATGCTGTCGCCGTCATCAAACATTCCGGTGTTGATAAAATAAGGGGATATTCTACCGCTTTTCAGGGTAAATTCACCAGTTCTGAACGCCCCCTTTTCTATAAGGAAATTTATAAAATCCTTTTTATACTGTTCCATTTCGTTATCCTTCAAAAATATTAATTAATATTGTCCTGCCGTTGTCATATTCCTGTTTTTCATTGCAAGCCTTTCACCTAGGATTGATACTATGAAACGGTGAAATGTGTTTGCTATGTCAGGTTCTTCTGCTTCCATCTTTCTCAGGTTTTCTATTGAAAGGAAATGCAGAACGGATGGTTTTGTGGCAATTATTGATGCAGACGCTTTTCCCTCAAGATAGGTGCCTATTTCACCCACAATCGTTCCAGGCCCCATTGATCTCAACCTTGTTGTTGTCCCGTCCGGATGTTCAAGCTGGGCGCTTATCTGGCCTGATTCAAGAAAGTAAAGGCCGGGGACATTCCCTCCCTGATGTATAAGATGATGTCCTTTATCAATTTCCAGCCTTTCAAATCTTTTAATAACCCTGTCATGGTTTTGGGAAGAGGGTGTCATTTTGTGAAAAAAGACTTCAAGGCTCTGCCTGTCTTCTGTCAGTCCTACTGTTGAATGAGCTATGAGTTGATTTTCACAGTATTCGGCCCCGTGGTCCAGATCATCAAATTCTTCAAATTCCCCGCTGTTTTTAACAGTAATCATATTCCTTCTGAACTGTTTTTTAAGCTCATCTGACAGACTGACAAAGACAACAGTAAAACCCTCCATTTCAGAAAGCTGTTTTATTTTCGTGAAACTGTTCAGCGCGGAGGTGTCAATGTCAAACACATTTTTGAAATCGAGAACAAAAAATTGCAGTTTTTTAAGTCCGTTATCGGAACACCTTTTCTTTATTTCGTCAAGAAGATTGTGGGCAGTTCCGAAGAATATCGAGCCCTGCAGTTTCATGATAAGGATCTGTTCACCTTTTCGTTCGAGCAGCTTTTTCTGTTCCTCCGGGCGGTTGACATTGCTTTGGAACTGAAGTCCTGAGAAGGATTGCTGAATTACATTAATCCTGCTGTAATTCACAACGAAAAGGATCACCGCTGCCAGGATTCCCGTAAGAAGTCCTTCAAGAAAACCAAAAACCGCTATCATGAAAAGGATCAGAACAACAATGAAACAGTCTGATTTGGGAAGCCTGAACCAACTGTCATAAGCCCATTCCACAAGGAATTTAAGTCCGAGAAAAACAAGAAGGGCTCCTGCTACAGGCTTGGGAAAATAAGACAGGGCAGGAGCGCCGAAAAACAAAGCTGCTCCGCACAAACATGCAGCAATAATTCCGGTGAACCTGCTCTTTGCTCCCATATTGAACCCCAGCGCCGTATCGGTCAGCGACTGATATCCCACCGGGCTTCCGCCCAGGCCGGCAAGAAGATTTGCGACCCCTGCCGATTTGAGCTCCCTGTTGAGGTCTATATCGCGCTTTACCGTGAGCTCAAGACCGCTCGCATTAAGAAGGAGAGAGAGTACGCTTACCATCAGAATGGAAATTATATTGCCAAGTTGTCCAGAAATAACATTCCAGTCAACATTTGCAAGCGAAGAGAGATTTATCGGTTCCCAGATCATCTTGTCCGGAAAAGGCCCCAGCAGCCATCCTGCGCTACCAGCCTCCGAAACAGATGTATTTGTCAGGTTCAGCGTAATGAAGAAAACTGCTAATGCTGCAGATATAAATAAAGGGGTGAGAAGGAAATGCTTTACTTTACGCTGCAGGAGGACGAGAAGCAGAGCAAAACCGGAAGCCGGAAGCCACTTCAGAAGAGTATCAGTATTGAAAAGAAAAGGGAGAGAAGATAATGATACTGGTTCATCAATCATAACCCCGACTGCGCCAAGAACAATCATCCAGCCTGTTCCTGCAAGAAATCCCCCGACAACGGAGAAGGGAACAAAACGGATGAGATTTCCCCTTCCGGACTGGCCTAGCGTTAGAAAAAATATCCCCATGGTGAGAGTAGAGATAACCATCGCAGCGACAACAGTCCCCAGAACTGTCTCAGGTCCGGCATCGACCGGCATTGCTGCCGTGATTGCCGAAGCTGTAAGCGCCATAATTGCGAGCGGTGTTTCCTGAAGTCCTGCCACCATTCCCGGATAGGAGCTGGTAATCGCGACAACCATACCTATAGTAAAAGCACCGAATAAAGTATATCCCAGCCCCGAAGTCAGAAAGCCGCTCAAGGGTCCTGAAAAGATCAATGGCGCAAAAGAGGTAGCAATGGCTATATTCAGGATTCCCAGCACAATTCCGGCAATCAGGACAGATAGTATGTTTGTCTTCTCTTTGGAGGCAGCGTTCCCGATATTGCTATTCCCGTTCATATTCTTATTCTATACATTTTTGTGGGAAATAAAAGGAAAGATTCCTGTTTTCTTCGTAACGAAAAGGATTCCGAAATTGACTCAATTGCTCTGATATGTTAGAAAAGGCGCTTATAAACGGAGGTTTAAATGAAAAAGTTTGATGTGGCTGTCATCGGCGCGGGGCCTGGCGGATATGAAGCCGCTCTGAAAGCGGCACAGCTTGGAGCAAAAACCTGCTGCATTGAAAAATATGAAGTGGGCGGTGTCTGTCTGAACTGGGGCTGTATCCCCACAAAAAGCCTTCTTGCGTCCAGCAAGATCTATAAATATTTCTCACGGGCTGCGGAATTCGGTATAAAAGTTGAAGGGAGCTTCTCTCCTGACATGGAAGCCATCATGGCCCGAAAAGATAAGATAGTCCAGACCAACAGGAAAGGGATCGAAGGGCTTTTCAAAGGTTGGGGTGTTGAGCTGATAAAGGGCAGGGCAGTATTTGAAAGCAGGAAAACTTTATCTGTGGATGGATACGATGAATCTGTAAATGCAGATAAGATAATCATCGCAACCGGCTCTAAACCCATGGAATTCAGCCAGTTTCCGTTTTCCGTTCCTGGAATAATGTCAAGCGACGGTGCGCTGTCGCTTCGGGAAATCCCCGGAAAATTGCTGATTGTCGGAGCGGGCGTGATTGGGTGCGAATTCGCGACCCTTTTCAGGGAGCTCGGCTCTGAGATCATAATGGTTGAACTGATGGAACGGGCTCTTCCGACAATGGACGAGAGCCTGTCTGCAATTCTGACGCGCGAGTTCAAAAAAATGAAGATAAAGCTTATCACCGGGACAAGCCTTGAAAAAGTCAGCGAGAGCGGGAACGGACTGAACTGCCAGCTTGGCTGCGGCGAAACTTACGATGTTGACCGCGTGCTTGTATCCATAGGAAGGGATTTCATGACGGAAGGTCTCGGGCTTGAAAAAGCCGGAGTCAAAACAGGGCGCAGAGGTGTCATTGAAGTAAACGAATATCTTGAAACAAACATTGAGGGTATTTACGCGATCGGAGATGCGGTTGGTGGAATGATGCTCGCGCACAAGGCTTCAGCGGAAGGAAAAGCTGCTGCTGCGAATGCGATGGGAAAGAAAATATCGATTGACAGTCACAAGATCCCCGGAGCGGTGTTTACTTATCCCGAGATAGCTTCGGTCGGTTTCACAGAAGAGGAAGTTAAGAAAAAAGGCATTGACTACAGAACCGGAACATTTGATTTCAGGGGCCTTGGAAAAGCTCACGCGATAGGAGAGCTTTCTGGTATGGTAAAAATATTATCAGACAGCACGACCGATGAAATCCTCGGCGTGCATATAATCGGCCCGCAGGCAAGCGTGATAATTCATGAAGCGGCTGTGGCAATGAGGAATGGACTTACCGCAAAAGACATAGCGAAATCAGTCCATGCCCATCCGACAATGTCTGAAGCTCTGATGGAGGCCGCTCACGATGTTTACGGCGAATGTCTTTATAAGCCGGGGAAATGAAACTGAATATAAAAACAAAATCTGATTTTGCATTCTGGCCAACGGTTTTCTCGCACGGATGGTGTGATCTGGAGCCGTTCAGTTTTGATGAGGAGAAACGGACTCTTTTCAGAATTGAGGAAATTGACGGAAAAGTCCTCAAACTGACAGTTGCAGGAAATAAAAGCAGTATTTCCGTGGATGTGAAAGGTACGGATGAACTGACATCATCAACGAAGAGGATATTAAAGAAAAAACTGTCGTCAGCACTGAATTTCGACTGGGACCTTCAAGGCCTTTATGATCTTATCTCGGGTATTCCAGAACATAAATGGGTCAGTGAGATAAAAGCAGGCCGGATGCTCCGGTGTCCGGACCTTTTTGAAGATACAGTTAAGACCATCTGCACAACCAACTGCACATGGGGACAGACAAAAGGGATGGTGAGAAGGATCTGCCACGCTTTCGGGGAAAAGTTCAGTGATACTGAATACACTTTTCCGTCAGCAACAAAGCTGGCAGAGGCATCTGATGAATTTCTTAAGAAAGAGATAAAGCTGGGTTATCGGTCATCCTACATTTTGGAGTTATCTGAAAAAACTGTATCAGGAGAACTTGATCTGACAGAATGGCAAAACAATCGGATATCCACGGCGGAATTAAAGAAGAATATAAAATCGATCAAAGGTGTCGGGGACTATGCCGCTGAAAACATCCTAAAACTGCTTGGCAGGTTTGATTTTCTGGCCATAGATTCTTGGGTCAGAAAGAAATATGCTGAATTTCATAATGATGGCAAACCTGTCTCAGATAAAACGATTGCGGCGCATTACGAGAAGTTCGGCAAATGGAAAGGACTTGTTTTGTGGTGCGAAATGTTCGGTGATTATTTGAGGACTTCAGGAAGTCCACCGGAAAAGCTTTAGAACAAGGCGGGTTTACCAGTATTTAAGATGAAACTGCACGGAGATGTTACAATCAACAAGAGGAAATACAGGAAAGGCGAAGATGTTGCCTGGTATATGATCTATCCTTTTTTCCTTTTGCACATGCTCGCATTTGGCGGATCGGGCTTCTTCATGGCTTACGCGGACCAGCGTCCTGATTTATCATTTCTTTACATGCACGGCGGGCTTGCAATACTGGTTTATACGATCTTCTATCTTGCAATCTTCGGACTCGACGAAGTCAAATGGATGTTTATAAACGCCCTTCTTGGACTGTTCGGTATTTACAGCCAGATCGGTTTTATTCTGTCGCTTTTCGGAAAGAAGGCCGGGGATTTTCCGCTTCATGTACATGCCATACCATTCCTGTATTTTGTGCTTTACACTTTTCTGCTTCGCCACGCAGTGCTTGATATAATGAGGGTCGGCGACGACGAGATCAGGAAAAAGAGAGTGGAAACTGTATATGTAATTGTATCGGTAGTGGTATATGGAGCGCTGTTCCTGCTCACATAATTATTTAGGCTGATTATCGATCCGGTTTTCGATCTTCAGTTCTGAGATATGTTCAGATGCTACTGTTTCTGAAGTATCCTGCTGCCTTCTGGAACATCCTCTGTTATCCAGACATTGCCGCCGATGACTGAATTCTTTCCTACGGTAATTCTGCCCAGTATTGTTGCTTCAGCATAGATGATAACATTGTCCTCAACTATAGGATGTCTTGGCACTCCTTTTATCGGGTTTCCATGTTCATCCTTAGGAAAACTTTTCGCTCCCAGTGTCACTCCCTGGTAAAGCCTGACATTTCTGCCGATAACTGTTGTTTCCCCTATTACAACCCCGGTACCGTGATCAATGAAGAATTTTTCCCCTATCGAGGCCCCGGGGTGTATGTCGATGCCGGTCATGCTGTGCGCTTTTTCGCTTATCATTCTTGGGAGGAAAGGTACTTCCAGCCTGTAAAGCTCGTTTGCAATCCTGTGATTGGTCAGCGCAAGTATGCTCGGGTAGCAGAAAATTGTCTCCTGTCTGCTTTGTGCCGCAGGGTCGCCTTCGTATGCCGCATCAACATCGGTTGAAAGAAGTCTCTGTATTTCGGGCAGTGAGGAAATAAATTCTTTCATTACAGACAACGCTTTATCATCAAAATATGGGATTTTCCCTGCGGAATCATTCCCGGCGCTAAGGCAGAATGAGCATTTTATCTGCTGTTTGAGAAGCTGAGCCACCTGATCCAGTCTATAGCCGATGTTAAATCTTAGTCCCTCAAGGCTGGTCCGTGCATTTTCAAAATAGCCCGGAAAAATCACTGCTCTCAAATGTTCAACGCAATCCAGCACAGTTTCACGGGAGGGCAGCGGACAGGAATGGGTTCGCTTCATAAACGGAGCTTCCGACTGAAAAAGCCTTTCAACAGTTTCTTCAAAGGGAATACTATCCGAAACGGATGAACATCTGTCTGATTGGGCCCGGCATCCGGGCTGTCTGTTTTTGTCCATTGTTTTATCCTGTATAAAGAGCTGTGCTCAAGTAGCGTTCTCCGGTATCACATATCATGAACACGATAATTTTACCTTTCGAGGAGCCTCTTTTGGCTATCTCCACTGCGGCATGGAGATTGGCGCCGGAAGAAAAACCGGCAGGGATTCCCTCATCCTTCGCCAGACGCCCACACATATTAATTGCATCTTCGTCGCTTACCCTGATTATTTCATCAATAATATCCATATTAAGAACAGCGGGTATAAAACCGGCACCTATTCCCTGTATTCCGTGTTTGCCGGGTTTCCCTCCGGAAAGCACGGGTGAGGCATCAGGTTCCACCGCAACAGCTCGGAAATCAGGCTTAAGTTCTTTTATTACTTCAGAGACCCCTGTGATTGTTCCTCCTGTTCCAACACCAGCAACGAAAATATCAACGAGGCCGTCTGTGTCGCCATAGATCTCACGCGCAGTGGTAGCCCTGTGGGCAGCCGGATTGGCTGGGTTTTCAAACTGATTCAGCATTATGCCGCCGGGTGTATTTCTTAACAATTCCTTTGCTTTTTCAACAGCCCCTTTCATTCCTTCAGCGCCGGGTGTCAGAACTATCCGTGCATTAAGCGCCTTAAGAAGGCTTCGCCTTTCCGCGCTCATCGTATCCGGCATGACAAGTATAAGCCTGTAGCCTCTGGAAGCTGATATGAAAGCGAGTGCTATGCCGGTGTTCCCGCTGGTAGGTTCAATAATGACAGTATCATCTTTTATCCTGCCTGCTTTTTCAGCTTCCAGAATCATGTTAAGCCCTATTCTGTCCTTCACGCTGGAACAAGGGTTGAATGATTCCAGCTTCCCGATTATATCAGCATGCAGGCCTTTTGTTATGTTGGGCAGACGCACCAAGGGTGTCCGGCCAACAAGCTGAGTTATGTCTGATGCTGCTTTCATAATGAAATATCCTTTTTTAAAGCTGACCGAAACTATGACCTAAAAAAACATTGCATATCCTGAACAGGAACAGCGCTTCTTTTTTTGTATCAATATTAACTGACAGGACAGGTTCTGTTAAGGATATATCCTGTTCAATGTTCTCGGATACGGGATGGTCATCCTGATGTGGTCAATGCCGCAGATCCATGCAACAGTGCGTTCTATGCCCAGGCCGAAGCCGCTGTGTGGGACGCTGCCATAGCGTCTTATGTCAATATACCACTGGTAGGCTTCTTCAGGGAGATTATGCTGTTTTATTCTTTCAATGAGGAGTTCAGGGTCACTTATCCTCTGACTTCCGCCTATTATCTCACCGTAACCCTCCGATGCGATCAGGTCGTAGGCCAGGGCGTATTTCGGATCAACAGGATCCGGTTCCATGTAGAAAGCCTTTGTTTCTACCGGCCAGTGATGAACAAAGATCGGTTTGTTGTGGATTTCTCCGAGGATGGTCTCATGTCCGCCGCCGAAATCATCTCCCCATTTAATGTCTTCGCCTTTTTCCTGTAGATATGTTATTGCATCGTCATAGCGCATTCTCGGAAAAGGGGTTGTGATTGCCTCCAGTATGGAAAAATCCCGTTCAAGGGTTTTCAGTTCCTCTTTTCTTCTTTCCAGGCATCGTTCAACAAGATAGACTACATAATCTTCGCCCAGCTTCATGCACTCTTCCCATTCCATGTAGGCAATCTCAGGTTCGATCATCCAGAATTCAGTAAGATGCCTTCTTGTTTTTGACTTCTCAGCCCTGAATGTGGGACCAAAACAGTATACCCTGCCGAAGGCCATACACGCTGGTTCGAGATAAAGCTGGCCGCTCTGGGTCAGATACGCCTTGTCTCCGAAATAATCCGTGCCAAACAGCGTGGTTGTCCCTTCACATGCAGCCGGTGTGAGAATAGGACTGTCAATCTGGACAAAATCCCTGTCATAATAGAAATCCCTTGTTGCTTTAAGAATCTCGTCCCGCACCCTGAGAATAGCGTGCTGAAGTTTAGAGCGCATCCAGAGATGGCGTCTTTCCATCAGATAATCTGTGCCATGTTCTTTCGGGGTGATCGGATATTCGTCGGATATCTGAACTATCTGGAGGTTTTTCAGGATCAGTTCATATCCTCCCTGCGCCCGTTCGTCGGGTTTCACTTCGCCGGTGACAATAATCGAGGACTCTTGAGTCAGCTTCTCTATATCGGCAAACACCTTTTCGCTGACATCGTTTTTCCCCGCTACGCACTGGAGATAACCGTAACCGTCCCTGAAAATGAGAAAATGGACATTCTTCGTGGATCGTTTATTATAAAGCCAACCTTTCAGCGTTACCGTTTTCTCAACATGTTTTCCGACATCTTTGATATAGACCTGATCCATTTTCTTCCACCTTCAAAAAAATATTACCGCTGCGGCCAACCCGCAGACATGCCGCGAATAATATCAGAAATCGTTTTAAAATCAAATACTGACTTCATTGTTTTACAGATATCAGAAAATGGTGTAAAGTGAAAATATGTGCGGTAATGCGGGTAAAAAAAAACGGTGCGAATGGTGTCTCGGCAGTGAGCTGATGATGAAATACCATGATGAGGAATGGGGCGTTCCCGTCCATGATGACAGGGTCCTTTTTGAGTTCCTGACACTTGAAGGAGCGCAGGCGGGACTGAGCTGGGCGACTATCCTCAATAAAAGAGAACATTACAGGAAGGCGTTTGACGGTTTTGATTTCCGTAAAATTGCGGAATATGATGAAAAGAAAAAAAACGAACTGCTGAACAATCCGGGGATTGTCAGGAACAAACTGAAAATAGCATCGACTATTGCAAATGCACAGGCATTTATAAAGCTTCGGGAAGAATTCGGCAGCTTCGATTCCTACATCTGGGGGATAGTTGATAATGAGCCAATAGTCGGTCACAGGAAGTCGATAAAAGAGCTTCCGGCATCATCGGGCCTATCCGATATGATCAGCAAGGACCTTAAGAACCGAGGGTTCAAATTCGTCGGATCAACGATTATTTACTCTTTTCTACAGGCCATCGGTGTTGTTAATGATCACACTGTTGATTGCTTTAGTTATAAAGAATTGCTCAACGAATAGAATTCGTTTTTGATCGTATTAGATATTGTTAACAGAGGGAAAAGAGAATGAAATGTCCATATTGCGGTAAGAATCTAATGTTTAGCTTGACGAACATAAATCCATTCAGGATTGTTCTTAGAAAATGTCCTTCTTGTAAAAAATATTGTGAAAATGCTTCTTATTCTAAACAGTGCTTATATGCTTTTGTTTGCGGAATGGTAATTGCGCTACTGTACTTTGAATATGAACAGAGCTTTCTTATTAAATTTACTATTGTACCTGTTTGTGTAGTTTTTCTCGTTATCTTAATCCTGGCAAGTAGCCGATTCCTTGAAATCAACACTGTTAAATTGACGAGTAAAGTAAAGAAGTACTTGATTCTGACAGTTAGTATAGCTTTCATTTTGAATATGTTATGTGTTTTTCTAGGTTTAACCGTGGTATACAAAATTGATGAGAGTTTAGGCTTGACATTTACTTCAAACGAAATGAAAGAAAAACTAGAAAAAGCTGTGAATGAGACAGATTCAATTGATGATTTAAAGCAACATTCGGGATATGTGATGAAACGATGTTGGTCTTTAGAAAATCAGGTGAATACAATTGTAGATATTGCTGAACTCATTGCATTAGAGGCTTCACTATTCTTCTTACTGAACATAATCTTGGTCGGCAGTTCGTTTTTAATGTTAATTGAACTTAGAATCCTGGATAAAATTTCTAATTGACCCCGTCTGAATAACAGCTAATATAGGCGGTCATGGAAATATGGAAGCAGCTGTTCAGTTTTATTGTAAATCTTTTTAAGGATACTATCTCTACCTGTCTTGTCCTGTTCAGGATTCTTATCCCGATATTGATAATCACAAGGCTCCTCCAGCTTTCCGGAGCAATCGAATATCTCGGTATCGCGCTTTCTCCGGTGATGGAACTCGCGGGCCTTCCCGGAAGCATGGGACTTGTCTGGGCAACAGGAATGATAACCAACCTCTACGGCGCGATGGCGGTGTTTGCATCCATCTCACCCGGCGAGGGACTGACGGTGGCGCAGGTCACTGTTCTGACGACGATGCTTCTCGTCGCGCACGCCCTTCCGGTAGAGCTGAAGATAGCCCAGAAAGCCGGAACGAGGCTGAGATTCATGCTTGCACTCAGGCTTTCCGGTGCGCTGGTCCTCGGATTTCTGCTTAACCAGATTTACAGCAGGACAGGCTTTCTGCAGCAACAGAATGTCATGCTGTGGAAGCCGCCCGCGCAGGATGTATCGTGGCTCGGCTGGATGGCAGCTACGGCAAAGGGGCTGGGCTGGATATTTATGATAATACTTACCATGCTTCTGTGCATGAGCATCCTAAAAAAAATCCGTGTCACCGACCTGTTCACATGGCTGCTTAAACCTGTTCTTAAAATGCTTGGAATAAGCCGCGATGCCGCTCCCATCACCATCATCGGGATGATGCTCGGCATTTCCTACGGAGGCGGGCTCATAATTAAAGAGGCTAGATCAGGTTCAATCAGCCCTCGGGATGTATTCTATTCCATGTCGCTTATGGCGCTCTGCCACAGCCTTTTTGAAGACACAATGCTTATGATGCTTCTCGGCGGTCATCACTCCGGGCTCCTCTGGGGGAGGTTCGCCTTCGCGATGGCAGTGGTCTCCGTCATGGTTCTTATGATGAAAAACATGAGTGACGCAGATTTCGAGCGCCGCTTCTGCAGAAAAACTTAGCAATGCTAATGCGAGGCTGTCCGGAAGGCGGCGAAGTCGCTGGATGTTCTGGTAAGCCTCTCGGAAAGCGTTTTGATGAAAGCCTTGTGCATCTTCAGCGCTGTTTTGTCGTCGGAATCCATAAGTTTTTCAAATTTGTCGCGGTAGATCGCAAACACCTCTGTCTGCTCGGCGGCAACGACATTTGCCGTTGTCGTCAGGGCGGTGACGAGGGATATCTCGCCGAAGTGTTCTCCGGGAGTGAGAACGGCAACGATCTCCTCTTCGCTTTCTGTTGATTTTGTTATCCTCACGCTTCCGTCCTTGATGATGTAAAACGCTTTTCCCGCTTCACCTTCTTTTATTATGTAGTCTTCTTCATTATAAACCCTGCTGTCGCAGATTTCCCATATTTGCTTCATTTCATCCAGGGTCAGGTTTTCAAAAAGGTTTGTCTGCTTCAGGAATTCAAATCCTTCCATTCTTGCGACTATCATTGATTTCGACAGTTCGTCGCTGAGTGATTTCAGTTCATTATCCTCTTCCATAATATCCTGAAGGTTAACTGATTGGTTGACAGCAGCCTCAAGTGTTTTGCCTGCCCTTGATTCCGTATCCTTCTGGCGCGAAACCTGCTGGAGGATCTCGCTTGCGTCTTTGTAGCCGAACTTGAAGCCAACCACTTCCTTCAGAAGTTTTTCGGATTCCTCGTATTGCCTCTTCTCCATTTTAATCCGGGCGAGATTGTAGTAGAAATCAATGGAATCATCGTTTATCGGAATATTTGAAACCACTTTGTTATATCGGTCAATGGCGAGGTCCACATAACCTTTCTTCTGAAGTATGTCTGTCACAATCCTTGAGGCTTCCAAATAGTCCTGATCGCCTTCTTTCACTTTCTGCAGGAGCTCTATCGCTTTATCATATTTCTCTGTCTTCAGGTAGAAAGCTCCGCTTTTGAAGAACTTCCCGCACCTTTCATAGTTTTTGGCAGCTCCTTCAAGATGCTCGATTTTCTCAAAAAGCTCCGCTGCTGATTCATAGTTGCCCGCCTTCTCAAACATTTCTCCGGATTGGCGGAAAGCCTCTCCTCTGTAGTAAGCTTCTGCTGCCATGTGATAATCATCGCATTTAAAGTAGGCGTCCCCTGCTTTTACGAATTCGCTGTGCTGTTCGTACACATACGCTGCCTTCGCATAGTCTTTTGATATCATGAACATGGAGGCGAAATCGGCATAGGATTTTCCGTCATCCGGAATATTGTTCATTATTTCGTAACCGAGATCTCCCTGGCAGTTGCTGTAAATGCGGCTGGCAGCTTCAATTTCTCCTATTTTCATATACATCACGACCGCTTCGGCAATCTCCTTCCCGTGAATATATATTTCAGCGGCCTTCTCAAAATTCTTGACCTTCTCAAGGATTCGGGCGATGCGGGTCATCTCGTCCTTGCTATGGACTTTGCTCATTTCGTCAGAACCGACCATGCATTCATAGGCCATGGCGCTGCGCATAAGGTCACCCGCCTGTTCGTATAGCTGACCGGCTTTCATGAAGTCTTTCAATAGCATATAGAGTTTTGCCGCTTCTGCCGCCGAACCTGCTTTTTCATACATTTCCGCGCCCTTGGCAATAAGCTGGCATTGGACAAATTCCTTTGCCGCCAGTGCGTATTCCTTCCCCTGCTCGTAGAGGGCGGCGGCTTTTTCCCTTTTGCCGGCCTTAACGCAGATATCGGCGGCTTTTTTATACTGCTCGTTATGTTTAAGTATCTCGACAGCGTGATCAATTTTGTTGGCTTTCTGATACATGAACGCGGCTTTATCAACAAGCCCCAGCTTATAATAGACGGCAGCCGCTTCTTCGAACCGTTTCTTTACTTCCAGGTCAAGTGCTTTTTTTCTTAATTCCTCAGACATGGCATTTCCTTAAATTTTTTCGCAGATTAATATGAAAGAAAATGTTAAGCTGTGAGCAAAGATATGTCAAGGATGATAAAAAGGCGCAGGTGTGTGGGGGGCATTAGGGAGTTTGGGGGTAACACCTGCGCCCTGTGTTCGGAACGCTTCAGATTAAGCAAAATCCTTCAACAGTTAATTATACTTGCAATCAGGAGGTCTGTCCACAGGAAAAATGATAATCATCGTGATCGTTATGGCAGAATCCCGCTATTTTATAACACGGGAACATAAGGTATAATGCCAGCGGAGATGATGCCATGCTGACTGTAAACATAATCAGGAACGGGGATTGCGAAAACTGGAACAGATTTGTTTCGGAACATCCGTCCGCGACTTTTTATCACATGAAGGGATGGCGGAAGGTTATCGAAAAATCCCTTCATTTTGAACCTGTCTGTCTTGCCGCGGAGGAGAACGGAGAGATAAAAGCCGCATTGCCGTTGTTTAGGATGAAAAGTATTCTTTGGGGCAAAAGCTATTCTTCCGCTCCGGCATCCAATTTCTGCGGTCCGCTGTGGACGGATGACGCAGCGCTTAAAGCTGTTATTGATTGCGCGTTAAAACTGGTTACAGACAGCAATTCTGATTATCTTCAGATCAGGGTTAAAAAAGAGCTTCCTGTTGATACAGCAGTCGCGGATATCTCAAATGTGACATCGGTCATAAACCTTTCCCCGGAAAACAATTACCCTAAGAAATTTAAGAAAGAGGTAAGAAAAAGGATACGACAGGCTGAAGATTCAGGATTGAAAGCGGGTTTTGGCAGAATTTCAGTTCAAGAGTTTTATGAAGTTTACGCGAAATCTATGCACCGTCTGGGTTCTCCACCTTTCGGTCTGGATTTTTTTGAAGCAATCCTGATGGAATGCGGAGAAAACGCTTTCATTGCTCATGTTGAATATGAAGGAAGGATAATTGCGGCTGATATTCTCGTGTGTTTCAGGGACCGGCTTATGTCTCTTTTTGCGGGCTCTCTTCACGAATATCATAACTTGAGCCCTAATTATCTTCTTCTGTCAAAAGAAATAGAGCTCGGGATTGAAAAAGGTTGTTCGTTGTTCGATCTGGGGCGAAGCAGGGCGGGAAGCAGTGTTCTGATTTTCAAGGAGAATTTCAACGCGGCCACTGAAAAGCTTTATTATTATAATATCGGGCCGGGAATGAAGCATATTCCTGTAAGGGACAGGAAGTCGCCTTTTTATTCTTTTCTTTCCTCCGCATGGAGAATTATGCCGTATCCATTTACGAAAGTGATAGGACCAAGGTTTGTCGGGTTTCTGCACTGAGAACAATATTTGCGAACCTAAAATTGCTTGACATTTACGGCTCTCTGCCTAAAATAACAAGGTTATATTCACGCTAAACCTTTTTAATTATGGTATAAAAATGGACAACACAGACCGGAAAATACTTGAACTGATCCAGGAAAACAGTAAAAGGTCTCTTACTGACCTTGCTACAGAAGTGGGGCTATCCGCTCCTTCAGTGAACGAACGGATAAAAAAACTGGAAAAATCGGGCGTGATAAATCGTTACACTGCTGTGCTGGACGCGAAGAAAACCGGTAACGACATGACTGTATTTATCAAGGTTCTTCTGACAAAACCCGAGGATGAAATTGAATTCATCAAGGAAATGATGAGTCTGAAAGAGGTTCAGGAATGCCATCACATAACGGGCGATTTTTCCCTCCTCCTGAAGGTGAAAACAAGCAACACTGAATCGCTTAAGAAGATTGTCCTTGATGTTATCAATTCATTCAAAGGAGTTCAGCAGACACGGACAATACTCGCTCTCGCGACGCATAAAGAGGATACTAAGGTTAATGTTGTTGCCGAGGGCTGATAATTTTACTGTATTTCCAGGGTACCCTGATTATCAATATTGAGCAAGAGTTTAAAGCTTCCGTCCGAGGGAATCTCGAGTTCTGTATTAAGCACTGCGTCATTCTTAAGGTTTTCCGAGCTGATCGTAAAAGTGAATGTGTTTTTGCCGGACGGTAATTCCACACTATCCCATTCCGGTTTTTGAGATGTGCCTTTTTTGAGCTTTTTAAAGATGCCGGTTTTTGGCGGAACCTTTTCATCCATGTAATTCATCCCGTTTGAAGCAATTATGATTTTCCCACCGTCTTTCAGGTCATGTTTTAGTTTAACGAAGACGGAAGCCATCTGCTGCTCTTCAGATGGAACAATTCCCCCCAATTCTTTCCCAGGTTCGTTTAACATTATGGTTGATCCGGACTCACTATAGGGTTTTGTTGCTGGAAGAACAGTCTCGGTTTTTTTTATCTTTTCGGGAATAAGTTCCGAAGAGTTGAATTCTGAAAACAGTTTTTCTGACTGGACAACCGGGATTTCCACTCTGACCGGATTTCTGTAAGAGTATGGTTCAGACTTCTCTTCTCCTGTTACCAGAAGAAAAGCAATAATCAGTAAGGCCGCTGCTGAAGCTGATACCAGGGAAAGAATCTTACGGTGCCTTACAGGTTTTGCCTGCTTAATAAACCAGGACATTGTTGAAGAGAGTTTTTCAGATCCTATCTTTGCGATGTTTTTTTTGTTTAAATCCCTGTTGATTTTTTCTTCAGCCGATTTAAGGTCGTCTATAAGCTCTCTGCCTGAAGAATAGCGTTTGTCGCGATCCTTGCTGAGAAGCTTCATGACGGCCCTGTCAATCTGTTCGGGAACAGATGGCTCCATCATTGAAGGTTTTTGAGGTGTTTTGTGCACAATTGCATAAG
The DNA here is from genome assembly GCA_964509835.1 of uncultured Acidobacteriota bacterium. Taxonomy (GTDB): domain Bacteria; phylum Acidobacteriota; order CAZDZC01; family CAZDZC01; genus CAZDZC01. The sequence goes on from CAZDZC010000001.1 coordinate 138,428, forward strand.
TCACAGCGGCAACTGAATCTCCCTGGAAAGGCATTGTCTTTGTGAGCAATTGATAAAAGATCACTCCCAGGGCAAAGAGATCTGAACGGCCGTCAATTGTTTTTCCGTCAATCTGTTCGGGAGACATGTAGTATGGTGTTCCAAGAAATTTCCCTGTGTCGGTCAGGTTGGATGTTTCGATCCTTGCAATTCCGAAGTCGGTTATTTTTAAAACACCCTTGGAATTGAGAATAATGTTTGCGGGTTTAATGTCACGATGGACAATACCATGCTGATGAGCATAATCAAGCGCGTCAGCAATCTGGGAAACAAGCTTTATTGATTGATGCAGGGGGACCGAGGCAGGTGATGAAATGATGTCCTTGAGCTCCGCTCCGGAAGCAAATTCCATTGCTATAAAAGAAAGATCGTATTCTGAGTCGTGGGCAACTTCGTAAATCGTAATTATGTTCTGATGAGAAAGCTGTCCGGCTGTTCTTGCTTCGCGGTAAAATCGCTCAAGAAACTCACTCCTTTCTTTGTCAGAAAAAGTTAAAGAAAGATTTATGGTTTTGAGTGCAACAAAACGATCTATTGAAGGGTCTTTGGCTTTGTAAACCCGTCCCATCGCACCGGAGCCGAGTTCAGCGACAATTTCATATTTTCCAAGTTTTTTAATTTTCGGCATCATGGGTTTTTTAAAATATTGGATGCAAAGACTATTTTGAAGCCCCTATCTTCGAGTTCCGGAAGTTTCTGTCTGAGTGCTTCCGCTGTTTCAGGATAAATATGGCCGATCCCGACAGCCTCGCCTCTGATGACAGCTTCCTCTGCCAGTTTGTCAATTTTATCGCAGATGTATTTCACTTCGTGTTCATTGTCAATGAAAAGAGTTTTTTGGGCAGTCTTAATTCCCAGTTCAGAAGCAATGCTGTAGCCCACTGTCTCTGTTGTTGTTCTACTATCCACGAAATAAAGACCGAATTTTCTGATCGTTTCAAGCGTGATCCTCATTGTCGCAGGGTCTGATGTAGCCTTTGACCCCATGTGATTGTTCACGCCAACAATGTACGGCAGTGACTTAATATTCTCCCTAACGGTTTTCTCTATTTCGTTTCTGTCCATTGAAGTGAGAACTGCACCCTTGCCTGGGTTCACCTCAGGATAATCAGAAGGCTCCATTGGCAGATGAAGAATAGCTTCGTGACCTGAGTTATGGATAATTCTTGAGCATTCCAGCGCGTGAGGAGTATATGGAAGAATGGCGAAAGTCAGTGGCTGTTCAATTTCTGTTGCAATACCGAGTGTTTTCAGATCATATCCAACATCGTCAATAATGATGGCTATTTTCGGAGCTCCTTTTACGGGTGTATCCGGAGGGGTATAGGGCGGAGGAGGAACATCCCTGTCTTTATAAATTTTTACTTTCCGGTCGGTTTGCCCGACAGGCTGTTTTTGTGTCTCAACAACTGCTGAAGAACTTACTTTCTTGATTTCTTCTGTTTTACCAAACAGGAAAGAACTCATTCCCTTTTTTGACTTCAGAAAATCCAGCGCAAGAAATGACACAAGAACCATAATTATTAATACGGCTATAAGTATGAGCGGATTTAAGGTGTTCTTTTTTTTTGCCATCAACTTTTTATGTCTTTGTATGAAACTTCATAAGCTTTTATGATAACTTCATCAGCGGGGGTTTCCGGATCATCCGCCGCTGCAAAATCCGGTTCTATTCCTTTCCCTTCGATCGGGCTTCCGTCCCGGCGCAGTGCTTCAGTTGTCGAAAAATAAAGAGCTGACCCGTTTTTAAGGCTTATGAATTCCTGGAACAGACCTTTGCCGAAAGATTTTTCCCCGATCACTTTGGCGCGGCCTCCGTCAACCATAGAAGATATGAAAATTTCTGATGCTCCGGCGGTAGAACTGTCTGTCAGAATAATGATATCTCCTGTCCAATCAGCTTTAGAACTGTCAGCATTGACCGTTTCCCTGGATTTTCCTCTTTCAATGATTGCTACAACCCCTTCGTTCAGGAAAATATCTGCTGCTTTGACAGCTTCATTTATATCGCCGCTGAAACATCCCCGCATATCAAGAACGAGTTTTGATCCAAATGATGAAGAAACGGACAATTCTAAGAGCTGAGACGCCAGTCCGTCAAAAAATCCTTCAATTCTGAACACAATGCCTTCAGGATGTTTTTCCCTTATTATTCCGAAAATCGGTTGCGTTACCGTTGTGATTTCATATGTTTTTTCGCTGAAATCGTTTTTCCACATCACCAGCTCAAGTTTTGTCCCCGGAGGCGACTCAAGGAGGTTGTTTGTCTGGAAAAGAGTCATGTCTCTCGTCGAAATACCGTTCACAGATCTAATAAATTCCCCTTGTCTTAAGCCGGCAGCATAAGCGGGACTCCTCTGGCGGATACCGGATGCCATTGCGTAATCACCTGTTTTTACTGCAGAAATCCCAGAATAACCTTTAACCACTGTTTTTTTTGTTTCCACAAAGTCTCTGTCTGAGAGATAACTGCTGTAACGGTCAACTCCCTCCAGAAGTCCTTTGAATGCCCCTTTCATAAGAGGTTCCGAGTCCACTTCCTCAACATATTTTGTTTCGACAAGATTCAATATTTCACTGAAGAGTTCCAGATCGTTATACATTTCGGTCTTGGAGCTGAAAGGAAAAAGAAGGGTACCGGTTATCAGAAGGACAAGCGGAAGCAGTCCGAAAAAGAAAATTTTGCGGATATTGAAATTTCTCATAATTTATTTCTCCAGCCATTCAATAGGGTCCAGAGCTTCTGTTCCCTTTCTTATCTCAAAATAAAGAAACGGACCTTTCAGAGATCCTGTTTCTCCCGACTCGGCAATCTTCTGACCCTTTTCAACGAATTCGCCCGATGAGACAGAGAATTCAGACAAATGGGCATAAACGCTAAAATAATCTTCATTGTGATCAATTATAACAGTTTTTCCGTAGCCTTCAAACCAATCTGAAAAAACTACCGTCCCGTTATAAGCTGCCTTAACGGTAATTCCAGTCTCTGCTTCAATGTCAATCCCGTTGTGCAGGGTTATTGTTTTGAACTGCGGATGCTTTACCTTTCCGAAAGCCGACAGTACTCGGCCTTTTAACGGCCAGTTAAGAAGCCCTTTAAGTTTTTTTATACTGACATGGAGCTTGTTTTCGGAGGGTTTTTTTGCTGAAAAACCTGAGATGAGATTTTCAAGCGCTTGAGCAGCTCTTTCCAGTTCCTCAAGCGCAGTTTGTCTTATAACTTCATCTGATTCAATGGTTTTAAGCATTTTTTCTGTTTTTTTCCTGGAATCCTCTATTTCTGACTTTTTAAGAAACGCATGCCTCAAAAGTTTCTGCTGTTCCTCAAGTTGAACTCCCAGGAGAACATTTTCTCGCGACAGATTTGCAGCGTTCTCTCTGAACGAAACCATTGTTTCAGAATTTTTCCTGGCCATCATGGAAAGGTATTTATAGCTTCTCAGGATTTCCCCGGGATTTTCCATTGACAGCACAGCCCTTAAATAATTCAGTTCTCCGAGTTTATAAATTTCAACAAGTCTTTCTGATAAATATTTTTTCTGCCTGACTATTTCCGCTTCCAAGGAATGTATTTTTTCAGTTCTTGTCTGAATACTTATATTCAATGTGAATGTCTCAAGTTCGTATTGCTCCAGTTCTTTTTTTTTCAGCTTTTCCAAAAGTTTCAGCTCATTCAGTTTGTTCAGTACAGAATCTTTCCTCTCGCCCGTCTCGACAAGCTCTTTTTTGAGTTCAATTATTTCCTTTCTTAATGCGTTAAGCTTTCTTGAATCTGTTTCTATAGCCTTTTCTGCTGGAAGCATAAAACCGCTGATAAAGAGCATAAAGAGGATGAATATCCATCCGTGCTTCATACGATTGCCCGTCAGTCAACAAGCGGTTTACCCGCCAGACCGGGTTCCATTTCCATGCCCAGTATCTTCAGAACGGTCGGATGGATGTCAATCATATCCGGTTCTTTTTCGTTTATAATCCTGTTCGAGAAAATAATGCCTTTAACGAATACCGGGTCATAGGAACAGTGGTCGCCGCTCCATTTCTTAGTATTGGTTTCTATAATTTTGGACGGCATTCCCCCAAGGGAAGTCTGCCATGAAACCCTGTAGGGAGGTGTGTTTCCGGCCCTCAGATCAGGAATCAGGTCGGGATTGAAATTCCTGTAAATGTCTTCCCTTCTGTAAACCTTATTTACAGGCCGAATTCCCGTTTCTTCATCAACAAAGGATTCAAGTTTTTCAATTATTTCAGCTTTAACAGCTTCATACTCCTCGCCGGGCTCGACAATCCCTTTGGGTTCCCTTCCTTTCAGGTTTATATATATATTTCCGAGCCCCATCGCATAAGCCTTTGTTTTTGACCAGTCAACACTGCTGAAAAACTCACCGGTTTTGTCAAACAGGTCTTCAAGGTCTTTTTCGCCCTGCTGCCCGTAAATATGCATCAAACCGTTCTGGACAAGCCAGGTGTTATAATTCACAGATCTTTCCCAGGATGCAAATCCATGGTCTGACATAATGAAGAGGGCCGTATTATCGTCAATTTTATCCATTGCCATACCCGCAATTCGGTCCATTCTTTTATAAGATTCAAGGATTGTATCACCATAAACTGCAGCCAGTTCCGGATTATAAGCGGGATGTTCTTCGTTCATGAAACGCCAGAACATATGCTGAACACGGTCTGTGAACATGAACACATGAACAAGAAGCCTGTCCTGTTTCTTATCCAGAAAACCGCTAAGCATTTCTTCATACTTGTCCGCAGTAAAATAGCAGTCTTCAAGAAAAGCTTTTTCGTCAAACAGCTCTTGGTCAAGTGACCAGGTGTCAATTGCCCACCCCATTGTCTTGTAGTAACCGAACTCGTCAAAAAGGTCCTCTGAAAATGACACCGGATTAGAGATGGGAAGAGGCGGACCTGCAGGATGGAAATGAACAGGCGACATCGAGAGCTTGATGTAAGGTTCTGATTCTATAAGATAAAACCTGGCAATTCCGCGAACCTTTACTATGAAATTAAATGGAAATTCAAGCTCTATCCAGTCGCTCCATTGCCCAGGGACAAGTGTTGCCTTTGTACCGGAAGTTTCTATTTCAACATTGCCGCCTGTTCTTTTTAGCTTAAGCGGGATATTCAGTTTTTCAGGATATCCCTTATCTTTGGAAAAAATTTTGTTGAAGGGGCCATGAATACTTGTTTCCATAACACCTTCAAACTCAGGAAGCTTTGTGATCTCGATACTGTATTTATTGTCATCAGCAATGAAATCAGGGTCCGTTGTATAGTAAGAAGGAGTTCCTATCCGGCCTCGCAAATCCGGAACCCCTAAACCCGATACCTGCTGGCAGCCATCAATTTTTTCGGGAGGAAATGTGTTAGGGACCCTGAATACAGTGGAGTTTTGGAAGGATCTGCTTATGTGTCCCCACATGGAATTGCCTTTCCTGTTATTTGAGACGCTCGGTTTTTCAACAGGTATCATTTTATCAACCAGAATAGATGCAGGTATATATGTTATTCCGCCTGCAACCGCAGAAACCATTAGGGATATCAGAAAAGATTTTAAGACAGTGGCTCTAAACAGTTTTAATATAATAAAAATTATAACAAACAGAATCAGAAAAACCGAAACTCCGCAAACCGCGCCCAGTATTTCAGGATTCGATTCACCGAAGAGGAACTCTTCCTTTCCCTCCTCCATCATTGCAAAAGTGGGGAAATATGTTCCGGGAACCCTTTTCAGAAAGTCAAATATTTCTGTCTCACCTGGGTCTCTTCCTGTCGCAAAAGTTGACCATGAGATTGGGGTTTGAGGAGGATTGGTCGGAGTCAAGCGGGCATAGGAACCCTGCTCTGAAAGTTTTTTCAGATTAGGAAGATGACCTTCAGCCATCCATTTTTCTACAAGATTTGCGTCTGCGCCGTCAAAACCAATTATAACAACCTTGTCGTCACTTGCACAAACCGCGGAAACAAGAATTATCAGAAAAATTGAAACAGAAAGGAACCTTTTTATTTTAAGCATTCAAAACTCCTGGAGACAAAATTCATAAACAATCAGTATAAGCTATCAAACGGAAAATATCAAGAATATCAGCAAAGCAAGAGCTTTCCAGCGCGCTCACTGGCCAAGCTGATTGCCTTGACTTTCGTTTTAGTTTCGCTGATAATGTAGGTATGAATAATTTTGTTTTACCGAAAGGAGAGATATTGAATTTAACAAAAAAGCAAAAAAGGATATACGATTTTATATCAGCGTATATAAAAAACAAAGGATACTCTCCCTCAATAGATGAAATACGCAAACATGCGGGACTTTCTGCTGTTTCAACGGTTCACAGGCACCTATTAAATCTTGAACAGAGGGGTTGGATAAGGAGAATTCCGAACACCAGCAGATCAATTATTCTTGTCAGCCCTGAAAATAATTCCGTGAATTCTCTTCCTCTTCTAGGAACAATTGCAGCGGGGAATCCTATTGAATCTCTTCAGATAAGCGATGAAATGCTTTCTGTTCCTGAAGATTTCAGCCGCGTGAAAAATACTTATGTTCTCAAGGTTAAAGGCGATTCCATGATAGAGGAATGTATCATGGATGGCGATTTCGTCATTGTTGAACAGAGAAGCGAACCTGCCGAGGGAGAGATGGTTGTAGCCCTTTTGGATAATGAAGAGGCGACTTTGAAAAAATTCTACCGTGAAAACGCTTCCACAGTCAGGCTTCAACCAGCCAACAGTTCAATGGAGCCTATTTATGTCAGTGACAGAGACCTTAAGATACAGGGAATTGTTATCGGTGTCATCAGAAAATACTAAAAGTTTTTTAATATGAAAAGAATTTATCTCGACCACAATGCCACTTCTCCAGTTTTCCCGGAAGTCATTGAAGTGATTAAAAAAAGCCTTGAGACAAACTTCGGCAATCCTTCAAGCGCTCACCGTTTCGGGCAAAAAAGCAGAGCCGCTGTTGAAAACAGCAGGGAAAAGCTGGCGGAACTGATTAACGCCAAACCGTCTGAAATAATCTTCACCGGGGGGGGAACCGAATCAGATAACACAGCTGTTTTCAGTTCTTTCCGGTCGAGCCTTATGGAAAGGCCTCATATAATCACAACGGAGATAGAACATCCTGCGATACTTGAAACATGCGGATTTCTGGAACGGAATAAATGCAGGATAACCAGGATCAAGCCCGGAACAGATGGGAGAATATCTGCAGGAGATGTTGAAAAACATCTTGATAATGATACCGTGCTGGTTTCTGTCATGCTTGCGAACAATGAACTTGGAACCCTTCAACCGGTGAAGGAAATATCGGAACTGCTTAAAGGCACAAAAGTTCTTTTTCATACAGACGCGGTTCAATGCGGTGGGAAGTATCCGATAGATGTCTGTGCTCTCGGTGTGGATATGCTGAGCCTGTCAGCCCATAAAATGAATGGCCCGAAAGGTATTGGTCTGCTTTATGTCCGGGAGGGAATAAAGGTTGAGCCATACATAATGGGCGGCCATCAGGAGAAAGGGATAAGGGCCGGGACTGAATCAGTTTATGCGATCGAAGGTTTCGCAAAAGCGGCAGAAATATGGATAGAAAGAGCAGAAAAAATGAGAAATGAAATCGGAAGATTAAGAGATATGCTTGAAAATAATATTCTTTCATTTGTCACCGGAACCACATTAAATGGTTGCCCGAAGCATAGGGTTTGCAATACTTCCAATATTTCATTTGACAGCGCTGATGGTGGAGCTTTGGTTATCAGTCTTGATTTGAAAGGTATTTGCGTTTCATCGGGGAGCGCATGCTTTTCAGGGTCTTCTGAACCATCAAAAGTTCTGTCATCAATAGGGTGCAGCCCGGAAAGGGCAAAAAGTTCTATCAGATTCAGTCTTGGAACTGGATTGAAAGAAGAGGATATTTCAATTGCCACCGAAATGATTTGCCTGGCTGTGTCGGAAATAAGGTCAATTTAACCTTGATTTTAAGCATTCAGAGTGTTAATTTAGCGCATGAAGTTCTTATGAATGTTTTCTTTGGTGAGCAGAGGTAAAAATTATGATAATCGAATGCACGGAATGCGGCGCTAAATATAAATATCCTGACGAAAAATTCGGTTCAGAGAAAGTGAAGAAGGTAAAATGTACAAAATGCCAGCAGACCTTTGAAATTATCAATCCTTTTCTTAACGGAGATGAAAACTCGCAGCCATCACGGACAAGAAAAATAGAGCACAGCACAGGTGTTTCCGGTTCAAGAGCCGCACAGATTGGAATGCTGAGGCTTCCTCCCGATAAAAAACTTTCTATTGCGGTGCTTGAAGGAACGGATTCAGGTCAAATATTTAAAATCGAAAAACCTTCAGTTCTCATAGGGAGGGCTGATGCAGATATGATACTAAATGATTCCGAATCCTCTCGTCAGCACGCTTTGCTGGAAGTCCGAGGAGACCTTGTCACATTGAAAGACTTGGGAAGCACTAACGGCACATTTATGGATGGCGAAAAGATCACAGAAAAAGAACTGGAGAACCAGGACGAGTTTCACATTGGATCCTCCACGCTAATGCTGATTGTCACCGAGGACTGATGACCGGTCCTGTTGCTGTCGCTATGAGCGGCGGCGTTGACAGTTCTGTCGCAGCATGCCTGCTCAAGAAAAAAGGCTTCAATCTTATCGGGGTATTCATGAAGCTTCATGATCACGGTTATTACACTTCAGGTTGTTGCTCTCTGGAAGATTCAAATGACGCAAGAAAAGTTGCGGATGAACTTGATATTCCCTTTTATGTAATCGGTTTACAGGATATTTTTAAATCACGGGTTACTGATTATTTTATAAAAACCTACATGGAGGGTATGACCCCTAATCCTTGTATTAACTGCAACAGGGATGTGAAGTTCGGCGGGCTGCGCGATCGTTTATCGTTTTCAGGAGTGGATAAAATTGCTACCGGCCACTACGCTAAAATTGAAGAAAGCCCGGACGGAAAAGGATTTTTATTAAAAAGAGGGACGGATATTTCTAAGGACCAGTCATATTTTCTGTTCAATCTTAAGCAGGAACAGCTTGCAAAAATATTATTCCCGCTGGGAGATCTTACAAAAGCGGAAGTCAGGGATATCGCTCGTGAAGAAAGGCTTCCGGTGAAGGAAAAGAAGGAGAGCCAGGATATCTGCTTTATGAGAGAGGGAAGCTACTTTGGAATTTTTAAAGATGAGATGGTCAAAGTAAAGAAAGGGTATGTTCTGGATATTTCCGGAAACATTCTTGGTAATCATGACGGCTGTTACAGGTTTACAATCGGGCAGAGAAAAAGACTTGGAGTGTCTGTGGGATATCCTTTGTATGTCTTGAAAATCAATGCGGAAAGAAATGAAATTGTTGTCGGCCCCGAAGAACATCTAATGAAAAAAAGTCTCTCTCTGAGCAATGTGAGCTGGATTTTAAACCGGCATCAAGCACCGTTTAAGGCAGATGTCAAAATCAGATATGCCCACAGAGGGGAAATCGCTGTTATCACACCCTTAGAAGAAAGAAGGGCAAGGGTCGATTTTGAAAATCCAGTCCGTGCAGTTACCTCAGGCCAAGCCGCGGTTTTTTATGACGGTGAGATTCTGATTGGTGGAGGATGGATTGAAAGAGAATCATAAAGATGATAAAGAAGAAAATCATCCGATCAGGCTTAGAGAAAGCGATTGAAATACTAAAAAAGGGTGGGGTTGCGGTTTTACCAACGGATACCTGCTACGGTTTGACTACCGGAATTTCAAGCAATGAAGGGATCCGAAGGATCGCTGAAATGAAAAAAAGAAACAGTGATAAACCTTTTATCATTTTGGTAAACTCAAAAAAGCTGCTTGGACAGGTTGTTTCAGAAATTCCCTTTGAATTCGAATCACTCTCTGAAGAATTTTGGCCTGGCCCTGTTACTTTTGTAATGAAGGCTTCAGAGAACCTCAACCCTCTTATTGTCGCAGAAACAGGCACGGTTGCGGTAAGAAACCCTGACTGCAGAGTATTGTCAGAGATCATTGATGCAATAGCTGAGCCTGTCATCTCAACAAGTGCGAACATTTCAGGAGACGATCCTCCTTACGAAATTGAGAATATTTCCGTTCTTATCAGAAATCGCTGTGATTGCCTGCTTGATGGAGGTAACCTGAAAATTGTTCCTCCGTCAACCATTTTAAATATAAGCATCAGACCGTTCTGTGTACTCCGATCAGGACCGATTTCCGAAGAAAGATTTCAGAAATATCTTTAATGTTAAGGGCAAAATGCGTTTATGTCTATATAAATCTTTCTGAAACATAGGTTTATCCTTTGACATGCTTTCCAATAAATGTTAACATTCGTTGTTTGCGGTAATATCCGTAAAACATGAACCCTGTTCTTTTCAAACATTGGGAGAAATGATGGATAAAAACATCGGCATAATTTCTGTCTTTCTAACAGCTCTGTTTTTCCTGAACGGATGCGCTACAAAATCCGAACCAAAAATCAAACGCGATGACCAGAGCTATTATTATGATATCGGCGTTCTGCAGTATAAGGAGGGCCGCTACAGGGATGCGGCAGAAGCGTTCAATGAATCCCTGAAACATCTTAAGGGACATGATCAGTCTAATACCGTATCTCCGAGGAGGGTTTCTGAAATATATAATTATCTCGGGCTTTCATATCTCGGAACGCAGCAGCATGATGAAGCGGTAAACGCTTTTGAGATGGCACTTCTTAAAGACCCTTCCTATGTGAGTGTTTACAATAATCTTGGCAATGCTTACGCAGCAATGGAAGATACCGATAAAGCGCTAGAGGAATTCAAAAAAGCTCTGTATTCCAATGATCCCGGTACCGTTTCACTGGCAAACTACAATATCGGCCTTATTTATCAGAACAGAGGAGAGACCGAAAAGGCTTATTATTCGTTCAAAAAAGCTATTGAGCAGAATCCCAGGATATACTACGCCTATACAAACCTCGGGATTCTCTTGGAAAAGGAACAACGGTATGATGAAGCGCTCGAAACATATGAAAAGGGACTGGAAATTTTCCCTGCGCGGCCGGAACTGGTTTTCAGCGTAGGAATGATTTATTTCAAGAAAGGCCTTGCTGACCAGGCCGCGGAGTATTTCCACCGGGTCCTTCAGCTTGAGCCAAACAGTGAATTCGGCGAAAAAGCAATCGAATTATTGGAAATGATCGAAAAATGATTATGGGTAACAGCCTGCTGACAAAATTACGCGGAGGACTTTCAAGAACTAGGAATAGCATCTCTTCTTTGTTAAAAGATGTGTTCAGCGGAAAGGAAACAATAGACAGCGATACACTGGAGAATATTGAAGAGGTTCTGATCAGCGCTGATGTGGGGGTTAAGGCAACCGGCAGAATAATAGACACCCTTACTGCGAAAATTAAATCCGGCAGTTGCGGAAAAACAACGGATTGCTTCAGAGCTGCATTAAAGGATATTGTTAAGGAGATTATCGGAAAGCAGGTTTCTGGCGCGAAGTATATTTCTGCAGATGGTCCCAAAATGATGTTGCTGGTTGGGGTGAACGGTTCCGGCAAAACGACAACTGCGGCCAAAATAGCACACAGATTGAAAAAAGACGGAAAGAAAGTGCTTATCTGCGCTGCGGACACATTCCGGGCTGCAGCCGTGGATCAGCTTGAAGTCTGGGCAGAGAGAGCAGGAGTTGATATTGTCAAGCATAATGAAGGAGCTAATCCTTCGGCCGTTGTTTTTGATGCTGTAAGTGCTGCAAAATCAAGAGGGACAGACTGGGTGATTGTTGATACTGCCGGAAGGCTTCACACACGGAAAAACCTTATGGAGGAGCTGGATAAAATCAGGCGTGTTGCCTCTTCAAATCTGGAAGGAGCTCCACATGAAACCTTTTTGATCCTTGATGCGACGACTGGCCAGAACGGTCTTGCCCAAGCAAAAATGTTTGCTGAACATACTCCGGTTTCGGGACTTGTTCTGACAAAACTCGATGGTACTGCAAAGGGGGGAATAGTTATTGGAATTTCTGAAGAAATAAATATTCCGGTAAAATATATTGGAGTAGGAGAGGGAATTGAGGATATGCTTGATTTTGATGCATCTGACTTTACTGAAGCCCTTTTCAGCGAATAATGAATATTGTTGGGCTTGATTATATGAGGCGTGCCATTGAGCTGGCCCGCAGAGGGTGGGGAATGACAAGCCCCAACCCGATGGTAGGGGCAGTTTTAGTGAAAGAGAACCGTATCATTGGGGAGGGATGGCACGGTTTTTACGGAGGGGATCATGCAGAGATTGTTTCGATTAAAAATGCAACCGAAAGTACTGAAAGCAGCAGCCTTTATGTGAATCTTGAACCCTGCAATCATAACGGAAAAACTCCGCCCTGCGTGGACGCTATCCTTAAAGCCCGTATTGCAAAAGTTTATTGTTCCATGAAAGATCCAAACAAAAAAGTTACAGGCGGCGGAATTGAAAGATTAAGATCGGAAGGGGTTGAAGTGGAAGTCGGTATGTATGAAAAAGAAGCTATGGAATTAAATGAGATATATCTGAAACATATAATAAGTGGCAACCCTTTCGTGATGCTTAAATCCGCGGTGAGCATGGACGGAAGGATTGCGGACAGCAAACGGAGATCCCGCTGGATGAGCTGCCCAGAATCGCTTGACTTGTCGCATAGATTGAGGAAAGGATATGATGCTGTTCTTGTCGGGATTGGAACTGTTCTTGAGGACAATCCTTTGTTGAATGTGCGGGTTAAGGAAGAAAGTTCCGGAAAAAAAATCACTAGGGTGGTGATTGACAGCGCACTTAGAATGCCATGTGATGCCTTGATGCTTGAAACACTTGATGATGGTGAAATATTTATCATAACATCTGACAGGGCACCCGATGAAAGAATCAGGTGCATGGAATCAACCGGGGCAAAGGTAGTAGATCTCGGAAAAGAAGGAAGAATATCATTAAGAGAAACGACAAAATATCTTGCAGCAATTGGAATTACAAGTGTTCTGATTGAAGGTGGATCAGAAATAGCCGCATCAGCGCTAAAGGAAAAGATTGTTGATAAAATTACAGTTATAATTGCTCCGTTAATTATCGGAGGAAAGAATTCAGTGCCCTTTGTCGGAGGGGACGGCTTTGCAGACCTTTCTTCTTGCCCTCGTATTAAAAATACAAAAACCTTCTTTTCGGGCGTTGACACCGTAATGATTGGTTACCCTGATTACAGGCATTGATATGTTTACAGGAATGATTGAAGAAACCGGATCGGTAAAAAAAATCAGTATGAATGCAGAAGGAATTAAACTTGCAATTTCAGCGGAAAAAGTTCTTAGCGGTCTGAAACCCGGAGACAGCGTTTCTGTTGATGGATGCTGCCTGACGGTGACATCAACAATAGATGGATTTTTTACAGCTTATGCTTCTTCGGAAACGATAAAACGGACCATAATCAGTAAATACTCTCAGGGCGGGAAGGTGAATCTCGAAAGAGCAGTTAAGATTGACGACAGATTTGACGGTCATTTTGTTCAAGGGCATATTGATGGCACAGGAAAAGTAGAATCGGTCATCCGAAAAGGGGATACCTTATTCATAAGAATTTCCTATCCGGAATATTTGAAGGGCTTTTTTGTTGAAAAAGGTGCGGTTGCTATCAACGGAGCAAGCCTCACGATCACAAACGAAACGCCGCCTTTTTTTGAAGTAAGCATTATTCCGTACAGTGCTTCCCGCACAAATCTGGGTGAATTAAAAATTGGAAATAATGTTAATATTGAAACTGATATTCTGGGTAAATATGTAGCACGGATGCTTCATTCCGGAAAGCAGTCTTTTACAGAGGGTTTTTTAGGGGAAAATGGATTCCTCGGAGAGCTACAGAATGAATAATAATGGAGAAAAAATGCCTTTTACCACTATTGAACAGGCAGCCGAAGATTTCAGAAACGGAAGAATGGTAATCATCGTGGATGACGAAGACAGAGAAAACGAAGGAGACCTTTGTCTGGCAGCGGAAAAAGTAACGCCTGATGCTGTTAATTTTATGGCAAAATTCGGGCGGGGACTTATTTGTCTGCCGATGACAGGAGAAAGACTTGAGAAACTCGGTATCCCGATGATGGTTGAAAATAATACCGCAAGGTATGAAACCGCCTTCTGTGTTTCAATTGAAGCCAGAAAAGGTGTTACTACCGGGATTTCTGCCGCGGACAGGGCTCATACCGTTAAAGTTGCGATAGATCCGTCGAGCAGACCGGAGGACCTTGCCAGGCCCGGGCACATGTTCCCCTTGAAAGCACAGAAAGGCGGAGTTCTTAAAAGAGCTGGACAGACTGAAGCTTCCGTGGATCTGGCCCGCATTGCAGGCCTTTATCCTGCGGCCATGATATGTGAAATAATGAACGAAGACGGAACGATGTCAAGAATGCCCCAGCTTGAAAAATTTGCTGATGAACACAAACTTTCTATCATCACGGTTAAAGATCTTATAAGTTACAGGTTGAAAAATGAAAGTTTTGTAAGAAGGGCTGCTGAAACGGTTATTCCGACTGAATTCGGTGAATTTAAACTTATAGCGTATGAAAATGACCTTGATAATAAGACACATCTTGCCCTGGTAATGGGGGATGTTTCTGGAGGAGAAGCTGCATTGGTAAGGGTTCATTCGGAATGTCTTACAGGAGATGTTTTCGGTTCCATGCGTTGCGACTGTGGTCAGCAGTTGAGAATGGCATTGTCAAAAATTTCGTGCGAGAAAAGAGGAGCGCTTCTCTATCTGCGCCAGGAGGGAAGAGGAATAGGGCTTGTTAGCAAAATTAAAGCATATCAGCTTCAGGACCACGGAAAAGATACAGTGGAAGCAAACACAGAACTGGGGTATCTTCCTGATCAGCGGGACTATGGGGTCGGAGCTCAGATTCTGAGAGATCTGGGATTGACCCGGATAAAGGTTATGACAAACAATCCGAAAAAATTTATCGGGCTTGAGGGTTACGGAATAATTATTATCGAGCGGATACCCCTTGAGGTTGAACCAGGGGAGCGGAATAAAAATTACCTGCGAACCAAAAAGGATAAGCTGGGTCATCTGCTTTCCTCGGTGTAATAAGAATATGGACAGAAAATACGGAGTTTTTTTTGAAATCACTCACATACAGAGCCTGCTGAACAGGATATTCGAATCTTTTGTGGAAGACAGGAGCGAGTTCAGTTCTCTGGGAGGGTTTTCACCGGACATAGATATATGTGAATCAGAAACTGAACTTATAATAACATTTGAAGTTGCTGGAGTTGATATTCAAAGCCTGAATCTTACAGTTTCCAGGAATAAAATTACCCTGTCAGGAAACAAAGAGAGAAAAAGAAAGGGCTTGACCTCCTATGTGTGTATGGAAAGGACATTCGGAGGTTTTAAACGGTCTGTGCCTTTAACCGCTCCGGTCAACACCCATGAGGCGGACGCAAAACTGCACAATGGTCTGCTGATTGTTAAAATGCCGAAGCTTAAAGAAAGAAGAGGCCATATTGTGGCTATTGATATTGAGGAAATAGAATAGAATGACAGAATCCATTTTTGAAGAAGAGACCAAAATACCAGAGATACTACCCATTTTACCGCTGAGGGATGTGGTTGCTTTTCCGTTCATTGTTCTGCCGCTTACCGTTGGAAGGCAGAAATCTCTTAAAGCTGTTGACCAGGCTCTCGCAAAGAACCGGATGATCCTGCTGCTGGCCCAGAAGGGAAAAGAGGTTATTGAGCCTGAAGCAAAAGACCTCTACCGGCTGGGGACAATTGCGGTTGTAATGAGGATGCTGAAGCTCCCGGATGGGAATATGAAGCTTATCGTTCAGGGAATACAAAGAGCGAAGGTAAAAAGATTCAGAAAAAGCGGGGAATATTTAGAGGCATTTATTGAACCGCTTCCTGAAGATGATATGGATAATATTGATCTCAGAACAACAGCTCTTGTCAGGAATGTGAAGACACTGTTTGAAAAGAGTATTTCTCTTGGCCACTCAGTTTCTTCCGAGGTCGTTCTTATCATAAATAATCTTGAAGATCCAGGAAAACTCGCCGATCTGGTTGCATCAGAGTTAAATGTTAAGATGGAGGATTCCCAGAAAGTCCTTGAAACCCTGGATCCTATTCAGAGGCTTAAGACAGTGAACCTTCAACTGAGCAGGGAAATAGAGCTTCTTTCGGTCCAACAGGAAATCAACACCCAGACAAAGGGTGAAATAGACAGGACCCAAAGGGAGTATTTCTTAAGACAGCAGATGAAAGCCATAATGGACGAACTTGGCGATAGCGGAGAAATGGCTGAGGAACTTGAAGATTTCAGAAAAAAAATCAAGAAAGCGGTCATGCCGGAAGAAGCTCTCGAAGAATGCAATAAGCAGATTTCCAGACTTGAGAAAATGAACCCTGAATCCGCGGAAGCCAATACGATAAGAGGCTATCTTGAATGGATGACAGATATCCCATGGAGCGCGGCAACAACAGACCGGCTCAATATCCATGACGCGGAAACAATTCTGAACGAGGACCATTACGGTCTTGAGGAAGTAAAAGACAGAATCGTGGAATATCTGAGCGTTCAGAAACTTAAAAAAGACCATAAGGCTCCTATCCTTTGTTTCGTCGGCCCTCCCGGAGTAGGGAAAACATCGCTCGGCAGATCCATAGCAAGAGCTCTCGGAAGGGAATTCATAAGGATTTCTCTGGGCGGAGTGAAAGATGAAGCCGAAATTAGAGGGCACAGGAGAACCTATGTAGGCGCATTACCGGGGAGGATTATCCAGGGAATGAAGCAGGCAGGATATGTGAACCCTGTTTTCATGCTGGATGAGGTAGATAAAATAGGTTCGGGCGGGCAGGGAGATCCTTCAAGCGCACTGCTTGAGGTTCTTGATCCCGAGCAGAACAATTCTTTCAGGGACAATTTCCTCGGAGTTTCATACGATCTGTCTAGAGTCATGTTCATTACGACCGCCAATCTTCTTTACCCGATACAACCTGCATTCAGGGACAGAATGGAGATACTTGAACTCCCGGGTTATATGCTCGAGGAAAAAATCCAGATTGCTGAGAGATATCTTGTTCCTCGTCAGATAGAGGAAAACGGACTTGATAAATCAAATATCAGTTTCAGCCACAAAGTGATTGAAGTAATGATTTCACAATACACAGAAGAAGCGGGTGTCAGAAATCTGGAAAGGTGCATCGCATCAACATGCAGAAAGGTTGCACGAAAAATTGCGGGGAACGGGAAGAAAGGTCCCTATAGTATTACAGTGAAGAACTTGGAAGAATATCTGGGGGTCCCCAAAATTCATAAAGCTGTTCTTCTGAAGCGGGATGAAGTTGGGGTGGCAACAGGAATGGCAGTAACTTCAGTGGGAGGGGATATTCTGTTTGTCGAGGCTGCTTTTTATCCCGGCAAAGGAAATCTAATTCTGACAGGACAGCTCGGAGAAACAATGCAGGAATCTGCAAAGGCCGCGCTTAGCTACACGAGAACAAAAGCCAAAGCATATAAGTTGTCCGAAGAATTTTTCTCGTCACATGATCTTCATGTCCATGTCCCGGAAGGAGCTGTTCCTAAAGACGGGCCTTCAGCAGGTATTACAATGGCGACAGCTGTATTTTCAGCATGCACAGGTAAACCGATCGCAAAAAGCATCGCGATGACCGGAGAAATTACGCTCAGAGGGAATGTTCTTGCCGTGGGTGGGATAAAAGAAAAGGTTCTGGCAGCAAAAAGAGCAGGGATAAAAACGATAATTCTTCCAGAGCAAAACAGAAATGAACTGAAATCGGTAAATGAAAAGCTGAAGGAAGGCCTGGAATTTATTCTGGTTGAAACAATGGATCAGGTTTTAAGCAGGGTATTGGTTCATGGAGACAGAAAACCTGGGAAAAAAACTGAAAAAAGAATCTGATATTATTAATCTCTTCAACTGTTGTCGAGGAAAAAAGCCCGTAAATATGATAATGGGAATTGGGGACGATTGCGCTGTTATATCTCCTCGAAACGACTCTAAAATGCTAATGACTGTTGATCAGCTAACAGAAAAAATCCACTTTATAAGAGATGACAGGACTGCAAGACTGCTGGGGAAAAAGATAGTGAGCACCAGCGTGAGCGATATCCTGTCAATGGGAGGAAAACCAGAATATTTTCTTATTGCTGTTTCGGTGCCAAATTCGGACTACGATGTATTCGTAAGGTCTTTCGCAGAAGGTGTTATACAGGCTTCGGAGCTCTATTGCGTGACTCTGATAGGTGGCGATACCTGCTCGAGTGCCGGCTATTTTTCTGCTTCTGTTTCAATGACAGGATATGCGGAATCCGGAAAATGTCTTTACAGGTCGGGAGCACAGCCAGGGGATGTTATTTTTGTGTCCGGATTTCCCGGATTGTCAGCTTTGGGCTTGGAACTTATTTTGAGAGGTGAAGACCCGCTGTCCGAAAAATATTCAAGCGCATTAAAAGCTCATCTTGATCCAGTGCCACCCTTTTCTCTTGCCGGAAAAAGCTTTTTCGGCAACCTGAATGCATCCACTGATATTAGCGATGGACTCGTGAAGGATATTTACAACATCTGTGAGGCAAGTTCTGTAAACGCAGTTATTGATAAAAATTTTCTCCCTCAACATAATCTTTTTGACATGTGCGGCACAAAACCATCGGAAGATTATATTCTTTATGGCGGGGAAGATTACCAGCTTGTCTTTACTGTCAGCAGTGATAAGGCAGAATCTGTTACCAGCTCAGCAACGGATTGCGGAATTAAACTAACAGATATTGGAAAAATTGAAGAGGGGACAGGACAGGTTTATTTGAAAAGTTCAGATACTTTTGTATTGCTTGAAAATAGGGGGTTTGATCATTTGGAGTGTAATCCAGGGGGGAAAACCAATTGATGGCAAAATACGGTCAGCGGCTAAAGGTGTATATGAAAAGAACATCCAGAAATCCGGATTCTCCAAGGAAGATTGCCTTATCTCTTGCTTTTGGAGTATTCATCGGAAGTACGCCATTAATAGGGGCACAGATTTTGCTGGCATTGTTGCTTGCTTTTGTGTTACGCATGAACAAAATAGCTGCGGTGTTGGGAACGCTGGTAAATAACCCGCTGACCGCTTTTCCTTACTGGGTTGCGAGTCTTTATGCGGGAAACCTTATGCTTGGAAGAGACATAAAAAGCATTGAGGCACCAGTAAGTAAATCGCTTTTTGATCCTGTTCTCTGGTCTGATTTTATAATCCCGAGAGCAGAAGAGTTTTTTTTGCCGGTGTGTGTTGGTTCTGTAGTTATAGGGTTATTTTCTTCTGCGCTGATATATTCAGTGGCTTTACCCGCGATTACAAAATTCAGGGAAAAAAGAGAACAGGCTAGACAGCCGATAGTCTGATTGCGTATAAAGGTAGATAGTGGCGGAGCATAGTTTTGAAGATATATTGTCAAAGGCGCGTGAAGGTAATGATTCAGCCTTTGAGAAGATAGTTGAAATGAAAAAGGAAAAAGTGTTCTGGATTGCCTATCGCATAGTTGGAGATACTGAGGAAGCAAAGGAAGTTACACAGAAAACAATGATAAAGCTTTGGAAGATTATCAAAAAATATAATTCGGAATATAAGTTTGATACATGGCTGTTCAGGATCGTGACGAACCTCGCAATTGATCAGCACAGACATTTGAAAAGGTTTAAAGCTTTTAGTCTTGAAGACACTGAAACAGGGTTTTCCGCTCTTGCAGGTAAAAACGAAAATGACGATTCCGCGATGGACATGGAAAAAATATTTCAGCATGTAACAGCTGTTCTGACCGAAAAACAGAAAGCAATATTTATTCTCAGCGTAATTGAAGGCTTGTCTTCAGAGCAAATAGCAGAGATTTTGGAACTCAGTTCCTCCACAGTAAGGAACCACCTGGCGCAGGCCCGTGAAAAACTTCGCAGGGAAATGAATAACAGATTTCCCGAATATTCACTCGGTAGGATTTAAGAACATGGATCTCAAATGCATTAAATTCAGAAATGAAATAAAGAATTTTGACGGGGCTGTATTTTTAAAATCCCATGAGCATATTGAGAAGTGCCCTGTATGCAGAGAATATATTAAGAAGAACTTTCCCGAGCTTCAGTTCTCCGAGTTAGGGAGAAAAAAAGCATCTTCCTTTACTCTTAGTGACATTATGGTTACAAGGGAAAAGACCATGAGAGAGTGGTATGGGAATGTTGCAAAAATTGCCGCAGTTCTGGTGATGATAATCGGGATAAGTTCGGTATTATTTTATTCTGTGTACGACGACGATGTGCAAGTGGAGAAAATTATAGAAATATCAGATTTTTCGGTCAAATCCGAACTGGATATTTTCCCGGCACCTTCTCTGAATGAAGCGAGCGAAATTGTGCGTTCAGTATCTCTGGAAGAAAAGTTTAAAGTCATAAACCCTCTTCAGTCTGGAACAGATAATTATCTGGAAATGAAATATCCTCTGGTCGAAAAAGCAGGCCCTGAAAGTCTGAACTATATGATAGAAAAATCTGTGGATGGAAGCCGAATGGTTTTCTTCCAGATACGCTCCTGTGTTGATTTGTAACAGTTGTTTAATTTAAGGAAATCATTGTTGAGAAAACAATTATATATAAAATTATTTGTTCTTATGCTGACTATATGTGTTTTGGTTTCTCACGGGTCCGACATCAGGACAGAAACGATTTCTTCAAAATACCGAACCCTTGATAAGATTTTTCTGGATATTCAGAAGGAGCTCAGTGATCAAGGAACTGCGCTTCTAAAGCCGGGCAGAAAGGCTGTCACTGTAACTGACAATCCTGAAAATCTTAAATCAATAAGAGAGCTGGTAGAAGCTTATGATGTTCCTTTCAGGAAGATTGAAGTTACTATAAAACTGATTGAAGCCTCCAAGTCCAGAAAGAATCCCGAAATGTCAAGAGAGATAAGGCATATTGGTTCCAGACTGAAAAATGTTCTCAGGTTCACAAGCTATAATCTTCTGGATACCGCTGTTTTACAGGGAATTGAAGGCGGCTCGTCCGATACTCTTCTTGCCGGAAGTTACCGGATAAAATATGATCTTGATTTTATTAATGACGGTACCGGGATTATTAAATTGGAGAACTTTAATCTTTCAAAGCAACTTCAGCCGACAGACACAAATAGAAACTGCAGTTCACTGATAAGCACTTCCATGAACATAATTAACGGCGAAGAGATAATTTGCGGGGCTTCCAAAATGGAAGAAGAGGACGAAAGATCTCTTATCCTGGTTATATCGGTAAAGACATTGGGAAGCTGAAATGCCTGAATTTAATTGCAAATTGGGAACTTTGACAGGGGAACTTGTGGAGAAGGTGGTTTCAGGTAAGAGCGAGCGGTCACTGCGAAGATTGTTTCAGGATCAGAACTATCATGTTTTCAGTATCCGGAAAAAGAACCCGCTGCTGTCGGCAATAGCAAGTCTTAAACCCTCAGGCGGGGATAAGATTAAAACATATTCTTTTCTTATTTTTAATCAGGAATTTGCGGCGTTGATTAAAGCCGGTCTTCCCATTCTTCATGGAATTGAAATTCTTATGGACAGAATGCCCGATGGCTCTTTCAAATCAGCCCTGAAGGATATCAGAGACCAAGTAAGTTCGGGGTCGACTCTGTCCGATGCTTTCGAGTCACACGGGAAGCTGTTTCCTTCTGTCTATCATTCTTCTCTCAGAGCAGGTGAAAAAAGCGGTAATCTTCCAGAGGTAATAACCAGATATGTTTCCTATGCCAAAAAAATCGCTGATGCCAAAAAACAGATTGTTTCAGCTCTTATATATCCTTCGCTTCTAGTTTGTCTTGTTGCCGGCGTTGTAGCAATTATGATGTTCCAGGTGCTTCCGAAATTCGCCGAAATGTATCAGGGATTTGATTCAGAGTTGCCGTTCATGACAGTTGCGTTGATGGATCTTTCAAATTTTCTTGTTTCAAATATAATCTTTCTGGTTTTTGGCTTAATTGCCCTTATTATTGCTTATAAGGTCTGGCGGGAAACAGAAAAAGGGAAGCTTTTGCATGACAGCTTGCTTCTTAAGATACCATTCGCAGGAAGAATGATACAGAAATTCATTTTGAGTCAGATGGCAAGGACAATGGCGACACTCCTTTCAGGAGGTATTCCCGTAGTTTACACACTTCAGGTAACCTCCCAGTCAATCTCGAATGTTTATTTTTCTTCAAAACTCACTGCCGCCACAGAGCGGGTCAAAGAAGGTGAAACTCTTCATTCCGCTTTAGAAGAAACGGAGGCGATTGACCCACTGGTGATTGAAATGATTAAAGTAGGGGAATCAACGGGTTCCCTTGATGAGATGCTGACAAATGTGTCTGATTTTTATGACGAGGAAATTGAAACAGCTCTTACAAGATTTGTTGCGCTTTTTGAGCCTGCACTGCTTGTTTTTATGGCTTTTGCAGTCGGAGGAGTACTCCTTTCTGTTTACCTGCCGATGTTTAAGACAATCACAATTATCAATTAGGGTATTGTATGGCTAATGAAATAAATACTGCTGAACTGACTAGAAAGCTCAGCAAAAGAGATGAAAACGGAAATCTTTCTTCTTCAAACTATGTAAGCGAGGATGAAGCGCGCGAGATGGCTGAGAAATACGGAATTCCATATATTGACCTTGCAAAAGTTAATATTGATAATGAGCTTTTCAGAAATATTCCTGTTGATCTTATGTACAGATATAATTTTGTTCCGCTTCAGGAAAACGATGGCGTGCTGACGGTCGTAGTGTCTGATCCTTCAGATGTCGTAATGATTGATGAACTTGAAACACTGCTCAATAAACCTCTCGACACTGCGGTAGGTTCAACAAAGGCCATACAGGACATTCTAAAGAAAAGTGAAAGCTCCCAGCGTGTGCTGGATGAAGTAACAGAAGGGTTTAAACTCAATGTTGTCAACGAAGGAATGGAAACAGATGATGAATCTCTTTCGATTGATAAGCTTACCGCTGATACCAGCCCCGTTATAAAACTGGTTGATTCCACAATTTTCAATGCTCTTCAAAGAAGGGTCAGCGACATTCATATGGAAACCAGGGATGATAAATTCATAATCAAGTACAGAATAGACGGTGTTCTTTATCAGGCAATGGAACCGATTGACAAGAGATATGCAAACGCTGTGATATCAAGAATTAAGGTCATGTCCGAGCTCGATATCGCTGAAAACAGAAGACCTCAGGACGGTAGGTTCAAGATCAAGCTGAAAGGCAAGTCAATTGATTTCAGGGTTTCAATCATGCCATGCGTCCACGGAGAAGACGCTGTTCTCAGAATACTTGACAAAGAATCAGCGAATGAACAATTTTCGAATCTGAACTTGACAGTACTTGGTTTCGAGGAAAGAATTCTTAAAAGGTTAAGAAAATTCATATCTGAACCTTATGGAATGGTGCTGGTAACAGGCCCGACAGGAAGCGGAAAAACAACCACCCTTTATGGCGCTCTTCAGGAAGTCAAAACCAGCGAAGACAAGCTGATAACAATTGAAGACCCTGTTGAATATCAGGTGGATGGAATTACGCAGATCCCCGTTAACGAGAAAAAAGGCCTTACCTTTGCCCGTGGATTGCGTTCGATTCTCAGGCATGATCCCGACAAGATAATGGTTGGTGAGATCAGAGATTCTGAGACCGCTGAAATCGCAATTCAGTCAGCTCTTACAGGACATCTTGTTTTCACAACCGTCCATGCCAATAATGTTGTTGATGTGCTGGGAAGATTTCTTAACATGGGTATTGAACCTTATAATTTTGTTTCAGCTCTTAATTGCGTTCTTGCCCAACGACTTGTGAGAAAAATCTGTAATTCATGCAGACATGAAGTTCAGATTTCCGAAGCAGAATTAAGGGAATCAGCAATTACGCCGGAGCTGTACAAAGGGGTAACTTTCTACGAAGGAAAGGGTTGTATAGATTGCAACGGGACCGGATTCAGGGGTAGAACGGCAATCGCGGAACTGCTTGAACTTTCAGATGCTGTGCGTACAATGCTTATTGATAAACGGCCGTCTTCCGAGATTAAAAAAGTTGCACGGAAAGAAGGCATGAAGTTTTTAAGAGAAGCAGCGGTTGAAAAGTTTCTCAAAGGTGAAACGACCATTAAAGAGATCAATAAGGTGACCTTTATAGAATGAACAGAATCCTCAAATCAAAACTTTTCAGCATAAAATATCCTCCTCTTGCAGTTTTCCTGACTTCGGACAGGATTTCTGTAGTGAAACTCAATAAGGAGAAGAATGAAAATCCAAAACTGGCCGGATTTCTTATTCAGACACTCGATGAAGGAATGATAGTTTCTGACCATTTAGGAAGCAATATTGCAAATCAGACTGAACTCTCGAAATTAATTCATAATCTGGTACAGAGACTAGCCCCGCGCTCAGAAGAGATTTCGGTCGTTGTTCCGGATACTTTCGCAAAACTTGCCGTTTTAGAAGTAGAGTCTCTTCCAAGAGGAAGAGAGGATATTATTGAAATTGTGAAATGGAAAATGAAAAGCAAACTTCCTTTGAATGTTGAGGATTTCATGATAGATTATACTGTTATGAGCAGAGCAGAGAAGGAATCGCATCTGCTGGTGGTCTTGATGAAAAAATCGCTTATCGAGCAACTGGAGATGGTTTTCAATTCGATTGATCTTCATCCCGGGCTTATAAGTGTCTCAACAGCGAGCCTGATAAATCTCTTCTCATATATGAACAGAGGCGTTCCTGAAGACAGTGTCCACATTTACAGCGATCCTGGATTTTTTAATATTACATTTATCAGAAATGGCACCGTGAGCCTTTACAGGAGCAAAGATAATAGAACTGCGGGCAGGGATCTGGGAAGGGTTCTTATTAAGGAAATCAAAGCCTCAAAAGTTTTCTATGAGGAAAAAATGGGATACAGACCTCCGGATAAATGCTATGGAAATTTATTGACAAAGGACAGTACTGATTTAGTAAACGGTCTGAACGAAGGACTTGGAACCGAGATCCGAAAATATGATTTCCGGGGGACGGTGAAACCTCTGGATCGTGTCGTGGTTGAGGATGACTATATTGATATTCTTGCCCCAGCCGTAGGCGCTGCGCTTGAGGGATGCGAACAATGAAACTGCATCTGAACCTGGCATCAAAACCATTCAGGAACTACACAATTCTATATGTTTTTTTTGGCATGCTGCTTGCGGCTGTTTTATTTATGATCGTTGCGAATGTCTGGATTTATCTTAGCAGCCATAGCAAGGCCGTTAAGCTTGAAAACAGCATAAGCAATGATATTAAGACAATAACAGAGTATGAAAGGGAGATTAAGGACATTGACAGTACCCTTAAAATGATCAAATTCAAAGAGCTTAATGAAGAGGTTGGCTTTATCAATACATTGCTGAAGGAAAGGTCATTCTCGTGGACGCTTCTCTTTAATGAGCTCGAGAGACTTCTGCCGATGAGCGTTCAGATAAGAAATATTGTTCCTAATGTCAGGGAGAATGAGATTACCGTAAAATTGACATGTTCGGCGAAAACCCCGATGGATGTTATTGCTTTTATACAGAATCTTGAAGATTCAGGGACTTTCTATGAAGTTTTCCCGACTCACGAGAAGGATGAATTCAAGGAAAAACTAAAAACAGGAATTGATTTCAGTCTGGACATGAAATATTTACCGGCTGACCGGGAAACCGGCGGAGAGGATTTTGAACAAAAAAGTTATCTACGAAAAGCGTATTAATATTATTATATGGCTTACAGGGTTTTTAGCCCTGAATATTGCCGTGTATTTTCTTTTCACTTATCCGGAATATAAAAAGGTGAAAAATGCTGATGATCAGCTTGAAATGGTCATGCGTAAAAAAACGGATCTTCAGACTCAACTGAACGGAAGAAGAGAAGTGCTGAAAACCGTAAAGGAGAACAAATCAGGAATCTCTGAATTCAGAAAAAATGTTCTTTCAGAGAAAAAAGAAAGGATGACAGCACTTCAGCGTGAAATTAGAAAAATCTCTGAAGAGGCCGGAATTAAAATTGAAACAATAACCTACAATACTAAAGGCGAAAAGAAATCGGAGCTTGTGTATTTCAGCATAGGCCTTCCGCTTCAGGGAACATATAAATCCGTCAGAAAATTCATCTCGGCAGTTGAATCTTCAAGTTACTTTCTGATAATTGAAAATATCGGCCTTAAAATCGGCAACGAAACAAGCCAGGAATTGACTTTCGAGATAAAAATGGGTACATATTTTAAATACGCGTTCACACCGGGCAGGGAATGATTACCAGAGAAAAAGCTGCATTAGTTGTGTTTTTATGCCTGGTTGTTATCTTGGGGATTGTTTATAAAGATACTCTTTTTGGAGGGAAAAAACAGGTTGAAATAAGGTCCGGAGAAACTGAAAAACCTGTTGAGTATAGAATTATTCCTCTACAGATGAACACTTTAGAAAAGAAAATCCCCGCTTTCAAAGAAGACAGCAGGAACCTCTTTGCATTCGGACTGGAACCTCCTTCCATAGCCGGTTACATAACCATGATGGAAGAAGAGGAAAGAAAAAAAAGGCTCGCCCAGGAGAAGCTTAAAGAAAGGGAAGCTGCGATTGCAGCCGCTAAAGAAGAGGAAAAAATTCCTAAAGATGTAGGACCGGTAGTTCCTCCAGTTTTTTACGATTTTATAGGTTATATAGGTCCGGAATCAGAGAAGATAGCCATTTTCAAAGAAAGAGAAAAGAATTTTTTCCGGGTCGGTAAAGAAGGCGATATCATAGATAATTATATAATAAAGGAAATAGGATACGAATCGGTTTTATTGGGATTTACAAGTTCAGAAGCTGAAAAGAGAATCCCGCTGGCTACAGGGGATTGATTCTGGATGTTAACAGTTGTCATTGATGCAGAAAATTACGGAGAGTGAAATTGAAATACAAGTATAAAATATTACTGGCAGTTCTGATAACAAGCCTTATGGTTCAGGCTTGCGCGGCATCGCTATCATCGCCATTCCGGACCGGGAAAAGATACGCGGAAATTGGCGACTGGGATTCCGCTGTTGTGGAATACACTCAGGCTGTTGCGCAGAACCCGAATAAGATAGAATACCAGCTTGCATTAAGAAGGGCAAAAAGCAACGCGTCCAGGCTTCATATTCAGAAAGCAAAAGCCTACAGTGAAGCTAATCAGTTGGAACTTGCAGCAATTGAGTATCAACAGGCATACAATTTGGATCCCCTTAATCAGGTAGCAATTGACGAATACAATAAACTTAAAAAGCAGTTCGAAGAAGTGGAAAAGGCTTCCAGAGAAAATATCAGCCTTGAGGACATGAAAATTTCTGCTCAGGAAGCGACTCCTGTCCCAATGCTTGACCCCAGAGCTGATATTCCGATTCGGATCAAATTTGATGACAGGGAGGTTGAAGAGATTTTCCTTGCCATTGCAAAGCCGGCAGGCATTAATGTTTTATTCGATGACTCCTTCAAAAGCACAAAGAAAAGCGTGGACCTCGCGGATATTACCTTTCTGAAAGCGCTGGATATACTCAACCTCCAGACAAAGACCTTTTACAAGGTGCTTGATGAATACACCATTATAATTATTCCTGACAACAGGCAGAAGCGGACGGAGTACGAAGACCAGGTGATCCGGACATTTTATCTGTCAAATGCCGATGTCAAAGAAGTTTTTCAGAACCTCAGGGTTATAATTGACTCCCGGAAGATGGCCATGAGCGAACAACTTAACTCTATAACCATAAGGGACACTCCTGATAAGGTTGCGGTGGCCGGAAAAGTAATAGAGGCAAATGACAAGGCAAAAGGGGAAGTTGTTGTGGATGTTGAGCTTCTGGAGATAAACTGGTCAAATTCGGTTGCGTTCGGACCGGGGTTGAGCAATAACTGGTCTTTCTCCCAGACACCCAACACTGACCTTAACCAGGGCTCCGGAGACGGAATGTTCATGGGGCTTAACAATCTCGGGCTTCTGAAAAGTGAGAGCAGCTGGCTATTGGGAATACCGAGCATAACATACAATTTTCTAAAAGGGACAACCAACGCGCGCACCATTGCCAAGCCTCAGTTAAGGGTTACCGAGGGAGGGAAAGCCACTATCCATATCGGTGACAATGTTCCGATAAGGACTGCAACATATAATTCCAATACAATCTCGGGCGGAACGACTGAATCCTATCAATATCAGAAAATCGGCATTCAGATTGAGATTGAGCCAAGGGTGCATCACAATCAGGAAGTTACGCTGAAGCTCAAGGTAGAGGTAAGTTCGATAACTGCCGAAGGAGTGCAGCCGACGATCGGAACGCGAAATATTGAAACCGTGATAAGGCTTAAAGACGGACAGGCAAATCTTCTCGCGGGACTGATAAAGGATGAGGAAAGGGATTCATTGACAGGACCTCTAGGACTCAGTGATGTGCCGATTCTTAAGAGGCTTGTTTCTTCTACAAGTAAAAATAAGACTAAGACGGATATCGTTTTGTCCCTCACTCCTCATATAATAAGAATGCCGAACATCACCGAAGAGGATCTCAAACCCTTATGGGTTGGAACGGAGGAAAACATCAAACTGATGGAAACCAGAGAGCCCCCCGTTCTTAAGGGTCAGCCGGTCATTCAGGAAGAACAGAGCAAAACAGGGGTCACTCCTCTTGGAGAAGTTAATACCAGTATTCCGGATGAAAAGCGGGGACAGACCTTCAAACCTTCTGAAATGCAGGCAAAACAGTCTGAGGCAGACAATAATGACAGCACTCCTCCTCCTCCTCCTCCTCCTCCTGTTGTTGATAAGCAGGAACAGGCGGCAAAAAGCAGCCAGCCGTCACTTACCCTGCTCCCTGCATCTGTTTCGGCTGTTGCAGGCGGGCAGTATGAGATGAGCGTAAATATTGAGGGTATTTCAGACATGCGTTCGTTCAAATTGATGCTGAGTTATGACCCTAAAATAATAACAGTGACTGAAATCAAGGAAGGCGCTTTTCCCGGTTCAGACGGCGGAAAGATTTCGTTTCTCAGGAACATTGACAACGAAAAGGGAACGGCAAATGTGAGCCTTGCTAAAATATTCCCTGACAGCGGGATATCGGGTTCAGGAGAGGTTCTTAAATTAAATTTCACGGCCGCAGCGGCAGGTGTCGCTACCATGAATATGAACGGAACGACAGTTTCTGACAGCAGCGGTAAAACAGTAAGTGTTGTTCTGTCGGGAAGCAGGATAACGGTTAACTGATTTTCAAAGAGCATGAAACATATCTCAGGCAGAAAAAATGGCTTTAAAGGTTTTACAATGGTTGAACTCGTTGTTGTTGTTGCCATCATGCTGGTTCTGACCGCGATAATTATGCCGCTGGGCTCCATCGGCGTGAAAAGGTCAAGGGAGATTGAGCTCAGAAGGAACCTTCGGGTGATAAGATCGGCGATTGATGAATTCCATATTTACGCGGTAAGCGGTATGATATCAACGCTGGATATGGAAATGGACGACATGAATTATCCGGACGACCTTGAGGTCCTTGTCGAAGGAGTGGATGCCGCGCAGGGAATTGACAAAAAATATAAATTTTTGAGAAGGATCCCGATAGACCCGATGACCGGCACAGACGAATGGGGTAAACGCTCGTATCAGGACGACTGGGATTCAAGAAGCTGGGGAAGAGAAAATGTCTATGATGTTTACACGGAAAGCGACGGGACGGGCCTGAACGAAGTCCCGTATAACGAATGGTAATATCTGTAAACCGGAGCTGTCAGACATGATGAATACAGAACATAATAAAGGTCAAAAGGGGTTCACCCTGCTGGAACTTCTGGTTGTTGTTGCTCTGATAGGGATACTTGCAGCGCTTGCCATCCCTCAATACAAGAACAATGTCAGAAGATCAAAGGAAGCTGTTCTCAAACAGGATCTGCATCAATTTGAAACGCTGATTGATCAGTATTATGCGGACAAAGGCAAATACCCTGCGGCCCTTGACGATCTTGTGACGGAAGGGTATCTGAGAAGGATTCCGGTGGATCCGATTACAGAAAGCGACGACACATGGGTGCCTGTTTACGCGGACGAGGACACTCTGAACCCGGATGAAGCCCCAGGTATATATATAGTAAAAAGCGGCTCGACCGAAACTTCACTGGACGGAACCCCTTACAGTGAGTGGTAAATAATGCCGATAGACATAACGGAGAAAGAAATGAAAAAAATCCTATTTGTGCTGACTGCTGTGATTGTTGTTTCACTTGCAATACTATCCTGCAAAAATTCACCGACCAGCCCTCCCGATGAATCAAGCAGCGGCGGACTGAGGGTTACGGCCGAGCCCAACCACCATCCGGACCTTTTTGAGCCCAGAACATCAATTGTAAAAGCACGGGTGCTTGATTCCGACGGAGGAGGCGTTGAGGGTGTCGCTGTCTATTTTTCCTCGTTTGACCCTGTAATACTGAAATCGGCAGGCGAGATGGTGAAGACAGATTCAGACGGAATTGCAGAGGAGACAGTATATATTTACGGGCTTCTTGATACTTACTGTGATGTTGAGATTATAGCGGATCTTGCAAACGGCGTGACGAACTCTACGCTTATCGGAATTGATAACTGTGTTTCTTCAGGAGCTGCCAGCACAAAAATAACATGGATAAACAACAATACAGGAGAAGTTGAAGGGAGCATTGTAACAGGGGTTCCTTACACTTTCAAACTGGAAGGATTGGAGCTGGTATCTGACTGCACTTCTTATGAATATATCTGGTGGTGTTTTGATAGTAACGCTGGTGTGTGTGCCAGCGCATTGGAAGGCGGACTTTTTTCCAGCTATGCTGTGACACATACTTTTTCTACTGCTGAGTCACTCACAATAGAAGCACGAATTTATTGTGACAGTGATACTTTTACGGCAGCGCCAACAGCGACAGTTACTGTTAATTAGGTTTTTATAATTTTTCATCATGCACATTTTATCAAATAACGGTTATACCCTTGCGGGCCTCATAGTCGCCCTTGCCGCCCTGATGATCGGGATGATGGTCGCGGTTCCTCTCTGGAGCACTGCGATACAGCGTGAAAAGGAGAAGGAACTTATCTTCAGGGGCGAGCAATATGCCATGGCGATAGAGGAATATAAGGCAAAAACAGGGGCGGATCTTCTGGAACTGGAAGCCCTGATAAAGGTTGAACCAAGGGTGATCAGAAAACTTTGGACGGACCCCATGACCGGAAAAAACGATTGGCGCCTAATTCATCGCGGGGAGCTGATGGCGCAGAACAGGCAGGGGATACCAGGATTGACGGACAGTGATGAAAACACTGAAACCAAAACCGAAACGGGTTTGTCAGAACCTTCTGCATCGGTCACCGTAAATCTTGGGGGCCCGATAATCGGGGTTGCGAGCTCCTGCGAAGACAAGAGCATCATGATCTATAAAGACAAGACTAAATACAGCGAATGGCTGTTTACGGTAAACGATCTCCAGCAGAAAAGAGCTATGATACTCGGCCAGCCTCAACAGGGCGTTCCAGCACCAGGTTTGCCTGCTGATGGTGATGATCCGAATTTAAGACCTGGACCCGGTGGAGACGGTCCTGGCGGAGGGCCTGGTGGCGGGATGAAAACAATTGACAAGTAATACATGAAGAGAGAACTCTTGCAGGAATGTAACGCGGGATGAAGAATATACTTTTAACAGGCGGAGCGGGGTTTATTGGCTCACATGTGGCAGATAGGTTGCTTGCAGGCACGGAACACAATGTCGTATGTGTTGATGATTTTAACGATTTTTACGACCCGCTCATCAAAAGGGCAAACGCGGATGAACTTAAAAAAATAGATGGGTTCAACCTTGTTGAAGGGGACATCAGGGACATTGATTTTCTGCGCAGGGTTTTTTCGGAAAATGAAATCGGTTCAGTCATTCATCTTGCTGCAAGAGCAGGCGTCAGGCCTTCAATCGAATTTCCTCTTTTGTACGAGGATGTCAATGTCAGGGGAACGCTGAACCTTCTCGAATCATGCAGGGAATTCGGGGTGAAGCGGTTTCTTTTCGCGTCATCTTCATCTGTTTACGGAAACAACAAAAAAGTTCCCTTTTCCGAAGCCGACAATGTTGATTCTCCTGTATCGCCTTATGCCGCGACAAAAAAAGCCGGAGAACTGCTTTGTTATAATTACCACCATCTTTACGGAATTGATATAAGCTGTCTGAGGTTTTTCACGGTTTATGGCCCGCGTCAGAGGCCGGAAATGGCGATTCATAAATTCACGGAACTTATTTATAACCGGAAACCGGTCCCCATGTTCGGCAACGGAAGTTCCAAAAGAGATTATACCTATATTTCGGATATTGTTGACGGTGTAATAAGCGCGTTTAAAAAACTGAACGGATTTAATATTTACAATCTCGGAGAGTCAAATACAATTGACCTGAGAAGCATGATAGAGCTTCTCGGTTCCTGCCTGAAAATATCTCCGGTTATCGAGGAGCATCCGTTCAAAGCCGGTGATGTTGAAATAACATTCGCTGAT
Organism: uncultured Acidobacteriota bacterium; assembly: GCA_964509835.1. GTDB lineage: Bacteria > Acidobacteriota > CAZDZC01 > CAZDZC01 > CAZDZC01. The sequence goes on from CAZDZC010000001.1 coordinate 171,073, forward strand.
ATTACAAAATCAGAGAGAGAACTCGGATACAATCCAAAGGTCCCTGTTGAAAAGGGGCTGGAGTTGTTTGTAAATTGGTATATTGATAAAAATGCAAGGAGTTTTGAATGAAGATAGCTGTGATTGGAAGCGGATATGTAGGTCTTGTCACCGGAGCCTGTTTTGCTGAATTCGGGGTTAATGTTACCTGTCTTGATATTGACAGGGATAAAATTGAAATGCTTAACAAAGGAGGGGTTCCGATTTACGAGCCCGGCCTTGACAATATAATTGAACGGAATGTAAAAGAAGGCAGGCTCACATTTTCAACCGATATCCCCGAAGGGGTGCGGAATTCGCTGGTTATCTTCATAGCGGTTGGAACACCTGAAAAAGAAGACGGGTCAGCCGACCTTCAGCATGTTATGAATGTGGCAAAGAACATTGCTCCCCATATAAATGATTACAAGGTGATTGTCACAAAAAGCACGGTTCCGGTCGGAACCGGCCGGATAGTAAGAAAGACAATTGCTGAAAATCAGAAGGAACCTGTTGAGTTCAGTGTCGTCTCTAATCCTGAATTCTTAAGGGAAGGATCCGCGATTAACGATTTCATGAGACCCGACAGGGTTGTCATCGGGGTTGAGGACGCAAGAGCGGAAAAAGTAATGAAAGACCTTTATAATCCTCTTTATCTGATAGAAGTTCCTTTTGTTGTTACAAATCTTGAAAGCTCGGAGCTTATCAAATACGCTTCCAATGCTTTTCTTGCGGTTAAAATATCATACATAAATGAAGTTGCCGATATTTGTGATGCGGTCGGTGCGGATGTCCACAAAGTGGCTAAAGGAATGGGGCTTGACGGACGCATAAGCCCGAAATTCCTTCATCCCGGTCCCGGTTTCGGCGGGTCCTGTTTTCCGAAAGACACCAAGGCTCTTATTGATATAGCAAAACAACAGGGACTGAAAAACGAAGTTGTAAGCGCTGCTGTGAAAGTTAACGCAAACAGGCCGGCTCAGATGGTGGAAAAAATTGAGAGAACAATGGAGGGTGTGTCAGGAAAAACAATAGGGATACTTGGTTTATCCTTCAAACCTAATACCGATGACATGAGGGAGGCCCCGGCGCTTCACATCGTAGGATCTCTCCAGAAGAAGGGTGCAAAAATAAAAGCCTACGATCCTGTTGCCATGGAGAACGCGTCAAGACTTATTAAAGATGTGGAGTTCTGCGAAAACGAATATGATACGGCAGAAGGAAGCGATTCAATTGTTATCCTCACGGAATGGAACCAGTTCAGAAAACTTGAATTGAAGAGAATTTATGATCTGATGAAATCTCCTGTCCTTATTGATTTGAGAAATGTTTATGAACCTGAAGATATGAGAGAAAGAGGGTTTAAATACTGCTGTATAGGAAGATAGCAATGAGAGAAGTTCTTGTAACCGGAGGAGCGGGGTATATTGGAAGCCATTTTGTGAAAGCTATTAAAAAAAGGGGATATGTCCCGGTTGTTTTCGATAATCTCAGTAAAGGTAACCGTCAGGCAGTAATGGGCAGTGAGCTTATATTCGGAGACCTCAGGGATGCCGACAAACTGAACACTCTTTTCCAGACCAGAAACTTTTATGCGGTTGTTCATTTCGCCGGAAGCTGTTATGTAGGGGAATCAGTCACAAATCCTCATTCCTATTACGGCAACAATGTGGCAAACGCGTGGAACCTGCTTCATTCAATGCTGAAATCAAAGATGAACAAAATAATATTTTCCTCTTCATGCGCTGTTTACGGTATCCCCGAAGTGTTGCCCATAACAGAGTCTGAAAAAATTAAACCGTTAAGTCCTTACGGCAGGTCCAAGATGATTTTCGAAATGATGCTTAAGGATTACCATGAGGCTTACGGGCTGAATTCAATATCACTGAGATATTTCAATGCCGCGGGAGCTTCTGAGGATGGTGATATAGGTGAATGCCACAATCCTGAAACCCATCTCATTCCTATTGTTATGGAAGCTGCATTGGGTTTACGGCGGAATGTTGACATATTCGGCACAGACTATAACTCCCCGGACGGAACATGCATCAGGGATTATATTCATGTATCGGACCTTGCAGAAGCCCATCTTTTGGCACTCGACCGGCTTTCAGATAAAGGTGGCGCTGAATTCTTCAACCTCGGAAGCGAACAGGGTTTTTCAGTAAGAGAGATTATTGAAACAGTGATCAGGATTTCCGGCAGAAAGGTTATGACGGAAGAAAAGGAAAGAAGAAAAGGCGATCCTCCGGTCCTGGTAGCGGATTCATCAAAAATAAAAAAAGAACTGGGTTGGAAGCCCTTGCAAAGCAGTATTGACAAAATAGTGCAGACAGCATGGAATTGGCACTCTTCTCATCCAAAAGGGTTCAGGAATGGCTGATCCTGAAGGGAGGTTTTTTGTTGTCATCATGGCAGGAGGGTCAGGCACAAGGTTTTGGCCTTTGAGCAGAAAAAGCAGGCCGAAACAATTGCTTGAAATATTTGATAACGGGACAAGCCTGTATAATAAAAGTTGTGAGAGAATTCTCCCCTGCCTTTCGGGATGGGAGGATATATTTGTCGTTACGAGCGGGGATTATGTTGAATTCATTGGCGAACAGACCCCTCTTATTCCAAGAGAGAACATCCTTCTTGAGCCGGTCGGCAGAAATACAGCTCCCTGCGCGGGTTATGCTGCATCTGTCATATCAACGAGAATCTCGGCAGATTCTGTGATGGTTCTGCTTCCAGCAGATCATATCGTAGTTGATGAGGAAAATTTCAGAAAAAAAATCAAACTGGCTGTATCTCTTGTAGAAGCAGGAAAATCCTTTGTGACAATAGGTATCAGGCCGGACAGGGCTGAAACCGGATACGGATACATAGAAAAAGGAAAGGCTGAGATATTCGGTGATGGTGTTTTCAGCGCCTTGAGGTTTGTTGAGAAACCTGACATACATACTGCTGAGAAATTCCTGGAAAGCGGGGATTATCTTTGGAATGCGGGAATATTTGTCATGAAAGTCTCCAGTCTGCTCAACGCATTCAGGGATTTTCTGCCTGAAATGTATGATGGGATCAATAGTCTCGGCGAGCTGTCAACCAATCCCAAAGGCTGGAGAAGGATAGAAAATATTTTTTCCGGATTTGAATCCCTATCAATTGACAGCGGGATTATGGAAAAAGTTAAAGACCTTTGGGTAATTGAATCAGATATCGGATGGAGTGATCTCGGGAGTTGGGAATCTTTCGCTTCTTTCGTGTCTGGTCAGGGCAAATCTTTTTGTGGCGACCGCATTGAGGTGAAATCATCCGGAAATCTTATAATAGGAAATAAACGGCTGATAGCTCTTTGTGGGGTCAACGATCTGGTAATTGTGGATACAGGGGACGCGTTGCTGGTTTCAAGACTTGATTCATCTCAGGATGTAAGGCTGATAGTTGAGGAACTTAAGAAGAAAGGGAAAACGGGCCTTTTGTAAATGAATACCGAAGAAAAGAATAAACTGCTTGCCCTGAAACAAAATTGGGCTGATAAAACTGCTTCTCTTGTAAATAATGATAATAAAGAGGCCGTCACTACTGATTCGGTTTTAAACCCGCTATATACCCCTCTTGACACAGAGGGTACGGATTATGCTCACGATTTGGGGTTTCCCGGGGATTTTCCGTATACGCGGGGAATACAGCCTAACATGTACAGGGGGCGTCTGTGGACAATGAGGCAATACGCGGGATTTGGATCCGCTGAAGAAACAAACCGCAGGTTCAGATATCTGCTTGAACAAGGACAAACCGGGCTGAGCGTCGCCTTTGATCTGCCAACTCAGATAGGATATGACTCGGACAATAAACTTTCACGGGGTGAAGTGGGTAAGGTTGGGGTGGCGATCGATTCTCTGGAAGATATGGAATTGCTTTTTAAGGATATTCCACTGGACCGGGTCAGCACTTCCATGACCATAAATTCGACCGCATCCATCCTGCTCGCGATGTATATCGCCCTTGGGGAAAAAAGAGGCATTTCGCCTGAAAAACTCAGAGGAACAATTCAGAATGACATTCTGAAAGAATATATAGCGAGAGGCACTTATATCTACCCTCCCGCAGAATCAATACGGCTGACGACAGATGTCTTTTCATTCTGTAGGGACCATGTTCAGAACTGGAACACCATAAGTATAAGCGGATACCATATCAGGGAAGCGGGGGCGACAGCTGTCCAGGAGCTTGCATTCACTTTTGCCAACGCGATAACTTATGTCAAAGCCGCAGTTGATTCAGGTCTTCAGGTGGACAGTTTTGCGTCCAGGCTGTCCTTTTTTTTCAATTCGCACAACAATCTTCTGGAAGAGGTTGCTAAGTTCCGTGCTGCCAGAAGGATCTGGGCCGGCATAATGAAGAACAGGTTCGGAGCTCAAAATGAAAAATCACTTCTGCTAAGATTCCACACCCAGACAGCCGGTTCGACGCTTACTGCCAGGCAGCCGGACAACAATATCGTGAGGGTTTGCATTCAGGCCCTGGCTGCGGTTCTTGGCGGAACACAATCGCTTCATACGAATTCAAGGGATGAAGCACTTTCTCTGCCAACAGAGCAATCCGCTCTCATTGCCCTCAGAACGCAACAGATAATAGCGCATGAAAGCGGAATTGCGGACTCCGTTGACCCGCTCGGAGGTTCTTATGCGCTTGAAACCCTTACAAACGAAATTGAGCAGAAGGCTGTAAATTACATTGACAGAATCGAAGAGATGGGAGGAAGCCTTGAAGCCATCAACAAGGGGTTTATCCAGAAGGAAATACAGGAAAGTGCTTACAGGCAGCAGAAAAATATAGAAGAAAAGCGTGATATCGTTGTCGGGATTAACCTCTATGACATTGACGCCGAGGGACAAATGGCTACCCTAAAGGTTGACCCGGCAATCGAGGCGGAACAGATAATCAGGCTTAATGCTCTCAAAGAAAAACGGGATATTGACAAGGTTGAAAAATCCCTGATTAAACTTATCAATGTCGTGAAAGAAGGCAAAAACACTATGCCTGCTACAATCGAGGCGTGTTTGGCCTATGCCACCCTGGGCGAAATTGCGGATGCTTTCCGGTCGTGTTTCGGCGAGCACCGTGAGGACGCCTTTATATGACCGTTGATTTCAGAAAACCAGATATTATTCTCGCGTCCGCTTCTCCCAGAAGGGCACAGATAATGAGCAGCCTCGGGATTCCGTTTAAGGTTTGCGCAAGTGATATTTGTGAAGAGAACTGCAGGATCAAAGATCCTCTTGAATTCGTGAGACACACCGCAGAATTGAAAACCTCTGATGTTTCAGCCCGTTATCCTGACAGCATTGTAATAGGAGCCGACACTATTGTCGTTCTGGAGGGTGAAATACTTGGGAAACCGACAGATAAAGAAAACGCAGCCATGATGTTGAAAAAACTGAGCGGAAGAACGCATACTGTATTCACTTCAGTTTGTGTAAAAATCAAAAACAGGAATATACATATTCAGGATGTTGCATCTACTGATGTGCAATTCAAACTGCTGAATGAGTTTGAAATCGGTTGGTATCTCAACACTTCAGAATGGACAGACAAAGCCGGCGCTTACGGGATACAGGGCAAGGCATCTTTATTTGTAACAGGAATAAAGGGCTGCTACTTTAATGTTGTGGGATTTCCGGTGAGTCTGTTCTGCAGACTCATGACCGAACTGGAAAAGGATTTTCTTTCAAGAATAAAATTATAACCTAATCAGTTTCGTCATCAATGGGAATACCTTCCTGCTTAAGTATTATTTTTACTGAATCTGCTGCTGATCCCTGAGCTTTTTCCGGCGAACTCTCATAAAGAACACTCAGAATGTTCTCCACATAAAAGATATTTGGGTGAGATGAAGGAATCCCGGGTATGGATATTTTTTCAGGCAATGACCATATCTCTCCGGAAATATTTTCCATACTCAAATAAATGGATGGAACAGATTCTTCTGCCCACCAGACAACATATCGTTTTCCGTCTTTTCTGAATGTAATACGCGGATCCCTGTCATTAACAGCATTGTCTGTTATCTGAAACGGAGGAATCCATGCTGCCAGATAGGGATCCCAGTAGGTGTGGAAAATCTCGGAGTCGTTGTTCCCGGAGGCAATCTCATACACCATTTCAACATATCCTGTTACCGGATTGATACCGATAAAAGGAGCCTTTTTGAATGTTGTAATGATTGGGTTGAATCGCGGGTAATCCTTCAAAATAGTTAAATCTCCGTCTGAACCGCCATTAATTTCAGACAGACTGCTCCCTTCAATAAAAGAAATTTTGTCACACAATCCTGGAATGGAAACAGATAGCAGAAAAATGACAATAGCTGATAATAGGCTTCTTTTCATAACTTGTTCTCCTTAACGAATTTCTCGAATTCCCTTATCTCTCGAAAATCTCCTTCTATCTTTTTTCTGAGATAAAGAAGGGTTTTAAATGATTTTCTTTCCGAAGGTTCGTTACCTTCAGTTCGGGAAATGAGCCATATATAATAATTATTTTCAAACCGGAGATCAAAATAATCCCCGGTAGTGGCAACCATCTCGCTCTTGTGAAAATGCTGTTTTGCCGACAGATAATTTTTAGTCTCAAAATATGCTTTTGCAAGACTGCAGTGAGCAAATGATATGTAACGCTTGTTGTCCTCTTTGATGCAGAGTTCAAGCCCGCTTTTAAGGTATTTCTCACCTTTATCATAATCTTTTTTCAGAATGATGCTGTTTCCCAGATTGACAGTGGCTACGGCCAATGCCGTTTTCTGGTTTACCGATGCAAAACAGCGCATAGCCTCTTTGTATCCGTTAATTGCATTGTCGAGTATCTCTGTATCGCTTCGCCCAAGGCGCTCAAAAATGTCAAAATTGGTGTTGGCAAGGCTGTTATAAATAATTCCTTCCTTTAAAACATCCTTCATATGAATGGCTATAGTCAACGCCTGATTTGACATTGTCCTTGAGAGCTCAAAATTTCCCATCTCTCGGAAAACCTCAGCAAGGTTATTATACGCAGCTATCTTCAAATTGTTTTCAATTCCAAGCACCTGCAATACATTTTCATATTCATCCCTGGCCCAGTTGAGCTTACCGAGCTTCCACAGACATGACGCTTTTCGGTTCATTGCCGATGCTCTTTCGTTGTGATTATCAATCTTTGGGATCATCTGTTCGTAAATAATTAATGCCTGTCCATAATTGCCTGAAGAAAAAGCTTCCTTTGCTTTTACCGACAGAGAACCTATGTCCGAATCGGACTCCGAATTTTCAAGTTGAAGATCCAGATCAATAAGGTCAATAAACCTCTGAGGATGAATTCTGTAAATTTTGGCCAGAGTTATAAGTTTCGGAACGGATGGAATGACCTTTCCTTTTTCCGCATCTGCCAACAGTGAGCTTGAAATCTGTTCGTGGTGCTCTTTTGATTCCTCTGCAACCTGACGGAGTGTTTTTCGGAACTCCTCTCTCAAACCGCGAAGGAAAGCAGCAAGCCTGGTAACATTCTTCTGTGTATTTTCTATAAGATTGTATGAAAAACTGTACATCAAATTCCTGAATACCGGACAGAAAAAACCCGTCCTGATTGACAACCAAACATGCGGAAATGTAAATTAAAGTACGAGGTTAACAAAGTATGCTTTCCGCTCAATACAATCTAAGCTCAATAAGGAAAAAAATCAAGCCGAGCAAAATTTTTACATCATCTAGTGTTTTGGCCGTCCGGATTCGGAGGGAAATCCGGTCTGTTTAAAGGGGCAGTCTGAAGAGCTGCCCCTTTTTTCTGTCCGGGATATCGGACAAAAAGGTTGATTTGAAAAATCACAACTCCTTTTCTTGTTGCTAGAAGCTTTAGCGCAATGATACAATCCCGGTTTTAATCTCTCGGGATGTTTTATGAATTATCAGGAATCGTTACTTTATCTCGACTCAATTTCGTCCAGAGGTGTCAAACCCGGACAGGAAAGAGTTTCCGCAATTCTGGATGCCCTTCATCGTCCGCAGGATAGTTACCCTTCTGTACTTGTAGGCGGCACAAACGGTAAGGGGTCTGTCTGCACATTTCTGTCATCAATACTGTGTAAGTCGGGACTTAGGACAGGCCTTCACACAAAGCCGCACATCACAGGCCCCGAAGAGAGGATTATTGTAAACGGGAAAATCCTGGACAAAAGAAAGTTCTCTCGTTATTTGACTGGAATTAGAAAAGAGTGCGAAGACAGGCATATTGAGGCCACCTACTTCGAAGTTTTGGCTGTGCTGGCTGTTTACGCGTTCGCTGAAGAAAAGGTTGATATTGCTGTTGTTGAGGTCGGACTGGGTGGAAGGCTTGATGCTACCAATGTTCTTGATCCGGTGCTTTCTATCGTTACAAATGTTGACAGTGATCATTCTGACAGATTAGGGACTGATCTTGCGGAAGTTGCAAGGGACAAAGCCGCTATTTCAAGAAAAAACAGGCCTTTTGTTACAAATGCTCCGAACCCCGAACTGGCAGAAATTCTTTTCTCGGAGTCTTTAAAAAAAGGCGCGGAGTTTATTTTTGCAGGGGATTACATTAAAGTTGAATCGAAAAATTCAGGACTTTGCCTGTGTTTTCCGGACAAATCTGAAATTATTGTCAAATTGAAAATGAAGGGCGATTTCCAGAATGAAAATATGGTGACAGCAGTAACGGCTGCTTTGAAACTTAAAGAAAGAGGCTTCCCGGTTACTGAATCCTCAATAAAAGATGGGTTGGAAACAGCTTTTATCCACGGAAGATTTGAAACAATCTTGACATCGCCTCTAGTTATTCTGGATGGAGCCCATAATGTTCCAGCAGCAAAGATTCTCAAAAGAAACATAGATTCGATGAATTTCGCAAAGAAAATTCTTGTAATCGGAATGATGAGGGACAAGGATGTTAATGGCTATTTGTCTGTGATGAAAAATTCATTTGATATTCATATTTTTGTAACAATTGATTACTTCAGAGCCATGAAAGCAGATGAGCTCGCGGCGATTGCCTCGGGAATAGGGTATAAATGTATTGAGACATTTGATTGCTCTGAAAAAGGTGTGAAGTATGCTCTGATTAAGGCTGGAGAAAATGATCTTATTTGCATTACTGGTTCGCTTTACCTTGCGGGTGAGGTCAAGAAACAGTTCAGGAAAATCATCAGAGAAAAAATCATCAACTTGTAATAAAATACCTGCTGTGATACCTTGCTTGGTTTAATAAAGGGTTCATTTTTCATTGAAGAAAAATATAAATCTGCCAAACGCTCTTACAATGCTTAGGATAATTCTTATTCCTGTGATTGTTGCTGTCCTGCTTACAAAGTTTAATTATAACGAAATAGTTGCTTTGGTGGTATTCGTTGTAGCGTCAATAACAGACGGGCTTGACGGATATTTCGCAAGAAAATACGGTAAAGTGACAGTTATGGGCAAACTGCTGGATCCTGTAGCGGACAAGATGCTGACCTCCGCGGTGTTAATATCATTGGTAGGGATAAATCCAAAACTTGCATGGATGGTGGTTATCATAATAGCCAGGGAATTTGCTGTTACGGGCTTGAGAATGATAGCCCTTACGAAAAATATTACTATTGCGGCATCGTTTCTGGGCAAGCTGAAAATGGGGTTTACAATCGGAACGATTATCGCTTTGATTATAGCGGAAAAGCTTTTTGGATTATGGGGTTACGAGGTCTGGGGAATGGCTGTCGGCTATATAGGATTGTGTCTCACGATAATTTTGGGAATAGTCTCTGCAACCCAGTACTTTTCCGACTTCTGGATGAAAATAGAGGGAACTGAAGAATAAATGAAGGGCAGATTTTTCCCCAGGTTCCGAAAAGCATTCATAACCGGGCTTCTTATAATTCTTCCAATGGTTGTGACTATTTTTATTCTGAAAGTCATCTTTGTCCAACTAAACAGCCGTTTTACCCCATTATTTAAAAAAACACTTGAGCTGCTTCATTTCCCGTATATTGATACGCCCGTTTTTAATTTTGTCGCTCCTCTTGCAAGTATAATTCTCATTATCATTTTCATATCACTTCTTGGGGTTTTTGCCACCCACTATATTGGGAAAAAACTTGTAATCAAGCTTGACGAAATTATGCTGAGAATACCTCTTGTGAAAGGGATTTACGGTGCGGCAAAACAGCTTCTGGACGCGATTCAAGCTCCAGGCTCAAAATCATTCCAAAAGGTTGTGTTTGTTGAATATCCGAGAAAAGGGGTTTATGTAATTGGATTTTTAGGAACAAAGGTTAAGGGAGATATTTCTTCGTTGCCAGGAAAGAAATTTTATAATGTGTTTGTACCGACTACACCGAATCCAACTTCCGGTTTTCTTCTTCTGGTACCCGAGGATGAGCTGTTCCATGTAAACATGCCGATAGAAGCTGCGCTTAAATACATTGTATCCGGGGGATTGGTTGCTGATCCTTTTAATATTGTCGGAAATCCAACATCACAAAATCACCCCGCGGGAATTGATTAAGCAACCGTATGATAATATAATGAACGGTCAGTTTTGAACTAATGTATTCTAGGAGGAAATTCTAAATGGTTGAGAACGAAGAGAAAAAGGAAGCAGCAGTAGAAGCTGCCACTGAAAAGAAAGAACAAAAAGGCCCTAAGCTGGATGCTAAAACCATTGAAAAAATGACTATAATCAAGCTTAAGGAAGCTATTCTAGCCTGCCCGGAACATCCGACAGGTGTTCATGGGATGAATAAAACCGAGCTTATTGATGTTCTTAAGATAATCAACGATATACCTGTTGAAAAGAAGAAAAAGACGGATAAAAGCGGTGATGTGAGGAAGATAAAAAAGGAAATAAAAAAGCTCAGGGAGGAAAGAATAAAACTTCTTTCGGACAGCAAAAAAGCTGAAGCTATAATTCTTCGTAAGAAAGCAAAAAGGCTGAAAAGAAAAACAAGAAAAGCAGCTAAATCCTCAAAATAGATAATATTGTTACGGTGCGGAACAAATATCCGCACCGTTTTTTGTTTATCATGGAAAAGAAAATTGCAGGAATTAGGATAATTGAGGAAAACTGGCCCCAGCCTTCCAGGTTTCTGAGGCTTCAGTGGCTCAGGGTTGTTAATGTTTATGATGACGGGACAACTTCCAAACCATATAATGTGGATATGGTTCACCGCCCTGCTTACGACAGTATAAGCGTAACGCTTTATTCTATTGACAAAAAATCCGGAATTCCCTTTGTTGCAGTAAGAACTGCGCTGAGGCCTGGTATATATTTCAGAAAACGCGAGCCCTTGCCTCTGAAAGACAGCAAAAATTATCTTTGGATGAAGGAGTCTGTTGCCGGAAGTATTGAGAAATCAGATTCCGGAATTGACGGGATTAACAACAGAATTATCAGTGAAATTAGAGAGGAAACCGGCTTTTGTGTGCAGATGCGCGGTCTGAAAGAACTTGGAGGCGGATTTTTTCCGTCTCACGGTCAAAGCACTGAAAAGATACACATGAGAAGGGCTGAAGTTGATATTAGCCAGACTCCGCTCGAACCTGATTATGATTCACCGATGGAGGAATCCGCCCGGCTGGATTTCTATGAGCTTCCCAAAGCTCTGGAAATGTGTCACAACGGAGAAATAGAAGACCCTAAACTTGAAATCGGTTTCAGGAGACTTGCCTCAGCAATCGGGTTCATTCCTGAACTTTCCGCATGGAAAGATCAGTTGCCCGAGCATCTCAGAAAGAACTATTCTTCACTTGGATTGTCCTGAACGCCCCATGTTCAGAACAAAAGCCTGAATTCTCTCATTAAGTGTTTCTTTTAACTGAAAAACCGGAATTTGAAGATAATAAGCTTCGGTCAGAAGGCGGTCAATTTCCTGTATTATAATTTTCTTTCTTTCCTCTGCTTTCAGTACCGGAGGGTCGGAGCTTATGTAGGATCCGGTTCCGCGTCTTGTTGTCACGAACCCCTCTCTTTCAAGAATATCGTAAGCCTTGAGAACCGTATTCCGGTTTACACCAAGTTCCGATGCAAGGGTTCTCATAGATGGCAGAGAGCTTCCGGGTTTAAGAATGCCTGCACCCACTGCATATTTTATTTCATCAATGATTTGATCGAAAATGGGCTTATTTCTTTTTGGGTCAATTTTTATTTTCATTTAAGAATCTATACTCTTATAAAAAAAAAGCGTCATACTGTTATAAAACAGTATAACGCTTTTTGCAGTCAAGTAAAGTCAAATCAATGAGATTACATCTTCAACAAGATTATCAATACCTTCTGCAAGATCTGCCATATTTCCCGCAAGCATGTAGGCAGGATTACTCACTATTTTATTTTCACGATCGACACATGTTTCTGTGACCGAACAAGTTTGGTGGCAAGCACCCATCAGGTTTATTTTTTCCGCGGTTCCTTCGTCATTCCCAATAGTAAGTCTCGGCTTTATTCCTGTGCCTTCAAAGATTTTTGCGGCAAGCGCAGGAGCGATGCATATTGCTCCAATCGGTTTGCCTTCCTTACGCATTTCTCTTGTCAAACGAATAACCTCATCATTTGCGGTACAATTTTCACCGTTAATGGCAAAATCACAAAGATTTTTAGCCGCGCCGAAACCGCCTGGGAAAATTAACGCGTCAATATCGCAGGCTTTAACATCCTTGATATTTTTTATTTTGCCTCTGGCTATTCTGGCGGATTCTGCAAGCACATTTCTGGATTCTCCTGGAACCGGTTCTCCTTTCAGGTGATTGATAACATGCATCTGCTGAATGTCTGGAGCCATGCAGACAATTTCGGCCCCTCTTCGGTCAATACTCAGCATGGTCAGAACTGCTTCGTGTATTTCCGAACCGTCATATACTCCGCATCCCGAGAGAACAACACCTATTTTTTTCATATTTCCTCCTTGTGTCAAACAGTCATTTCTGAAGGTTAAGAATGACATAATCTATGTTTTTTTTCAACCGGATGGAATCGCTGCCAGAAGTAATATATAATCGTCCGCGGAGTGTTAGATTTCCAAGCGTTTTATATATGATAGAACTTATAAACATAACAAAAAAATACGGTTCTGTGACTGCAGTTGACAATCTTTCACTTAAGGTTGAAAAAGGAGAACTTTTCGGTTTTCTGGGTCCTAACGGTGCCGGTAAAACTACAACCATAAAAATGCTTACCGGCTTGGCGCGTCCTACATCAGGATGTGCGTTAGTCTGCGATTTTGATATTCAGAAGGAGCCGCTAAAAGCAAAATCCGTTTTCGGATACATCCCGGACAGGCCATTTCTTTATGAAAAATTAAGCGGAAGGGAATACCTCTACTTTATTGGTGATATATTCGGAATTGACCGAGAAGTATGCAGATTAAAAAGTTGTGAGCTTCTGGAAATGCTGGATCTTGAAAAATGGGGAGACGAACTTCTGGAAAGCTATTCACACGGTATGAAACAAAAAATTGTTTTCGCGTCCTGTTTTCTGCACGATCCAGAAGTCCTGCTGATTGATGAACCTATGGTTGGTCTTGACCCTAAAGGAAAGGAATTCATCAAGGGGCTTCTTAAGCGGAAATGCGCAGAAGGAATGACAGTTTTCATGTCCACTCATTCGCTTGAAATTGTTGAGGAAATATGCACTTCTATTGGGATTATCAATGAGGGAAAACTGATTTTATCCGGCAGCCTCCAAAAGCTTAAAGAACTTTCCAGATCTGATAAACCGGGTCTCACCGATATATTTCTCTCTCTTACGGAAGAGCAATATTTATCCGTAAAACCATGACTTTTCCGCTTATTAAAACACGGGCTGTAATTCTTAAAAATAGTTTTTATCCTGTGAATATCAGCAGAGTGTTCAAAGCTGTTTTCTTTGTTATTGTCGGTGTGGTGTTTTTTGCCGGAACATTCCTTCTTTTTGATAAAATTATAAGCTATCTCATTTCTTTTGAGGACTTTCAGGAAATATTTGTGAAACTTTTCCTCGAAAGGCTAATGGCAATGATTTATCTGATGTCGCTTTCAATGCTTATATTCAGCAATGTTGTAACATCTTTGTCCTGCAATTATCTTTCGAAGGATCTTGACAATCTTCTCTCTCTGCCTTTAAGTCATATGAAAGTGTTTTTCTCGAAATCCTTTGAAGCATTCTTCAACAGCTCATATATTATCGTTCTTCTGATTGTTCCGGTACTCATTTCCTACGGAACAAATTTCGGGGCAGGCATAGGCTATTATCTATGGATGATCCCTTCGCTGGTCCTGTTTCTTATTATTCCCTGGTCCGCAGGAATAACCGTTACAATTATTCTTATGCGTTTTCTGCCAGCCCACAAAACATACCGGATTATGATGGTGATGAGTCTTATATTTATCGTCATTCTTGTGTTCTCGATAAGATTGATTCATCCGGAAAAACTTTTCAATCCGGAGGAAACGGATGATTTCGTCACTCTGATACAAAGCATAAGTTTTCCGGGTTATGAAAAACTCCCGAGCACATGGGTTGCAAAAACCCAGTTCGGCTACCTGAACGATGAAATGATTATGTTCAGGAGCAATATTTTAAAGCTTGCAATATTTGCTCTTACAGGGATTTTGATTATGGCAACTGCCGCAAAACTTCTCTATTACCGCGGATGGACGGAAACCGGGAGATCCGAAAAAGTCACACTTTCAGGAAAGTGGCGTTTCAAAAATCTCCATCATATAACAAGCCTGCTTTTAGGAAGAAGAAACGGAGCGCTGCTTGAAAAGGATTTAAAACTTTTTTTCAGGGACACTTCACAATGGTCTCAATTGCTCCTGCTGGGTGCTCTTGTAATACTGTATGTTTATAATATCACCAATATCCCGTTTCCCCACCCGGTTCTGAAAAGCGTAATATCTTTCCTGAACCTGGGAATGGCCGGATTTGTCCTTGCCGCTATCGGAGTCAGATTTGTTTTCCCTTCGGTGAGTCAGGAATCAGGCTCATTTTGGATTATAAAGACAAGTCCTGTAAAACTTAAGGATTTCCTAAAGGAAAAATTCATTATATCTTTTCTCCCTCTGTTCCTGCTTGCGGAAATCCTGATAATTTCATCAAACCTTATTCTGAATGTAGAGCCGTTTCTGATGGCTCTTTCAGTGCTGACCATATTTTTTATCAGTTTAGCGATTACAGGGTTCGGGGTTGGACTCGGAGCGGCTTATCCCAATTTCAAAGCTGAAAACCAGGCAAAAACCGCAGGCAGCCTTGCCGGAATTCTTTATATGCTGATATCTCTTCTTTATATTGGAGTGGTTCTGGTTATTGAATCATGGCCGGTCTATCTGTATTTTTCAAAGCCATTTCATCCTGACCGTTCTGAACGGTATTTTTTTGTGGGGCTCGCGTATTTTGCGGTCGTGCTTATCAGTTTATTGTTTGCGGTTATTCCGGTCTGGATCGGACACAGAAGACTAAATGATCATGAGGTATAAATTGCCAGTTACCGAAGATAAGGGTCAGATATTTTTAATTTTTTTTTCAAGCGATTTCTGTTTGTTCTTTATGCTGTCCCTCAATTCTTTTCTGTAATCCAAGAGCTTTGTTGACAGAGTGTCATCAGACAGGGCGAGAATCTCAACAGCAAGAAGAGCTGCGTTGACGGCACCCGCTTTTCCGATGGCCACTGTTGCGACAGGGATTCCCCCCGGCATCTGAACAGTAGAATAAAGAGCGTCAACGCCGTTAAGCGGTGAGGAATCAATAGGAACACCAATAACAGGAAGGATTGTCTTTGAAGCGATGACACCGGCGAGGTGGGCTGCCGCGCCTGCGCCTGCGATTATAACCCTGATTCCTCTTGATGCCGCTTTTTCGGCATATTCAGCTGCTTCAACAGGGGTTCTGTGAGCAGACAAAACCCTGACCTCAAATCCGATTGAGAAATCTTTCAGGGTTTTTACTGTTCCCTCCATAACTGAAAGGTCAGAATCACTTCCCATCAGGACTGAAACAACAACAGTTTTTGTATCAGTTTTCATCTTGCCCCCTTGTCAGAGCAGCACTTCCAATATCTGTTCTGAAGTGCATATTTTCAAAATCAATTTTCTGCACTGCTTCATAAGCTCTTTTAATTGAACCCGAAAGCTTGGGATTGACCGCCGTCACTCCCAAAACCCTTCCCCCGTTAGTTACAATTTTTCCGTCCTGCAGTTTTGTGCCGGAATGAAATACGACTACATCTCTGAATTCCTTCTCAATCATTTCCAGCCCTGAAATTCCGATATTCTTTTTGTAAGATCCAGGATATCCCCCCGATGCAAGAATAACGCATGTTGCGGCATATTTATGCCACTCAACCGTTATTCTGTCCAATTCCTTATCAATCACAGCGTTCATTATATCTACAAGGTCGCTTTTAAGCCTTGGAAGAATAACCTGCGCTTCAGGGTCTCCGAAACGGCAATTATACTCAAGAACTTTTGGCCCCTTGTCCGTAACAATTATCCCTGCGTAAAGAACGCCCTGGTAAACCCTTCCTTCGCTGCGAAGAGCTGATACAGTCGGATAAATAATATCCTTCATTATTGATTTGTAAAGTTCCTCATTCAGGATTATCGCAGGTGAAAAAGCACCCATTCCGCCTGTATTCGGTCCCAACCCTCCGTCAAACGCCTGCTTATGGTCCTGGGATGCGACCATTGGAACGACCTTTTTGCCGTCAGTGAACACAATGAAAGATGCTTCCTTGCCTTCCAGGAACTCTTCTATCAGGACTTTTTTACCGGCAAGGCCGAATTTTTTGTTTACAAGAATTGACTCTACTGCTGACAGGGCATCGTTTTCATCACCGCATATAATGACGCCCTTCCCAGCAGCAAGACCGTCTGCTTTAACAACCAGCGGGAACTTCATTTTGCCTGATTTTACATATTCCGACGCTTCCTCGTATTCTTCAAAAACTGCGAAATCACCTGTCGGAATGTTGTATTTTTTCATGAGTTCTTTTGCATAGACTTTGCTGCTTTCGATCAATGCGGCATTCTGTTTTGCGCCGAATATCCTTAAGCCTCTTTTGATAAATTCATCCGCTATTCCAAGCGAAAGAGGAAGTTCAGGGCCGACAACAGTTAAATCAATTCTAAGCTGCTGGGCGACATCTGCCAGTTCAACGATACTGGACGGATCAATGTCTATACAGTCAGCAAATTTTGCGATTCCGGGGTTACCCGGGGCACAGAAAATGTCTTTAACCTTATCGCTTTGGGATATTTTCCAAACCAAAGCATGCTCTCTACCACCTGAACCGATAACCAAAATTTTCATAAATATACCTCTAAATGCAAACTTAGAACGAGAATTATCACACAATGCTTATATTGTGTCAAGAGTTTGAAACGGCTTAATAATGAGTGTTTAAAGAAGATTGCAACACAAGGTTTTGGTTTTAATTTATAGCAAACAGTTAAAGTAATACTTTATTTAAACCTGTATATCGTATTGCTTGACTTGAATAAATTAATATGTTACTCTCCCCAGAGAATATTATGATTAAATTGGCGGTAATAAGATTTGAGAACATTAATTACAATCAATAAAGGAGGTGAAAAGAGGCTGAAATTCATGTAATACGGCTTTGTGTTTTTTGTTGATTTGTTCTGGAGGTTACAAAATATGAAAAAGCTATTTATGTTTTTGATTGTTCTGGTATTGTCTGTAGGGACGGGTTCTCTCTGGTATGGTCCGGCAAATGCTGATGAGGGAGTGGATCTCAGCTGGAGCGGTTTCGTCAGGGTTCGCCCGGAGTTCATGATGAACTACACTGATTTCCTTGACCACGGAAATAGTGAAATAGAGGATCCGTGGACTGATTATGATGATGAAGGCGGTTTTGTTCCTATGAAAGCCAGTCTTGCCCTGTATGTAACAATGCCCCGTGATGTATATGCATATCTTGAAGTTCAGACGGAATATAATGCATACTTCGGAGACCATGGAAGCGGACCGTCAGGTGCAGATACTCATATGTACCAGGCCTATTTGGGCGCTAATAATATGTGGGATACCGGTTTCAACTGGAAAGCCGGGAGATTTGAGATAACATTCGGTGATGAATTTTTCTTTGGAAATCTTGATTTTTATGATGGCTTCACCCACACCGCTATTTTGGGCAGTTATGATTTTGAAGGCACCGGAAGTATTTATGTTTTCTGGGCAAAGGATCAGGAATATGGCCCGGGTTATGGCTACGGACCGTCCACATGGAGCCGTGCCGACAGTGAGGACGATGCCGATCTTTACACCATCTACACAACATGGAATGTTCCTCTTGAATCAACTTTTGATGCCTATCTTGGTGTTTACGACAACAACAGCCATTCAACAGGGCTATGGTCAGGGGCGCCACCATCAATGTTCGATGAGATGGAATCCACATTCATAGGTTTGCGCTGGGCAAGAGATAAAGAAGATGCAGGTTTTGACTGGAAAACCGAATTGGTTTGGCAGGATAATGAATACAGCGAAACAAATACATCGACACTTGCAGGGATATTTCCGTCAGAATCCTATGAGGGAACAGGCTGGGCTTTTGATGCCCGTATAGGATTCACATTTGATAATGCGTGGTCTCCATGGCTTGCATTGGGATACACCAGATACAACGGCGACGACGACGAATATTACTTTGATTCTATTGAAGGGGTATGGGTTGGCTCTCCTGAACATGACGGATATTATCCATTCTTCCAGGATTGGCATAACCGATACGGTTGCACTGATATGCTGGGATTATCAGGAGCAGCTTATTTCTTCACACCTCAATTTGGCGGTTGGGGAAATATGACTTCTTTCGGAGCCGATATCATCAAATTGTCATTTGCTGCTGTAGTTCCAGAAACAAACTTTGACTGGGGTGTAAACCTTGTCTGGATTGATGCTGGTGAAGTCGGGCTTATCCCGAATGCAGACGGTGATATTGTCGGTGCCGATGATCATGTAGGAACCGAATGGGATATCTACGGAAATTATAAATACAGCGACAACCTTACATTCAATTTCGCTATTGCTTACTTTGACACGGGAGACTTTGTAAGGGACTATGCAAAAGGATATTTCCTTGATACCAACATGGACGGTGTTATTGATTGGCTTGACGACGAAGTAACATTCAGACAGGCAGAAATGACCCCGGACGATTTGTTCAGGGCTTACATTAACGCTCTTGTAACCTGGTAACATCAGGAATCTAGCCTGTAATTCAATGGCCCCGCTTTATGCGGGGCCATTTTTTGCTTCAAAGAAAAAAATGTTCCGATCTTTGTTTGATAATAAACGAGGTTCAGTCCTTCCAGAAAAGCGGAAAAAGAATTACTAATACTGTAAAAAGCTCAAGTCTTCCGATCAACATGAAAAAAGTCAGAAGTAATTTGCCGCCTTCTGGAACGAATCCATAGTTCATTGCGGGGCCTATATCCGCAAGTCCCGGACCGATGTTTCCCATTGTGGCTGCCACTGAAGTTATTGCTGTTAAAGGATCCAATCCGAATCCTGCCATAGCTGAAGAGCCGAGAAAGAATATGAGCATGAATAGAATAAAGTATCCTCTGATCACTGAAGCTGTTTCGTCCTTAACCTTTCTATCTCCCACTTTTATTGTGAAAACAGAATGCGGCTGAAAGCTTTTTTTGATTTCACGAATACCGTCCTTGAATATTACCATAATTCTTATCACCTTCATCCCGCCGCCCGTTGACCCGGCACATCCTCCTATAAACATGAGAATAACAAGGGTGACTCTTGCGACCGGAGGCCATAGATCAAAATCAACAGAGCAGTAGCCGGTAGTTGTCAGAATTGATACTACCTGAAAGGCTGAATATCTGAATGATTCGGAA
Organism: uncultured Acidobacteriota bacterium; assembly: GCA_964509835.1. Taxonomy (GTDB): domain Bacteria; phylum Acidobacteriota; order CAZDZC01; family CAZDZC01; genus CAZDZC01. The sequence goes on from CAZDZC010000001.1 coordinate 190,953, forward strand.
ATCGAATTGAATATCTGAGCATGGAACAGATAAAGTGTAAACGAGCCGCTGAGAAAAAAAATCAGCAGCAGATATGTTCTGAGTTCAGTGTCCTTTAGCAGAGACTTCAGGTTGCCTTTCAGGGCAATAAAGTAAAGGCTGAAGTTAATGCCGGCAAGAACCATAAAAGCTGTTATTATTCCCTCAATCAGGGGACTGGCGAAATAAGCGACGCTTGTGTTCTTCGTTGAAAATCCCCCCGTGGCAAGCGTTCCGAAGGTGTGACATATTGCATCAAAAAATGACATTCCCGCTATTTTTAACAGAATAATCTCTATAAGGGTCAGAGCAACATAAATGACCCACAAGGTTCTTGCTGTCTGCATTATTCTGGGCCTCAAACCCTCTTTTGATGGGCCAGGAGCTTCAGAGCGGTAAAGCTCCCTTCCGCCAACACCCAGGAACGGAAGAACAGCAATGAAAAGAACAATAATTCCCATGCCTCCCAGCCAGTGTGTAAGGCTTCTCCAGAAAAGAAGCCCGTGCGGGACAGCTTCTATATCCGACAGAATGCTTGCTCCAGTGGTTGTAAACCCTGACATTGATTCGAAAAAACAATCAATAAATGAGTTGAAGCCGGGGGCATCCGAAAAATAAAAAGGAAGCGCTCCGAAAAAAGCCGCGCATATCCAGGTGAAGGTCACTATAAACATTCCTTCCTTCCTCTGAACCTCTCCCTTTTCCTTTCTGAACATCCAGAAAACAAACAGACCGGAGCTTGTTGTCAGTATCATTGAGAACAAAAGAGGAAGCAGGTCATTTTCACGGTAATAAATACTCCACATTACGGGTAAGAGCATGAAAACACCGGTAGAGGCAGAGAACAGTCCCAGAATTTTTATTATAAGTTTATAGTTCATGACCGGTTAAATGAAAAAACGGCTGATCTCATCCACGGCTTCGGGCTGAACAAGAAGAATTACATGGTCTTTTGAATTTATGACACTTCCCCCTCTGGGTATTATTACTTCTCCTTCAGCAGTTTCAATGGCACCCACAAGAGTACCGGACGGAAAATGAATATCCTGAATTGCTTTTCCTGAGGCAGGGCACTTCTCGGATGCCACAAGTTCAAGAACTTCAGCTCTCCCGTCAATTAGTTTCGCAACAGAAACTACATTGCCTTTTCTGAGATATTTGAAAATAACTCCCGCTGTCAGCAGTCTCGGGGAAACTCCGACATCAATTCCGAATTTTTCGCTGAATGACGCCAGATTCTTTTGCTGTATAAGTGCTGCCACCTTAGGTGTGCCAAGTTCTTTGGCAAGCAGACAGGATATAATATTGGTTGAATCATCCATTGATACCGCAATCAAAAGGTCATATTTGTCCGCTTGTATATCTTTCAAAAGCGAAACATCCGTTCCGTCGCCGTGAATTATCTCAGCTTTGCTCAGATTTTCAGACAGAAATTCACATTTATGCATGTCTCTTTCAACAACCTTGACTGTAAAATTCTCCTGTTCAAGTTTCTGTGCTGTTAAAAAACCAATCCTGCCGCCACCGACGATGATAATCTTTCTGGTCTGCTGGCTGCTGTACCCGAACATCTTTCTGATCCTGTCAACGCTTGAAGCTTTTGCGAGGACATAAACCGTGTCGCCAATCTCAAGCGTATCCCCTCCGGAAGGGATGATTACTTCGTCATTCCTGTAAATCGCAGCGAAGATGAAATCTATCGGGACATCAAAACTTTTCAGTTTTTTACCTTGCTGTTTAAATTTTTTTCCTATGATGAAATGCATGAACTTAAGCTTTCCGCGCGCGAAACTTTCTATTTCAACAGCTCCGGGGCTTCTCGAAATCGCAGCGAATTTTTTAGCGGCTTCATTCTCTGGATTAATAATCAGGTCTATCCCCAGAATATCTTTGAAAGCCACCCATTTCCCTTTCTGATAATCAGGGTTTCGCACCCTCGCGATAGCTTTTCTTACCCCAAGCCGGTTGGCGGCTGTGGCGGCTATCATATTCACTTCATCAACATCAGTTACAGCGACAAGCATTTCAGCATTTTTGATCCCTGCTTTTTCAAGAACATCAATGCTGGCACCATGACCTGCTATTGTCTGAACATCAATCTGAGAAGAAATCTTTTCTAAAAGATCTTCGTTTGTATCAATAACAACAACATCTCTGTTTTCAAGGACAAGCATATTTGCCAGTGAAAACCCAACTTCACCGGCACCTACTATTATTGTCGACATTTTAAAACACTTTTAGAATAACGGCCCGGAATTCGCTTTCACCTTCAGCCTGCTTTACATCCGACGATATTCCGTATCCGTAGTCAATATTAATGATCGTGTTCCAGGGGCCGATGAAGCTGCCCGCAATCCCGGCACCGAAATGATCAAGATATTCATACGCGATGCTCATGTCCTTTGTTTTGGCATAGTCCGCATAAATGTCAAATCTTATTACCTCTCCGAGGTTAAATCCGTAATATGTTTTCGCAAGAATCCCCTCGTCAAATCTTATTCCGGAACCGCTGAACCCTCTGACTCTGTTACCGAAGAAGTTAAATCCGTACTTGCTGAAACGGTCAAGATGGTGGCCTTTCATCCCGTCTATCGTTATTCCTGCTTTCTGGAAATACGGGAGAAAGAATTCCTTTCCGAGGGTAAACCCATACCCCTCGTATTGGTCATGGTTTTCCTCGTAAACCCCCGAATCGAGCATTCCCCACTCTTCCCATCTGCTTCTTTTTGTGTAAGAGCCCCAAAGTTCAACGGAGTATCCTTTCCTGTCATACCTTGCCTGAAGCTTTGCAGTGTGAGCGAAATGGCTCTCCGGCATAACGAATTCACGGTGGGTGTCGTCATGTGTTTTGAAGCTTTTATGATTGCATCCGTAACTCAGTCTCAGTTTTCCGTATTCCGCTACAGGGAGCCCTAAATTAATGTTTACCGACTGTGTAAGGTATTTGATTTTCTCGTACTCAATTTCGTTGCCGAGTGAATCGTATTCCTTGTCGGTAAGAGGGATGCCGAATATAAAAGCGTCCGCTCCCAACTCAAATCTGCTTCCCAGAAAGTCGGCATCCGTGACATTAAGTGTTCCCATCACTCCGCCGAACAGGAAATTTATCTGGGCTCCAGTATCTCGGAAGTCAAAGTTGAAATAGTTGAATCCTATCAAAGGCAAGGGATAATCAAGGCTGCTGTCATAGAATGCTCCCGCCATTCCCAGAAGGGAAGATTTGGTTTCACCTTCTTTTACGACCCTTTCACCGTCTTTTTTAACAACATAGCGGAGCCCTTTTTCCGTGTCCCTGAGTATCTGGTTGTCTGAATTGTATGCCGCTTGTTTTCTATCATGAAAGTCACGATTGTTAATGCTAAATCCACTGAAGAAAACCTCTCTTGTTACAACGGTGTTTCTGCCTCCGGTTGAAAATATCTGCTGTCCTTCAATTTTGTCCATCAACCAGTAAGTATTCCCATCCTCCCAGACTACCGGATTAAAGTAGTTTGTTTGGGCATTCGAAATGACAGGTTTTTCAAGGTTTGTCTGGATAGAGTATATTTTTCTTTGTGCAAAGTTTTTTTTATCTATCCAGACCACTCCGCGGTAAAGAGATTTTTCGCCGTTCTCGGGTTCAAAGCTTATTTTGTAGCATTCATTTCCGTTAATGTTATCGGTTCCTTCAAGCCTGTATTTGTAGTTTTTGTCCAGATGGATGTCCAGCGGGACTTCTGCCACTTTTTCAGGCTGAATGAGCGGGAGTTCCGGAAGGGTTTTCTTTTTCCACTTTATCCCGTTTATATATATTTCCTTCTGTTCCCATTCCATCCCGACTTCTTTGTCAAAAAAGAAATTGTTGATTGTTATCAGATCAACTGTTGTATTTACTTCTGCGATTTTAAAGTGCATTTCTATCCTGCCGTCAGCGGAATAATGCGTAAGTCTGTCGTCGGTTATTTTCCGGAACTGCTGTGATCTAGCAATAATTTCTCCGACGGGTATTATCCGTTGCGCTGAAATGTTCAGATTTTCTGTTTCGGCATCTATCTCTGCAGGGACTTGTTCCCTGTAAACAAAGAACATCGGATAGTCTTTAACCGGAACTGTAATTGTGGTTGTTCCCTTTTCATAATCGGGAAGAAAAAATTTAATTGCTGTCATGTCTTCTGTGACAATGTCTTTTGCGAACGGATTTGCTGTGTTGGTCGTGTTAAGGTGGTAATCAACTTCTTCGGGGACAGTTCCTTCAGGATAGTAGGCTGTTATAAACCGGTCGTTCTCAATGTCAAAAAACTGAATGTGTTTAATATCTTCAAGCCGGCTCCCAGTCATTATATCGGTGAAACATGTTCTGTCGGTCTCAACCGGAACATGGGACATAGATGGGGGAATAAGTTCGGATGCTTTCTGCAGAAGGCTTTCATTCCCTGAAAGATTGAAAGATGCCAGTGTTACCATTTTGTCAAGCCCTGTAATCCATTTGCGCAGTGCTTCCCGGGAGGAAATTTTATCTGAAAGACTTACTATAAGAGCGTCTGTGATGTCCTGTTCGTTCATCAGAGTTCTAAATTCGCCTATATTTTCATCTGAATGAACAGTTATTCCGTCAATATATGGAGTAATTTCATATTCAAACAGTTTTCTCTGCCATTCAATATCGGTTTTTGACAGACCTCCTTCAATAATAAGGGCTTTTTCATTGACGGCTTTAATAACAATGCTTGTTCTTTTCAAAATATATGCGTATTGACTCTGATCCTGCCAATCCAGATCAGGATTGTCCCAAATCTCGAATATGAAAACGCTGTCTTTCAGATATCCCGCAGTATTTTCCGCGAAAGAAAGCCAGTTTTCAATATAATTTTCGTCGGTTGAGGATGGAACTCCATTGCCGTAAATCTTGTTCCCGCCTGTCAGGCATATTATCGGCGTGATGCCTTTTTTTGCAATAACCTTAAGCGCTGCTTCCATATGCCGATAAGAATATGCTCCTTTTGTGCTTTCAGCGTCTTCCCACGGTAATATAAATCTCGCGAAAAGTGATGCGTTTTCAGTACTATTCAGATTCCCTAAAAATTCCACGCTATAAGGCGGAGAACCTGCCTCGAATCCAATTGAGTTTTGCGGGATGGTGTCGATGGCGAAACTGCTGATGTATGCTATGCTTATAAGCAGAATGGTTGTAACTTTAAATTTAAATGGTTGCATAAAATCTCCTCGAAAAAACCAGTGAAAGATAGCAGAACTGCCGTAAATTGTCAATCTTGCCGTCCAAATCCCTTGTTTTGCTTGCATCGGTAAATACATTTTTGTATCATTAAGGTTTAAAATGGTAAAAAAATGAAAAACATCCTGATAATCCACGGTCCGAACATGAATCTTTTGGGAGAAAGAGAGCCGGAAATCTATGGCACCAAAAAACTTGGCGAAATCAATGCAGTGATTAAAAATTTTGCTGAAAAAAAAAGCCTTTCTCTAAAATTTCTGCAGTCCAACCATGAGGGTGAAATAATAGATTTCATCCATAAAAACAGAAAATGGGCTGACGGGATCATCATCAATCCTGCTGCGTACACCCATTACAGTTATGCAATCCGTGACGCGATTAAAGCCGTAAGATTGCCATCAGTTGAGGTTCATCTCAGTGATGTGACAAAGCGCGAGGATTTCAGAAGAGTATCAGTTGTAGCACCTGTTTGCAAAGCAGTAGTTTCCGGTAAAGGCTCTGAAAGTTATACCGAAGGTATTGAGATTCTTCTGAAAAAGATTTAAGACCATCTCAAGGTATGATTTAAAAATATTTCTCTTGAGTGTTATTTAATGGGATCAGCGTACAATATTGAAGCATGACTTTTATTTTTCAAGGACAATTCATGAAGCACGGATTTGCGGAAGTTAACGGAACAAGGCTTTTTTATGAGGAGCAGGGAGCTGGCGAACCTCTTGTTCTGATTCACGGCGGGCTTTCCGACAGCGCGCTGTGGGACGGACAGATGAAGGAGTTTGCAAAACATTACAGGGTGATACGATATGACCTGAGAGGGTTTGGAGAGTCGGATGTTCCGATTTCAGATTACCGCCCAGTGGATGATCTTAAAGGTCTGCTGGATTTTCTGCATATCGAGCATACATGCCTCTGCGGCCTCTCTCTCGGAGGCATGATAGCTCTCGATTTTGCGATCGAATATCCGAACTATGTGACAGCGATTATCAGTGTCGCTTCTTCTCCCTCCGGTTTTGAGCATGGTGAGGATGATCCTGTGATGGCGAAACTTATCGAAGCACTGATAGCAGAAGACATGGATAAGGTAAAGGAGTTATGGCTGTCTCATCCGATGCTGGCAGCATCGAAGAATTTCCCAGACTCTCTTGAGAAAACAGAAGAAATGCTTGACAGAAACCTTGGCTGTTTCAGTTTTTATCAATTCCTGAAATGCATTGAACCTCCCGCAATTAACAGGTTGGGAACCATCGGCATCCCCGTTCTGGTTATGATCGGGGAACTTGATGTTCCGTCTGTTTATGCTGCTGCCTCAACAATTGATGCTGGTGTGATACTGACCCGGAAGGCTATTATTGCGAATGCCGGACATCATGTTAGCCTTGACAGACCGGAGAATTTCAATTTAACCGTTTTGGATTTTCTGTCCAAATATCATGAAATGACGATTTCAGTATAAGGAGAATACTATGAAAAAACCTTTTGACGCTTGCGAGATCACCCGTCCCGACAAATCACTTCTCAAATATTACTTTCTTTCTTCCCTGCTTGCTGGGCCGTTTTTTTTTCTTCCTCTCCTTCCACTCTTTTTCAAATATGAAACCCTGAAATACAAAATTGACAGCGAGGGGATATCCATGAGCTGGGGGATATTGTTCAAGAAAGAAATACATCTGACCTTCAGAAGAATTCAGGACATTCACCTTACACGGAATATCATTCAGCGATGGATGGGACTTGCCACTGTTGCAGTTCAGACCGCTTCAGGAAGCGCTACTCCTGAGATGTCCATTGAAGGGATATTGGAAGCGGATGAGCTGAGGAACTTCCTTTATTCAAAGATGAGAGGTTCCGAAGATATAAGCGCAAATGAGGCTGGAGATGCCGGAGACTCAACGGATGAAGCGCTTTCTATCCTTATGGAAATCAGAGATATTCTAAAAGAAAAAAAGCATAGGAGGGAATCATGACTGAAAAGAAGATCGAAAGGCTTTGCGGATGGGCTTATGAAGGGTTCTGGGGTTTATTGACAAAATGGTTCATGGTTCCGAAGGATCCGCCGGACCTTCCGACAAAAAAAGAAGAAGAGCTTATTTCATTCCGCCCGAGTTTCGGATACCTGAAATATGTGAAGCTCGGCTTCTGGATAGGTCTCATCATAGTGAATCTCGCGATCTGCGCGCTATGGTTTATCCTTCTTTTTAACAGACCTTTGGTTGCCGTTGTTTTGCTGCCTGTGGCATTTATAGTTCTTATTGTTTACGACATTCTCGGCTTTCTGGCAATTCATCTCAAATATGACACAACATGGTATGTGCTTTCAGGCAGAAGCATCCGGCTCAGAAGAGGAATATGGGACATCAGGGAACAGACCATTACTTTTGAAAACATCCAGAACATCAAGTTGTCGCAGGGTCCTCTTCAGCGTTTTTTCGGAATAAGCGATGTCGTGATTGAAACTGCCGGAGGAGGAGGGATTGTTGATCCAAAACAGGGGCAGGCCGGACTGTCCTTCCACCACGGGATTATTGAAGGAGTTGACAACGCAACTGAAATAAGGGATATGATTATGTCCAAAGTGAGAGCCTCATCGTCTGCAGGTCTGGGAGATGAACACAGGCAGGAAAACAATAAACGAGCTTCCGGCTGGACAGAAGAACATATAAAAGTGCTGAGAGAGATAAAGGAACTAATGTGAACGAAACTATAAAGACACTGATGGCGCACCGGTCCATCAGGAAATATAAGAAAGAAACACCAAGCGATGAAGAAATAAGGACCATTGTCCGGGCAGGCCAGCAGGCTCCTTTTGCATCCCAGATGTACAGCATTCTTCTTAAAAAGAATGACAAACGGACAGCCTGGAACGCGCCGCTCTGTTTTACCATCTGCATTGATGCATTCAAGATGGAAGCTTTCATGGAGAAACGGGGATGGAAAAGAATAACCAATGATATCTTCCTGCTTCTTCTCGGTCTTCAGGATGCAACGCTTGCTGCCCAGAACATGATAGTAGCCGGAAGAAGTATCGGGATAGGAAGCTGCCTCATAGGCGACACTCCTTACAGAGCGGAAAGAATCGCCAAAAGTTATAAATTACCCTTAAGAGTTTTTCCCCTCGTTCAGCTTGTCATGGGTTATCCCGAAGGTGAAGAACCTCGAGTCAGACCCAGATATCCCATGGAATTTACACTTTTCGAAGATGAATATAAATTCGATGACACCATGCTGGAAGAAGCCATGAAGGTTATGGACGAAGGCTATCTTGCACAGGATTATTATAAATCGGACAAACTTATGATCCCGAAGCTCGATAAAAGTAAAGAAACCTTCACATTCGATGATTACAGCTGGACAGAGCACATCTCCCGTAAATGGGGACAGTGGAACCCCGAACTGGACAAGATCCTGGATATCTTTAAAAAGAGGGGGTTTAATATTGAACGGGAGTAAGACCAGAGAAAGCTGAAGACACCTGAAAAGTGATTTTAAGAATATAAAACCTCTTTGCCGTAACCCGGATTATGGCATTTTATCGAGTATTTTCTTCACAAACTCAACTGCACCGGGAGTGTTCTTCCAGTGATGTCCGTGAACTTCCCAGTAGTAGAAGGCGCCGTCTGCACCAAAATAGTTAACACCGAAAGGAAATTGTTCTTCAGGGGCTCTGTGTCGTTTTTTTACCAGTTCTTTAGCCACCAAAGGCATCTTCTTAATCGCTTTTTTCAAGGCTATTTCAGCATGTTTAAAATCCCCAAGCCGTATGAATGCGAGCACTTTCCCGTAAACTGTTTCAGGCATTATATCATCCGGATATATTTTTAGGAATTCAATTATGTCGCCAGGTCTCCTTTGGTTGAATAAGCATTCTAAATATATTCCCCGTATCCCCTGATTGTCGTTCGGGTTCAAATCAAGGATGTTTTTAAATATTGATATTGCCTTGTCAATCTCTTCATAGTCGTAATATTCTTGGCCTAAAGCATGGTAAGCCCTGAGAAACGGTCTGTTCTCAAGAATTCCCCAAACCAGACGATCCTTTCCGAAACAAAAGGATTCAGGAAACTTCTTTAAGCAAACATCAACAATGTTCATCCAGATCTCAAAGGCTGCCATCTCATGTCCCAGTTCCATTTTCATCATAGCATTGTGATGATGGGCATCTATAAATTCAGGATATCTCGCTGTCAGAGACTCCATAACTTTCTCTATCTTCCTTAAATCGCTCAGTTCAAGGGCACCATAGAACTCATCCAGAACTTCCATGGTCAGTCTAGGACACTCAAACTGCCATTCATTCTTAAAGATCATCTCAAGCCTGAGGTGCTCATCAGGAATGTTTTTTATTCGTTTTGTCATTTCTCTGCTCCTGTGGAATTCATGCAATCAAATTCCTTTTGCTCAATACAAAGGGAATATTGATACATTGGAATTTGATTGTACTTCCGGAAACCTTCTAATTCAATATCTCTTCTGAGATTTTTCACATAGGTTTTGATTTCTCCTTTTATCACCGGCACATGCCCAATTATCACAAGTACATGCCAAAGCATGGTAGGCACGGTCTCAAGCATCATACAACCAGCATTAATCATCATAAGCACAACATTGATCAATATATCCACCCACTTTAGGGAGACACCCCGTACAATCGTGTTAGACCTTAGTTTAGGTTGCAGAAGATACCAGTTAATATGTCGCTTGCTATTCATTCTTAAATATCATATATTGTACATTATCTATCTTTATTACTTATTTATGAGACTTTAATATGAGCAAAAAACTGAATAAATATACGATACCTGTTATGGGAGCTTTGAGAAAACTGGGGAGAGATATAAGTGAATCCAGACGCAGAAAAAGGGTCACTCTTGAGTTACTTGCGGAAAGATCCGGTATTTCAAGGACAACAATATGCCGTATTGAAAAAGGAGACCCCTCATGCCTGATAGGTGGATATGCCTCTGTTCTATATGTGCTCGGCATGATAGAAAGGGTCTCTGATCTGGCTGATGCTGCTCATGATATGTCCTTAAGACAGATTGAAGAGGAAAGGCTTCCCAAGAGAGTTCGCCTGCCTAAAGGAACAAAGTGAATAGAATGAAAGAAAATGAAGTTCTGGTAAGTATCAATATTGAGGTGGAGAACATCCTTTTGGGGAAACTCTGGTTTCATCATAAAAATGGAAGAGAAAGTGCCTCCTTTGAATACAGTAAAGACTGGCTTTCGCATCCGGAAAGATTTGCCCTGGAACCTGCTCTGCAATTAACGGAAGGGTCTTTTCATACTCCTGCAGGTTTAAATCTGTTCGGGGCCCTCGGGGATTCAGCACCGGACAGATGGGGCCGTGTTCTTATGAGACGCACCGAAGCAAAACTGGCTAAAGAAGAAAAAAGGTCGGTCAGAACCCTTTTAGAAATTGACTATCTGCTTGGTGTAAATGACATGGCAAGACAGGGGGCTGTCCGGTTTTCCTTTGAAAAGAACCCGGACATCTTTCTTGCATCAGGCGATAAAAGTTCCATCCCTCCGCTTGTGGGGTTGACGGACCTTCTCTCAGCATCGGATAGTTTCATTGAAGGAAATGAAAGCACTGAGGAGCTGAAACTGCTTCTTGCTCCCGGTTCATCGCTCGGAGGTGCGAGGCCCAAGGCTTCTGTACTGGACAAAGATGGAAGCCTTGCAGTTGCCAAATTCCCACGGAAGGATGATGAGTTCAATGCAGTGCTGTGGGAGGCTGCAGCTTTAACTCTGGCCCAAAATGCAGGGATAAGGGTTCCGGAGTGGAGAATTGAAACTGCTCCTGACAAACCTGTGCTACTCATGAAACGCTTTGACAGGGTTAAGGAAAAACGAATACCATTTCTTTCGGCACTGAGCATGCTGGGAGCAAAAGACAACGACAGAAGAAGCTATCTTGATATCGCCTATGCTCTTCTCAGGCATGGTGCATCAACTAATGATGACCTTGCTGAACTTTGGAGGAGAATGGTATTCAATGTCCTGATATCCAACACTGACGACCATCTTAGAAACCACGCTTTTCTATATGAAAGATATAAAGGATGGAAGTTATCACCTGCATATGATATGAATCCAGTTCCGATAGAGGTCAAACCGAGGATACTATCTACCTCTATTGATTTTGATGATCCTACAGCATCTCTTACCAGGGCAATTTCGGTTATCGGTGAATTCCGGTTGAGCAAAGAAGATGCGGTTCAAATTGTGAGGGAGGTTGCATCATCCGTCTCACAATGGAAAAATACAGCAAAAACCCTGGGGATTTCCAAGGAAGAAATTATAAGAATGTCATCAGCTTTTGAACACGAGGACCTTGAAATTGCAAAAAAGATGTGACGCAAACCAGCGGGATTACTCTTCATTTGAGAACCCTTCAACTGGCACAGTACAAACTCAATAGAGGGCTGGGAATTGTATTGAAAAAGGGTGGTGCCACAGGAAGATCGGCGCTCCTGAAAACAGGATTCTGTAGTCATAAAGACTTTGTCCTGACGCCCTGAAACAATGATCTCAAATTCAGTTTTTGGACTAGGTGGTCACCACCCATAAATAATTCTATTTTTTCATTCCGTTTTTCAAATTTATTTCTTCATTTTATTTTACGGATAATGCCTGCACTGAGGTTTTGTGCGCGTAGCAAGCAATAACCTCCAGTGCTTTGTTCTGTTATCAATCCTTGGTTTCCCAACCTCTCTCGGCTGCACGCTTGAGCAGTTCATCGTGCTTCTGTTGAACCTTGAGCAATAGGTCTGGTTGGTTTTTTTTCCAACCAATTTCCTTTTCCCACCATTCATCCAATTCGCGTCCGCTGGAGAGTTTCCCGATCTTGCGAATCAGATCGTCTATCTCTTTCCCGTATACTTCCAGACCATGGGTGAAAATGTCTGTGAGTGGGTGATCATCTGGTTTTCCGTTTGGCATAAATCATTTTCCTTTCACTGAACATAATAATATACAACGCTATTATTTGCCTAAATTGATATTGTAAAGGAAGAAACAACATTATCAAAAAACCGAGATACTTTTGAAACAAAGCAATTACAATGTTTTGACAGGAGTGATAATACTCTAGAAATCTGCGGTATATTATCCTTGTTCCATTGTTAGTTATATCGAGCATCCTTAAACTCTTACTACTCAAATTCTTGCAACATCCTTATTATAAATATATTCTTTCGCGATGCAATGAAAGGGGTTTGATTTTTCCGGATTTCCTGTTTTCCATTTGTGAGCCCTTCTGAGTTCAAGCAGCATTCGGTTTTAATGAAAAATTCGTGCAATTCATCCACTAAGTGGTTGATTTTCAGCCACTGAATGGTTATAATGCACACATGAAGAAAAGATCAATCACCGCTGCAATCCTTGAAGCGCTTAATGATACGCCTGTTGTTATGCTTAACGGTGCAAGACAGACCGGAAAAAGCACTCTGGTTCAGGAGATCGCAAAAAAGGATTTCGTGGCCAAGTATATCACTCTTGATGACTTCAGCACATTAAGTGCTGCGCTGAGCGATCCTTCCGGTTTTCTCCAGGGATTCGGAACACCTCTTATAATTGATGAGATCCAGAAAGCACCGGATCTTGTGACCGCGATTAAGTCTGTTATCGATAAGGACAGGAAGCCGGGACAGTATCTCCTGACAGGTTCGGCAAATGTTCTGCTGGTTCCGAAAATCTCGGAATCTCTTGCGGGACGGATGGAGATCATTAATTTATGGCCATTTTCCCAGAGCGAACTGGAAAACAGCGATGTAAATTTTATTGACCGCTTGTTTTTATCATCAGGTGAAGTTAATGATTGGAAGGCCGAATACCAAACGGACATCTGGGGAAGGGTTTCTCTGGGCGGTTATCCTGAAGTTCTTTCGCGGACTTTGAATAAACGCCAGGATGCATGGTTTGAATCATATGTTGTAACAATTCTGCAGCGCGATATCAGAGATATGGCCAACATTGAAGGTCTTTCTGAAATGCCGTTACTCCTTAAACTGCTGGCTCTCAGAAGCGCTTCTCTTCTTAATTATGCAGAACTGTCCAGGACAACGGGAATAAAACAGACAACCCTTAAACGATATATGACCCTTCTTGAAGCGGCATTTCTAATTTACACGCTTAAACCCTGGTCTGCGAATCCGGGAAAACGGCTGGTCAGGAGTCCAAAGATATTTCTTACAGACACAGGACTGCTGTCCTCCCTTACCGGATTTGATGCGGATAACATGGTCAGACAAATGGAACTTGCAGGCCGCCTTCTTGAAAATTTTGTGCTGATGGAAATTGTTAAACACATTTCATGGAGTGAAACAAAACCTGCTTTCTACCATTATCGGACAAGTAATGGAAGTGAAGTGGATATTGTGCTGCAGAACAAAGCAGGGGATATTGTCTGTATTGAAGTCAAATCTGCAATGACCCTTGGAAAAAAGGACTTTGACGGTCTTCGGACATTCAGTGAGGCTTATGAAAAGAATTTCCGGACCGGATTGATTCTCTACCCGGGCAGAGAGTTTGTTCCCTTTGGAAAAGATCTTTACATAATGCCGATTTCCTTCCTGTGGAAATAAAGGAGAATTGTATGTTTGAAAAAAAACAGTATATCTACAAAGTAAAACCCAACAATACCGATATTGAGAACTCTGCTTCTGAAGATGAGATCAATCGGATCGGGGAGCATTTCAGTTATCTTAAAAAAGCAAAAGAGGATGGAAAGATTATTCTTGCCGGAAGGTGTACTGATGCATCATTCGGGATTGTTATCTTCTATGCAGATTCTGACAAAGAAGCACTGGAATTCATGAACAACGACCCAGCTGTTGCTAATGATATTTTCAGCGCTGAAATGCGGGGATTTTCGGTGGTTCTATGAATCTTCAGGAGGGCTTACAGGAATCTCATCGGGGTAGATGAACTCTTTGGTGATGAGATCATATTTATAGCCTTTCACCAGAGAATGAACGGCGATGTTCTCGGCTGCTATCGCCTGCCCCATTTCTATCTGGGTTATATTGGAATGCCTCATGTCATGTGCGTCTATAACAAGGACAACACCTGGCCCGATCACTTCCACATATCTTCCCTGACGGATTATCACTCCGGCGTCTTCATCCAGCCCCAATCCGATATGCCCCGGGTTGCTTGCCACCACCTCAAGAAGCCTGCTGAAGCGGCCGCGCATGATAAAATGTGTGTCAACAACAACATTTCTTATAAAACCAAGGCCTGCTGTCATTCTGACAGACCCTTTGCGCATCGCCTCGCCCGCTTCTCCACCGTATATCATTGTTTCCGACATCACGGCAGCGCCAGCGCTTGTTCCGGCAACCGCGCCTCCTCTCATGTAGTGTCCCCTGAGAGTTTCAAGTACTTTGGAACCCCCCAGCAGATTTGTTATTCTTAACTGATCTCCGCCCGTGAAAAAAACAACATTTGCGTCCAGAACACGCTGAACAAGAGCAGGATCATTTGCCTCCTCTCTTGTTTTTATGTCCATGATGTTAACCTCGGGAATCCCGATTTTTCCGAATGCTTGAATGTACTGCTGGCTTATTTCATGCGGCAGGTTGCTCGCAGTTGGGATTAATTCTACGGTTCTGCTTCCTCTGGGAGGAAGTTCACATATCTTTCTGAGGATATCGAGGTTGTGCTCTTTATCCTCATTTCCTCCTATGACAACAAGCGTTCCCTGAGGTTCTGTATCGGAAGTTATCAAAATAGATATCTCTTTATGGTTACTGTCAATTTTAAAATCAGCCACAATCAGCTGTTTCAGTAAAACGAGTATGATACTTTACATACTTTCCGATTTCAACAGCGATGTTGATAGATTAATCGCAATTATGAATCATGTTCTTTCAATCCCTTGCAATACGGACCCCTCTTTCATCACGGATGAGCGTCTGTCCTTTTTCCAGGGAAAACCCCCCGGTCTCTTTCTTGTTAATATGTCTTTCTATATTCTGATTCCTGGAGCTTCTTGTTCTGCTGGAGTCAAAGCCTGTTATCTGATCCCAGCATCTTGCTATTTTATCGCCGAATATAACAACGAGGTCTCCAGGCTCAGAAGATTCAAGGGCAAGCCGGACAGCATCCTGTTCGTCAAGAACCGTTTTTATGTTTTGTTCCTTCACGCCGGATTTAACAAGTGATTTTTTGAGGAGTTCCGGAACCTCCCCCGGTTTTCTTCCGCGAAGGTCGTCTTCCCCTTTGCATATAAATCTTCCGAAATGACCTGACGCAGCTTTTGCAAGATTTATGATGTCTTCGTCTCTTCTGTCACCGGGAGCTGAAATAACGCAAAGGCGCCTCCCCTGAACTTCAAGATTGTCAACAAACGCGCCAACTGCTTCAATTGCTGCCTGATTATGGCCGTAATCCAGAATTACCTTGAAAGGATGTTTATCGAAAATGTTCATGCGGCCCGGAGCCTGAAAAAAGTTGCTGTAGAATGTTCTCAGCCCGTGGGTGATATCCTCGAGTTTTTTACCCAGATTGACTGCCAGCGCAGCGGCAAACATCGCGTTGGAGACATTGTGCATCGCTCTTCCCTCTTGTGTTGCTGGAATCAGATGCGACATGATGAGAGGAATGTGCACTTCTTTGTCATAAAGAACAATCATATCCCCGCTGATTCCTTTTTCAAGCACAAATGCCTGCCCACCGGCTTTGATATGTTCTCGGACAAGGCTGTGGCGCTGGTTCATTGTCACATAGCAAATATTTTTTGAAGGTGCATAGTCAGCCATCTTCAGACACTCAAGGTCATCCGCGTTAAGCACAGCGGTCTCTTTGGCAACATCAATAACAATACGCTTTACCTCCGCCAGTTCCTCAATGGAATTTATCCCCTTCATCCCCAGATGATCTGAGGAGACATTCAAAACAGCTCCTACATCGCAGTATTCATAACCCATACCGCTCCGGAGAAGGCCTCCTCTTGCTGTTTCCATAACTGCTATATCAACTGACGGATCCATAAGCACCATCTGTGCCGACTTCGGCCCTGTCATATCTCCTGGGACGGTAAGATGGCCGTCTATATACACTCCGTCTGTTGTTGTCATTCCTACTATGTGCCCGGCGGTTTTCAGAATATGAGCCAGCATTCTTGCGGTTGTGGTTTTTCCGTTGGTCCCAGTTATTGCCGCAATCGGTATTCTTGAAGGTGTTCCCTGCGGGAAAAGCATGTTCATTACAGGTTCAGCGACATTTCTCGGTTTGCCTTCCGTCGGAGATACATGCATCCTGAAACCCGGGGCTGCATTGACTTCAACAATAGCCCCGCCAATCTCTTTATATGACTTTGTTATATCCTCGGTAAGAAAATCAACACCTCCGACATCAAGTCCTATGGCTTTCACAGCTCTTACTGCCATGTCACGGTTGTCAGGGTGCATTATGTCCGTTACATCTATAGCAGTTCCGCCTGTGGACAGGTTTGCAGTGGACCGAAGATAAACAACTTCTCCTTTTGCAGGAACGGTGTTTCGCGTATAACCCTTGTCTTTCATAAGTTTATTTGCCTGACGGTCAAAGACAATTCTGGTCAGTATTTTTTCATGGCCGATGCCTCTTCTCGGATCACTGTTGATTTTTTCCACAAGTTCAGAAATTGTTTTAATTCCGTCACCTACTACATGCCCGCGAACCCTCTGTGCCGCGGCTATCAGCTCTCCGTTAACAACCAGCAGCCGATGATCATGCCCCCGCACAAAGCTCTCAACCAGAATTGTGATGCTGCTTCCGTATTCCCCCGCAAAATCAAAAGCCTTTTTTACTTCTTCAGGTGTCATAAGATCCGTCGAAACACCTTTCCCGTGGTTTGCGTTCAGGGGTTTAACAACAACTGGAAAACCTATTTCTGTCGCAGCTTCAACAGCTTCTTTTTTCGTTATAACTATTTTCTGTTTTGGGACCGGAAGCCCGAGATCCGCGAGAAGATTATGAGTATCTTCCTTGTCACATGCTATTTCAACGGCTATATGCCTTGTTTCGCTTGTCACTGTCGCCTGGATCCTGCGCTGATATTTTCCCTGCCCGAACTGGACAAGGCTTCCCCTGCTGAGACGGATGTGAGGAATATTTCTTGCCTGGGCAGCTTTCACAAGAGAGGCAGTGCTTGGTCCGAACTCAAGGCTCTGAGCAAATCTGATAAAATTCTCTTTTTCAGCTCTGAAATTAAATCCTGCAGCGGCTTTTTCTTTGACAAGCACGCTGACCTTTTTAGGAAGGAGGTTCAGGATAAGGTCTCTGGCTAAATATCCCGCTTTCAACCCGACATCGGGGTGTCTGTATTGATATAGCATGTTATACTGACCGTATTCAGAGGTTGATCTGATTTTTCCGAAGCTTACCTCTGTTCCGGCGATGCACTGGAGTTCTATTGCCACATGTTCCCAAACATGCCCCAGCCAGGTTCCTTCATCCTCTGTCATGCGGCGGACAAATCCGCCCGGAACCTCGTACGAACATCCATGCTCATGAAGGCCAGGAAGTGCTTTTAAAAGACTGTTGATGAACCCTCTGCCAAGTTTTGCGGTAGGCCATTCTTCCAGGGGACCTAGTTCGATCAGAAACCTTATCACCGGAAAATTGGCATACAGATTCGGACCGGCATAAACATTGGTTGATACTATCTTCATACTTTTATCCTTTCAATCCGCGGGTTTTTGTTCGAATGTCCCGTATATTTTCTGAACCCCGTCCATGAAATGCCATACCCCTCTTGCCATAACACTTTCCAAGTTCATTTCTTTGTCAAATATAAGCAAATCTGCATCACTTCCGGGGCTTACAGTTCCTTTGGGAAGACCCAGAACCCTTGCCGGATTTACAGTAAAAGGCATCAGAGCTGTGGGAATTTCATTTCCAGAAAATACCATTCCTTGGAATGTTTTAATCAGAGATGATGAGTCCCCCACCTTCAAACCTGTGAGACGGCCGTTACTGTCAAATTCAGGAAGGCTGCCGCCTCCGTCGGAGCTTATTGTTATCATTTGCGGGGAAACGCCTTTTTTGAGAAGAAGATTGAAACAGTCTTCGGCAGAGAGGGCATCATCCCCTTCTTCCACCGGAAATGATGTCAGATCGACGGTAACTCCACGGGAGGTAAGTTTTACAGATTCATCCACGAGAGCTGAAGCCCTGTTCATGTGTGTCGGATAAAATACCCTTGGCGGAATCTCCGTATTATCAAGAGCTTTAAATATCATTCCGCACCGCTCTTTCCCTCCACCAACATGTATGTTCACCGCTCCCGATTTTCCGCTGATTATACCCGCAGTGTAGGATTCGGAGCAGAATCTTATAAATTCCGCAAAAGAAGGCTGGCTTGAGCGATGATCGCTTATCGCTATCTCACCGAGGCCGATTACAGGTTCAATATGAATGATATCCTCCCTTATGGACCCCGTTAGCGATACTGGAGGAATATGATATCCTCCGGTCATGCAGTAAGCGGAGATCCCCTCAGATCTGAGTGCGTATGCTCGAGCCACAAGCGACGATGTTGATCTTGTGACATCGTCTGTTCCGAGAACGCCGACAACAGTAGTTATGCCGGCGGATGTGTATAGGCTGAGAGGTATCGGCGGGATTTTATATTTAAATCCACCCTCACTTCCTCCTCCGGTAATATGAACATGGCTGTCAATAAATCCCGGAAAGGCGAATTTACCGGCAGCATCATAAGTCTCCACATCCGGTCCGCTGATGACAGGTTTTTCCTTTGAGATATGAATGATTTTCCCTGAACACACGAGAATATTCCCGGATCCGATATGTTCAGGTGCGTAAATATCCGCATTCAGCAAGAGTTTCAGCATTTTGAGTCCTTTTCAAGGTTGTATGAAATTATATTCATCTTACCAATAATAATCTAAAAATCTATTTAAAACAACACTTTTAGCTCGCGAAATTGCCTCCGGATGTTCTCTCTGAAGCTTGTCCGTTTATATCTGTTTACTGGTATTTTTTTGTTGAGCTTTGCGTATGACACAACTATAATGCCGCTCTGATTTGTTTTCACAGGAGATAATAAGATGTCCGGAGAAATCGCTGTTCTCTCTTTGACTGCTGCCTCGATAGGCTTTTTCCATACACTTTTCGGTCCAGATCACTATCTGCCGTTTATTGTAATGTCAAAGGCAAGAGGCTGGAATGTTTTTAAAACAGCGCTGATTGCCTTTGTATGTGGTTTGGGGCACATCTTGAGTTCAGTTGTTCTGGGATTCATAGGAATCGGGCTTGGTCTTGCAGTTTCAGGCATCGAATCAGTCGAGTCACTTAGAGGTGGGCTGGCTTCTTGGATGTTGATGGCTTTCGGCTTTACCTATATGGTTTGGGGCGTCCGAAAAGCCATTAAGAACAGTTATCACAGCCATGTACATGTTCACGGAACCGGAGAGGAGCATGAACATTTCCATAGCCACTATGAAGAGCATTCTCATCCGCATGTGGCTGCTAAAAAAGCAAGTATAACGCCATGGATTCTATTCACTATTTTCATTTTCGGCCCCTGTGAACCGCTTATTCCTATTCTTATGTATCCGGCTGCAAAAAACAACATTCTGGGATTGATAGTAGTGACTTCAATTTTCGCGATGACGACAATCACGACTATGATGACGATTATTATACTTTCTTCCTTAGGATTATCTTTTCTGCCGATGGGAAAAATGGAGAGGTTTTCTCATGCTTTAGCAGGTTTTACTATAATGCTGTGCGCTTTTGCTATGATTTTTCTTGAGCTCTAGAATTTGTCAGGGCAGTATCAACAACGATGGTGATTCAGGAAAAGATCGGAACATCGCTGCACCTGTAACCGAATCCATTTCAATCCTCAATTTAACAGCTGGAATTTTTCTTGTTCCCAGACAGAATGAAATGTAGTCCGATAATCTGGTTTTAAGGCTTGATTTTCCATCGCTTCCCGGTATTTCTCCTTTAAGAATTACTTCTATTTCTATTTCATCCTCAGCATTCATCGAATATATACTGGGAACAGGAATAATCTCTGTCATTGTAGGCGGAATAAAACCGGGAATATCCGGAGAAGGGCATGTTTTCTGATCCCCGGGTACGATGTTTATTCTGTTGATTACTTTAGCGGGTTTCAGATACAGATTGTCATACTTCTTCAACATCCACTTCCCGGGGCTGTTTTTCCGGAAGCCTATAAAACGGGGAATGCCGATCTCTATTCTCATAAAAGGATAACTTTTAATCACAATTCCGGAATTACATAAATCAATCTTTTTTCCTGTAACATTTGTTTCAAAGTAGTATTTTTCTGTCGATGCCAAATCACAGCGAAGTTCTGTTATGTATGCTGCCATTGAAGTTCCCGTGTCAAAAGTAAGATTATCTTTACTTTCCCCGCCGCCGCAAACCGCGAACAGCATTACAATCAAGAACAGTGGAAGCAATTTATTCATGCTATTTTTTTTAGTAAATAAAAACCTTTGAGCCTGTTGGGACTTTTTTCCATATTTCCCTCAGGTCGTCTCTTCCTACTCTTATGCATCCATGTGTGACATTTCTGCCAAGCAGCCTGGAGTAAAGGGTTCCGTGTATCATGTAACCTGAAATATTCAAGTCAAGAGCGTATTCACCAAGCACTCCCGTCTGAACACGGTCACTGTAAGATCGGGGATAAGGTTCATTTGATTCAATGTATTCCCAATCAGGAGCCACCCAGACAGGATTTGACCTTTTATTTACGATGGAAAATTTCCCTGAAGGGGTATCAAAAACCCATTCCCTCGCAGTTTCAGGGTCAGTAAGTCTTGAGCCTGCTCCCGCTGACACCCGCGCGACAAGAATTATTTCATCTTTATTCCTCACCTGAAGTTCATTGTGTTCCCTATCAATAATAACAAAAACCCCTCTGGGAGGCAAACGCTCCATTTTCTTCAGAGCTTTCCGCAATCTTAGTTCCTGGTTTTCACCATCAAAATCGGATTCAGTCATATACTCCTTTAAATCGCAGGAGTTTAGATCTTTATAGAAATATCCCGTAAGGCTGAAGAAAAAAAACAGCAGCGCTCCAAATCCCAGACATACTGCAAACAAATTTCTGAATCTTTTTGATGTTAAAAATAAACATCTTTCAGAAAGATATTTGAAAAATACAATAACAGATTTCATGCGCAATCACTTAACCGGTTCGTCAGTTCCAACAATAAGAACTTTTGTTCCTGTATTTGTGTTTTTAAATAACCATTCCATCTCTTTGTCGTCGGGCGCAATGCATCCATCCGTCCAGTCATGTCCTCTTCCGCCTTTCCCGTGAATCTCTATAAGCCCTCCGATCCCCCTTCCCTTCGGTATCTCACCACTTTTAAGTGCTTTCGAGTACTTCTTTTTATCTTCTTCATTGGGATAATTTATCAATAGTGCAAGGCCATACTTGCTGTACCCATGGCTTTTTTTAACAGTAACCTTATACATACCTTCAGGAGTTGCCCTGTCACCCGAGTACAGCTTGTCCTTATATGTGTTGGCACCGATGTCAACTGTCATGCTTCTTGTTTTTCTGTTTCCGATGTAGAAATCGAGACGGTGTTTAGCTTTTACCACAATTATGAGAGAGGTTTTACTTCCGTTTTTTCTTATCGCATCGGAAATCATTTTCTGCCATCTTCCCACTTCTGACGGATCTGAGAACCTCGAAATAATTTCACGGCGTTTGTTCTCAGCGATTACTATTTTTTCAAGCGCAGTTTCAATGCCAGTCAAAGCGTTTCTCAGCTGCTGTTTTTCTAGAGAACTCTTTGCTGCGGAAAGTTCAAGCCTGCTTTGAGCGATATAGAAATTTGTTTCTTTTTTCTTTGGAAGCCAGTCAGAATTGTCGATATGGCTCAGCCGCCTTTCCACTTCCTCCATGACAGCCTTGATCTTGTTTTCAAGCTGTTCATAAAGAAGTTTTCGTGTTTTCAGAAATTCAATTGCTCCGGTGTGCATTTCAGCTTCGAAATTTCCAGCTTTTGAAAAATCCCTTGAATACCATCTTTTGATTTTCTGAATGTTAATTTCCTGCTGAAACGAAAGGCATTTTGACTTGATCCCTTCGCAATCAAGTTCAGGGAAATTTAAATTTGACTCTTTCGAAGCGGATTCCAAAATAAAATAAGAGAATTGGATTGAGGATAACGAAGGAGGGATCAGTCTTTCATCCATAAAGGAGGCAATCAAGAAAAGAGCTGTGCAGGCAAGCCCCTCAAGCAGCAATAGAAAAACGAATAGCTTCCTATTTTTCATTAATCGCATAATTCAGTCATTATAACAAAAGGGACGGCTTGTGCCGTCCCTTTTGTTATTCAGAAATAATTTTGCAGGTTTACTTTTTAGCTGAAATCATTTCAATTGCTGCTTCAATTTCAGCAACAACCCTGTCAGCCATTTCCTTTGAGGATACTGCTGCTGTTTTTACTTCAGCATATTTTTCTTCCAAAATCAACGCTTTTGCGGACTCCAGGGAAGCAGCTGCGGCATCAACATCACCTGTGAGCGCCGCAAGATCAGCTGTTGTACCTTTTCCCGTAGGCGCTTTTGCAAGCATCTCGCGGGCTGCGGCAATTGCAGTTTCTGTTTCAACTAATGCTGCTTCAGCCTCGTTTTTCGCTCTGATTTTTCCTTCTTCAGCATCAAGCTTTGCCTTCTCAGCAGCAGCTTTCAGCTCAATTGCAAGCTGAGTGGTAGCTTTCCAGCTTTTAAAGAATTTGCCTTCTTGGGTGGAAATTTCAGCATCAAGAGCAGCCATTTTGTTCTGAGCTGCTTTTAATGAGTCAGGCGCATAAACTTCTGCTTCAGAAGAAACTGAATTTACCAGGTTTTTTGCCGCATCAATCTGTTCTTTCGGCGGAGCTCCGCACGCAGTCAACATAATTACAGAACACACACACACAAACACAACAATCAATTTTTTCATAGAAACCTCCTATAAATGATTTTAAATTGATTTTTTAGACTTTCTGACTTGGAAAGACAACATCCCGAACAGGGATTATTTCATTTTCCAAGTTGCGATAAACGCAACCTCCACATAACGCTTACGAACTATATTCCTGTTTTATAAAATTGTCAATAGCAACTCCTCATTGCCTTCCTGAATGTCTTTTTTAAAAGCAGATATCTCATTCTAATTTTTTTCTGAAACTTTAAACTTCTAACATCGTATAATCCAAGATAAAATATGTTTTTTTAAGGAGTAAGCATGAGCGAAAAAAAATCTTCCTGTGGCAAGTGGCTGGTCGTATTTATCCTGCTTTTTCTCATTGCGGGAGGAATAATAGTTATAGCAGGTATGATAGCCCTTTCGTCCGGAGAAAAGATAGAAAATGATTCCGTTCTGAAAATATCATTCAACGGAGATATCCCTGATACTGCTCCTGTGACTGTTTTTGGAACGCCCCCTTCTACATTCCCGGAAACTTTGGCGGCAATCAAAGATGCTTCGGGCAACAGCAAGATAAAAGCAATTCTGCTTGACATTAAATCTCCTTCTCTCGGCTTTGCGAAGGTTCAGGAGTTAAGAGATACAATTGCGATTTTCAAAAAAAGCGGTAAACCTGTTTACTCCTACTTTGAACATTGCGGAAACGGCGGCTACTATCTTGCTTCTTCAGCAGATGAAATTTTTATGATACCGGTGGGTGAAATTCATCTTATAGGTCTCAGTATGGAAGCCACCTTTCTGCGTGGTCTTTTCGACAAAATCGGAATTGAGCCTAATATGATGCATCACGGAGATTACAAATCATATTCCGATATGTTCACTCAAACAGAAATGCCGGAAGCCATGAGGGAGGTTTCAAATGCTATTCTTGATAGTATATATGAACAGCTCACTTCCGGGATTGCTAAGGGAAGAAATCTGCCGGTTGAAGATGTCGTAGGACTTATAGATAACGGCCCATTCAGTTCAGAAGAAGCACTTGAAGCAAAACTTGTGGATAAATCCATTTATTGGGATGAAACTGAAAATTATCTTAAAGAGAAACTTGGGCTGACCGATTTGAAATTCACGGATCTTGAATCGTATATCGCATCCAAAAAACTCTTTAAGGGAAAAGGCGATAAGATTGCCGTTGTGTTTGCCTCAGGTGGAGTTGTTACGGGAAAGGGAACGGAATCTCCTTTTGGAGGAGCTCCAAGTATCGCGTCAGAAACATATTCGGAAATATTCAGAAAGCTCCGCGAAGATGATTCGATAAAGGGAATTCTTCTCCGGGTTGACAGTCCCGGAGGTTCAGGACTAGCTTCTGATATAATTTGGCGCGAGCAGTTCCTTACAGCCTCAAAAAAGCCCATGGTTGTCAGCATGGGTGATGTGGCGGGTTCAGGTGGATACTATGTTGCGATGGCTGGGGACTCGATAGTTGCAGAGCCTGGAACCATAACCGGATCAATAGGTGTTGTCACCGGAAAATTCAGCATGAAGGGACTTTATGACTGGCTGGGAGTCAATAAAGTAATTATAAAAAGAGGCCGGAACGCTGATATGTTTTCTGATTATCAGGGATGGGTGGAAAATCAGGAAGAAAAAATGAACCAGTCCATGATGAATTTTTACTGGTCTTTTGTGGACAAAGTTGCCGAATCAAGGGGAATGACCCGGGAAGCTGTGGACAATGTTGCCCAAGGAAGGGTTTGGACAGGAAAACAGGCCTTGGATATCGGGCTTATTGATAAACTGGGGGGACTGGACGAAGCGATGGCCATCCTGAAAGAAAAAGCTGGAATTTCCGTTGATGCTGAGGTTAAAATTATCTCCTATCCAAAGCCCAAAAGCTTTTTTGAAATGCTCCAGGAGATATATTCACCAAGGCAGATTACAGTAAAGGAACTTCTTGAAGATCCTGAAATTCTGAACCCTTACCGGGATGATGCATATCTGTATCTTGCTCCTCAACTGACCATAAAGTAGGATTTAATAATTTTATAAGGGCCGTTCTTAATGGAGCGGCCCTTTTTTATTTAACAATGGCAAGTTTCTTTGATATGAATGAAATAATTTCCTTACAATATTACCCTCTCCTTCTATTGACTTGGCAACCCATGCTCTGTTAACATATTTAGTCAATACTGAAAAGGCTTTGACATAAAATTCAGCTTGTATTGTCTGAAGTTCTAAATATATAAATACTCTCTGCTAATCCACTGGTTGGTGGGCGGAGATCCTAACAAACTTAAAGAGGAGAAGTAAAATGATTATCGGTATCCCAAAGGAGGTCAAAGACCAGGAGTCCCGTGTCAGCATGGTTCCCGGAGGGGTAAAAGCGCTTGTTGATGCCGGACATAAGGTCTATGTCCAAAAAACAGCCGGAAATGGAAGCGGAATTTCCGACGAGCAATACACCGCTGTCGGAGCGAATCTGCTTGATACCATCGGCGATGTCTATAATGCGGCAGACATGATAGTCAAGGTCAAGGAACCCATTGATATGGAATGCGAGCTTATAAAAGACGGGCAAACACTTTATACCTATCTTCATCTTGCTCCGATGAATGACCTTACTCAAAAGCTTCTTGATAAGAATGTCACTGCAATCGCTTATGAAACGATCACTGACGACAGAGGAGGACTGCCTCTTCTTGTTCCAATGAGCGAGGTCGCCGGAAGGATGGCTACCCAGGTTGGAGCTTACTATCTTGAGAAAATAAACGGAGGCCTCGGCATTCTTCTGGGCGGGGTTCCCGGAGTTATGCCCGCTGAGGTTGTCGTCATCGGTGGAGGAATTGTGGGGCTTAACGCCGCAAAAATAGCTGTAGGTATGGGCGCGAATGTTACCATTCTTGATATCAGCGCTGCCCAGATGCGTTACATTGACGATATTTACAAAGGCAGAATGCACACTGTCCATTCAAACTACATCACATTATCCGAAACTACCGCAAAAGCGGATCTGGTCATAGGGGCTGTTCTTATTCCCGGGGCATCCGCACCCAAGCTGCTGACCAGAGAAATGGTCAAGGGGATGAAGGATGGTGCGGTTTTTGTTGATGTTGCCATTGACCAGGGCGGCTGTGCTGAAACATCACGCGCTACTACCCACAGCAACCCGACTTATTTTGAGGATGGCGTGCTTCATTACTGTGTGACGAATATGCCGGGAGCGGTGCCGAGAACTTCTACATACGGTCTGACGAACGCAACATTCCCATACGCTCTTATGATAGCAAACAAAGGTGTTACCGAAGCGCTTAAGAGTAACAAGCATTTGAGAATGGGACTTAATCTTTACAAGAAACATGTTACCTGCGAAGCCGTAGCTTCATCCCAGAACAGGGAATACATTCCTGCTGAAAAACTTTTAGGAATTTGACATTTTCAATAAAATGCAACCCCGATGGAGATTAATATTGGACGGCGCGCACAGTGCGCCGTCCAATATGGCGGTAGATGAGGCGATCGCCCTTCATCACAACGAGGGCAACAGCGAGTTTGACGCTACCCTTCGGTTCTATGAATGGATTAAGCCAACAGTATCCCTGGGGTTCGGGCAACCGTACAATAAAGCTGTGGATGAGCAGTTCTGCCTCTCTCATGGAATGGAAATAGTGAGAAGGCCTACCGGCGGAAGAGCTGTTCTCCACCATAAAGAGATAACATACTGTTTTTGCGGTAGTTATGTTTCGCCTTTCACAGCATCAGATATAAACAGCACTTACACAATAATATCAAACGCAATGGTAAAGGGACTTAAATCCTGCCTTGCCCTGTTGGTGGCAATGAGTCCTTCCCGGAATCATGGTCTTTCTCCGAATTCAGCATCACCCTGTTTTGCCGCAAGCTCAAACAGCGAAATAATCAGCTCGGACGGAGCCAAGGCTATCGGCAGCGCGCAGCGGAGGTTCGAGAACGCATTCCTGCAGCACGGATCAATTCCCCTGGAGATGGATTTTGAGCTCCTCATGGGTTCGACACGATGTGGAAAAGAGATTGAGAGTCTTATTGCTCCGTTGTCTTCCCTCTCAGACAGAAAACTTACTCATTCCGAAGTTATAGAAGCCCTGACAAAGGGTTTTGAAGATTATTTCGGAATTTCTTTTATTAAGGCACCCCTTACAGAAAAAGAAGAAGTTCTTTCCGAAACTTTACGGAGAACAAAATATAGCAACAGGGGGTGGAATCTTAATCGCCGGATAGGATCGGATGTTACATAAGTGTTTGATTACTGTTGCTGCTGTCTTTGTTTTTATTGTCTTTTGTGAACATAACACATTTTCTGAAGATCAGAGCTGCCTTCCTGCAAATACCGATTCTGCAATAATCGCTGCCCAGATATTTGTTATTCCCCACACAGATTACGATACTTATTTCAAAAACATCCGGAATGCCGGTTACAACACTGTCATTTTCAGAGTATTTCAGAACCCGGGTGACAGGCATCATTTTCTGCTTAAGGAACACCCGATAAAATGCGGTGTTTATTTTAAAACCAACAAAGCCCCTGTTGTACTCAATATCCTTAATATAATTTCAGGTGCTGCCCACAGAAATAACCTGAAGATATTCGCCTGGATGACATCACGGGAAATGAAATGGGATTTCCCCGGAAAAGTTGAAATTACTGAAACTGTTTATAACCCTGAAACAGATTCGTATGAAAAAGGCAGCGGGATTGATATTTTCAATCCTGAAGCAATCAGATACATTACCGGACTATACTGCGATCTGGCAGCACATAATATTGACGGGATTCTTTTCCAGGACGATCTTGTGTTGAAACACACCACAGGGTTCGGTGATTTTGCGTCAGCTGAGTTTTTTGATAGGACAGGGGTTGAATTGAAAGCGGATAACCTTTACCGGTTTTCCGAAAATCCTGTACGGAAAATCTCCGGATATCTTGACCCTTTCGATGCTTGGTGCAGAATTAAAGCACAGAAAATTATTTCCCTGGTGAACTGCATTGCAGTAAATGCCAGAAAAGTTAACAAAAACCTAAAGATCGCTCTTAATGTTTATTATGACACTATTCTGAATCCGAAAAACGGACTGCATTGGCTTTCACAGGATGTAGAACTCTGGAAAAACAACAATGAGATTGACTATTTCATGATCATGGCGTATCATCGACAGATAGGAAAGGAACTGAATATTGATGGTGACAGTGCTGTTCAGAGGGTTATTTCAATGCCGGATATCTTAAGCGAATGGATTGAAGTTCCGGAAAGATATATAATTAAGCTCCAGACTATTGATTGGGAAAGCGGAGAGATGATTTCCCGCGAAGAGCTTTCTTATCTTATAAATGGTCTCTGCGGAAATAAACACAGAAGTTTCGCATTGGCTCCTTATACTGATGAATTAGCCGACTTTAAGGTCTATTCAGACAGAAAATAGATGGCCGTATCTATATGATTGAAAACATAGACAGATATAGGATTATTAAGCTTTTAGGGAAAGGGTCAATGGGGATGGTTTATCTTGCGCATGACCCAAGAATTGACAGGGATGTTGCAATAAAAACAATAATGGTTGATGAGTCAGCATCGGAAAGTGAAAAGGCTGAATCCAAACAGCGTTTTCTGAGAGAAGCTAAGTCTGCCGGCAAACTTATGCATTCATCAATAGTCGCCGTATTTGATTTCGGCGAACATGAAGGCATTCCGTATCTGGTAATGGAGTATATTGACGGTAACACATCACTTGCTAAATTTACTTCCAAATCATCAATTCTATCTTTTGATAAGCTAATTAAGATATTTTCTGATATATGTGACGCAATGGAATATGCTCACAGTTTTGGGCTTGTTCACAGGGATATGAAACCTTCAAATATTATGATGACCAAAGCAGGACAGATTAAAATAATGGATTTCGGGCTTGCCAAGAGTGCTGAAACAAGCTTCACCTCTGAAGGAATCCTGTCAGGAACTCCCAGTTATATGTCTCCCGAGCAAATAAAAGGGAAGCATCTTGACTGCCGTTCCGATCTGTTCTCCATAGGGGTAATGTTCTACGAAATGCTTACCGGGGAAAAACCTTTCAAAGGTGAAAATGTAACCTCGGTAATTTACTCCATACTTAACGATAATCCTGCTCCTGCGTCTGTTCTTAACCCTGCACTTTCTCCGGGAATGGATATTGTTCTTGAAAAAGCCCTGCAGAAAAATCCTGCCAACAGGTTTAAAAGCTCAGCTGAACTAGGGATAGCGATTTTGAATTTTAATAATTTTAAACTTCAAATTACTGATGATGAAGCCTTTGAAGAAGACAGTTTCCTGGATGATACACAGATAGCTTCCCAGAGAAAAATCATGCAACCAATTGAACATAAAGGCACAGCTTCTGCGGAAGTTGCTATTGGCAATATCTTCAGATTGAAAAAATCAGGGATTCTGAACATTGCAAACGATAAAGAATTAATGGAGATCTTTTTTGATGAAGGTCTCATTGTTGGTTGCAAAACCAGTTGTGGTCTTTTCTTCAATGATACAGAGGATTTCGTCAGTTCTCTGCCCATATTTTCGTATTTCAACAAGGAATTGGTATTCAGAGAATATGCGGTTCCGGATAATAGTTTTTCCAAAATAATTCTGCTTCCATCCCGGGTAGTTTTTCTTCTCGTAGGTATGGTAACTGATTGTGAGCAGCTTAGAGTCAAATTCAGGGCAATAACTGACAAACCGCGATTTCATGAATCAGCAGCAGACATAATGGAAGGCATTCCTGTTTCCCCGGGATTGGGTTTTGCTGTTTCAAGAATTGACGGAAAAACAACTTTTGCTGAAATCCTCGATATGGTGAATGACCAACAGACAGCTGTCTTGTTGTTCAACTGGATGGTTCTTACCGGCGCAGTTATATTTGAAGATTATGAAAACGCCGATCTATTCACGGATCCTGTTGGCTATCTGGCCGGTAAAGCTAGTGCCTCAAGACAAAAAGAAATGGACATGCATGATATGATTGTAGGTGCTTACCAGAAATTTAAAAGCTCCAGCCCATATGAAATACTTGGAATAAACGAGAGTTCCGATATAAAGCAGATATCAAGTGCGTATAAGACTCTTTCAGAAAAATATGAACGCGATAAATTTCCCGATACGGTAAGGAACAGCCTTAGGCAGGAACTGATGATGATAGAAATGTCGCTGACCGAAGCTCATCTTGCTACAATGGGAAAAAGAATCAGAAAAAACGGGGTTCAAGACGAAGAGACAGGTAAAAAACTTGGAAAGGATTCTGTTGTAAGAATGGAACTTACAAAAACAGATAAGCAACTTGAGAAGGAACAAAAAGCCGTGCTCGCTGATTCTTATTATGAAAAGGCATTAAGCTGTTTTCAGAATGAAGATTACTGGAGATGTATCCAGCTTTGCGAAAGCGCCGTAAAAACCTATTCTGATAAAAGCTCTTACCACACTCTTCTTGCAGATGCTTTAAGCAAAAACGAAAAATGGCATAGAAAAGCAATAGTGCATTACAAAATAGCTGCAGAATTGGATCCTTTTAACGAGCGTGTATTTTTAGCTCTTGGTGCGCTTTATCTTAAAATGGATCTTAAAATTAAAGCCATAGATACTTTTAAGCAGGGGATAAAATTCAATGCAGGAAGCAGAGACCTGAAGAGATCACTTAAAGAAATGAAGTAGTTTTGCGTGCATGAAAGCTTAGTTCTGCCTGAAATTGACATTCAGCTGTCTGCTCTTTAAAATGGTTTGAGGGGCAGGTATATATAAGGCTAAAATGCGAAGGGTTTTCCTGTTTTTAATTATATTTATTTCCAGTGTTCTCACAGGGTGTAAGGACACCCTTCCGGTTAAAAATGCGGTTATTTCCTACTTTAATGCGGTACAGAAGGGAGAGACCGGTCTATTAAGAGATGTAGTCCTGGTGCTTGATAATCCGGAAGCAGGAGATAAATCCATCATGATAGAAAATATTTATTCTGAGTATGAGGTTAACAGGTTTTCAGGAAAGATGGATTTTGATCCTTACGGGATTAAACTAATTAAAATTCTCGGACTTGGACGGGGAACTTACTATACATTTTCGGGAGTTATCTGGGAAAACAACCGTATTTCCGCTAGAATAAAAGCCACAACAGCGTACGATAAAATCAGAATTGATGATTTGCCTCAGGGCACAGTGTTTTTCTTCATGGGGTGCCCTTTCGGAAAGGTCGAGCAATTTGAATTTGAATGGGGTGCAATGCTTGACGGAGAGCTTCTTTCCGAAATTGATATCCATATCAAAATGAAAGAGAATCCTGTCTCTCCCCTTGGTTACAGTATAATCTCTGTAAGAGCGGATGAAAACAGTGCTATATGCAGGAATGTTAACAGAAAGTTTGAATATCCATTCTAATGTATAAAAATCTTAAAATAGGTATCGCTTTGGGGGGAGGAGCCGCAAGAGGTCTCGCTCATATCGGTGTACTTAAGGCTTTAGAGAAGGATGGATTATCCGTCGACGCTGTTGCAGGAACCAGCATGGGTGCAATTGTGGGAGGCTATTATGCTGCATTTTCTGATATTACAAAACTCGAAACAGACCTCATGAATTTTGTCAGGAATGGCGAATTCAAAAACAAAAAACTGGATTTTCTGAGACAGAAACAAAGCGATAACACATTTGTCAGAGGAGTATCCAATTTTTTAAAGAGAGGTGTATATTTCGGTTCATCGCTTTTTAGTTCTTCCTTTGTTTCCGTTGAGGATTTTACGGCAAATATAAATTCTGTTATCCCTGACATAGATATTCGTGACATGAAACTTGATTTCGCAGCTATTGCTGTCGATTTGAGCAACAGTAAAGCCAAGTTGTTCACAAAGGGTTCGTTAAGAAAAGCTGTTATGGCCAGTTCGGCAATTCCCGGCCTTTTTCCGCCGGTTGAGATTGACGGCAGCAGATATATAGACGGGGGCTGGGCCGAGGTTATTCCGGTTTCACCCTTGTCTGATATGTCATGTGATTTCATCATTGCTGTTGATGTTTCATACGATAGTATTGAAGCCGGACCCTTTGAAAAAGGTGTCGAGATAATGACCAGAAGCGCAAGGATTAAATCCAGAAGTATGGCAAATCTTTGCGTGAGAAACGCTGACATTGTCGTTAAAGTTAATGTTGAAGATATTGACTGGGCTGATTTTGACAGGATTGAAGAACTCATTGACAGGGGGCAGGAAGCTGTCAGGATCAACCGTTCTCTTCTCCATAGTTTGCTTAAGAAGAAAAGGCTGAAAAAAATGATGCCATTCAGAAATTTCATCAGAAGAATCGTTTCTTGAGATAAAAGTGGAAAAATGCCGATAAGAGGACAGTTTATAACATTTGAAGGAATAGAAGGCTCGGGGAAGTCCACTCAGGCAGCTATGCTGAATGACTGGCTCTTGGCAAACGGTGTCAGCACAGTTCTGACCCGCGAACCGGGAGGGACTGACATGGGTCTGAAAATCCGCAGGATTGTCATGGATCCCTCAAACAAAATTTCCTCTCTGACGGAACTTATGCTGTTTGCCGCTGACAGATCACATCATATTAATACCATGATTAAACCAGCGTTGGAATCCGGAAGCACCGTCATATGCGATCGCTTCACCGACGCGACCACTGCTTACCAGGGATATGCCAGAGGAATTGATATTTCAATGGTCGAAGCAGTTAACAGCCTGGTTACGGATGGTCTCAGACCGGACATGACCATTTTGATTGACCTTCCTGTTTCTTTCGGGATAACCAGGGCAAAGAAAAGAAATGTTCAGCAGAAAATTTCGGAAAGCGAGGGCCGCTTTGAGGAGGAAAAGAATAATTTTCATGAGCTTGTAAGAAAAGGGTATCTCGATATTGCTTCTAAAAATAAAGACAGGTTTACGACAATTGACGGCACGGGAAGCATAACGGGCATCTTTAGTGAAATCATTTGTGTCGTGGGGAAAATGCTGGAGATAAAATGAATTTCAGGGATTTTATAGGGAATGAAAAAATAGTCTTAAGGCTCTCTAAAACCAGTGAAAGAAATAGATTTCCGCATGCATGTCTCTTTCACGGTAAGGAAGGAGTCGGCAAGCGTTCACTCGCTATGATACTTGCGAAATCGTTCAACTGTCTGGAGCCTGATGGATGTGTTCCGTGCGATTTGTGCGCGAATTGCAGAAAAATTGACAGAGCTGTCCATCCGGATGTCACAGTCATTGCCCCGGACCCTGATAAAAACAATATTCTTATTGAGCAGACAAGAGAACTTATCCGGCAGATGAGTTTCAAACCGTTTGAAGGCAAGAAAAGGGTCTTCATTATTGATGATGCAGAACGGATGAGCAGGGAAAGCACCAACTCTCTTTTGAAAACACTTGAAGAACCGCCTGAAAACGCTTGCTTGTTTTTGATCACATCCAATATCGGGAAAATACTGCCGACAATTCAGTCCAGATGCCAGCAACATCGTTTCGTAGGAATTCCTTCTTCAGCGATAGAGAATTATCTGATGGAAAATAATGACTATTCTCAGGAAGATGCTCATCGGGCAGCACTTCTTGCGGAGGGGAGCCTGGGGAATGCAATCAAGGCAAATCTTCAGGAGTTTACTGAAAACAGGGGAAAACTGATTAAAATTCTTGAAACACTTATTATTATAAATAAAAAGGATTCCTTTGTGCAGTGCGCTGAAAATCTGCCTTCGGAAAGAAAAGAACTTAAGTCGGCATTTGAAAAAATTCAGTGTCTTTTCAGGGACATTGTTGTGGTAATAACAGGGTCGAGCAAAGCGCTTATGGTCAACAGGGACATTCACGGTAAGCTTCTGCAGTTTTCAGAATATTTCAGGCTTGAAGATATTACAGAAATCTCTGACGAAATTTCCGGTGTGGTTGAAGTCCTTGAAAAAAATATTAATCCCAACACAAAAGGTCTTACAGAGAGTATTTTTCTTTTAATTCAAAAAAAAACAAACAAAAATAATACAGGTAGTGTATAATTACGCGCTTGTATAATGTTAATTTTGGAGATATGAATATGGAAATGCTGAAACTTTTAACCGAGACCCCCGGAATTTCCGGCCGCGAAGAAGAAATAAGAGAAGTTGTAAAAAAGAAAATGAAGCCTCTGACCAGTGAACTCAGAGTGGACAGAATGGGAAATGTGATCGGCCTGAAAAAAGGAAAAGGCAAACTCAAGGTTATGATTTCAGCACATATGGATGAAATAGGGTTTATCGTAAAACATGTTGATGAACAAGGTTTTGTCAGACTTAATCCGGTCGGCGGTTTTGATCCGAAAGTCCTGATCGCGAGAAGGGTAATTGTCTCGTCTTCGGGCGGAACGACAAAAAAGAAGCTGAGAGGGATAATTGGTTGTAAGCCGGTGCATACAATGTCAGAGGCCGATCGCAAAAGACCGACTGAACTGAATGATCTCTTTGTGGATGTCGGGTTGTCGGGAAAAGAAGCGAAGAAGCTTATTACAATAGGTGATCCTGTCACTTTTGATACGGATTTTCACATTATGGCTGGTGACTGTGTTTCCGGAAAATGCCTTGATGACAGGCTTGGCGTTTATGTCATGTTAAAAGCGCTTGAAGCTGTTAAAAAGCATGATGTGGATATCTATGCTGTCTCTTCGGTTCAGGAGGAAGTAGGCTTAAGAGGGGCGACTGTTTCCAGTTTCGGAGTAGAGCCTGACATCGGGATAGCTCTTGATGTGACCCTCGCAAGCGATCTTCCTGGGTCAACACCATCTGATTATATTACAGAGCTTGGCAAAGGGACCGCTATAAAAATAATGGATTCCGCGTCAATATCCAACTATAAGCTGGTTGACTTTATGAAAAAGACCGCGGAAAAAAGCAGAATAAAATATCAGCTTGAAATACTTCCAAGAGGCGGAACAGACGCAGGCGCAATTGAAAGATCAAGAGCCGGCGTTCCTGTTATTACGATATCTGTCCCGATAAGATATGTTCACAGCGGATATGAATTGGCCAGCAGAAAGGATATTCAGGCCTCTGTCAACCTTCTTGCAAGATTTCTGGAAACCGCTCATCTTGCGGAACTGAACTTCTGATATTTTAAGTATAAGCTTAAGATTAAAGCAAAAGCTCTTTCTATGGAAAGAGCTTTTCTTATTTGTTGCAACAAGTTATCAATATGACTATAATCGTTTTTTAATAAGAGTTTCAAATGAATAAACGATCAGTAAAAAATATAACTCAGCTTCTTTGGATGTTCCTGCAAAGGGATCTGAAGGAAAGATATGTCGGATCTGTTATGGGGTTTTACTGGTCAATCATAAACCCTATTGTTCTTCTTGGTCTTTACTGGTTTGTTTTTTCGCGGATTTTAAAGATAAATTTCGGGGGAACAAATGCTGCGCTATACATATTTACCGGGATGCTTCCGTTTCTGACATTTCAGGAATCCGTGCAACGATCTATGACTTCTATTTCTGTTCATTCGGGTATTCTCAAAAATATTGTTTTTCCATCTGAACTTCTTCCGGTCTATATAAGTCTTTCAGCTCTTATAAATCAGCTTGTAGGCCTTGCGGTTCTGATTACTGTCATCGCTCTTTTTCAGGGTATCGGATTAAGCGCCCTGTTCATCCCTGTTCTTCTGGTTTTTCAGTTGCTGTTCACTGCCGGGCTGTCAATGATTTTAACGGCATTGAATGTCTTTTTTCCCGACGCTTCTCATCTGGTAGGAATAATGCTGGTTATTCTGATATTCATCACTCCTGTATTTTATCCTTCCGCAATGATACCTGCCGATTTTCACTTGCTTCTTTATCTTAATCCTCTCGCTCATCTTGTTGATTCCTACAGGGATATTATCCTTTCGGGGGTTTTTCCCGCAACCGGATCATTGGTTTTCCTTTTACTGGTCTCCGTTCTTTTTTTTTCGTGCGGCATAGCAATATATAATTCCAAAAAGAAATATTTCGGGGATGTTCTATGAGCTGTGACAGACCTGCAATTTTAATTAGAGATCTGAACAAAACTTACAAGGTTTACAAAAACGCTAAAGAACGGGCTTTAGAACTTATGACTTTCGGTGTCGGGCAGTTCCACACAAAACATGACGCTTTGAAAGACATAAATCTTGAAGTCAGAAAAGGCGAAACCATTGGTATAATAGGGACTAACGGTGCAGGCAAAAGTACTTTGCTGAGAGTTCTCGCAGGATTATCCCCCTCCAGTTCCGGGGAAATATACATTGAAGGTAAAACATCAGCTCTTTTGGATCTCGGGGCCGGGTTCAATCCTAACTTCACCGGAAGATACAATATTATCATGAACTGCACTCTGCTTGGAATGAGCAGGCAGGAAATAATGAGCAAAATGGACAGCATAATTGGGTTCTCTGAGCTGGAAGATTATATTGATACCCCTATGAGAACCTACTCTTCAGGAATGTATGTGAGGCTTGGTTTCTCCATTGCAACCACATTGAACCCTGATATTCTTCTTATTGATGAAGTTCTCGCTGTGGGCGATGAGCATTTCCAAAACAAATGTATTGACAGAATATCTTCGATGAAAAAAAACGGCACCACAATACTATTGGTAACCCATTCGATGGGACTGGTAAAGAATATGTGCGGCAGAGCGCTCTGGGTAAAAAACGGTACGATTGAAACGGATGATGAACCCGTTAAAACAGTTGAATCATATCTTGCCTATATCAAAACACTGGAACCGTCACCTTTACTCTCAAATCCCCGATATATAAGAACAGGTTCCCGTCAGGCAGTAATAGAAAAAGTATCGTTTCTGAATGCGGAAAACAAGGCAACCGGATTATTCAGAACCGGGGATAGCCTTAAGGTTCATATAGAATATTATGCAAAAGAAAAACTCGTAAAGCCCACCTTCGGTATGTCAGTATTTACAGGATTCGGAGATCTTGTTTACGGTTTTGCCTCAAAAGGTGACGGAACAAGTCCTGATTGTATAAAAGGAAAAGGCATCGTAAAAATATCCTTCGAAGACATACCGCTTCTCAAAGGGGAATATTTGGTAAGTATCGGTATTCTTGACGAAGATTCAGTTAAGGCATATGATTTCCATGAGAAATTATATTCCATAAAAGTTGAACAGGGCAATACCGATGAAGGGCTTGTCTTTATGAAACACAGCTATGAATTCGGGCAAATCGGCAAAGAAGAGGTTGAAGTTTGACGACAGTTTCCGTGATAATTCCCAGTTTTAACGGCAGACACCTTCTTGGAGAATGTCTCTCGTCTCTTCAGCAAACTGATGTGCCAGCAATCTGTCTGGATATCATCGTTGTTGATAATGGCTCTGATGACGGTTCCCGTGATTATATCAAAGACAATTTTCCTGCCGTCCATATTATAAAAAATCCGGAAAATCTTGGGTTTGCCGAAGCCTGTAACATCGGGGCAATGCATGCTTCCGGTGATTACATAGTATTTTTGAACAATGACACGAAGGTTGACGGTAAATGGCTGACATCCCTTCTTGATGGGCTTGACAGAGGAAAAAGCATTATTTGCACCTCATCCAGAATCGTCGGTTGGGATGAGAATATAACCGAGTTTGGAGGCGGAGAGATAAACTTCTGCGGCTACGGTTTTCAGCGATCCAGTTTCAAGAAGAAATATCTTCCTCTTGAAGAACCGGCACAGATACCTTTTGCCTGCGGGTGTTCCATGCTGATTGACAGGAATGTTTTCATTGACTGCGGAATGTTTGACAAGGATTATTTCGCTTTCTACGAGGATGTTGACCTCGGCTGGCGCCTGAATTTGCAGGGATATAAAATCCACTACTGTCCTGATTCCGTAGTTCACCATCATCATCACGCCACTGCGAAAAAAATGAAGGAGGGCTTTCTGTATTTTCTATGGAGCAGAAACGCGCTGTTAAATGTTATTAAAAATTATGAAAATAATAATTTGCCTAGGGTATTCACTTGCGCAATTCTTCTCACTGTTGAGAGGTTTATATATATCTCCGGTCTTCGGAACAAAGCTGTTGAACTGGGGATGACTGATGAAGCTTCAAGGTATCTTGATATTCAGGAAGGTATCGGGAAAGCAGTTATAGAAATTTTCGAAAATATGAACGGAATACTCGAAAAAAGAAAATTTGTGCAGGAGAGAAGAAAGATTTCAGACCGCGAGCTTTCGGACAACTTTGAACTCAGAATTGAATTTGATGATATTATCAACGCCAAAGCTGAAAACATCCTGTCTTCACATCTTATGAATATGCTGGATTTTTCAGACATATTCAAGGAAGGCAGACAGAAAGAACACTCTCTCGAAACAATCAACACACTTAAGAAAGCTTACAAGGAAACATTGAGCAAAGCAGTTGATTTCGAACATAAAAATAATCTGCTTGAACATCGTGTATGTCATCTTGAAAACAGAGAAAAGGAACTGGCTTCGCACAATGTTTTACTGCAGAATGAAATCGGTGAAATAAAAAATTCGAAAACATTCAAAATACTAAGAAAAATAAGAACTATCAGGGGTTTCCTCAAAAGGGAGAAATAAAATGATAAAAGCTTTCGGGATTATTTTTGCGGTAATGCTGATAAGCATGACCGGTCAGATGCTAATTAAA
This sequence comes from uncultured Acidobacteriota bacterium, assembly GCA_964509835.1. Lineage (GTDB taxonomy): Bacteria > Acidobacteriota > CAZDZC01 > CAZDZC01 > CAZDZC01. Next base: position 229,740 of record CAZDZC010000001.1, read on the forward strand.
TACGGCTTTAGTCTGAATTCGGATTATCAGGGAGCGACATTTTCACTTGAAGGAATAATGAAAATCATAACCAACCCCTACCTTGTTGCCGGAATACTGATAGTTGGAATGAACTTTTTCCTCTGGCTTGCCGTTCTGAGGATTTTTGAACTCAGTTACGCTTACAGCATGGCAAGTTTTGAATATGTTCTCGTTCTAATTCTTTCTCATTTCCTGCTGAAGGAAGCCGTTAATATTCCTAAAATCGCCGGCGTTCTTCTCATTGTTGCCGGAATTATTTTTCTTAATATCGGAGAAGCAAAAGTGCTTAAGAAAGATTTCAGTGACGGTGTTCCGCCCCTGTTTGTGGATGATAAATAACCTGAATGAAAGTTCTACTGCTCAATCCGCCGGGTGAAAGGCTTTATCTCAGGGATTACTATTGCAGCCAGGTTTCTAAAGCAAATTATCTTCCGCCGCCCATAGACCTTCTTATCCAGAGCGGAATTCTCTCAGAAAAACATGATATCACTGTTATTGACGCAATAGCCTCCCGAATGACCGAAAAGGAATGTCTATCCTTCGTCAGAGGAGAGAATTTTGATGCTGTCGTATTTTTGACTTCCTTTCTGAGCTGGAAAGAAGACAGCAACTTCATGAAAAAAGTAAAGGAATCCGCCGGAATCAAAATAATAGGCTCCGGCGATATTCTGTATTTTGAGAAAAAACATATCCTCGAAAAATACGATTTTCTTGACGCTGTTCTGACTGACTTTTGCTCAGATGGTGTGTTGAAGTTTCTTTTCGGGAATGATTCTCCGTCAATTGCAGTGAAAAACAGAAATGATAAATCCGGGGGGCAAGGGAATCAGAAAACAGTTTCCTATCAAACTCCAAGGCATGACCTGTTTCCCGTTAAAAAATACAGGTGGCCGTTTTCAAGATATCATCCGATGTCAACATTGCTTACAGCATACGGATGCCCCTTCCGTTGCTCCTTCTGCAGTTACGAGAAATTCCCTTTTGCCTTGAGACCTGCAGCAGAAGTTATGAATGAAATTGAATATATTCTCTCTCTCGGAATAAAAGAGTTGTATATCAAAGATCTGACTTTCGCCGCAGTCAAAGATCACAGCATTGGAATATGTGAAGAAATTATATCCCGAAACCTTTCTGTATCGTGGTCATGTTTCAGCAGGGTGGATGTTATTGATGAAGAGCTGATTGCAGTCATGAAAAGGGCGGGATGCCACACGATAATGTTCGGCATAGAGTCCGCCAGTGATAATACTCTTGCGGAATACAAAAAAGGGGTTACAAAAGAGAAAATCAAAAAAGCTTTTAATTTGTGCGGTAAACACGGGATATCAACCCTGGGAACTTTTATTCTGGGGCTTCCCGGGGAAACAGAACAAAATATTCATGATACTGTTGATTTCGCAGTCAGTCTCGGTTGTGATTACGCTTCCTTCAATCTTGCGGAAGCGGCCCCTGGCAGCTCATTAAGGGATGTTGCCATATGGGAGGGCTTGATAAAGCCTGATCCATGCTGTGAAGGGTCATACGGATTTGAAGTTCCCGAGTCTGACGGTTTGAGCATATATGATAAAATGAAGCTTGTAAGGTATGCTGAAAGGAAATTCTATCTCCGTCCCGGATATTTGATTAAAAGAGTAGCTGCATTGAAATCTATGCATCAATTTAAAAACGGACTTTCTCAGGCTGCGGGGTTGATATTCAGAAAATGAGAGTTTCCATAGTTATCCCTGTGTACAATGAAGAACGAACTATTTCAGATATACTTCGACGAGTGATAGACGCAACGGAAGGCTTTGACAGGGAAATTGTTGTTGTCAATGACGGTTCGACGGACTCAACTGCAATTTTGCTTAATGAGTTCTGTAATGGTTCCAATTCTTTTATAGAAATTCATACTTCCTTAATAAATATTGGCAAAGGAGTTTCAGTCAGGATTGGGCTTGAAAAAGCAACCGGTGACATAATTCTTCTTCAGGATGCCGACAAAGAACTTGACCCGGCAGACATTCCAGCGATTCTCGAACCTCTGATTTCCGGCAAAGCGGATGCTGTTTTCGGGTCAAGGCTTTTGAACGGAAAAAAGCATATGTTTTTTCTGGGCTATCTTGCCAATAAACTTCTGTCCTTTTTGGTAAATGTTCTTTACGGGGCATCTCTTTCGGATGTGGAAACAGGCTATAAAGCTTTTCGAAGAGAAATTCTGGAAAAACTCAAGTTCAAAAGTATAGGATTTGAATGGGAAATTGAGATCACCGCCAAGCTTCTGAGGCTTGGAGTGAAAATACATGAGGTTCCTATTCTTTATGATCCAAGATCTGAAAAGGATGGGAAAACAATAGGCTGGTGGGACGGATTTAAGGCAATTTACTATATATTCAAATACAGAGCCCAGTCAGAATCAGTTTTTTTCAAAAATCCATCCTGAAAACTTCAATCTTTTTTTTATTCCGAATAAAGTCCCGGTAACAACAAATTTAATGTACCGCAAAATCAGCCAGTCTTTCATTTTCATTGCATTTAAAAGCAGAAGTATTTTCAAAATAAAAAAAGATGCAGGAAGTTTTTTATATCTTTCCGACTCAAGAAAATACAGGACTGCTTTTTGGGAAATAATTGGGATTAAATACATAAGTGTCTGAAATTTCAAATATACGCGTGAATTATCCAGAAATGCTCCGCCTGTATTTCTCGATCCTTGAACCAAGCCGTGGTTGACTTGTTCTTCAAAATCATTGTCTATCAAAGAAAACCTTTTCGCGATATCAATGATTTCCGTTCTGGGATAATACATCAGCCAGTTCCCGATAATTCTGTCCGGTTTGAGATCTGCGTACAAACGCAAGCTATCTATCTGCATTTCCAGAGTTTCTCCGGGTAAGCCAAAAATGTGATCAATTGAGATTTTGATTCCATGTTCCTTCAGTGCTTTCACGGATTTTCTGATCATGTCATTTGTTTCGTTTCTGTGAAGAAGGGATTTTCTCAACTCCTCCGATCCATTCTGAATACCCATATATGCGAGTTTGCATCCGGCTTCACTTAAAAGGCTTGCCCGTCTGTCATTTATCACATGGGGTCTTATATTAATCGAAAAAGGTTTTGCTATTTCATGGGGATATCTTTCTGCAAATTCCTCAAGCCACCTTGTCTGTAACATGAAATTACCTTCTTCGAAACACACTGTTTTTGCATTGCATGCCTGCATTTTAAGTTCTTGAATAACATTGTCAACGGACCTGTATCTGGCATATTTCCCATTTCCTCTATAATAACGGTGATACATCGAATGGCTGCAATAGGGGCATTTATACATGCAACCCCGTCCCGCTACCAATGAATAATCTTCTTCAAACACAGGAATAGCTTTCTTGAAAAGTGTCTTGTCAGGGAAAGGATAGCTGTCAAGATCAGAATTAAAAGGGACCACTGGGCTTTTATGAATTATGCCATTTCTTTTAAACCAGATGCCGTTTATTACGAATTCTTTATCACCTGCTTCCAGATTATCAGCCAAATCCACAATTGGCTGTTCCCCCTCACCGACGCAAATGAAATCAATTTCATCGTATTCTAAAACCAATTCCGGCAGCGAAGTTACATGATCCCCTCCAAAAATAACAGGAACAGAACACCTCTTTTTTAGTTCTCTGACTACCTCCACTGACCATTTAAAATTTGAAGTATAAACTGACATAGCAACAAGATCAGGTTTCAATTCAATAGTTTCAGCCACTATATCCTCAATTTGGCTCAATAATTTATCAAGATATGAGTTTTCCAGAAAATACCTTCCGCTGAAAATAGAAGGATCAAAGACAAGTTCAACACGATGACCAGCTAATTTTAATGCGGACGAAAGGTACTCAATCCCCAAATTTTCAGACCCGCTTGATATGAATACTACTTTCATAAGGATATTCCCGGATTATGCTAATTTTTTATAAGGACAATCTGTTGAAGGGTTATAGTAAAATATCTTTGAAAAAACCAAAGAAAATGATACAGTGCAAGTGAGAAAAGTCAATAAGAATAAAGTTATTAATTATGATTAAAAAGACTGAAAACAAAATTAGATATGAACCCGGTAATATGCTTTCCATTGATCTTGAGGACTGGTACCAGGCTTTTGCCGGTATTTCTGCGGACAAGTGGGAAAGTTTTGAAAGCAGGATAGAGTTTTCAACCGGAAAAGTCCTTGAACTTCTGGATAAAACAAATCGAAAAGCCACATTTTTTGTTCTCGGCTGGATTGCCGAAAAACATCCGGGGCTGATAAAAAAAATCTGTAAGGAAGGCCATGAAATTGCTTCTCATGGTTATGACCACTCTTTTGTTTGCAAACAGGGGAGAGAGGAATTCAGGACTCATCTTAGAAAATCCATAAATGTAATTGAGAATGTTACCGGGGAAAAGGTTCTTGGTTTCAGGGCGCCATGGTGGTCAATCACGCGAAAATCTCTTTGGGCTCTTGACATTCTTGTTGAAGAGGGAATCCAATACGATTCAAGCATTTTCCCGATGAAAACGGGTTTTTACGGGATAAATATGCCCTACAAAGGAATAATATCTTTCCCCACTCCCGGTGGCGCGCTTATAACGGAAGTTCCTCCTTCGATTTACAGATTTTCAGGCATAAAAATTCCTGCCACAGGTGGTTTTTACCTCCGACTTCTTCCCATCAGAATTACAGATTGGTCGATTAAAACCCTTAACAAGAAAAATGTGCCCTGTCATCTTTATTTTCATCCATGGGAGTTGGATGATGGACAACCGTATATTCGCGCTGGCATATTGCAAAATATAATACATTACACCGGCATAAAAAAAATCAATTCAAAACTTGAGATTTTGCTGAAAAAATATAACTTGAAACCTGTGCGCAATTTTATTGAAAGGATCGATCAAGTTTGATAGCAAGGTTTGTAGCACTTGTGTTTGACTTTTTGGTCAATAAACTCAGAATTTCTATATGGACATCTTGCAGTGATTCCCCCAGCAGAGAGCTTATTTCGCAGTGGCGTAAAACAACCTATGAAATAATGCGGAGTGACAGGAGAAAAATTGAGTTCTACAAGACCGCAGTCAAAGATGCAGCAAAAGGGAAAGTTGTTCTTGATATTGGAACAGGAGCATTTGCTGTGCTTGCTGAAATATGTGCTGCTCAAGGTGCGGAGAAAGTTTTCGCACTGGAAGCTAATTTTGATGCTTATAAACATGCTGTTAAGTATATCCGGAATTCTCCATTTAAGGATAAAATAAATATAATCCATGGTTATTCAGAAGATATAACCCTTCCTGCCAAGGCTGATATTTTAGTTCATGACCTTATCGGTGGAATGGGAACCGATGAAGGAATGTTGCCGGTTATTGAAGATGCTAAGCATCGACTTCTGATTAAAAATGCTTTGTTTGTGCCTTTTGCCTCTAAAGTGATGATTGTGCCGGTTTCCCGTCCACCAAGACAGGGAAGGTTGTTTTCTTTAATAGCAGAATTAATTAAAAAACTGTTTTGGGGCATCAGCGAAGATAAAACAAGGTTCAGTATATGGAATTTCCCGAAAAATTGTTTTCTTTCAACCCCTCAGGTTTATGAAAATACTGTTTTTTCTGAAAAAGCGAATTTAGAATCGGACAGTTATTTTTCATTTAAAGTTGAGAAAAATGAAATAATTCAAGGTCTTTTGTTCTGGAATGTTTTAATTTCAGGAAAAGGTGACTCGCTAGATTGCTTTTCCAGCACACATTGGCCATCTATCTATATGCCTTTCATAAATTCGCAAATTAGAGTTCAGACAGAAGACATAATAACCATAAGAGCTGAAAAATTCCTATCCAGAAAATCATCATGCTACAGATTTTTTTGCAGCCTTAACAGAGGAAACATAACAGTATGGGAAGAAATAATCAGGATTGGTGATGTACAACCTTAAACAAGTTCAATCCCTCTGAAATTTCGAGATCAATGTTAATGTACATATCAGGGTTTTTCAAAAACTTTTCAAGCCTCGAATTCCCTCCGAAATCACCAAATGCTTCACTGTTAAGAACTATATAATCAATTTCAAATCTATTGATAGCTTTAATTGTTTCAGCCTCATCGGAACTGTTGAAAATGACATCCAGTGCTTTCAGCCTTTCGTCTTCATCCTTGACAGCGGGACTGATGTATTGAGGGTGCATGGAGACAAGCGTGTGCGGTGTAAATCCGATAATTAAGGCTCCGATGTCATAATCGCACGCAACCACTGATTGCTTCGATTCAGCTCTCAGAATCTTTATCAATTCCATTTTATTTTCAGGATTATTCATCATTTCGGGAAGATAGGGATTCTTTTCGAAATTCATTTTATATACCGAAAGCCCAAGGTTGAGATCTATATTTTTTCTGCTGTTAAACACAAATAAAAGGTTCAGGGCAAAAAAGCAGAACAGGCATGCGGAAACTGATTTTTTGATAAAGTTTGATTTATTTCTTATCAATAGCCAAATAAGAAGGCCGGCAATAATGCAGATAGGGGGAATTTGAGTGAATCTCCTGGCAAGTTGAAAAGACATCGCTTTTCCAGCTAGCGGATAGATCAGAGGGTTAAAAACTATCAGAAGAGGAGTAAATGAAAGCGCAATGACATAGACAGCCCAATTTTCTTTGTATAAATATTTAAAGAACACAAGCCCCGCAATAAATAAAAAGGCATATATCAGTCTTGGCGTAAAAGGAGGAGTTACATGATAATGAGGGGCAAAAAGAATTTCAGGATTCATTAAAAAGAGCTCATCTGAGAATTTTAAAACCCTCCAGGGCTTGAATCCTGCTTCCGTGACATTGTTCAACTCAAAATCCTTAAGTTGAAGAATTATGTGTGGTGACGCCGTTATAAGGCATATTATTGTCATTAATATTATTTTCCTGAGCAGAGTTTTATTTGTTTTCGGCTTTAACAAAAACCAGAAAAAAAAGAACAGAAGTCCCGAAAATAAAGAAATAAAACCGAACGGATGGAATGATGCTGTTACCAAAGCGGCAATGGCAATAACAAGCAAATTACGCAGTTCCCCACAGTTCAGAAACTTAATTATGAATGAATAGCCGATTGGCACAAAAATAAAACCAGTCAGAACAAGATAGAAGGATGATGTTCTGAAACAATGAAAAGATTCCATTGTTCCCAGTATAATGGCAAACATGATAACACTAATATACGCTGGAGTTTCACTTCCGGTAAGAATCCTTGTGAAAGAGAAACAAGACAGGAACATAAAAATGGAAAGTGCTGCAGGAGCGAGCATAATAACATGAAAAGCATCCAGATGCCCGATAACAGCAACTGAAGCAAAAGAAAGATCATGTATATTGTAATTATAACCAGGATAGTTGAAAAGATTTTTATATCCAGTCCAGGTTTGTATAATCGGATTATTCTCTGAAATCCTGATTTCTGCGGCAGCCAAAAGAACATCAACGGAAACATCTGGTTTCGCTAAAAACACCGACATCACGGACAATAAGCAGATAAGAAAGGCTGTTATTTTAAAAAAAGTTTCTTTTTCAAGGCTTTTTTCATATTTATACGGTGCAGCAAGAAGAGAACCTGCGAAAACAAACGATGATACGGATAAATGAATAAGCAAGAAAACATAGATATTCATGCTGTATAAAAATGCAGGGATTCCTGTGAGGACAATCAGAAATATGGAAAACAGAAATTTTACTGGCAGGCTTTCCCATTTTCCTAAATCTGCAATTTTAAAAATTCTGTAAAGTGAATCCCCGGGCAGCCAGAACATTGTTATAAAAGCAATAATAAAACCAAAATGCGGTTCAGGACGGAAATCGGAAATAATGAATATGCAGGATAGTAAAATTAATGTGATTCTGAGCACAATACCTGATGTAGAACTTATATTCATCAATAAATCTAACCGCCTTTCCTGCATCTGAGTGCGTAGCTTGAATAGAATAATTCCTTAATTAAACTTCTTTTAGTGGAGTAGTTTACAATCGGGAGCGGATATAAATCGTATAGCCATTGAAAATCCAACCCTTTTAGCGCTTTAAGTTCTTTTTCAACCTCTTCTATGGATATCACACTCATGTTTTTATAATACTCTGGCTTTAATTTATGGATCTTTCTAATAATAGAATCAAAATTTATGCTGTAAAAAACAAATAGCCCTCCCCTTCTTAGAACTCTGAAACTTTCAGATAGAGCTTGTTCCCAGTTATCCAGAAGATATACAATGCCGACAAAAAGAACAGTATCAAAAACATTATCCCTGAAAGGAAGTTTTTCCGCATCTGCGACAACAGCAGTAACTCTTTCGGTCTTATTCTTTCTTAGCATAACATCGGCAATATCAATACCAACAACATAGTTTTCAGAAACCAGTTCCCTTGATATCGCACCTGACCCGTATCCAACATCAAGACAAAATTTCCCTGTTGGTTTATCGCCCGGAATCAGCGAATTAACATCCCTGCATATTTGCGTCTGTGATCTTTCGCTCCACCAGTCATTTATCTGATAGTCTTCCGAAAATTTTGATGCTCTTTCTTCGTAATATTTCTTCCAATAATTCATACAATGCTATCAAAAATAAAAACAACACATCATCTTTAAACACAATTGTGTATAATTTCAAGCCTAACAAGGTTTTGTAAGAACAACCAAAAGTCTTGTTGCAAAAATTGCCGGAAATAAATCACAAATTCTGTCAACACATTTCATTAAACCGTAAAAATAAGAAGGATACAGTTGCGGCATAGAATAGCCTCCGCTTGCCACATAAGAAAGAGAAGACAGTCTTTTTATGGTAAAAACCTCCCAATTATTGAGATAGCTGCTGAATTTCCCTTGCAAAAATATCCTGCTCGCATTCCACTGTGCTGCATATTCATCTTCAATATTACACTGGGCGGTGCTTTTGTAGTTCCATGTTATGTCATCCTTTTTTCCAATAGGTTCTGGATGAAATAACCCATAAACAAAATATCCTAAAACGCTTAGTGCCGGATCAAAAATCAGTAATCTTCCTTTCTTTTCCAATACTCTGTTTATTTCAGTCAAAGCGTCGCCTGGAAATCTGAGATGATGAAAAACATCAAAAAGAATTAAGTTTCCGATAGAACTGTCAGCAAAATTCATTTCATAAACATTCTCAACTCGATCAATTCCTGGCCCACTGAAAATATCTGTGCAGATACAATCAGGAATAATGTCTTTTATTTGACAGATTCCGGATCCAATTTCAACCGTAGGGTTTTCCGTATTCTTGTTTCTGAAAGTATCTATAAATTTGTAGAAATCAATGTAAATTTTTCTCAGCAATGGTTTAGAGTTCCAGCCTTCAAGATTTTCCTGGAGATATTTAAAATGATTTTCTTTAGTTGTATTCATAACTTGAATGAAACAAACATTCCGAAATCGATTCAGCGATAATTCTGTAACCGATAGAATCGGGATGGTTGTCGTGCTTGAAATAAATAGATTCGGATTTGTTTTGACTGAATTTATCAATGATGTTAATATAACCGATCTCTTCTTGGTTTAAAAAAGCTTCCATTTTTCTATACGGCATCTCAAAATCAGGTTCTGTTTTTTTGCAAAGATTGTATCTCCTGCATTCAGATTTAAGCCAGTCTGTTATAACCAAAGGATCTGGTATTACAAGAACATAAAAATCTGTTTTGTTTTCTCTGCAAAGATTAACCATTTTCTTAATATCCTTGAATGTTGCTTCCCACTGAAGTTCAAAACCGTCTTTGTAGCACATATCAGATTGAAAAAGCAGAGTGTATAAAGTATGTGCAGATCTGGTATAGGGCTGAGGAGTTCCATATGGTTTTTCATTAAGAAGAGCTTTTGTAAACAGAGATTTACATTTTTCAGTCAATTCGATTTCAGAACATTTTCCGGTTATAAAATGCATAAAGATTTTATCAAATTCAGAAGTAACAAGATCAGAAAACGGAGGCTCAAGGCATTCAACAATAAAATATGAGAACTCTTTAATGTTCTGAATAAATACAGAATGTGTTATATCCCCCTTGTTTTTCGCCTTTTTAAGATTCTCTAACATTGAGTCAACAAGCCTTCTTTTAGCGTCAATATATTCCCGCTTCATTCTGTATTGATTGAAAAAATCATCAACAAGACAGAACAGACTGGTTCGGTATATGATACCTTTCATTTTCCAATTTAACGATGATATCATTCTTCTGTCCGCTCCAAACGCTCCCCTCCCCCTGACAAAAAGATAATTATTGGGATGATTTTCAATGATGTCATTTCCCATGAAAAATCCTAAAATAACAATATCAGGTTTCAATTTAAAGCCATAATGTTCAAGATATGCTACTTCACTCCTTGTGCAATAGCCAGGAACACCTGCATTAATAACTTCAGCCTTTCCGTTAAGGAGCCTCTCAAGCTGTTCAGGGTAACTATCCTTACTGTCAAGCCATAATCCAAATGTGGTTGAGTCGCCTAGCACAAGAATTCTTTTTATGTCCTCTTGCTTTTCAATATCAATTTCTGAATCTCTTAGTCCAAGGGAATTCGTTTTTATGGTTCTCCCAAAATTGATATCATGAACCATGTTTGGTCGCATTATCATTTCACAGTATTTATCTGGTATATATCCTGTTTTCCAGCGTTCAAATGAATGCAGGAACATTTCCAGCACAACAATAAAAACAACGACTGTTAATAGCGTAAAAAAAAAGGTTTGTGATATTTTCTTAATTCTAGGCAAGATAAAGAACCACTCAATTCAAACAAAAAAGCCTCTGCTGAAAAAGCAGAGGCTCTTCAATGCAAATACTTAAACATCAGGGAACGATGAGAGCTCCGGTAAAAGTCTCATTATAGTAGCAAGTATCAATAACATTCATATAATACCAAGTGTCAGCGCAGGTCATTGCAGGATCAAGAGGGTTGCCCAAAAGATCACAATAAGCAGATCCACAAGTAGCAGGAAGTGGATTAGTAGGATCGACGCATGTAAAAGCGTCTTGAACAGGGCTTCCGGTTACACCGTTATAACATGGGAAATTCAGATAAGTTGCCCCGCTGTTTAACGGTTCGGGGCAGTCCTGATAAACAGTGTTCCATTGAGGGACTTCACAACAGAACTTGCTTGTGGCACCATCCCAAGGATTACAGTCTCCAAAATAAGCATCCCACCACGGGTCATTGTCCTGAAATGAAAAATTTCCTTCAATCGTTTGATCTGTCAATGAAATCTTGCCGTCCATATGAAGTATAAAATTTGCGTATTCGGGAGTTTGACAACTTGAGTTAATCAGGCCATCAACCAAATTCCAGCCCCAGCAATCATTCGGAATTTTACCGCTCGCAGTGAAAAACCCTTGTTCGTCAATAGTTCCTGTAACCGTGAATGTGAAACATCCCGGATAAGATCCATTGTAAGCGTACCAACCTGCTCCAGCGCAACCGGTACCTTCAAGTTCCGTGTACTGAATTACTATTTCACCGGTATCCGTGTTCTGATCTATAACCGTTAATGTTGCCAACAAAGGATCGCAGACATAACCATGTATTCCTGTGGGGTCGTTAGCGTGATCCTTCCAGTCTTCCCAACCTGTCATGTCAACATTGCATACCTGGCTGGCATATGTTAATTCTATCGCATACGATTTCCCGGGATAAAATGAAGTGAATGTAGAAAGGTCTGTGGGACCACCCTTTTTACCCTTACATCCGAATATCACTATCAGTGAAACTACAGCCAGCGATATTACCAGCGCAGAAAAAATTCTTTTTTTCATCTCCAACTCCTTTAACACATAAACATAGGGAACCAATCCCAAAGCTGGAATTTACAATATAACAGTAGCTTTGTCAAGGTATCAGGCAAACCCTAAATCCCGCATAAGATAACATTCATGACCGTAAGAACAGCAACGCTTGTAATTGATTGAATATAAACCATATCTAAACGGGTAAGTGATTATGTCAAAGGAGGTTTCCATCAGGCACAAAAAACCGGACATCAGTTTTAAGTTTTTAAATTTGCTATTTAAATTAAGGTCAATCATAAATAATTGTCTGTGTTCTTTATATCTGATATAATTCTGTGAGTCAGAAATAATCCTGCAGGGATTATGTTTTGCTTTGTTAGACAAAGGTTATTGAAAAATGGCTGGAATTTTTGATAAAACATATTATCCGGAAGATCTAAAAGGTTTTTCTGTTAAGGAGCTTGAGCAACTTTCATGCGAGATCAGGGAATATCTTATTCATACTTTGGCAAAAATTGGCGGGCACTTTGCCCCTAATCTTGGGGTGGTGGAGCTGACAGTCGCTCTACTTCATGTTTTTAACCCGCCGAAAGACCGTTTTGTATGGGATGTTGGCCATCAGGCATACACATATAAGATACTGACAGGTAGAAAAGACGAGTTCGACACGATCCGTCAGCACGAAGGTCTGAGCGGATTTCCGAAAATCACGGAAAGTGAATATGATGCTTTCGGGACAGGGCATGCGAGCACTTCTATATCAGCTGCACTTGGTATTGCGACGGCACGGGATCTTCGAGGGGACAACCACGCTGTCATTGCCGTGACAGGTGACGGAGCTATGACGGGAGGTCTTGCTTTCGAGGGTCTTAACAATGCAGGAATATCTGGTCGAAGACTTCTTGTTGTGCTGAATGATAATGAAATGTCCATATCGCCGAATGTCGGTGCTATATCCAAATATTTTACAAGAATTACTGCCAACCCCAAATACACAAAAACAAAAGAAGATCTCATGAACTTTGCTGCGAAGGTTCCTGCTGTTGGTGAGGGACTCCAGCTTTTTGCCAAAAAACTGGATGAAGCTATGAAGGTTATGCTTCTGCCAGGGGCCTTCTTTGAGGCGCTGGGGTTCAGATATTACGGTCCTCTTCCCGGGCATGATATCGGGGAACTGGTTTCGACCTTCAGAAATCTTAAGGATGTTGACCGCCCGGTTCTAGTCCATGTTCTGACAAAGAAGGGGAAAGGATATCCCCACGCTGAGGAGAAACCTCATATTTATCACGGGCTGGGACCGTTTGATGTGGAGAAGGGGAAGTCAGAGGAAAAAGGGGCTTCTCCGTCATTTTCAGAAGTGTTCGGAAATTCTGTCACTCATTTTGCGAATAAGAACAGGAAGATAGTCGCAATAACAGCCGCAATGGCCGAAGGAACAGGACTGGATGTTTTCCGAACCACTTTTCCCGACAGGTTTTTTGATGTCGGCATAGCCGAAGGCCATGCGGTAACTTTTGCTGCCGGAATGGCAACCAGGGGACTCAGGCCGGTTGTGGCAATATATTCGACTTTCCTCCAGAGGGCATTTGATCAGGTCATCCATGATGTCGCCCTTCAGAAGCTCCCTGTTGTGTTCGGTCTTGACAGGGCTGGTCTTGTCGGCGCTGACGGACCAACCCATCATGGCTCGTTTGATATTTCGTATCTTAATATGATCCCTAATATGGTAGTTTCGGCACCCCGAGACGGAAATGAGCTGTATGACCTTGTAGGCACAGCTCTTGAACAGAAGGAACTTCCGTTCGCTATCAGATATCGCAGGGGTAATACTTGCAAGGTGGAATACGGAAGAAAGTTCAATTTTATGGAAATCGGAAGATGGATCCCTCTTGCGGAAGGGGAAGATGTCGCTCTTCTGGCCATTGGAAGTATGGTTGATCCAGCCATTGAAGCAGCAGAAGAATTAAGGTCGTCAGGAATAAACCCTCTTGTGGTCAACTGTGTGTATTCCAAACCAATGGACTTCAGAATGATGGACGGTTTCAGAAACCGCTTCAGGCTTATTGTAACAATCGAGGAAAATGCCATTACTGGAGGCTTCGGACAGTCTGTGATGAATTATCTTCACAGGGAGAATTGCGGAGATATGAAGATTCTAAACCTGGGTATTCCGGACAGGTTTATTGATCACGGTTCCACAACCCTTCTGCTTGACCAGATATCACTTTCGAAAAAGAAAATAGTTTCAGCCGTGATGAGTTCATTAAAAATTAAACAGCAGGAAAAACATGTCAAATATTCCGGATAAGTACCTTGAAACCGGGGAAGAGGAACTGATTTCCGGAATTAGAAAACGCAAAAGAGAGCTCGGAAAATCCCTCGTTGTTCTCGGGCACAATTATCAAAGGCTTTCTGTTTACAGATTGACGGATTTTCAGGGAGATTCCTACGGGCTTTCAAAAATTGCTTCGGAGCAGAAGTACGCAAAATTCATCGTGTTCTGCGGTGTAAAATTCATGGCTGAAACCGCTGCAATTCTGTGCTCTGAACACCAGATCGTACAGCACCCTGTTCTGGAAGCCGGATGTCCAATGGCAGATATGGCTGATATCGGACAGGTTAAAAGAGCATGGGAACAGCTTGCAGAAATCACAGACATTTCATCTGTGATACCTGTTACCTACATGAATTCAGATGCAGATCTGAAGGCATTCTGCGGCGACAGGGGCGGCATTGTCTGCACTTCATCGAATGCTGAAGGGATTTTTGACTGGGCGTTTAAAAGGGGTGAAAAAATTCTGTTCTTCCCCGATGAACACCTGGGAAGAAATACTGCATCTTCAAAGGGTATTGCGGGAAATTCGGTCATTCTGTGGAATCCCGAAATGGAAAACGGCGGGAACAGCATTGAAGCAGTTAAAGCTGCGTCTGTAATATTATGGAAAGGCTTTTGCCATGTTCATCAGTGGTTCTCTGAAGAACATATCCGCATAGCAAGAAAAGAAAATCCTGATGCGGTGATAATTATTCATCCTGAGGGCAGAAATGAAATTGTGGACCTCTGCGATCTTTCAGGTTCAACCGGCTTCATTGAAAAATATTGCGCAAATGCACGGAAAGGTGCTGAGATTATTATAGGCACAGAAATAAACATGGTGCAGCGGCTTGCGTTAGAGTATCCTGACAAAAAAATCCTTCCTCTGAACAGATCCCTGTGTCCGAATATGTATAAGATCAATTTGCCATCTCTGGCATACACCCTTGACAATCCCGGTGAGTACAATGTGGTGAGTGTTCCGGAAGAGATAAGATATTCAGCCAGGCTTGCTCTAAGAAGAATGCTTGAAGTATCCGGATAGAAATGGAATGAAAAGCAAATCTTACGACAGAAGAATCTACCCTATGACAGGGCTTCCACCGGAAGTGGTTGCGGTAACCTTCGCGAAAACATCAAGGGTTCCGCACCAGTTCAGCGAAATCGCGAAAGAGCTTTCCGACGAGGAGTCATCGAAATTTCATGAGAAGTGGGTAATCGGTTACGGGCATTCATCCGTTGCGGAACACGCTGTTCTGTCATTAGCGCTGGAGAATGTCTCCATTCTTGCAACGAAAGTAATTGAAGATAACAGACTTGCTTCATACACAGAGCAATCAACTCGATACCAGTATTATGACAGGGACAGATATTACAGACCATCCAATCTTCCCGAAGAAGTTCTCAAACATTATCTCGAAGCTGCCGATTTGCTTATGGGAACTTACTGTGAGTTGATGGCAAGCATGGAATCTTATATGAAATCAAGATATCCGAGGGAAGCAAACATTGGAGAACAGATCTATACTTCACAGATCCGTTCAAAATCATGCGATGTCCTCCGTTATCTTCTTCCCACTGCAACCTTGACTAATCTGGGCTGGACAGTGAACGCAAGGGTGCTTGAATACGCTATAACAAAACTTAAAACTCACAGGCTAACGGAAATGAACAGCATAGGCGATGAACTGAAGCTGGCGGCAAAAAAGATCACGCCGATCCTTCTCAAATATGCCGATAAAAGCGGATACATGAGCGAACTTGACTGTGTCATGTCTGATGTTGTTAAGAATATGAAATTCCAGGAATCAGAAAACGGTCCTTCCGTCACCCTTGAGCATTATGACAAGGAGGCTGAGGAGAAGGTCATCGCATCGCTGCTTTACAGATATTCGCATATCAACTATAAGGATGCCTTCGGAAAAGCTTCTGAGATGACCACTGAAGAACGATCCGAAATACTTGAAACCGTTCTAGGTTCTCTCGGAAAACATGACAGGCCACCGAGGGAACTGGAACATATCAGTTACACATTCGATATACTTATGGATTACGGAGCCTTCAGGGATATTCAGCGCCACAGGCTGTGTACACAGACCGGCCAACTTGTAACAACAGCGCATGGCTACGATATTCCGGAGGAGATTGCTGATGCCGGCTTCAGGAACGAGTATCTGAAGTGCATGGAGAAATCAGATAGCGCCTTCAGAAAAATCGAAAGGGATTTTCCTCTCGAGGCACAGTATGTTGTCGCCCTTGCTTACAAAAAAAGAACTCTCTTTACTATGAACTTGAGAGAAGCCCATCACATCATTAAACTCAGAACTTCACCGGCTGGCCACAGGTCATACCGGGTGATTGCACATCTTATTGCCGAAGCGATTAAAAAAGTGCACCCTGTTTTTTCTAAATACATAACGGATTGCTATGCTGGAACCGGGCAGGAAGATTAAGCAATCCCTCTTCTCTCATCTCATAACCGCTCTTATTTTTTTCGGAATTGTCATCGTATCCGTTTCTTGTGAAAAAGATGAAAACATAAGACCTGATATCATTCTGATAACAATTGATACGCTCAGGGCAGACCGGACGGGGTTTATGGGTTATGATAATGCTGAAACTCCTTGTATGGACATGCTTGCTGAAAAAGCGATTGTTTTCAACCGTGCTTATTCACCTGCGCCATATACCCTTCCTTCCCATGCCTCCATACTCACAGGAACATATCCTCCCTATCACGGGATAAGAGCTAATAGTGGTTTTAGGCTTGGAGATACTCCTCCCTCCCTTCCTGAAATCCTTAAAAAGAAAGGCTACAAGACGGGAGCAGTCATTGGTTCCAGGGTTATGGAGGCGAAATTCGGGCTGAACCGTGGCTTTGATTTTTACGAGGACAGGATTTCAGAGGAAAGAGGTTCTGTTTTCCGTTTCAATGAAAGAAGTGCGGAAGCCAATCTTGAAATAGCGCTGAACTGGATTAGCAGCGTGCCTTCCCCATATTTTCTTTGGCTGCACCTTTTTGATCCGCATTACCCTTATAGTTCTCATCAGGAAATATTCGGAAACAGATTTTCAGAATCTCCCTATGACGGGGAGATTGCATATGTTGATCTCCAGCTTGAAAAGCTTGTCCGTTTTCTTGAAAAAAAGGGAACCGCGAAAAGCACACTTATAATTGTCACATCGGATCATGGAGAAGGGTTGTATGACCATGGTGAAAAAACACACGGTTATTTTATATATGAGGAGAATATAAGGGTTCCGCTGCTTCTGCATTTTCCAGGCATTATTGCTCCGGGAAGAGTGGATGAACCAGTGTCTGTAGTAGATATTTTCCCGACCGTAATGGATATTTGCGAAATCGAATTTACAGAGGAAACACAAGGTTTGTCTTTGCTGGATGACCAAAAACATGATGCGCTTTATTGCGAGAACATAACAACGCAGCTGGACTTCGGATGGAGTCCGATATACGGCATAATTTCAGGGCAGTGGAAATATATCAGGCTTCCGAAACCAGAGATCTATAATCTGAATGCTGACCTAGGTGAGAGAATCAATTTAATCGATTCAGAGGAAGAGAAAATTGCAGAACTTGACAGTATTCTTGTTTCTTTGCAGAAAAAATATAGCATATCCCGTAATTCGAACAAACTTGAAATGACGGATGAGGATCAAGAAATGCTCCGCTCTTTGGGTTATATTTCATTTGCAGATGGAATTCCGGGATGGGAAGGTGCTGATGACCCTAAAGATATGCTGGAGATTTATAATGGAATAAGGACTTCGTTGGATTTCATTTCACAGGAACTTGACGAGGGAATGCCTTTGGATAAAGGTATTAACCAAGGTATTTTATATCTTGAGGATCTCGTAGCCAGCGGACTTCGAAATGCCGGAGTTTACAGGTTTCTCTATGATTATTACGCAAGGAAAGGGTTGCATGATAAAGCACTGATGTATTGCGAAAAAGCCCTGGTCGAAGCTCCGCAGGACTTCAGGATTCACGAAGCCCTTGGTCTTATAAAAGCAGACCTCGGCAGAGATATGGAAGCGCTGAAACATTTTATGACAGCGGAACAGATAATGCCCGGGGATTTCTCAGTTACCTGGATGATAGCGGAACTCTCATTCAAGATTAAGAGTTACGAAACTGCGCGGGAGTATTACAACAAAATTATCTGCCTCAATCCTGAAAATACTTACAGAGATAAAGCAATGCTCAAAATAGCATTCATCTTTAACAAAGAGAATAATACTGTCAGAGCGTGCGAAATTCTTGACGAGATATGTGTTTCCTCATCTTCTTATGATGCCAGAAAAGAGGCTGCGGTTCTTTATAAATCAATGGGAAACGCTGAAGAAGCAATTGATATTCTTAACGGGCTTATCAGATTGAAGCCTTCAGACACAGAAATGGTTTCTTTGCATGAGATTACAGGCGACATCCACAGGGATCTGGGAGAAAATCCCTCTGCTGCTCACGGCAGTTACAAGAAAGCACTTGAATACAACATGGACGAAGAATCAAGGGTGCGGTTGAATCAGAAGATAGCAGAACTCAGATTTAAACCGGAAAAGGGCTGAATCATTCGTTTCTAATCAATACAGCCACATCCATGACATTTGTGCCTGTTGGTCCCGTTTTTACAAGTCCTCCGCATCGGCTGAAAAACCCATTTGAATCATTATTCCTCAGAAACTCCTCTGCATTGAGTTTGTTCTGGCGGGCATTTCTTAAAGTTTCTGAACAGAAGAAAGCTCCCGCGGAATCAGTCGGACCGTCAGTGCCGTCTGTTCCTAATGAGTATCCGGCAATATTTTCGGTTCCAGCAAGAGCGATTGCAGACGCAAGAGCAAATTCCTGATTTCTTCCTCCCCTGCCTTTTCCTACTACTGTGACTGTTGTTTCCCCTCCGCCAATGAGACAGTACGGTCCATCGACTTTGATCGACATAAACTGGTCCACAAATTCCCTGCCTGCAACAGATGCTTCTCCTGTTAACATAGGTTTTTCAAATACAGTGAGCCCTTCCGATATGAAATATTCGGATAGGGCTTCCGTAGCGTTTTGGTTGGAGCCAATTATTGTGTTGATAGGTCTGGAATTGGGTCTATACATTTTTCGTTCTGTCTGGAGTATCTTTTTCACAGATTCAGAAAATCTGTTGAAAAGCTCGGCATTTTTCAATTTGTCTATATCGCCTGTACTTAATGTATTTACGGAAACTGTTGGTCCTGAAGCTATAACTTCCGGATCATCGTCAGGAACATCAGAAAGAATGTATGAAATTACCGAAGCAGGATATGCGGTCTCAGCTAATCCACCTCCCTTGATCAAAGACATCCTCTTCCTTACAGTGTTAAGAAGCTTGATGTCAGCTCCTCCATTCATAAGCAGGGTTGTTGTATCGGATATATCATCCATTGAAACTCCCTGAACAGGCAGTTCCGCCATTGCCGAAAACCCTCCGGAAATAAGACAGAGAAGAAGATCCTTCTGTCTGGCTTTATCAGCGATTTCCATTATTTTCTTTCCGGCTTCCAGACTGGCGGATGTTGGAAAAGGGTGGGAGGATTTAATCATTTCAAAACATGACGGGATATCATTAGCGACAGAATTTTCAGGATAAACAACTATTCCTTGGGATACATAATGAAAAAGAGGCTTAATTCCTTCTGTCATGGAAATGGCAGCTTTGCCGCCAGCAATGAGAAATATCCTGTCAAAATCAGCAGGATTAAACATTCCTGCTTCAGTAACAAGAAAACCTTCATTAGTTATAAATCTGCCAAGAAGTTTTTCAGGGTCAATCCTTTTAAACAAAAACGGGATTGATGCTTGAAGAAGTTTTAAGGAGCATTTCTGGGTCAAAGGTCTCCGGCGATTTCACTGATATAGCATTTCATATCTGCTGAAAACTCTTTTCTTTTCAACGAAAACGCAATGTTTGCCTTTAAATATTGAAGCTTGTTTCCGACATCAAACCGTTTTCCTTCCAGTATTTTCCCGTAGAAATCCTCTTTCTTGAGTAGCTTTCTCATTGCGTCTGTTAGCTGAATCTCTCCTCCAACACCTTTTTCCTGTGTCTTAAGCAGTTCGAATATTCCCGGGGTCAGAACATACCTTCCCGGAATAGCATATCTGCTGGGCGCACTTTCCGGAGATGGTTTTTCAACCATGTCTGTCAGCCTGAGAGTGTCGATTGAAATACTTACACCTGCAACAATTCCGTATCTTTTTACCGCATCATAGGGAACCTCCATAAGCCCCACTACCGAAGCTCCCAGTTCATCGTGCTTGTCCGTAAGTTGCCTGATACACGGCTTTTCATAATCAAAGATATCATCAGGAAGAATAATAGCAAAAGGTTCATTTCCGACAAGTTTTTCAGCGCAAAGGACAGCGTGGCCTAGCCCCAGAGGTTTTTTTTGTCTGACGGAAGAGATCTCGATCATTTCCGATATTGCCATAATCTCTTCCAGCAAGTCTTTTTTGCCAGTGTCCGCCAGGGTTTTTTCCAGAGTGGCATTATGGTCAAAATAATCCTCAAGTCCCGTTTTTCCTGCCGATGTTATAAGAATGGCATGTTCAATGCCCGAACGCACAGCCTCTTCAACAATATAATGGATTGCGGGTCTGTCAACAATGGGAAGCAGTTCTTTCGGAACAGCCTTGGTCGCAGGCAGGAGCCTGGTGCCAAGGCCTGCGGCAGGAATGACAACCTTTCTTATTCTGCTCATATTTAGTCTTTCAGAAGAGCACTCGAAATAACCATACGCTGTACTTCTGAAGTCCCTTCGTAAAGTTCTGTTATCTTGGCATCACGGTAGAGCCGCTCCACTACATAGTCCTTGATATAACCATAGCCGCCGTGAATCTGAACAGCTTCGTCAGCGCATTTTTTTGCGGTAAGAGAAGCAAACAGCTTAGCCATTGCAGATTCCGAAGAAAATCTGCCGCCTTTGTCACATGCATAAGCTGATTTATAAGTCAGGAGTCTTGAAGATTCAATATCGGTAGCCATATCAGCAATCTTAAACTGTATAGCCTGAAATGATGAAATAGGTTTCCCGAACTGGCATCGTTCCTTCGAATATTTCACGGATTCGTCAAGGGCTCTCTGTGCGATTCCAAGCGCCTGGGAAGCAATCCCGATTCTGCCGCCATCAAGGGTTGACATCGCTATTTTGAAACCTTGACCTTCAGCAGAGAGGAGATTTTCGGCAGGAATCCTGCAGTCTTCAAAAATAAACTCGGTGGCAGCGGAACAGCTTATCCCCATTTTCTGTTCAATTTTTCCAACTTTGAATCCCGGCGTATCAGTATCCAGTATGAAAGCACTTATACCCCTGTGTCCCGCCTCTTTGTCGGTCATTGCGAAAACAATCGCTGTATTCGCAACAGCTCCGTTTGTGATGAAATTTTTACTTCCGTTGAGGACATATTCGTTTCCGTCCTTTACTGCTGTTGTTTTTTGAGCAGCGGCATCCGTTCCGGCACCCGGTTCGGTCAAGGCAAAAGCCCCTATTTTTTCTCCCGAAGCAAGAGGGATAAGATACTTTTTCTTCTGCTCTTCCGTCCCATATGTCAGAAGAGGGTCGCACGCAAGCGAAGTGTGCGCGGAAACAATAACGCCAGTGGAGGCGCATGCCCAGCTTAGCTCTTCAATTGCTATGGCATAGCACACATGGTCCATTCCTGCTCCGCCGTACTGATCAGGGATATATACTCCCATAAGACCAAGTTCTGCGCATTTTTTAACCAAATCATGAGGAAACTCCTTGCTCCGGTCCCTTTCCTCGGCTCCGGGATCCACTTCGTTCCTGGCAAAATCCCTTGCCATTTCGCGAATCATTTTCTGTTCTTCTGTCAGTTCAAAATTCATAGCGCCTCCTGATCGTTTGCTCTGTTAAATATAACCCTCATCAGTTCTTTCTCTCACCCGTAACAGAATTATTACAAATAGCCCGAATGAAACCATTGCAAGGAATATAATACCAGTTAGCTCGGCTCTTCTCAAGAATTTTGTTTGTACTGCATCTTCATGCCGGTACATATTGCATTGATTTTAATTATGGGATAAAATGACTCTTTTATATGCGGGAAAAGAATGCCAGAGGAAAACGGCAATAATAATTCGGAATTCATAATACAGTGTTGGAACTGCCTTGGAGAGTTCGATGCCGCCCAGTCGGTCTGGTGCAGCTGTGACCCGAAAAGTCCAACCAAGCTGTGCCCTTTCTGCCTTCAGTGTTTCTGTGCATCTTCTGAAACCTATAAAAGCGATTTCTGGCAAAATGCTCCCCCTTTACTTTTACAGGAGCTTAACTCGTTAAGAAGTTCAACGGAGAAACTTGGCGACCTTCTTATAAAATCGAATCTTCTGACTACGGATCAACTCATCCAAGCCCTTAAAGAGCAGAAGGAAAGGAACATTAAACTCGGGGAAGCTCTTGTGAATCTGGGGTTTGTATCCAAGGAAAATGTTGAATATTTCTTGAAAAAACAGGAGGGAAAAACGAAAATTGATCCCTCGAGACTCACGGTAAATATCGAACAGGTTCAGAATATCGGGCTTGAATATTGCATTGATAAACTTATCGTACCTCTTGATGTTGAAATAGTTGGCGATCGTGAAATTCTTAGCGTAGCGGCTGCAGCCACTCCTGACATGATGACTGTTGATTTTCTCCAGGATAAAACGAGCTGTCAGATTGATCCTTTCCTGCTGAGCGGGTTGGAAATAAAAGGCCTGTTGAAAGCAGCTTTTCCGGCAGCTTTTGAAGAACATAAGATTGATTCTTCCGGTTTCAAGAAAATGGCAAACCAGATAATTGCGGGGGCCATAAACAACAAAGCGTCAGATATTTATGTTGAGCCTAAAGAGAACGATATTCAGGTGCACTACAGGATTGACGGCACTATGTTTAAATGCAAACCTTACCCAATCTCCATCAGGGATGCTATTATAAGCGAGCTGAAAAAAATGGGAGGAATGGATATCTCCGACTCGGAATCGCTTCAGACCGGAAGCACGGTGCTGAAATACAGCGGGGAAAAGTATGAGTTCAATATGCAGGCTATTCCGACTCCTTTTGGCCAGAATATAAACATGAAGATAATCAACAGGTCCCGTTTTATTAAATCTTTAGATAAACTGGGCATGAGGGGAGACAATCTCACTTTGCTTTCCGAAATATTAAATCTGCGCCATGGGCTTGTTCTTATTTCAGGTCCGTTCATGAACGGAACAGTTACCACAATGTATTCTCTTATGAACCATCTTGCCGAGACAGGGAAAAATATCTCAAGTCTTGAATGCCCTGTTTACACTCCTCTGGAAAATGTCCAGCAGGTTCAGTACAAGGAGGGGCAGTTTGATATTATGCTTCAGTCAATTCTTGGAAATTACCCGGATGCTGTTTTCCTTTCCGAACTGAACACAAAGGAATCAGCTTCGAAAACATGCAAAGCGGGAATCAGATTTCCTGTTTTCGCGCTTATTGAGGCAAATAACGCAGGCAGCGCCATCCGGGAACTTCTTGAGCAGGGAGTGCCGGAAAAGGATGTGGCAGAGTCTCTTAAATATGTAATAAGTCAAAAGCTTGTCAGAATGATATGCCCCGACTGCAAAAAAGCTATCAAGGCAACTATTCCGGGACTCACAAGGGGAGGTCTTGGTTCAGATGAAATGAATAATATTACCGCTTTTTCCGGAGAAGGCTGCCCTTCATGCCGACAGACAGGCTATCAGGGGCGCTCCCCGGTTTTCGAAATACTTAAGATCAATGATGAAATAAAACAGCTTGTTCTTAAAAACGCTTCCATGCCGGAACTTTACCGTGCGGCACTAAACAGCGGAATGAAAAGCTTCAGGGAATCCATCCTTGAAATGATAGGCAGCGGTATCACCACGGTCGAGGAATTTGAAAAAGGCCATTTCTAGACCCGACCTGTTACTTCCAGTGTTTTAAAACCAACAAAATACCCCATCTTGTTTGATTTTGGTTTTCTTCTATGCTATTTTGGTGCTATGAAGCTGTGTTGTTAAAAGTTTTTTGGCAGTTACATGGAGGTTATTATGTCAAAGAAATGTCTGTCAACCATCGTAATGATAGTTGTTCTGTTTTTCACAGGCAATATTCTCACCGCCCAGACAATAACCGGGACAATCAAGGGTGTTGTCAAAGATGGCAGCGGGAATATTCTGCCTGGGGCGACTGTGACAGTCGAAGGCCCTGCATTGATGGGCTCTGTTTCAAAACAAACTGATCAGAATGGTGCATACTGGTTTCCAGGACTGGCGCCTGACAGTAATTACAAAATTACAGTTGATCTTGACGGTTATGCTACAACAATTAGAAAAGAGATTGTTGTTAGCATCGCCTTTACAACTGCAATTGATTTCGTTCTCTTTGAGGAATCAGGGGAAACCGTCCAGGTTACAGCTTCTTCCCCTATGGTTCAAAGTGACAGCAGTTCTTCCCAGACAAACTATTCAGAAGAATTTATTGAAGATATTCCAATTGCGCGAGGTTACCAAAGTGCATTCGCGCTTGCCCCTGGGGTTACCGGTTCTGGAAATGTAAATGTTCAGGGCAGCGGAATTACAGATAATGTCTATCTTATTGATGGTGTGGATACAACCGACCCTCTTACTGCAACTTTTGGTATGAATTATAACTTTGACATAGTTAAAGAAGTTCAGATAAGTACTGCCGGTTATATGCCTGAATACGGGCGCGCAACGGGTGGTATTTTCAACAGTGTGACTAAATCGGGCAGCAATGAATTTCACGGCGAGGCTTTTGGATATTTTGAGAGGGATAATTGGCAGGCAAGAGCGAAAAATGATACAGGTACGGTTAGAAATTCACAGCAGGAAGACTATGGGTTCATGTTTGGAGGTCCCATCTTAAAGGATAAAATATGGTTCTTTGTCAATGCAAACCCTGTTAATTCAACATACGATATTACGAACCAATCAGGTTCTGATGTTGCCTATGAATGGAATTCTCTGTTTCATATGATGAAATTATCCTTTCAACCCTCCCCAAGACATGCTCTTCATTACCAATATACAGCGGATCCAACCGAGGTTGATTATATTGATGCATCTAATACTTATCTCACAGATGACGCATATTCATACCGAGAACAAAATTCACAGTTTCATTCGCTAAGATGGAACTGGATTATTTCAGATTCTTTGCAGCTTGAAACACAGTTTGCAAGATCTCATCAGATCCTTGATCATTTGCCTCAAAACGGTGATTACGATTCTGCATCACATTATAACCTTGATGATGGATTAACAACTGAAGGCTCGGGTCATTTTGAATTCTCAGACAGATATTTGACCCAATTCGGTTCTTCTCTGGGATGGTTCAAAAATAAGCATGAATTCAAAGTTGGTATTGATTGCCAGAAAAAAGAATATGATGACATAAGCGGTTACACAGGAGGCATTGAATATATTGATTCGGATTTTGGCGTGTTCCCTGACCCGTTTTATTACCGAACAAAATATCCTACTACTGACATTTCTGCTAAGGGTGATATTTATACGCTCTTTCTTCAGGATAAATTTTCAGTAACAGATAAGTTTAATCTGAATTTCGGATTCCGGTGGGAGAATATGACTTTCCAAAACAACACCGGATCAGTAAAGATTGAATTTGAACACATGATCGCACCACGCTTTGGTTTTGCTTACGATTTAAAGGGTAACGGCAGGTGCAGATTATACGGTAATGTTGGAAGATTCTATGATGCAAACGCGTTAACACTGGCGGATATGTTTTCGCAAACAGAACCATCGGAAATGGAGGTTTACGGCCCATTATTCACTCTTTTCGGTTATCCTGCGGATCTGGACGGTGACGGGACTGCCGAAGATTGGGAACACTGGACTTACATTGGTTCCGACATCAAAATTTCCGACGGAAAATATATGCCTCCAGGAATTGAACCGATGTATAAAGATGAATTTGTACTTGGATATGAACAGGAAATCAGAAATGACATGTCAATCGGCATTAAATATACTTACAGTGAAGTTGAAAATGTAATTGAAGACATTACAGACCCAACAGACACAAGCGTCTATATTGTTGGAAACCCTAAGTATGCGACAAGAAAATACAGAGGAGTAGAACTCACCTTTAATAAACGACTTGTCTATCACTGGCAGTTTAACGGATCTTACACATGGTCGAGAGCTTTTGGTAATTATTGGGGTGGATCCCAACCCGGAGGCGGTATTTATGAAGGCGCAACAGTAGCCTTTGACTTTCCTGAGCTGATTGAAAATTCTTATGGGCGGCTGCCACAGGACATATCGCATTATTTCAAATTTCAGGGAAGTTACAGATTCAATTCGGGTTTTACAATTGGAACCAGGTCTCTCTTAAGAAGCGGTTACTCATATTCAAAAATGGACTTCTTTGATATATACGGCGATTACTATATTTTCCACGAAAAAAGGGGGAGCTATACTCTTCCCTGGGTATATCAGGTGGATCTGTCACTGCATTATGATCTTGATCTCAGCAAACTCGGATTGCCTGCAAAAGTCGGCAAAGTAAGATTAATGGCCGATGTTTTTAATGTTACCAATGCGCAGGAAATAATAAGCGTTGACACAAGATGGATGAGCGATGTAACCGATCCGAAATCAGATAATCCTGATTGGAATCAGGCCGATAATTATCAGGCGCCAAGAACATTCAGGGCGGGAATTAAGTGGATCTGGTAAAATTAATTTAGAATAAAAACCCCGCGCTTCGCGGGGTTTTTGGTTTGCACACATTATTTATCGATTGATTGAACCGATTGCTTGCCTGCCATTGTCAGTTTCTGATGAAGATGCATCATTGCTACAATGAACAGGATGATCATTACCACAAGAATAATTCTGCTTGCTATCTTTATCACTCTGGGATTAAACATGTTCCGGGTTCTCTTTTATCAGAACTTCTTCCTGCTTTAATTTCTGCCAGTATTCCCTGAACATTTTCCTCCTCTCCCTGAACCTGTCCTTTATTTCGCCAGGGACAACTGATACCGCCCCGTTAGCAAGTTCCATCGTGTAAGGCGCAAGAACAGATTGCTTTATCACAGAACTTTCTTCAGGAGTGATATAAGCAAGAAAAATAATGATTATAGTTGACAGCGTAAGACCGAAAGCAAAGCCGGTTGTGGCTCCTGCTAAACGGTCAAGCCAAAGCAGCTTCAGTGACCGGAGGATACCTCTTGTAAACCAGAGCACTAAAGCTCCGGCTATTGCAACCGCCAGAAATATAAGAATAAATCCTGCGATTTCTCTGAATTTGGGAGCCTCGATCCATTCCTGAAGCATATCAGCCGCAGTTCGATAGAAAGCTGAGGCAAGCGCAAAGCCTATTATCACCGTTGCCCATGAAACAGCAATCCTCAGAAATCCTTTCCATAGGCCCAGAATGATTGTAATCATAAAGACAGTGATTATTAAAATGTCAAGACCGTTCATAATGTCCGTTGTCTTCCTGCTGCAATATCATTTCCGCTGACTCTGAAATCGGGTCGAGCACGCATCCTGATATCCGCGCCCGCAAAACTTCTGTCCAGAAGCCTGAGTTTTTCCTTTTCGGAAAGATTTATTTCCGCGAGGTTTGATCCTGCTTTTATGAAAACCACCCCGGTTCCTGATATCTTTTCCAAAAAATGCCCTTCTCTCCACGGGAACCCTTCAATTTTTGTCCCCGCAAACACTATGTCAACACTGATGCTTCCCTCACAGCACAGAAATGAATCCGTTTTACATATCACGCACTGATTGTTCAGAATGACAGGGGCGATTTTACAAGGGATCTTCGGGGTTATTTCAAGGGTCCCTCCGTGGCGGAAAGCAGTGTATTTTTTGAGATACAGTTGTTCTCCCGCGATTTTCCTTTTGAGTCCCCCGACAATCCCGCCGTGCATCAATGATTTCTCTTTAATATTGTCATCTGCTGACACTTTTGAGTTGGAAACGGCAAAAAGAACTTCCTTTTCAGAAAGTGTAATCCTTAATATTTGTTTATCGCTGCCTGAAATCAAGTATTCCATGCATTTAAACTGCTACAGGGTTCAGAGGAGGCTTTCCGGCGAGGACCGCAATAACATTTTCAACAGCCATAAAAGCCATTTTTTCACGGGTTTCCATTGTCGCGCTTCCAAGATGTGGAAGAAGAACAACATTGTCCAGTGTCAGGAGACTGGGATTAATTTCCGGTTCATTGTAATAAACATCAAATCCTGCCCCTGCAATTCTCTTATCGGACAGCATACCTGCAAGGGCATCCTCGTCTATCACCGGTCCCCGTGCTGTGTTGATTATAAAAGAACTCTTTTTCATGAGCTTCAGCTCCTCAATTCCGATCATTTCTTTCGTTTCCTGTGTAAGAGGAACATGAACAGAAAGAATATCAGACTGCTCAAGAAGTTCACGGAAGGAAACAAACGACGCATTCAGTTTTTCTTCAGCGCAATGGTTCCGTTTTCTGTTCGAATACAGAATATTCATCCCGAAAGCCTTGCCTCTACAAGCGACAGCTTCCCCGATCCTTCCCAGTCCGAGGATTCCAAGGTTTTTGTTCTGAAGGCCTGTTCCCCTGAACAGCATCGGGTGCCATCCTTTAAAGAGTCCTTCGCGAGTGTATCTGTCCGCAGTGACAATATGTCTTGTCACGGAAAGAATAAGTGCCCAGGTCAGGTCCGCAGTGGCATCTGTCAATATTCCAGGGGTGTTTGTGACCGCAATTCCTCTGGACAGAGCAAAGCGGACATCAATATTATTATATCCTACCGCGTAATTTGCGATAATCTTGAGTTTCCTTCCTCTTTCGATAGCTTCCCTGTCAATATTATCGGAAAGCATCGAAATTAATCCATCTGCTTTCTCCAACATGTTCAGGAACCTACCCCTCCGAGGAGAATCATCAAGGCAGACCTCGTGTTTTTCTTTCAGAAAATCAACCGCTTTATCAGGAATTCGTGCTGTAATGTATATCAATTCAACCTCCAGTTTCATTCAGATGAAGTTTATGATATGGCGGCAAAAGTGTCAAATTTCAGCATGAAATATAACTTATTTTTGCTTCATGCTGAAAATCCATCTGAAATAAGCTGCCGCAATCGATATCAGGTTTTCCGGCTTAAAACAGGTCATAACAATTTTTTTATATGTGTCACTGCCCGAAACGCTTTTGTAAAGAGCTTCCCTTATTTCTGTGTTGTTTTCAGCACAACTGAGAACAGGCGACAGCGCGTTAAATCTGCTCATGATTTTCACTCCGAACCTTACAAACATACCATACCAGTAGTCTCCGATAAGAAACCGGCAGTCTTTCTCGAAATTTTTCAGAGCTTCTCTTGATATACCCTTTTCGAACATTGTAATTGCGGCCAGATTCCCGGTTATTATTGCGGAGTTAATTCCTTTCCCTTTAAACGGGCGTATAAGCCCGGCGGCATCGCCTATGAGAACATATCTGTTGCCGTAAAAGTTTTTAGCCGGACTGTTAGGAAATCTTCCTTTGTGAACATCCTTGATGCAGAAATCAAAAGAAAGAGTACTCTTAAATAGATCTGTTTCAATAAGTTTCCTAAAATCACGGGAATCAACATTTTTTCCCGCCATAACAATTGAAATATGATTATGCTTGGGAGTGATAGCTGCGAATTCTACTCCCGGCACTTCAGAAATATAAGCTTTTATCCTGCTGCCGAATGCATCTATTTCCTCCTTCGGGATATGCAGTTTTGTGACAACCGTATCGAGGTGGGACGGAGGTTTGAATCCAGTTTTATTTCTGAAAATCTCCATCATGTCGGTATCCAGACCACAGGCTCCCACAACAATATCCGCCCTGATATTCCCGCTCTCACCGTAAACTATCACCTCATCCTCGAATATTTCGATATCCGAAACCCTGCATTTGATTATTTTCACCCCTCGTTTTTCAGCTTCCGTAAGCAGAAAGTCGTCAAAAGATACCCTTCTTGATGCGTATGAAGGCTCACTGCCTTGCGCATCCGGAAGATCGAGAGATTTTCCTTTGGTATATAAAATGTAGCCTTCTATTTTTCTCTGGAGA
The DNA here is from genome assembly GCA_964509835.1 of uncultured Acidobacteriota bacterium. Classification (GTDB taxonomy): domain Bacteria; phylum Acidobacteriota; order CAZDZC01; family CAZDZC01; genus CAZDZC01. Next base: position 259,955 of record CAZDZC010000001.1, read on the forward strand.
ATTGACGACGGAGCACCCGGGAAAATTATGTCAAAATACTCCTGAAGAAGATTGAGGACTGGAGGCGAAAGCACTCCGAGGCACTGGTTGTAGTGTGATCCGTAGTGTTTGTGTTCAAAAATGGAAACCTCAACATTCGCATTTCTTTTTGCTGCTTCCCTTTTTACGGCCAACGCGCAGCTACACCCGGCGGGGCCGCCGCCGATAACCGCAACAGAGCTCCCATTCTTTAACGGCCCTAAAGAATTAATTCCACTCATTTCCCCGTTATTCTCCCGTAAAGCAGCTTCACGAACTGAACTGACATATCGAACAGGAGCCTTGGATTCAGAATAGACAGCAGAATTTTTTTATATGTTTCCTCCCCCGTGAATAATGCCCAAAGAATGAAATGAAGAATATTTTCTTCTTTCCTAATCCTGGTTCCGTAAAGTTCAGCGACTCTCAAAGGAACCTTTGAAAACAATGAATTCTGGGCGACTGCATCATTCAGCATGAACAGGATTCTACCATAAATATTGTCATGGTAATATCTTCTGCGGCATTTCGGAATGTAATATGACCTGAATCCTCTCTTTGCAGCTCCGTACTTCATTATGCTTTCAGCGGCCACAGACGCAGTGTAGAAAGCCGAGCCGATTCCGTTTTTATAATACCTGCTGACATGTGCGTCTCCAATGATGACAAGCCTGTCGGCAAAAGGTCTGCCAGCAGGTTTCAGCGGTATTTTAGGGAAACATGCGCATTGCTGCCCGGTTCGATCCCATCCCGAATCAATCAGCTCTCTTATACGAGGCATGAAAAGAAAATCATTTATATCATCAATCCCCGGATTATTGCCGACCATCGTAAGGGTTATATAATTTCTTTTGGGTGTCATCGCGACAAACCTGATATGTTTTCTGAACCTGATATTAAAAACATGCACCTTTTTTCTGAAACGCTCGGGAATACCTTCCGGAAAATACATCTCTGTCTGAGCCACTGTCAAAGCCTCCGGGGGAATGTATCCGAAATTCATTAATTGAAAACGGTCAGTCAAATTCGTATTCAGTCCGAATGCTCCGACAAGAAAGTCAGCTTCAAGTGTTTCAGCGTTATTGTAGTGAATCAGATAAGGCTCTCCCTTCTTCACCGGCATTTTTACATCCGTCACATTACCGTGAATATGAACCGACCCTTTCTCGACCGTTTTTTCAAGCAGGGCCTGATCAAAACTTTTGCACTGGTTTGACTGGCTGTGGAGAGGCCCTCCCCCTCTGTAAACAGTGAACACCTGTTCGTTTCTGAACTGGGAAAACTCTCTCGAGCCTGATTCCGCATGATACACATAACTGTCAATGGAACTCTGGATAATTCCTTCAGGTATCTGTATCCCAAGTTTTCCAAGGTTCCGTATCATGGATGAGGAAATAAGTCCCGCACAAAGATTGCATCCTGACGGTCCCCTTTTTGGAAAGAGCTTTCTCTCAATTATAGAAATTTCAGCACTCTTGCCCTGCTTTTTAAGATCCTCCAGAAACCTCAGAGTGAAAAAAGTCCCCGAAGGTCCGCCGCCGATTACCGCAACTCTCATCCAACACTCCTGTATAAAGCCGGATTCTGTTCAAATATACTTCATTGCATGACAGGTTTCAACTTCAGGCTGGAATAATGTCTCGTAGCGAAGTATTTTTATGAATAACCCTTTATGCTAGAATGAATAATGTACTGCAAACTAGGTTGCGGAAATGCCGGATAAAGGAGAGGATATGAGTCGCATTTACAGTGTTTTGATAAGCATTGCCATATTGCTTGCCATGGCCGGTTGCGCGGGAACAAATGGAACCACATTCCGTTCCAACAATCAGCGAACAGGAGAATCTAAAGAAAACGGGCCAGCTGATTTTAAAGGTTTGGTATGGAAATTCAGGACAGAGGATTCCATCACTGCATCACCCGCTGTTTGTGGAGGAATGGTTTATTTTGGAAGCTTTGACAACCATCTTTACGCTCTTGATATTAAAACAGGGCTTGAGAAATGGAAGTTCAGAACAGGCGGCAAGATATTCTCCTCTCCTTCGGTGTCAGGAGAAGCTGTTTATTTCGGAAGTACGGATAAACACATTTATTCGATTGACACAAAAACAGGACACGAAAACTGGAAATTCAAAACTGAAGACTGGATTGCCGCTGCTCCTGCGGTTTCCGGCGGAGCAGTTTATTTCGGAAGTTACGACGGTAATTTTTATTCACTGAATGTAAAAACGGGAAAGGAAAACTGGAGATTCCGGACAGGGGACAAAATTCATTCCTCTCCTGCTCTTATGGACGGAAGAGTCTGTTTTGGAAGCCTTGACCATCATCTTTATGCACTGAATTCGAAAACAGGGGATTTATGCTGTAAATTTAAGGCTGACGGCGCGATCCTGTCCTCCCCTGTTGAAACAACATATGTAGTTTTCGGGAGCTGGGACGGCCATCTGTATTCTCTTCCGGGATTGCTGTCCGGAAAAAACAAAGAAACATGGACAAAACCGGAAATGAAGTTCAAGACCGGTGGCATGATTGACTCTTCTCCTGCAGTTTCAGGCATTATTGCGTATTTCGGGAGTTGCGACAGATATTTATATGCGGTTGATATTTCAACGGGGCGGGAAAAATGGCGCTTTAAGACAGGAGATGTTATCCGTTCTTCTCCCACTGTGTCGGGCATGACAGTTTACTTTGGCAGCCACGATGGATATGTTTACGCCGTTAACAGGGAAACGGGAAAGGAAATCTGGAAATTCAGAACGGGAGGGGCTGTATCATCTTCTCCTGTTCTGTTAGATGGAATATTGTATATCGGAAGTGCTGACGGATTTCTGTATGCCATAAAATGAAGAATTTCTTAAACAATAAGAGGATCAAAATGAAAATAAAAACGCATGAAAAAATAGACAGAAAATTTTGCGGAACCCCTCTGGAGATAAAAGACGGATACGCCAAAGTGATTATGAAGACTTCACAAGAGATGACCGCTGACAGTACTGGTCTCGTACACGGAGGGTTCGTATTCGGGCTTGCTGATTACGCGGCAATGCTGGCAGTCAATCATCCGTTCGTTGTGCTTGGTTCGGCGGAAATTCAATTCCTTAAACCGGTCAGGACGGGAGATATGATTACCGCTGAAGCACAAATTGTCGAATTGAAAGGCAGAAAAAGTATTGTAGCTGTCAAGGTATATCTTGACAGCATAGTTGTTTTTGAAGGAAAGTTCACATGCTTCAGTCTTGAAAAGCATGTTCTGGATAAATAGCTCAGCTTGATGCTGTCCCGCTTTCTTTTTCACCGGGCAGAACCGCTTTGCTGACTCTTATTATTTTCACACTGTCTCCGAAACTCCTTATCCATGCACGAACTTCTTCCGTATCAGCAACCTCCATCGTCATCACGAAAGACCCGCCTTTCAGAAATTCGAACCGCTGGGTTCTGTGCCATGTTCTTGCTGTTATATAATCCTTAAGATACCTTGAGAACTTCAGGCGGAACAGCTTCGGTTCTCCGGTAAAAATCCCGAAAGCGCCGTCCAGCATTCGCGCTGGGTGATAATCTCCGGGATAATCAAACTTTTCCTTCGTGACCGCGATCTCTTTTATCCTCTCAATACTGAAAAAAATCGGTTTCTCCCCGTCAGGAAATTTTGCCAGGAGATACAGGCCTCCTCTGTTATAAAGCAGGGTAAGCGGTTCAAGAGTATAATTTCTGGGTCTTCCTCTCCCGCCGGGCCTGTACTTCATATTGATGACATTCTGATAAAGAAGGGCTTTCATCAGTTCAGAAATTATCCAGTCCTGAGCTGAATAATCCCTCGGAGCAAACGGGGCTGCAAAGAGCTTCCTTGGCAGATCACTGATCATTCTCTTATGCTCTGAATAAACCCTTGATTCCACTTCACCATAAAAAGACTCAAGTATTTCGGAAAAGATATTGTGCGAACCGAGCATGTTGAAAAACTCGATGGCAAGATAAAGAGGTATGACTTTATATACAGGCGATGCGCTTTCCCCGGCATGGGCATAATGACGGACAAGCCATTTTTCCCCTCCCCGGTTTTCAATTGCAAACTGGGGCTCCCCTTCGTCGGTAACAAAGGTTTCGCTGAAAGACTTCACATACCGCATTACAGTCTGCTCCGAAATATCATAGCGCTCGCACATCGTGGAAACCCTCATCCCCAAGGCATGAGACGGCATGGAATCAATTATCTTCGCCATCCGAATAGCAGCCGGATATGTTACCTTGCGGTATCCTTTCTTTTTCTTTTTTCCCTTCATATGTTATAAACTCCCTTATCCTGAACCTGATTTAATCTTCCGATCCTTTATTCCATTTCAAGCACAGTTATTCCAATATGATTAATTCTCCAAAGGGTTAATGCTATCATAAAAAAGGTTCGGACTGAAGTCTGACCAGTATCCTTTTTCAGGAAATACATTTCAAAATGTAATCAATATCGTCTGCATTTTAATTTGTGCACACAGAAAACAGAAGAATGGATTTGCAACTGTATACTAAAAGAAATATCATTTCCGTGGAAATTGATAAAGCGATATGATTAAACAAAACTGAGCATTCAACAAGCAGAATAAATCAAGAGTAGGTTGAATTTTTACGATGGGTATGGTTTTATGTTATGCAAAGGAGATATAAAATGAACAGTTGCCTGTCACAACTTTTAAGCCGACTATTCATGCCTGTACTTCTATATTTTTTTCTAGCTGCTGACTCTTCAGCCCAGACCTGGGCTAATACATATGGTGGAAACAGCAATGCCCGTGATGTTGTTCAGTGTTCGGATGGAGGCTATATTGTTGCCGGGCGTACTTCATCATTCGGAGCCGGCAGTTCTGATATCTGGATTGTCAAGCTAGATGCCACTGGCATTATTTCATGGGAGAAAACTTACGGAGGCATTGGAATTGATGTTGTTCTCAGCATTGCTACAACTGCTGATAACGGGTGCATTGCTGCAGGTGCAACAAGTTCATTTGGAGCCGGAAATAATGATTTCTGGATTTTAAAGCTGGATTCTGCGGGTGACATTCAGTGGCAGAAAACATATGGCACTGCGGGCTGGGAGGTGCCAAACAGTATTAAACAGGTGCCCGATAACGGTTATATCGTTGCCGGATATATTGATACAGGTTCCGGTCAGGATTTCTGGGTGCTTAAACTGAGCGATGACGGTTTGCTGGAATGGCAGAAAAAATATGCCGGATCGGGAACAGAATGCGCTTATTCTGTCAGCATTACACCTGATGAATGTTATCTTGTCGCCGGTACAGGTTTTGATGACTTCTGGGTCATTAAGATTGACGGTTCGGGCAGCATTCTGTGGCAGAAAAACTATGGCGGTTCAGGTTACGAAACCGCTTATTGTGGACAAAATACCAGTGATGGCGGATACATTGTAACAGGTTCGACCTCATCGTTCGGAGGGGTTTTCCGTTTATGGACCTTGAAGCTGGATTCGAACGGCAATGTTCAGTGGCAGAAGGTCTACGGAAATATCAATTATGAACTTGCCCGTTATATCAGCCAGACATCCGACAACGGTTATATCCTGGCCGGGAAGAGCGGCAGCAATATCTGGATTTTAAGGCTAGACAGTTCAGGCAACATCCAGTGGCAGAAGACTTATGGCGGATCAATGACGGAACAGTCATATTCGGTGAAACAGACATCTGACGGCGGGTTTATTGTAGCAGGTGAAACCCAGTCATTCGGCCCAAGCGGTCTTGAAGCATGGATATTAAAACTTGATATCAGCGGGAGCATAGATCCTTCATGTTCTTTTATCAATGATACATCTGGCACAATTACTGATTCAAACGCAACATCAGTTGCTACAGCATCAACTGCGTCCGATACAGGCATAACACCTCAGGTTACAGCCGCAATCACATCGGATTCAACTGCAACAGTCACGGAGCAGTGTTCAGGAAGCGGGTGCATGTATTTTCTTTCCGTACCGGCACCTGTGGGGGTGGATACACAAACATGCAACGGAACAATCACAACATCCGATTCCACTCCGGAGTTGGAGTGGACTAATGTATCCAGCGAAAGCGGATATGAATGGGAAGTCTGGACCGGGTCTGACTGCACCGGAACATTAATTTCCACAGGATCTGTATCTGCAGATGTAACATCTGCGGATGTAAATGTCGATCTTGCTGATGGTCAATACTACTGGCATGTCAGAGCACTGGGGGATGGGGAAACATACTGTGACAGCTACTGGTCCGGTACATGTGATTTCCTAGTTATTGGAGGTGGACACTGGATCACATGGGCCAGGGCTTTCGGTGCAGATACAGGGGCTGCATATTCAGTGTCCGCAACTTCAGACGGCGGATACAGCATTGCAGGACGCAGCGATCCGTCCGGAACAGGTAATTATGACATCAGGGTCATGAAAGTTGATATATTCGGAGATGCTGAATGGGTCAAGAACTACAGCGGCAGCCTTTATGAACATTCTTATACTATAGAACAAACCCTTGATGAAGGCTACATTCTTTCAGGTTACACCAACTCATTTGCAGGTAACGGTTATGATGCATTTTTAATCAAGCTAAATTCAAGCGGTATCGTTGAATGGCAGAAAATATATGGTGGTATTAACGCAGATGCAGGTTATGCGCTTGTTCAGACTTCTGAAGGTGGTTATATTATTGCCGGGGAAACCAAATCTTATGGCGCCGGTCAGGCAGACTGCTGGATAATTAGGCTTGATTCCGCCGGAGGGATTCTGTGGCAGAAAGCTTACGGGGGCTCATATGATGACATTCTATGCTCAATCAGGCAAACCTCCGATGGTGGTTATATTGCTGCAGGACTGACCTATTCTTATGGTTCCGGTGCTCCTGCATCCTCTGATTTATGGGTCCTCCGTCTTGATTCAGCAGGAGATGTTGGATGGCAGAAGAATTACGGAGGTCCCGGTTATGATGATGCTGGATGTGTTCTTGAAACACCTTCAGGCGACTTCCTTGTTACCGGAAGAAGTAATTCATACAGTGCAGGTGATTACGACCTTTGGATCCTGAAGCTTGACAGCTCAGGCAATATATTTTGGCAGAAAAAATATGGCGGGTCAGGAATGGACAGAGCAAACTGTGCAAGTAATACATCTGATGGCGGATTTGTCGTGGCAGGATATACGGATTCATTTGGAGCTGGCGGATACGACCTATGGGCTATGAAGATTGATTCCTCCGGTGATGTAGTCTGGCAGAAAACATACGGTGGCAGCAATAATGACGGAGCTCTTAACTTAGAGCGAACTCAGGACGGGGGTTACATAATGTCCGGTTGGACCTGGTCTTTCAGCTCGTCCAACAGTGATTATTGGGTTCTTAAGATAAATCCTTATGGTGAAATAGGTTCCTCCTGCGAGTTTATTACGGATACATCAGTAACAGTTGGCGATACTCCTGCAGTCGATTTCGATACCTTTGTTACACCTGTTATTTCCACAGCAGTTCCATCCAACAGCGGTGCAACAGTTTCCAGTACCGGGTGGTCTATGATAGAGCAATGCTCAGGTTGTGAAATAACCGCTCCCGAACTGCTGTCGATTGACGGCCAATCCTGCTCAGGCCCCATCGAAACTTCCGATACAACACCTGAATTGATTTGGAGCGATGTTGAAGGCGAGGCCGGTTATAATTGGCAGATAGGTCAGGGAAGTGATTGCTCCGGTCCCATGGTCACAGGCGGCACAATAGGGTCCGATGTAACCAGCGTGGATGTCTCACCCTCTCTGATTGAAGGGACTTATTACTGGCGTTTCCAGGCTGCCGGAGATGGCCTGCTCACATGTGACAGTGACTGGGTCTGCGGATGCCCATTTACAGTTACAATACCGGAACCTCCGGCAGGAGATGTATATCCTTTTTACATACTTGATAAAACAGGTACTTTTGAATGTGCTGAAGTCGCTGATGCCGACACTTATAATATTTATGAAGGCTCTTTGGGAAACTGGTACTCTCCCGATTCCACAAGCTGTTGGGTATCCGGAACCTTATCTTCCGGACGTGTTACACTTGAACATAATATGCTTTCCGGTGATCATTGGTACCTTATTGGTGTGAGTAATACGGGCGGTGAAAAGGCTTCTCTCGGTGCTGACAGCGAGGGTAACGAACGCGATGACGGAAGCTCGCTGTGGCGCTGCGGAGCGAACCCATAATGCGAATAAATGCGCTGTCCCTTTCTCTTACACGGTTTTCTGCTGAGTCTGTGTAAATGTTGAGCCTTATTTGGACACCGACAAAAAAGGGCTCCAGCGGAATTCGCTGAAACCCTTGATATGTCTGGCGGGGCCGAAGGGACTCGAACCCTCGACCTCCGGCGTGACAGGCCGGCGTTCTAACCAACTGAACTACGACCCCGCAGTCGTCTTACTTATGGTGGGAACTGCTGGGCTCGAACCAGCGACCCCCTGCTTGTAAGGCAGGTGCTCTTCCAACTGAGCTAAGCTCCCATCGTCGTCACAAGCAAAGGATTATATTGAAGATTTGACGGTTGTCAAGAATTATCAATACTTTTGATATTGTATTTCGGAACCTTGTTCTTGTTCCTTAAAATAAAAATTGCTGCAATCCTTTTTCTCAATGTTTTTTGAGTCAATTATTCAAAATACTTTTCAGTGCTGTTTCCAGATCATTATCAGAAAATTCAAACCCCGCATCCAAAAGTTTCCACGGAAGCACTCTCTGTCCTGTCAGCAGAATTTCGTCTGCCATCTCTCCGAAGACAATTTTTACCGCAAAAGACGGTACAGGGAACAGAACCGGACGATTCAGCACTTTTGCAAGCATTTCCGTGAAAATGCCGTTTGTGACCGGTTTATTCGATACAGCGTTGACGGGTCCTCTCAATGAACTATTTTTCAGAACAAAAACAATGACTTCAACCATATCCCGCATGCTTATCCAACTCATATACTGATCTCCGGATCCGATCACCCCACCAAGCCCTAACCTAAAAGGAGTCAGCATCTTCGCTAACGCTCCGCCTTCTTTGCTCAGTACAATACCCGTTCTAAGAAAAACAGTTCTAATTCCGGCGTTAATCGCTGGCCTTGCTGCCCTCTCCCATTCACTGCATACATATGGAAGAAACCCCGTCCCAGCAGGCGATGATTCGTCAACAGTTTTCTCTAATGTGTTCCCGTAAAATCCGATCGCAGACCCGGAAATGAACACTTCCGGTTTATGGCTCAGAGAAGCCAGTTTCCCGGCAAGAAGTCGAGTTGAATTAACACGGCTTTCAAAAATAATCTTCTTCCGTTCGGGACTCCATCTCTTATCAGCAATCCCGGCACCAGCGAGATGGACAACCGCATCAATTCTCCCTGATTCATCAAGATTGATAATGCCTTCTGAAGGAAACCAGCTGAATCGGGAATCAGATTGCCTGACACCCCTAATCATGCAAAAAATACTGTGTCCTTCTTCTGTCAACCTGCTTCGGAGGGCGGTTCCGATCAAACCCGATGAACCCGTGATGAGCACATTCATAAAACACCTCAAAAAGAATGTGACATTATACCCTTAAATTTCATCATCACCAGAGATTTAAATATGTCAGAATTGAATATGAACCTGAATACAAGTTTTGCATCAGATGATAAAATAATATATACTTACTCCGTTTAAGGAGAAAAAAATGATGAAAATAATTTTCATTTCACTATGCGTTGCGCTGATAATATCTTGCACCTCTGTAACCATAAGAACAACGCCGCAGAACCATCCAGAGGACGGCACGGAAGCCCATCCGCCCTCTCCTCCGGGACAGATGCAAAAACTTGATATTCCGCCAGGACATCTTCCCCCTCCGGGAAAATGCAGAATTTGGATTCCGGGTAAACCCGCTGGACACCAATCGCCTCCCGGCAACTGCCACGAACTCGCATCCAAGGTTCCGCCAGGAGCCTGGCTGATAACAAGAGAGGGAACAGGTAAAGGCGACAATGATATTAAGGTCTCGTTCTATCATCCCCGGAAAAGAGGGGTTGTGGTGGAAATTAAAATCTTTGATTACGACACCGGCAATTTCAAAAAGGAATTGAAACCTTAGTCCGCTGATCTCTCTATAATACAGGACAACAAACTATGAACCTGTCCGGAAGGGGTCTTTACGGAAAAGCAGGTGTTTTGCCTGATGTTTTTCTGATTGCCTCAAATTTACTCATCCTGATTTTTTCAAATGGCGACGGACGCATTTTCATTCTCAGCATCACAGCGGGAATATTTATGCGATATATTCTGCTTGCCTTTTTCGTATGGAAGGATCATCGCGACCCGCGTTTCAAGGAGAAAAAGTGGGTTCTCAAAATGATAATGAATCCGGACGAAAAAGGGGCATACAAAGGAGGTGGAGCTGATACGCCCATCTTCGGACATATTATCTTCGTGCTGTTCTTTATTGTAATGCCTGTAACGGGTATATTTAAAGCATTTGAAGTAATCCCTTTTGCTGAAAATGAATGGTTCGTGCTGACAGCAACAATTGCGTTTTTGATGAGAGACATCATTGCAGGCAGGGTTATTTACTTCCGCTTCGGAGCCGGTCAGTGTCTGAATGCCGGGTGGAATTTTCTCCAGGTTCTGGCACTTGCAGTCACTTTCATACTGATGTGGGCGGCTGGATTTTCAGGCTTATTCCTGCTGGGAGCAGTGGATATGGTTTCAGGTATCGGCGCGTTCGAGTTAATTCAGAAACCCCGTGTGATGCTGTGGTTTGTTTCAATCTGGGTGCTCGGGATATTCCACTGGCTGCTTTACCAGAGCATGAAGATTCCCCAGGATACGCTTAAACCCGTATCTGAAGAAAAGAGAGGCATTAAGATTGAAGATCTGTGAAAGAATGAAGTGCTATAGAAAAGCGTTGTTTGCAAATAAATTTTAGTATAAATCTTCTGATTTATTTCTCAGTCTGATCAAAAATGCAATCGCCAGAAACATCAATGTTGCCAGGAGTGCAACCGCAAGAAACGGAAGAAAGACGGAAATTGCAGACAGGATAATGGAACCCGCTGCCTCGGCTGTTGAGATTACAGGATTTCCAGCTCCCGCCGTTGTTGTCAAGGAAAATCCTCGAGCTGCAGTTGTGAGTGCCTGAACAGCTCCTGCGGCTCCACCTCCTGCGATTACAGCAAGAGACCATTTCAGCACGGGATTTATGTCCTGAATCACGGAGGACGCAAGAACGATTCCTGCAACTATTGCAATAGGTGCCGCAGCGGTATCAAGCAGATTGTCCAGCCACGGGATGTAATACGCTCCTATTTCAAGCGCAGTTGCAATGGCAAAACAAATGAGCGCGGGCCATGATCCTACCCATTCAAAACCTTCTGAAAGATCAATCCAGCCATAAATTGATGAAGCGCTCATCACAAGAAACGGGACAAAAATCCTGAAGCCGCATGAAGCTGCCAGCCCTATTCCGATGCAAATGTAAAGTATTGTTTCCATCAGTTCCCTTTTTGTTGCCAGTCAGCACACCAGAATATAGAGCATCAAAGGCCTTTTTGCAACCCGGAGGTTCTGTTATAATTGGGCAGAAGGATCCGTGCGCAGGATTGCCTTAGTGATTTCGTTTAAGAAGAACAATGATGCAGAACCCGTTCCACATTAGTAGTTATGATTATTTTTTTCCGCAAGGAAGAATAGCATTTCATCCTGCTGAAAAAAGAGACGAATCAAGGCTTCTTGTATGTCCACGGGGCAACGGTCCGTTTGAGGAGTTCAGGTTCTGTGACATTAAACAGTTCATGAACACAGGTGATGTTCTTGTTTTAAACAACACAAAGGTTTTCCCTGCAAGACTTCTGGGAACAAAAAACACCGGGGCTGTTATTGAGGTGATGCTTCTGGAACGGGTGGAAGAAGATCTATGGAAGGCCATGGTCAAACCCGGGAAAAGGATTAAAAACGGTTCTGTCATAGTGTTCGATGACAATATGATAGGAACCCCGGAATCCACGCTGGAAGAAGGAGTCAGGCTTATCCGTTTTAGTTGTGATAGTCCGTTTATGGAATATCTGGAAAAATTCGGAAAGATCCCTCTTCCCCCTTATATATCCAGGGAACAGGAAGAATCGGATGTTGCGCGATATCAGACGGTTTATGCTTCGGATAACGGAGCAGTTGCAGCGCCGACAGCCGGACTTCATTTTACCGAAGAACTGCTGAACGCTTTGCGGGACAAAGGAGTTGATATCTGCACGGTCACCCTTCATGTAGGAAAGGGGACTTTTGCCCCGGTCAAGGTTGATGATATTCGGAAACACAGGATGGAAAAAGAATGGTATCGCATACCTGATAAAACAATCAGAGCTGTTGACATGGCAAAATTATCCGGAAAAAAAGTGTTTGCGACAGGAACAACTTCTTCTCGAGCGCTTGAAAGTTATGCGCAGACCGGAAAGAAGGAAGACTGGACCGATATTTTCATCCATCCCCCCTATGAATTCAAAGCTGTTGATTCCCTGATTACAAATTTCCACCTGCCTAAATCAACCCTTCTGATGATGATTTCAGCATTTGCAGGACGGGAGAGGGTTATGGAAATGTATAGCCATGCGATTGAAAATAATTTCAGATTTTATTCGTACGGGGATGCCTGCCTTTTGCTGTGAATTTTCAAGCGGAAATATCAGAACAGTGGAAGAGGCTCAGGTTTCACTTCAGGAATTGCAATGATTCGCGTTCCGTTTTTCCCTGCCAGTGCGTCCGGAAGCGCTTCGGCTGAAGTGATAAGAACCTCACGGTTTTCATTCTTACTGACAAAATCAACAGACGCAAGGATCTTTGGTCCCATGCTGCCAGGAGGAAACTGTCCTTCTTCATACAATTTCAGGGCATCTTTGACGCAGAGAGTGTCGAGATCTTTCTGGTTCTCTTTACCCCAGTTCAGGGAAACTCTGTTCACAGCAGTCAGAATGATGAAAAGATCGGCATTGATCTTATCCGCTATTATCGCAGAAGTGTAATCCTTGTCAATTACGGCTTCTTCCCCCTTCAGCATTCCCTTTTCGTTTATTGACACCGGTATTCCTCCACCACCACCGGCAATCACTATATTTCCGCTCTTTGCGAGTTTTTCAATTACATCAATTGACAGTATGTCAACCGGTTTCGGAGAGGCTACAAGCCGCCTGAAACCTTTTCCCGGTATTTCGACCATCGGCCATTTCTGATATTTTTTGAGTTTCTGCGCCCTGTATTCCGAATAATACGGGCCGACTGGTTTTGTCGGATTGACGAAACCCGGATCATCTTTATCGACAACGACCATGGTCAGAAGAGCGGTGATGTTGCGCCTGATCTTTTCTTTGGCAAGCTGGTTCCTGAGGGCGAGCTCAAGCATATACCCCATGTCCCCTTCCGTTTTTGCGACGCAGTAGTCGAGAGAACAGGGCGGGACTTTTGTTATGCTCTCCTCGATCCTTAAAAGCTCATTTCCAGCCTGCGGACCGTTCCCGTGGACAACCACAAGATTATAGCCCCTTCTGACGATTTTCACCATCATGAAAGCAGCTTTCTGAGCATTTTTCTCCTGTTCCGTTTGAGAGCCTTCATCATTGGATTTCAGAATCGCATTCCCCCCGAAGGCAAGAATAGCGGTTTTATGCATGGAATTATTCTCCGGAAATTAAAAGGAGCATCCCTGAATCAAATTGTAAGGATGCCCCTGATTAATCAGGCAAAGTTTTTTAGTATATCGCTGAGGGTCGGATGCCCGATCTCTGCAAGCTCATAAGAAACCCTGACAGCAGGTTTATCAATTTTAATAAGCTTCCTAAGGTCTATTGGGGTTCCGATAATAACCACATCGCAATCTGTGTTCGCAATTGTTTTTTCAAGATCCCTAATCTGTGCTTCTCCATATCCCATAGCCGGTAGAAGAATCCCTATATTGGGATATTTCTCATATGTTTTCTTAATGGATTTCACTGTAAATGGTCTTGGATCAACAAGTTCGGCCGCATTATATTTCTCCGCCGCAACAACGCCTGCCCCGAAATCCATTTCTCCGTGAGTCAGTGTCGGGCCATCTTCTACGACAAGCACTCTTTTCCCCGCGATAAGCTCCGGGTTTTCAACAAAAATCGGCGAAGCGGCTTCCACCACCTTTGCTTTGGGATTAAATTCTCTGATGTTCATCCGGACTTCCTGAATATCTTCGGGGTAAGCCTGAACCAGCTTGTTTATTACAATAACATCCGCCATTCTGAGATTGGTTTCTCCGGGATAGTAGGATATCTCGTGGCCGGGTCTCAGAGGATCAACCACAACGATATTGAGATCGGGTTTGTAGAAGGGTGTGTCGTTGTTTCCGCCGTCCCAGATTATGATGTCAGCTTCTTTTTCAGCTTCAGCAAGGATCGCGCCGTAATCAACACCAGCGTAAACAACTATACCGTTGACTATATGCGGCTCATATTCTTCTCGTTCTTCAATTGTGCATTCGTGCTTATCGAGATCTTCAAGGACAGCGAAGCGCTGGACTTTCTGCGCTTCAAGATTTCCGTAAGGCATCGGGTGTCTTATGGCAACCACTTTTTTGCCCATTGATTGAAGGATCTGCGCAACCTTTCTCGTTGTCTGGCTTTTACCGCATCCAGTTCTTGTTGCACATATAGAAATAACGGGCTTACTTGATTTGATCATATTCTCTTTTGTGCCCATCAGCACAAAATCTGCCCCCAAAGCATTAACCTCTGAAGCTTTGTGCATAACATATTCGTGCATCACATCGCTGTAGGCAAAAATGACTTCATGCACCCCATGCTTCTCTATAAGCTCAGAGAGTTCGCTTTCAGCGCGGATTGGAATACCTTTCGGATAAAGCTTTCCGGCTAGGGACGCTGGATATTTTCTTCCTTCTATATCGGGGATCTGTGTAGCTGTGAACGCTATAACTTCATAATCATTATTGTCTCTGTAGCAGGTATTGAAATTATGAAAATCCCTCCCTGCTGCTCCCATTATTAAAACCTTTCTTCTCATGAAAAACTCCTTAATTGCATCCTGTTTACAGATGTGATCTGTTTTATAGTCTTGAAAAAATAAAATTTCCGCCTAGGCAGAAAAGACCCCATACACTATCAGATGGTCTGAATAGTGTCAAGGGTATAGGCAAAAGAAAGATACCTTTCTTTCAGGCATCTTTTAAATGTTTCAGGCTTTTCCTAAGGATAAAAAATCCAAGAATTCCCGAAGCAACAGAACCGAGAATTATTCCCAGTCTTTCATCAAAAAGAAGGTTGACGCCTGTTTCTTCAAAGGCAAGTGAACCTATGAAGAGGCTCATTGTAAATCCTATTCCGCAGAGCGCTGATGTCCCGTACAACGATGCCCATGACACCTTTCCGGGGAGTTCAGCAAGACCGAGTCTGATGGCGATCCAGCAGAAAGCGAACACTCCCAGCTGTTTGCCCAAAAAAAGACCGAGGGCTATTCCGAGAGGAACATTGTGAAAAATATCATCTATTCCTGTTCCCTTGAGGACTATGCCGGCATTACAAAAAGCAAATACAGGGAGAATGATGAATGCTACAGCAGCATGAAGATCTTGCTCCATACTTCTTAACGAGGATGGGATGGACTTGTCCGCTGTTCTTAAAGGAACAAACATGGCAAGAATGACTCCTGCCAGCGTGGCATGCACGCCGGATTTGAGCAGTGCAATCCACATTATGATACCAATAAATAGAAAAAGCCTCTTAGAAACTATTCCTTTGAGATTAAACAGAAAAAGAATCAAAACACAGCAAGCCCCGACTATAAGCGCGGAAACTGATATTTTGCTTGTGTAAAAGAATGCGATTATCAGGATCGCGCCCAGATCATCAAAAATAGCAAGAGATGAAAGGAAAACCTTCAGGCCGGTCGGAACATCAGATCCGAGTAAAGCAAGAATACCAAGAGCGAACGCAATGTCAGTAGCCGCAGGAATAGCCCATCCCTTTAGCGCAACAGGATCTCCTGAATTCAGAAAAATATAGATTAAAGCCGGAACAGCCATCCCGCCTACTGCTCCGATTCCGGGCAGCATGATCTTTTTAGCACTGGAAAGCTCACCCTCAATAAATTCCCTCTTGAGTTCAAGACCGATAAGCAGAAAAAAAACTGCCATCAATCCGTCATTTACCCACAGGAGAAGTGGTTTGTGGATTTCAAGCGCTCCAGCTTTTACGGCAACAGGAGTATTTATCAAAACTTCATAATAATCTGACAGAAAAGGAATGTTGGCGACAATCAATGCAAGAACAGCAGCACCCATAAGCATCAGTCCGGAGGCAGATTCCAGCCTGAAGAATCTAGTCAGAAAAAATTTATCGCTGCCTGTCATTTTTCAGTTTCCGCTTTTTTGCGCAGTTCAGCAAGACTGCCTTTGAATGGTGGAAAAGCAATCCCTGCTTCCGTTATGATTCCGGATATATAAACACTGTCTGTGACATCAAAAGCAGGGTTCCTGGCATCCGTTTCAGGAGGCGCGGTCCGAATTCCCCCAAAACCCGTTACTTCAGAAGCATCCCGCTCCTCAATAGGAATAAGATTTCCATCTTTAGTTGTGTAATCCACTGTTGACAAAGGTGCAGCTACATAAAATGGGATTTTGTTCTCTTTTGCAAGCACCGCCACCGAATATGTTCCAATCTTATTTGCGGTGTCCCCGTTGGCTGCGATTCTGTCGGCACCAACCACAACAGCATCAATAATTCCTTTTTTCATAAAATATCCGGCCATACTGTCTGTTATGAGAGTGACAG
This sequence comes from uncultured Acidobacteriota bacterium, assembly GCA_964509835.1. Classification (GTDB taxonomy): domain Bacteria; phylum Acidobacteriota; order CAZDZC01; family CAZDZC01; genus CAZDZC01. The sequence goes on from CAZDZC010000001.1 coordinate 276,777, forward strand.
GAATTTTGTCTTTCATAAGTTCCCAGACTGTCAGTCTGGCTCCCTGAAGAAAGGGCCTTGTTTCATCTGCAAAAACCCTGATGTCCTTACCCTGTTCACGGGCTGCCCTGATTACTCCGAGCGCTGTTCCGTAACCTGCGGTAGCCAGTGCGCCTGCGTTGCAGTGAGTAAGGACACAGCACTTACTTCTGAGAAGCTCCGCTCCGTTTTTCCCAAGCCTCTTGCAAATTTCAATATCCTCTTCTCTTATGGCAAGGGCTTCTTTTTTCATCTCTTCCCTGATTTTATCCACAGAAAGCCCGCGTACAGATTCAAACCGTTTTTTCATTCTGTCAACAGCCCAGAACAGATTAACTGCAGTTGGTCGAGTTGACGATATTTCACGGCAGATAATATCAAGTTCCTCAACGAGCTCCTCTTTATCGGCAGCCTTGCAGTTAACTATCCCGAGCGCAATCCCCATTGCGGCTGCAACACCTATAGCGGGAGCCCCTCTGATAATCATTGATTTTATTGCCGAAGAAACCTCCTCATGGGTTGTAAATTCAAGATATATTTCCTCTGATGGAAGAGCCCGTTGATCCAGCATAATGACACGGTCATCTTTCCAGTATATAGTTTCAAACATAGCATGCTCCAATGCGTAAAGACAAATGATAGCAGGTGGAACTCCTCCGTTCAAGAAATATAAGTTGGATTGCGTGATATGTTGACAGAACATAAAGCAGGAAATAGAATCCTTGCGGTAATTTTATGAAGACTTACTCCTATTACATTCATACTTTCGGCTGCAAGATGAACCAGCATGACTCCGCCTCAATGGATGCCATGTTGACCGATAAAGGGTTTAAAAGAACCTGTTTCAGCGGAGAAGCTGATATTATAATAATCAACACCTGTACAGTAACCGAAAATACAGACCGGAAAGAAAGAAGGATTATAAGAAAATTCAAAAGGGAAAATCCGAATGCGCATCTCATTGTGACAGGATGCTACGCTGAAAGAGACCCGTCTCTGATTGACAGTTTTCCGGAAATTGATATTCTGGCAGGGAATCCCGACAGAGAGCGCATTGGCGAAATAGTTGAGCACTTGATATTCGGTGATTGTTCTTCGAGGGTTTTCCACCGTTCCGTAGGAAATGAAACCAATACTGTCTATTTCCCCCTTAAAGGGTTTTCCGAACACACACGGGCCTTTCTCAAGGTTCAGGACGGCTGCGACGCATGCTGTTCATATTGTGTAGTCCCGTCAGTCAGGGGAAGGAGCAGGAGTCTGCCGGCACAGGTAATAGTAGAGGAAGCTTCAAGGATTGCTGACTTGGGTTTCAGGGAAATTGTCCTAACCGGTATCCATATAGGGATGTACGGGCTGGATATTCCCTGCAGTCCGGATCTTGCGGGTCTTGTAGATATGCTTGTGAATGCGGTGAGAATTGATAGAATCAGAATAAGTTCCATTGAACCGCTGGAGGTGTCAGAACATCTTATTGAACTTATCAGGGACAGTGGAAAGGTTGCTGAACACCTGCATATCCCTCTTCAGAGCGGTTCGGATGATGTCCTGAAAGCCATGAACCGTCCTTATTCTACAAATAAATTCATGAACCTTCTCGAAAAACTCAGAATGGAAATTCCGGATATCTGTCTCGGAACGGATGTAATTGTGGGATTCCCGGGCGAAAGCGACGGGGATTTTGAAAAGACAGTTGCCCTCATAGAATTATCTCATCTGAATTATCTCCATGTGTTCAGGTATTCAAAGCGTCCCGGGACAAAGGCTGCTTCGATGCTGAATCAGATTCCTCCGGAAAAAATCACATCCCGGAGTGAGATACTGAGAGATGTTTCAGTAAAACTTAAAAAGACATTCCGGGAAAAATTTGTTGGCAAAGAACTTTCCTGTCTTTCCCTCGAACAGCGTTCCGATAACGGATTGATAAGGGCCCTGAGCGGAAATTACATTGAAGTCCATGCGGAGGGAAATGACAGTCTTTTAAACAAAATGTTGAGAATAAAAATAGAATCAACGAACGGAATAAAGACTTACGGGAAAATAATTTCATGACATACTGCTCTGTTATTTTCCCCTGATAGTAATTCTTTGCTTGCAACCCTTTCAGCATATTGATACAATCCGGTGTTATGATTATTTTTAGACCTTATTCCTACAGGAGGGAGTTGTTTTGAAGTATTGCAGGCTTTTCACTATCGTTTTATTTATGTTTTTATTGTTTCATCCTGTGTTTTCACAGGAAATTGACTCACAGGGACTTAAGGATTTTTATGACAGCTGTCTTGGTGTTGAGCTAATGACGGACAGGGCTTTTCATGTTAAAAACCTTACAATTGAAGAAGATTCGATAAATGTCAATCTGGAAAATGGCACACTCTTTTTCTCGGACAATTTGAATAACGGGTTTTATGTTGTTGTTTATGTTGGAGCAGGACAAGTAAGTGTTGATGTCCCAGATGTCTGGCACCATTACCTGAAAGAAAGGCTTATTGACGAAAATAAGTCGAAAGCGGAAGGGCTTTTTCAAGGCAGGAAGTTCACAAATGGGTTCTTTTTTCTGCCAGAAGATTATCTCCATAAAATTCAAACGCCGGAGGGGTTTTTTGCTGACGAGGTAGTTATTGTGTCATTAGATGCTGAAACTAAAATTGACAGCAAAATTGTCGAAAAGGCAAAAAGCATTTTTAATGAAAGAAGAGGACCTGATGATGACAGAAGGTATCCTTTAATCTCAATGCTTAAAAACAGGTTTAATAAAAATTATAATCTACAGCCGATCTGGATGGAATTTGATACGAATGAATTCGGATGGATCTATTACCATTACGAGCCCGAAAATGAAGAAGAGATATCTCTTGTAAGGCTAGAACGAAAAACATCTGGGGGCGCGAGAGACTGGGATGGAAATCAACTGGCAGTTTTTCAATGTAGTGAAGATCAGAAAAAAACTCTGGGTGAACAGCTACTGGAAGACAAATCCGAACTTGATGTTACAAGTTACAATATTAACCTTTTTATGGAGAAAGGCAGCGGAAAAAAACTGCAGGTCAATACAAAACTGGGCTTCAAACCGGTTCAGGACGGAGAAAGAATTGTAACCTTCTTTCTAAGCAAGGAAAATTACTTTGAGGAGCAGATAATCTTTATTGATGAGATTAAAGATGAGACGGGAAAAAGTCTCGAATATATCCATGACAAAAATGGTCAGTTGACAATTGACATGGGCAAATACCTTGAGAAGGAAAGAGAGTATACACTCTCTTTTAATTATAACGCTGATGTTGTTCGTGATATCGGTGTTATCAACCTTCTTGATCAGGACGGCATGCCCATACCAGCTTCCAAACTTATGGGACTTGAATTTTTGCCTTCAGGTCCTGAAGCTTGGGATTTTGCCGGTATGTGGCTTCCTGTCAAGGATATAATGCATGATTTCTATACCTACGAAGCAAAAGTAAAACTGCCTGAAAACATAATACATCTCCACACTGGAGAAACTCTTGAGGAAAAAGTCGAAGACGGTTACAGAATAATTCATACAAAAGAGGAAAAACCTATTTCATTTCCATTTATGATCTTCGGCAAATATAAAACTCTTACTGATTATTCAGCTGATGGAGACACAAAGATAAATATATACAGTCTTTACAAGCAGGCTAATCAGCTTAAACAGATACTCCCTGAAGCCAAAAAAATAATGGAGTGGTATGAGAGCAGCGATGTTCTTGACAAGCAATACCCTTTCAAAGAGCTGGATATTGCCCAAATGACTTTTTTCAGAGGATTTGGCCAGGCTCCTGCAGGTATTGTAAGACTCACGGGTGAAGTTTATTTGAAACCGTCAGAGGTCAGCAGAGTGAGCAGCTACGGAAATCCCGGAAAATACAGAGATCATTTTTTACCTCACGAAATTGCGCATGAATGGTGGGGGCACACGGTGGGTAGCAGAAGCGACCATGATTACTGGTTTATAGAGACTCTGACAGAGTACACCGCAGGCATGTATCTACAATGGAGAGAAGGTCCTGACAGAATGCGTGAAAAAATCGAAGATTGGCGAGATACCTACTTTGAAGTTAAAGAGCAGCACGATGAGCCTATGTACTTATATGATGCAGCATACAGTGGAATGCAGCTTATATACTACAAGGGTCCCGCATTTATGCATATGATAAGAATGATCGTAGGTAATGAAGTGTTTTTAAATACCTATCGTTCAATGCTCAAAAAATTCGAATTTTCGTTAATGACTTCAACACAGCTTTTTGATGAATTCAAGGAACAAACAGCAAAACGACTTACGGATCTTTCTTCCAAATACAAAAGCTTCGCCGAGATGCCTGTTGAAGAGCAGAAAGAGTTTGCAAAATTGAAAACCTTTTACGATGATTACGACAATTTTGTTAATGACTGGTACATGAAAGCAGGTTACGCGGATGTTGAATTCTCATACAATGTGGCTCCCGATGGTCAGGGATCACGCGTTACCGTGAACATAAGACAGGATCCGTCAAAATTCAAGAGACTCTTCGCTCCGGTCTGGCTCCATAAGAAAAAACAGGAGAGCGTCATGGTTGAAAGGTGGGTTGATAAACCCGATTTCTCGTTTTCGGTCAAACTGCCATGGGTTCCTGATAACGCTACATTTGACGATTATCTGAGCACATTGTCAAAAGTGAAATATGTCAAATAATCTTTACCGGTAAGGTTTTCTAATTCTGGAGGATGATATGAAAAAAGCAGTTATTATTGACGCAGTCAGAACCCCGATCGGAGCATTCATGGGGAGTCTCGCGGGTTTTAAAGCTCCCGAACTGGGAGGAATTGCAATTAAAGGGCTTCTGGAAAGGAACGGGGTTTCGCCTTCGGTTGTGGATGAGGTTTTTATGGGAAATGTCCTCACTGCTGGAGTTGGACAGAACCCAGCGAGGCAGGCCGCTCTTAAGGCAGGGCTTCCCGATACGGTTGCCGCAACTACCGTCAACAAGGTCTGCGGTTCAGGATTGAAGTCGGTTGTTTTTGCCGCTCAAGCTGCAATGCTTGGAGACGCTGATATTGTTGTCGCTGGAGGACAGGAGAGCATGAGTAATGCGCCGTTCCTTCTTCCAAATATGAGAAGCGGAAATAAGCTGGGTCACGCGGAAGTGCTTGATGCCATGATAAAAGACGGTCTCTGGTGCGCTTTTGAAGATTTCCATATGGGTAACACAGGGGAAATTGTCGCTAAAGAATTCAATATCAGCAGAGAGGAAATGGACGCCTATGCCGCTGAAAGCCAGAGGAAAGCCGTTGAGGCAATCAGGACAGGAAAATTTCTGAATGAGATCATTCCGGTTTCTATTCCACAACGCAAAGGAGATCCCGTGATTTTTGACCGTGATGAGGGACCGCGCGAAGGAACGACTGTCGAAACCCTCGCAAAACTGAAACCTGTTTTTGACCGGGCTGGAACAGTAACAGCCGGTAACGCTTCAACAATAAATGATGGTGCATCCGCTGTACTGGTGATGTCAGAGGAAAAAGCTTCAGAACTGGGCTTGAAACCTCTTGCGGTAATTAAATCATATGCTACAAGCGGAGTGCCACCGAGAATGGTCATGATGGCTCCAGTGAAAGCAGTGAGAATGCTCTGGGAAAAAACAGGCTGGAAAAACGAGGAAGTGGATCTTTACGAATTGAACGAAGCCTTTGCCGTTCAGTCTGTGGCTCTGAACAGAGAGTTGAACCTTGATGTCAGCAAGGTTAATGTAAACGGCGGCGGAGTTTCTCTTGGGCACCCCATCGGAGCAAGCGGGGGAAGGATTCTTACAACCCTTCTTCATGCGCTGAAAAACAGAGGCGGAAGAAAAGGAATTGCTGCGTTATGTCTCGGCGGCGGAAACGCGGTCGGTATGGCAGTGGAAATGTTTGACTGATTTTTTTGGAGGACAATTATGGACATCAAAACACTGGGAGTTATCGGAGCTGGGACGATGGGAAACGGTATCGTTCATGTGGCAGCTCAGTCCGGGCTCAATGTCATTCTTAATGATGTTTCAGAAGAATTCATAAGGAAAGGCATTGACACCATAACGAAAAACCTTGACCGGCAGATTAAAAAGGAAAAAATAACGGAAGCTGATAGAACTGCGACGCTTTCGAGAATAAAAACTGCCGTTTCCCTTGACGCAATGGAGGAAGCTGATTTTATTGTTGAGGCGGTGATTGAGAACACCGATGTTAAAAAGAATATTTTTCATACGCTGGATAATGTATGCGGGCCAGATGTCATTCTTTCTTCAAACACATCTTCAATCTCAATTACAAAAATTGCTGCCTGGACAAAAAGAAGCACGAAGGTTATCGGAATGCATTTCATGAATCCTGTCCCCATGATGCAGCTTGTTGAAGTGATAAGAGGAATGGATACCTCCGATGAAACTTACGCACACACGAAAAACCTTTCCGAAAAGCTCGGCAAAACACCGGTGGAAGTGAATGATTATCCAGGTTTCGTAGCAAACCGTCTTCTGATGCCGATGATCAACGAAGCGGTTTATTGTCTTATGGAAGGGGTTGGCAAACCGGAAGCAATTGACACAGTTATGAAGCTTGGAATGGCTCATCCCATGGGGCCGCTCGCACTTGCGGATCTTATCGGTCTTGACACATGTCTTTACATCATGGAAGTGATCCACGATGGAATGGGAGACACAAAATACAGGCCTTGTCCGCTTTTAAGGAAAATGGTGGAGTCAGGGCATCTGGGGAGGAAATCCGGAAAAGGGTTTTACTCTTACGAAAAGTAACGGATGAAGCCTTCCACTTTAATTGATCTTCTGCATGCGGCTAAGGCATACGATTTGGAGGATGCTTTTCTAGTAAAGCTGAAAAGAGGGTTCAGAAAAATATCCTCTGCTGAATTTGCCGCAACAGTTGAGGATTTTGCTGTTGCTGCCCATAACTTGGGGTTGAAGAAGGGTGACAGGTTTGCGATCTTGTCGGAGAATAGGTATGAGTGGGCAGTAACCGATTTCGGAGTGCAGTATGCCGGAGGCGTTCTCGTTCCGCTGTATTGCAGCCTTAACAAAAGTCAGATAGGCTATATTCTCAAAGATTCCGGTTCAAAAATGATGGCAGTGTCAAATCTTTCATGTCTTGAAGTTCTTAAACCCCTGATACCGGATCTTAAAGACCTCCGGATTGTTGTCTGTTTTGATGGATCATCCGAGCTTCCAGGTATGGAATCTTACAGTCTGGAAGATTTCCTTGAAAAAGGAAAAACATCAAGTGGAGTGCGCGAGGAAACGCTGAAAATTTTTTCGGGTTCGGTCCGCAGCGAAGATCTGGCATGCCTCATTTATACATCTGGAACAACAGGCCCGCCTAAGGGAGTAATGCTCTCACACGGGAATATTACATCAAATGTTGTTGCGTGCTCGGAGGAAATTGATGTGAATGTTTTCGATACCGCCCTGTCAATTCTTCCGCTGTCGCATGTTTTTGAGCGAACGGTTGATATGGCTTATATTTACAACGGGGTTTCCGTCTGTTATGTCCCTGATATAAATGATATGAAAAGCTATATCACAGCGCTTAGACCTGATGTATTTGCGGGCGTGCCGAGACTTTTTGAAAAGATTCACGCAAAAACAATAGAAAAAGCACTTCATTCAAATTTTATAATCAGAAACATATCTTTCTGGGCAATTAATTTGGGCAGAAAAGAAGCATACAGAAAAATCAGAAAAAGCAAAAAAGGTTCGATATTTGAAAGGTTTCAGCATTTTTGGGCTGATATTCTAGTTCTTTCAAAAATCCGCAAAGCGCTTGGCGGGCATTTGAAGCTTCTTGTTTCCGGTGGAGCGCCGCTTTCAGAGGAAACAGCTTATTTTTTTCTAGGTGCCGGATTGATGATACTGGAAGGTTACGGTCTTACTGAAACATCTCCGGTTGTGACTATTAATACCTACGAAAACATGAAACCTGGAACTGTTGGAAAACCAATTAAGAATGTTGAGATCAGCATTGCTGATGACGGGGAAATCATGGTGAAGGGCCCCAATGTCATGGCGGGATATTACAAATGCCCTGAAAAAACCAGAGAAGTGTTCAGAGACGGATGGTTTCTCACCGGAGACATTGGCCGGTTTGACCGAAACGGTTTTTTAGTGATTACTGACAGAAAAAAGGATATAATAGTCACATCAGGGGGGAAAAATGTTGCTCCTCAGCCGCTGGAAGGTCTTCTTGTATCAAGCAGGTTTATTGCTCAGGCGGTAGTTGTGGGAGACAGGAGGAATTATATTTCCGCGCTCATCGTTCCTGATTTCAGTGTGCTTTATGAATATGTGCGATACAAAAATATGGATGGAATGGAAAGAACTGATATTCTTAAAGATATGAGGATCCTGGAACTTTACAGACGACAGATAGACAAAAAATGTAAGGATCTTCCAAGATATGAACAGATAAAAAGGTTCCACCTGATGGAAAGGGAATTCACGCTTGAAGCGAATGAGCTCACCCCGACACTTAAAGTCAGGAGAGATGTGATAAGAGAGAACTACTTCGATATCATGGCAGAATTGTACAAATAATAATCTTACTGTGTAACTACATGGTCGCACTTAAAATCAGGTGAAATATGGATGTATCCCGACACGGCGATAATTACAGATGTTTCGTTGAAACCTTTGGGGGAATAGCTTTCAGAACGAAGATCGGCGAATATAAACCTGAATTTTTTCATGGTTCTGTTGAAAAGATAACCGGATACTGCGAACAGGACTTTATAAACGGCAACCCTTTATGGACCGCTATCGTTCATCCTGATGACCGAAACCTGCTTGAAAAAGAAGCTGTTTATATTGATACAGACCCTTCATATTTCAAGGAAAAAAGTTACAGGATTATCCATAAGAACGGAGAAATAAGGTGGGTGAAGGAGATACTCAAGGCAACCCCTGACGAAAAGGGCAGGCCTTGCTACCTTAACGGAACGATATTTGATGTGACCGCAAGTAAAGCGCTGGAACTTAATAACTTGAAAAACGAGAATTTTCTTGAAAATGTCTTCAGTGCTATTCAGGATGGAATCTGTGTTATTGACAGGAACCTCAAGATCATTAAAGTCAACTCCGCGATGGAGCTTTTTTACCCTGAGCATTTTCCATTAACTGGAAAATCCTCCTCTGAAATTTTCTATACAGGTTCGGAAAGTGAATTCTGGTGTCCTGCCCAAAAATCCTTGGAGGATGGTGCAGTTCATGAAAAAGTGTTCCCGTACTATAAAAGTAATGAACCGAATGGATGGATTCAGATTTTTTCTTTTCCGATAAGAGACCATTCCGGAGATATTACAGGTGTTATAGAGCATATTAAAGATGTTACCGGAAAAATAGAAGCAGAGACTGATCTTAAGCGGTCTGTGATAAGACTGAGAAGGATGCTTGATGGAGGGATTTCGGCCATTGCTAAACTTGTGGAGAAAAGAGACCCTTACACTTCCGGCCATCAGCAGAGGGTTACAGAACTTGCGGTTGCAATTGCTAAAATCATGGGTAAGAACACAGAAACTATTGACTGCATCCGCACAGCGAGCACAATACATGATATAGGCAAAATGTATGTTCCCGCTGAAATCCTGGGGAAGCCGACTAAACTGAACGAACTTGAATTCAATCTAATCCGGGAGCATCCATTTGCAGCATTTGATGTTCTTAGAGAAATTGATTTTCCCTGGCCGGTTGCAGATATTGTCCTGCAGCACCATGAACGCAAAGACGGCTCTGGATACCCCAAGGGTCTGAAGGGAAATGAAATTTGCCAAGAAGCACAGATCATAGCAGTCGCGGATTCGATTGAAGCCATGACCTCTCACCGTCCTTACCGTCCAGCAAAAGGTCTGGACAAATCTCTTAAAGAACTTACTCTTGAAAGCGCTGATAAACTAGACAGTAATGTTATTGAATCCTGCATAAAGCTTTTTCTTGAAGAAGGCTTTAGTTTCACAACCCACTGATAACAAATGGAGCGATGATTGAACAACAGATTGCTCGACCTGAGCAAAGCGGATAATTACGGCACTATTTTAAGACTTGCTTTTCCGGCTATGATAGGCATGTCTCTGCATAATATAATGCTTATCATGGATACATTCTGGGTCGGAAAACTCGGAAAGGAGCAGGTTGCTGCAGTTGCGATGAGCGGCAGCATACTTTGGGTGCTTATGAGTTTCGTCCCGCTGATAAGCGCCGGAACAATGGCCATGGTCGCAAGAGCCGTAGGAAGAGGGGATATCGAAGATGCTTCGGGAACAGGGATTACTTCCCTTTTTCTTGGTCTGATGCTTGGTTTTGCTCTAGGTGTGCCTGGTTTTCTTGCGTCTTCTTCAATCTTCAGACTTTACGGAGTGGAAGAAGCTGTTTGCCACTGGGGAGATATTTATCTTAGCGTGATATTTATCGGACTTCCCCTGTTTTTTTTCAATATGGTTGCAACAACATTTTTCCAGGCCAGCGGCGACACTGTCAGCCCTATGATTGTTCTCGCCATAGAAAATGCCCTGAATATAATTCTCGACCCGATCTTGATGTTCGGCCTGATTGGGTTCCCCGCTATGGGGGTGGCAGGTGCCGCTGCAGCAACAGTTATAGTGAACATTCTTGCTGTTATAGCTTTTGTTGTTCTGATGCTCAAGAAAAGAATAGTTAGTTTCAGCTCTTTCAAAATAAAGAAGGAAATAGTGACAAGAATATTCAGTATCGGATGGCCGGCCAGTCTTCAGGCTCTAGCAAGACCACTGAGCGGGACTATTCTTTTCTGGGTGGTTGCTTTTTACGGAACAGCAGCTGTTGCGGGATTCGGAATAGGAATGAGGTCGCTTTCATTCATGTTTATTTACCTGTTCGGTTTCAATATTGCGACATCAACATTGGTGGGTCAGTTTCTTGGAGCTGAATCAAGGGAAAAAGCTCAAAAAGTTGTCAGAAGAAGCCTTATTCTTGGATTTGCCATGCAGGGAATATTCAGTCTTTTCTTTGGGATATTTGCGTTCCATGTTGTAAATATTTTCAATGATTCCCCGGATGTGGTGGCGTTCGGAACGGGATATCTGCAGGTCATTGTTATCGGAATGTTCCTTGGAATCCCGTCTTTCTCGTTCGGAGGAGCTTTTCAGGGAGCCGGGGATACAAAACCGCCAATGATTTTCTCTCTTCTGGGTAACTGGGTATTAAAAATACCGGTTGCTGTTTTTACAACATTTGTCCTTGGATGGTCCATAGGAGGGATATGGTGGGCCATTAATCTTTCAATAATTTTTGAGTCTGTTGCTTTAGCTATATGGTACAGGAGAGGAAGATGGGCGGAAAGAAAGATTTAACTTAAAAACCGTTATCTTTGATCCATTCCAAATGTGATTTTACCATCTGAGATCCGAAATATTTCCATACCTCATAAGGGTTTGGGCAATTTCCGTTAAACATCAGAGATGTTCCTTCTTCTATGATTTCCGCAAAACTTTTACCTATCTTAATCATATTGCTTATATGTTCATTTCGGTGCATTAAGGCTTTTTCGTAATTTCCGACTATTTTATTCCCCTTTCTCGGAAGACGGCTGTGCGATGTTAGAAAAATGCCTGTTTCAAGCGCAGCTAATTGGGAATAGGAACTGAAAATGGATTTCAGGGTTCCGGGGGAACCTGGATAGAAAGTCGGATCTATATCACCCCCAAAAAGAATGTTGTCAGGTTCTATCATAAATGCGCAGTGCCCCATGCTGTGCCCCGGAAGATGAATTACCCTTACCGACCGTTTTCCGATCCTGAAAACTTGATTATCCCAAAAAACATCACTAACAAATGGAATTGAGAAATCCACACACCTGCCAAGGTAATTTTCCCATATTGATCTGATATTAGCGTGAGCTTCAGGCATCGCATGTTCGAAATAAGCGTTTTTATTCTCAAGGCCAGGTCTGTCCTTTTGATGAATAAGCACAGGACAGCTGAACTTATTTGCGTAGCAGATATGATCAGCATGAAAGTGTGTAAGAAGGACGAGATCCACCTCTTTCTTTATTTTTTCAAAGAACTGATGGTGACCATATCCGGGGTCAAAAAGAACGGTCTGCTCATCCCTTATAAGAAGGGAATTGCAGACCGGGAATTTCTGACCGTCTTTGCAATAAAGAAGCGTAATGCCATCGGCAATTACAGCTTCTTCCGTCATTATTTACTTTCTGCCGAAGGTCCAGCTTACATTGAGGCCGAGAAGATTCACAAATGTGTCATACTTTCCGGCGATCTCGGGAGTATCATTCCAATCTTCAGCCTCATCTTCGCTTATCCTGACAGTGTCAAACCACAGAGCCATATATGCGAAATCAAGCGTGAAGTTCTTATAGTGATATCCGAAACCAGCCTGCATTGAAAATCTGTCTCCACACGGAACCCTTGGACTGTATGTGCTGTCAGGAACCGGGGATTCATCATAGTAAGCTCCAGCCCTGATATCCCAGCTTTCATTCGCTGAAAACTCCGCTCCGAGCCTGTAACTGTAAACATCATCCCAGTTCTCATATATGAATATGTCATCAGAAACCGCGCCGGTGTTATCCTTCAGATCAATAACAAGAGCGTCAAAGTTGGACCACTCCATCCAGCCAAGATCAAATTCAACCGAGAACTTGCCGGGAATCACAAAAGCATATCCCACAGATGCTGTAGCGGGAAAATCAAACTGAGTCGTTCCCTTCTGATCAGGAAAGAGCATTTCAAAATCCGCAGGGATTCCGAACCATGCGTAAGCAGCGTCAAAATCCTCGCCGCCCGAAAAATCAACCGTATTATCCTTGTCAAAATCAACATCAACCGAGCTGCGATATGAGAGACCAACTTGGTGGTTCTCCGCAAATTTTGCCATGAAACCGAGGTTCCAACCCCAATCTGAGCCTTCCGCCTTCATTATTGCATGGGCATCATCAAAGGTGTAACCAAATAGTTGAAGATTTCCTATCCCGGCATCTACATCCATCATATTTATGGCATTCTGTAACTCAGCCTTTGCAGTTACATAATTCAATCCGAAAGCAAAAGAGAACCGGTCTTGGAAATTATATGCAACAACAGGATTGTAATAGGTAGTGACTATTTCAGAAAATGTTCCGACATATCTTCCGGGAAAATCCTCATCATCCCAGTTTGTTGATAAGCCGTATGGCGCAAATGTTCCAAAAGATGTGCTCCACGAATCATTAAATCTGTAGTTAAAGTAAATGTTCGGTGGAAAGTGCGACTTATCAGTCATCCTCCATTTGTCACCGTTCATAGCAGTGTAGCTTGAATCGGGACCAAGATAGGTCAACCCCAGAGAAATCGAGTAATGATCTTCCAGAAATCCCACCCCTGCTGGGTTATAAAACATACCCGAGGGAGAGTCTGCGCGTGCCGTAAATGCCATCGCTCCTGCCATTGCTTCAGCGCTTTGCTCAAAAATAGAGAACCCTGCACCGAAAACCGTTGCTCCCGCTGTCAGAATAACAGCGGTTATGAGCAGAATTTTTTTCATAGCAACCTCCTTTTAAAGAAAAACCATAACAGTGCAATTATATCACACCTCTATGGATTGACAACAAAATTAACATAAAAATCCATCTAATTTTACAGATAAAACTACGGTTTATCCTGTCTTGACATAACATGTCTTAAATGAAATAATTAGCATGTTTTTTGATTCTTAAAGGCTTGCGAATGGCAGTTAACGATAAAAGTGGAAAGGAGTGGGCATATCTTTTTTCAGAGCAGGATTTTCCCGACAAATCTATATCAAAAGAACCGGGGAGGAATATCTGGTCTGTTGCCGGAGGAAAAGGAGGTGTGGGTAAAAGCTTTGTTGCCTCGAATCTTGCGGTTTTTCTGGCAGGAAAAAACAAAAAGGTTACTCTTGTTGATCTTGATCTCGGGTGTCCGAATCTGCATACCTGCTTGGGAATGAAGGGAGCCCGAAAAAATATTACCGATTTTATAAAAGGAAGGGTTCGTTCTCTTGATGATGCCGCAGTCGAGACTGGGTTTGATAATCTTAAACTTGTAAGTGGAGTAAGAGACAGCATTACCACAGCTAATTTCAGCTATGTGGAGAAACAGAAACTAATAAAAGCCATTCGGAAACTTAACGCAGATTATATAATTCTGGACCTGAGTGCCGGAGTTGCTTTTAATACTCTAGACTTCTTTCTCATGTCTTCCATGGGTCTTTTTGTCACCGTTCCAGAGCCGACTTCAGTCGAAAATTTATACAGATTTGTCAAGGCAATAATACTCAGGCTTATAGGAAATGAAAATGATGACAGAGAAATAGTTAAACTGCTGAAAATTGCGGAAGACGAAAAAAATGAACTCAATATTAGCCACCCAGTGGATTTGCTGGACGAAATTAATAGAATAAGCCCTGAGTCGCACGGGAAATTTGTTGAAATGCTGTCGTACATGAACCTCAAACTTATTATCAATCAGGCCAGAAAAGAGGACGATATCAGAGTCGGGTCACAGATGGAGGGGATCTTTAAAAATTACTTCGGATTGAATGTTGACTATGCTGGGCACATTGACCATGACTTTTCCGCCTGGCAGTCAGTCCAGGGAGGGAAGATACTCCTCAGGGATTTCCCGAATTCCGTTTCCGCCCAGTGTATTGAAAAAATTGCAAAAAAGCTTTCGGCTCTATGAAAAAACTCTCAGAAAAAAATTACTATGATCTTTTGGGTATAAGTCTCTACGCAACCAATGATGATATTGAAAAGGCCTACGAAAAAGCCAGAAAAATTTTCAGGGCAGACTCTCTTGCCCTCTATTCCCTGATGGATGTGGATGAGATAGAGGAAATTACGGAACGAATAGAAAGGGCTTACAAGGTTTTAATATCTTCAGAGAGTCGGAAACTCTATGATGATTCTCTTGATCAAGTAATCGAGCTCAACAGAAAAGAAATGAACGGAATTATGCCCGAAAATGAATTTGAAAATCATGAACAGGAAATATCGGTTGTAGATAATGCAACGGATGTTGCACAGAAGGAAATCCAGGATATGCCCGATAAATCTTCAGATCCTGAATCTTACGATGGAAAAGGGCTGAAAGATTTCAGGATCAGCAAAGGCATTGAACTTGAATCAATTTCGTTACGAACCAAAATCAGCAAGAGGCAGCTTGGTTTTATTGAAGAAAATAATATTTCCAAACTTCCTGCATTGATATACATGAAGGGGTTCATTAAGGAATACGCGAAATGCATTGGTTTGGATCCTGATCTTGTGCTTGAGAATTACTTGAAAATTAATGAAGTAAAAAAAGATTGACGCTGAAAAATATTCTGTCTGAACCCTATGCCTTACATTGCTTACAATGATCTCAAAAACTATTTTCTGAGCGGAGCTGTTCCCGAAAAAGAATGGGGGGTTGGAATTGAGTATGAAAGCATTGGAATATATACTGCCAGCGGAGCATCTGTTCCTCATTCCGGAGAAAGATCCATTGAAGAAGTTCTAAAAGCGGTGCAGTCAATTCACCGATGTGAGCCTATAATTGAAGGTGGAGTTGTGGTGGGGCTCGAAGGGGGTACCTGCAGATTGACTACAGAACCGGGAGGACAACTGGAACTAAGCGGAAAGGTCAACACAAGCCTTAAAGAGGTACACAATGAAACCCTTGCACACTTTCGTCTTATCAGAGATGTATCTGATGAAATGGGCATAAGCTGGCTCTCCTTAGGAACAAATCCTTCGGCTCCTGTTAACACAATTGACTGGTCACCTAAACAGCGTTATAAAATACTTTCCGGATACCTCGGAAAAAGAGGCCTGCTTTCCCATAACATGATGAAACAGACAGCCGGGATTCAGGTAAATCTCGATTATGGGTCTGAGGAGGATGCTGTATTAAAGTTAAGAACTTCCATGGCGGTAAGTCCCATTGTTACTGCAATGTTTGCAAACTCTCCGTTTCTTGACGGAACAGCGACAGGTTTCAAAAGCACCAGAGCATTTATTTGGGAACATACAGACCCGGAAAGATGTGGAATTATATTTGAAGTCTTCGATCCGGATTTCTGCTTTGACAGCTATATTGATTTTGCTCTGAATGTTCCGATGATATTCATAAAAAGGGATAAACGCTGGATTCCGATGAACGGAATCCCATTTAAAAATTATCTTGAAAATGGATATAACGGATATGATGCTACGCTGGAAGACTGGGTGCTTCATCTAACAACGATTTTCACAAATGTCCGTCTCAAAAATTATATTGAGACAAGATGCGCAGACAATGTTCCTTTTAAACTTGGAATGGCTTTAACAGCTTTCTGGAAAGGGATTTTATATGACAGGAACACATGTGATTCAGCATTCAGGTTGACCTCTTCAATGCTCCCTATTGAAAGACTTGAACTTCTGCACAATATTACTGTGCACGGTTTGCAAGCTCCTTTCCGGAGCGGAAAGGTAATAGATATTGCGAAAGAGCTTTTTCTTCTCTCTGCCGAAGGCATTAAAAATCAGGCTTGCGGGGAATATGAGGTGAATTTTCTTGAACCGCTTGAAGAGAAGCTTTTCCAGGATGGTGTTTGCCCGGCTGATATTTTGTTAAAAAAATGGGATAACGAATGGAAACACGGAATAAAAGCTCTTATAGAATTCTGCAGACAAGAAGTTTAGAAATTATTGGCCGATGTCTATTGTGTATGAATCGTTTTCCTGAACATCAGCGAGGAATTTGTGATAAACAACCAATTCCTGGGATTTCCCCCCCTCGGAGTTAAATCCATAAACAAGATATGAACTTTTACCGAGTTCAAAACTGTAGGGTCTGCCCCATGGATCCATAAGTTCCTTTTGAGACACAATCCCTGATGCTACAAGATAAGAGAGGTCTGAAGGATATTTTCTAAAATTAAAGAAATAAACCTGCAAAGCAAAATTAATTTTTTCCAGCCTGTTTCTGCTGATGCTGAGCTTTATATCTTCAGCGACAGGCATATATCTTGATGCTGTTTTGTAAAAACTGAATGGGTTATTCCAGGATGTCACAAGTGAAGCCATCGCAATTAATGCAATAACGAAAACAATGATACCTGATATGGCGCTTAAGGATTTCCCCTTTTTTGCCAGTTTTGAAGCATCCTCTTTTTCTTCAACAATTTCCTCCTCGCGGTATTCTTCAATGAGGTCCCTTTCCATCATGTCAAAAAGGGCTTTACATGTGTCAAACTCATTGATACGGGATTTCTCGATTATGTCTCTGACCGTGTTAACGCCATCAACAAGTTCGTAAACCTTTTCCTCTTCAGGGTTTAACTTTATGGCTGAAGCTTCCACGGCAGCTTCGTTTTCAATATCTGCAAAAATGGAGGAAAGATCATCCGCTGAATCAGCGGTTTTTTTGTTTTCTTCGGTTTTTGTTTTGGGAATTTCTGCAGTGAACAGTTCAACATCTATTTTTTTCTTTATAAAAACCATTTCTTTTGAAGAGATTCTCTTTTCAATGATTGGCCATTCATCAAGCATCCTCATGCCTTCCATCAGAATGGTCTCAACCTTTATAGGAGTGAAATGTTCCCTGTCATAATCCACAGAATCCTGCTGTTTAAAATTATAGTCGCCTTCGGTCCAGCGGAATAATCTGTAAATTATTTGTGTGACCTGAATAGAAAGAGCTGCCTGAAGGTCTGTTTCTTTTATAAAACCGTTGTTGACAAGAATATTCCCCATTCTCTGAAGGGTTTCCTTCTGAATCTGCAGAGCTTCTTCAAGTTTTTCTTCAGTTATTATGCCGGATTTAACAAGAACATACCCAAGCATATCTTCAAGTCGTTTTTTTAGAGAATCTGACCAGACCACCTCTCCGTTCACGAACGAAACAGTTACAACTTCATCTCCGGCCTTAAGCGTAAGAATGCCTGTTTTCCTCTGATATCCGATCAACTGAAAAATATCGGCTATACTGAAATCTTTTAATGTTCCCTCAAGGGCCATATATTAAATCCTTTTCCACCATGACAGAGGATTGGCTATAAGCCAGGAAACCAGAATGAAGAAAATTCCAATCCAGAACACAGGGAACTGTATCTCGCTTATAATTCCTTTGCTGTATGTAATCAAAACATCCTGAACTAGAAGCATTACCATCCCAAGGGATGTGAGCCACAGAACCGGAAGGGCAAGAAGATTTTTGTTCACAAACGCGAAACCGCTTCCGGGGAAAATAATATTCAGGGCGGTTTTCATAATAGTCTGAAGTTTTGAATACCTCTCGATCTCATAAAGTTTCCTGAATTTTATTTCTGGAGAAACACCATCTTTTTTCAGATAAAGATGTTCACATTGAGAGCAATAAACCTCTGATTCGGTCGCGATTTTGCAAATATCGCAGAAAGCGCGTCCACATTTTACGCAAGCAGATGCCTTTGGAAATTTTGATGAAAAATATATATTGAGGAATATAAGAACTATACTGGAAATTATTATCATGGTGTAAGAATTCAAAAACATGTCTTTTATATTAAAAGACCTGTCTCTGGTGCTTATAAACCTTCCTATTACTGTTTTTTTATCCGGAAATTCATCAAATACATGTCTGCTTTCGTCCCTGAGAAATTCCGACATCAGATCCGGGTTTAACTGCAGCGCTTTGTCTTTCATTTCTTCAGCCTTTTCAAACCTGAACGCATTATTAAATGCCCTGCTCATATTAAAATAAGCCTTAGCGCTGTCCGGTTTAACTGCAACGGCTTCCTGATAATATTTTATCGCAACATATGGATCCTGCGACAGATAAAATATATTTCCTATATTAACAAGCGCTTTGTAGTCTTTAGGATTGTTGGCGAGAATAAATTCCAGATGTATCTGGGCCTGGTCATAGTAGCCTCCATTCCTGTAAAGCAACGCGGCGATAAATCTTAACTGCATATCGTCGGGTTTTTCAATCAGCATTTCATTTATCTTCTGCAGTTTCTCAAGATCGTATGTGCCGTTTATAGCTGAGATGCTTGCTTTCACATAATCATCATATGTTGAAGCGTAAAGCTGATCTATTATTTTCAGACTTGGAACGGCAAGAAGAAGGAGGGCCATCGTAACAGCGACTATTGTTTTTTCGATAACCCTGAAATACCTCCAGAAAACTATAATCCAGAAAAAAAATAGCCATATAACATCGAACCACAACACAAGCGGCAGGAGCACAAACCCCAGTGCCACAGCCCCCGAAATCTGTTGCGCGAAGAATTTGGGCAGTCTTTCCTGGTATTCGTGTCTCAATGTATTCATATATTTTAAGCCCAGCATCAGCGCAAAAAGAAAACCAGTAATCACAAACGAAGAAAAAAGAATGATATAAATATTGCTCGTTGTTGTAAAAAGCGACCAAAAACTTTTGAACCGGGCGGTTGTCCCATAAAGAAACTCAACTATATATGGGAAAGGATTATATTTGTTTTTTCTGAAATAAGTTAACGATTTTCCGAAATGTGCCTGATATAGGCTGGGATCGTAGGAAAGAGCCTGACCGAATGAAACCAATGCGCTGTCATACTTTCCGGCTGACATGAGGTCATAAGCTTCAAATAGAAGAGCTCCGCCGATAACTTCAAGCTCACTGATGACTCTTTCTTCAGACATCTTTTTAATATCCTGAAGAAACCCCTGCGATTCATCTGACCTCCCTTCCTCAAGAAAAGTCTTTCTTTTGAACCATAGCCGCATCACATCTTCCGTTGATTGTTTGGCCTCCCATGCTTCTTTTTCGAGATTAACTTCCTGTTTGAAGTTATCTTCTTTTTCGGAATCTTCAATATTGATAGTCATCTGCGCGGAACACGGAATTAAACAGGTCAGAACGAAAAACAACAAAACCAAACTTTGTAATAACTCTCTTTTGTTAAACATACGGCACAATCCACAAATCTAAAAAATGTTTATCCTTCAGCCATTGCCTTCGATAACTGACGAAAGATGTTAGCATCAGAAACCTTAAAAATCAAGACTGATTGGAACCCCTATTGACAGTATAAACTGGAGTATGGGTAAATTCGAATTAAATTTCGGAGGTAATAGTATTTTTAAATAGCTTAAGACTTTCAATACAACTTTAGTTTTCAGATGTTAACCTGATGTTTTATTGCTCTGTTGAGGGGAAAAGATATTTATGTTTTTTGACTGATTTTCGGCGGTTAATTCTTAAATGTTACTGAAGTGCTACCGATATTAATCCTTATATTTTATTGAAAAATAAGGATTTTCTTGACATTTAGAGGTTTTTTTGCTAGTGTTCAATGTGTTCGGGAGGAACAATGGCTTGGTTTAGAAAAAAGACAAAACCTCAGGGAATTGCTGAGGGCAGAAAGGTTCAGATGCCCGAGGGCCTCTGGGTGAAGTGCCCCGACTGCAACGAAATGATATACAAGAAGGAAGTTATTCGAAACTCAAATATATGTCCTAAGTGTAATTATCATTTTAGGTTGTCTGCCCACGAAAGGCTTGATCTTATCTTGGATCAAGGCTGGGAGGAGCTTTTCACTGACATAGTTTCAATGGACCCTCTGAATTTTTCGGACAGTAAGAAGTACAGCGAACGCCTTATCTCAACAATGAAGAAAACAGGCCTTAAAGACGCAGTTGTGTGCAGCAAAGGCAAAATAGAATGTCGTGAAATAATTGTCGCTGCTATGGACTTTTTCTTCATGGGCGGAAGCATGGGTTCTGCGGTTGGAGAAAAGATAACACTAGCGGCGGAGCAATGTCTTGAACAATCGATCCCGTTTATAATTGTAAGTTGTTCAGGTGGCGCCAGAATGCAGGAAGGTGCTATTTCACTGATGCAGCTTGCAAAAATATCGGCCGCTCTTGCAAGACTTAAAAATAGGGGTATTCCTTTTATCTCAGTTATGACAGATCCCACTTCGGGCGGAGTAACCGCCAGTTATGCTATGCTTGGGGACATTAATATTGCAGAACCTAAGGCCCTGATATGTTTTGCAGGCCCAAGGGTTATTCAGCAAACAATTCGTGAGGAACTGCCAGAGGGATTTCAGAAATCAGAATTTCTTCTTGAGCACGGAATGCTGGACTTTATAGTGGAGAGAAAGGACATGAAATCCGTGCTGGCCAAATGTCTTGATTTCATGTGGTATGGGTAGATGGCTGAAAATCAGATAAATATAATCCAATTGAAAAAAGGGGACAACTTTTCCTATATTGCTTACGACCCCGAATCGAGTGAAGCTGTATGCGTTGATCCGTCCAATCAGACGGAGAAGATATTGTCAGCGCTCAAAGATAAAAACCTTAAATTGAGGTTTATTTTTCTTACCCATCATCATTATGACCATACAGGGGGGACAATTGATCTTAAGGATGAAACCGGAGCGAGTATTGTTATTCATTACAGAGAAGAGGACTCGCAGCAGGCAGATATCCGTGTGAGGGGAAATGAAATTCTTAAAACCGAAAGCTTCAACATAAAAGTTATCCATACTCCAGGACATACAAGAGGGAGCATCTGTATTCATATTGAAAACAATCTTTTCACCGGCGACACTCTTTTCGTTGGATATGTAGGCAGAACAGATCTTCCTGGAGGAAGCACGAGGGACCTTTTTAAATCAATACAATTTCTGAAATTCCTTCCTGAAAATACAAGGATATTTCCAGGACATGATTACGGTAAAAAAGCCAATTCCGACCTTGCCGATGAGTTGAAGTCGTCTCCATTTATGAACGCAGAGGATGTTAAGGAATTATCCAATCTTATGCGTACGGTCAACTGAATCCGTTCAGATCAATCCTGTTAATTTTTTTATTACAGCTATATCAGCTTGCGGGAAGCTGTAGTTTTCAAACTCCTCTGCTTCGATAAACTTTATGTCCCTGCATTCGATTGTTTGAGGAGTTCCTTTTATTATTGAGCATTTAAAGAAGATAAGCACAACATCCGCGTGATCATAAGGATAAAATCCCACATCAATCAATTTATCAACCTTGACGGTGAGCCCGGTCTCTTCAAGAATCTCTCTTTTAATACATCCTTCCGGACTTTCGCCGGCTTCAATCTTACCGCCGGGGAATTCCCACTGAAGAGGAAGAGGAACATGCTCAGGGCGCTGGGTTATCATAAATTTCCCGCCCTGCTCAATTATTCCTGCCGTTGCAATTACAGTATTTTTTTTCATCTTCTGATGTTACCAGCCTGAAAAATCAAGCCAGATTAAAGTGCTCCTGTTCTTTCAAGATAGTTTAGAAGTCTTTCCACAGCAATTCTGTTTTTCCCGGCGGGAAGACGGAATTCGAATGAAAGATCGCTTCTTAAAAGGCTCCCGATAGGATCAGCCGTGTGATAAAGCTTAAGATCATTGAATATTATATTGCCGTTCTGCAATGCACAGGAAAGTTCTCCTTCATCATAAGTTATATGCTTTATCCGGGAAAACACCAGAGCCTGCTCAGCTCCCATTTTTACCAGAAGATCGCTGTTTATCTCTCTTTTCTCGGCTCCTTTTTTGAGAGCCCAAACATGAAGTATTCCCTGTGATGAGGAAGTTTCTGCTATTTTGCTCTGGAAAGCGATAACCCCCTCAAGGGTGCCCGAAACCATTCCGCTTATGTCTTTATGGCTTTCACAAAGGCTGTTAAGGCTGGTATTTCTGAGAAAGGAGAACAGGTAAATGTCTGTAGTATCCTTTCCCAACGCCAGCTCAAGATGGCCTATAAGATCTCCGTTATAGAACTTACCTGTAAACATAGGAGAATATATTTTACCGTTTTTCAGCATCAGGGGAACTTCAAACGCAGAACAGTAAAACGCGCCGTATGAAATGTTCCCAATTTTGAGATTGTAGTCCGTCTGAACGGACTTATTCTTTTCTGTAAATTTTGTTAATATTTGTGCGTGCTCCTCTCTTTTCCAGCCGGGAGTCGAGGGCAGAAATTCATCAGTTTTGCCCAAATTGAAAAACAACGGAGCAGTCCCGGAAATACCGCTAAGCGATAGCGTCGTCGGCTCTTTTATGTCCATATCGCTGAATTCAACTGTACCTTCGAAAAATGAGCTTCCGGTTAAGTTCACAGCAAGCCTGCCTTCAATGCCAAGTGAACCGGAAAACTCTGCCTCCTGTAGCATTTCAGGAATGAAGTAGAAAAAACAGTCTCTGAAACTGTTCCCTTCCGCCTTCTTTATTCTGATTCCGAAATCTACTTCCTCAATCTCGTAATTATCCTTCAGAATAATAAAACCCTCTGAACTCAATTCTATCTCCTTCTCAAGCATATTTCGGGATGAGATCTCAATCCTGTTTCCCAAAACAGAAAATAGGAATGAACTGTTTTCTATCATTATTGTTGAAAAAGGATCATTCGCAGCATACAAGGATGTGCCTGACAGTTGAACACTGCCGTTCGCTTCGAGTATTCTTTCATCATTCAATTTTCCATTTAAAATAAAAGAACCCGTTCCCTGCATGAGCGCTGCCTGGAAATCATTTTTTAGCAGATATTCACTGCTTAAGCCTGACAGGTCAATGGCATCGCATAGAAATCTGAATTCCGGACGATACCCGCTGTCTGCCTGCAATTTCAGTTCTCCTTCCAGAATGCCGCCGAAGAATGAAGCTTTTTTTATTTCAAAATCCATACCCTTATTGTTTATGATACCTTTTAACACGGCATCAGTGAATGAAAGTGCGAGTTCCGAAGCATCGCAACTGAAATTATTGATTTCGAGAATTGTTTTTGCGGGAAAAGACGATATTTTCATATCCCCGTTAAGAACAGCAGGGAATGAGGCTTCTCCGGTGAGAATTCTCTCAAATAATGAAAACTTCAAATTGACAAGTTGAAGGATGAATTCGGAAGAATTCTTTTCAGTATTAAATACTCCCTTCCCAGTAATCATTTTTTCTTCATGTGCAACACAGAAAATTCTTCTGAAAACATATGAATGCAGCGCTTTTTCAACGGTGAATGACAGTTCGACAGTTTCCTCACCTTCTGCAATGATATTGATATCAGCGTTCATCTTGTCTGAAAAATCCACATGTCCAGAAACTTCCACTGATGTGAAATCTTTAATTCCGGGTAATTGAGGCTCAAGAAAAGAAGGATTAAAATCGGAATTGAAATCGGCTTTGTGTTCGGAAATATTTAACTGGCAACTGCCATGAAAATCAGCGTCTTCGTACTCAAATGAAAAACCCTGGAATCTGAATTGGTTGAAATCCATAGATTGTTCTATTGGCAGTACAATTTTGCTAATTTTGTTTTCGTTGAAAGACAATGTTCCCGCCTTAAATACAGGATTATTGTTATTTTTAGATGTTTTTTCAAAAAATACAGCTCCTTCAATAACCTCAAAAATATCTTCCTTTGACATAAAACGCAGTTTATCTGTTTCAGCGCTTCCCGAAAGGAATTCCACAAATTCAAAATTCCGGATGCATAGACTGATTTCCCTTAAAAGGATATCGCCGTCCGGATCCAGGTTCTGCGGAAGAAAATTTTTTATTAACGAGCTTTTCAGCACCTGATCCGGCATTGAGATATAAATTTCATCAACTCTGGTATCGTATGAAGCTGAAAAACTTATCAGGCTTTCTTTTCCGGATAGAATATTTATGTTCCGAGCAGTAATAACTCCTTCACTGAGACCAATTGCACCTGACAGGCTGTATTCATTATCCCTGAATATGATATCGCAGTTGTCAACTTCTGCCGAGAAATTCTCTGTGTCAATTCTTGTTCTGATAACAATATTACCGTATTCGGAGTCAAATGAAGCGGAAAAGTCCATTTCTGAATCCGCTGATTGTTGCTTTAAGTTCATATCACAAATGATATTGACATTGTCATAATTGATAAGGCAATTCTCAAATAGAATACAGCGCGAGATCCAGACGGGGCCGGAACCTAAATTGCCGGATTTGCCAGTGCTGAGTTTTGATGAATTTATCCTTACGACAGGACTTTCAACTGAAACTTCAGGAAGTATTGGTCTTTTGTCCCTGTTCAGAAGATTGCCTTTCAGAATCATGGAAGGAGCTTCCGCGCTGACACCACTGGTGACAAATTTAATCTGCATGATTTCAACCCCTCTCAGCGGATGGTATTTTACCTGATGTGCCGAAAGCACCGTTCCTTCCCCTGAAAGGCTCATATCGTAAATTCTAACACCTTTTATTATTCCGACACTGATTTTCCCTGCAGAAAAGTGATAATTATATTCTCCTGCTTTTTTCTGGATAACACTATATACTAACTTTCCTGCATAAAACGAAAACGCCATATACAGCGGAATGATGATCAGGTGGAAATAAATCAGTTTCTTCAGTTTAGACATTTAAACCTCTTAATCAGGATACAACAGCAGTCAAGCATTAGCAACTCCGCACAATGCTATATCAGATTTTCATAAATTGTGATATAGTAGCATTGAATATTTGTTCGGAGATGCTCTTTCCTTTTATGTTTCTTTGATTTGGAGGTTCAATAATGGCTGACACTGCAACCCTTGAACAGCAGTTAAAATACAGAGAACGGCTGACCGAGATAACCAATATGCTTAATTCGGCAGCAAACATAAAAGAAATTCTAGTGGACCTTAAGGATAAGATACTTGACCTTATTGCTGCGGAAAGAGTAACCATTTTCTCGCTGGATGCCAAAAATCAACAGCTTTTCTCCATGTACAAAGTCGGGAATGAAGTCAAGGAGATAAGAGTTGCTAAAAGTTTCACAAGCATTGCCGGTTTCACGGCACTAAGCAAAAAAATCCTTAACATCGCTGATGCTTATGATAAAAAAGAACTTCAGTCTCTTCATCCTAAACTTCTTTTTGATGAGAAATGGGATAAAGCTTCAGGTTTCAGGACAAAACAGGTTCTCTCTGTCCCAGTGACTTTTGATAAATATATGATGGGTGTAATTGAATTCATTAATAAAAAGAACGGCAATACATTCAGTGATGCGGAAACGAATGCTGCAGCGGAAATAGCAAGGATTCTTGGAATAGCTTTTTATAATCAACGCCGCGCCTCCAAATCAGCCAAACCCGGAAAGTTTGCTACTCTTCTTGATAAGGGCCTCATTGACGAAAATAAGCTTGAAGAAGCAGTTTCCTACTCAAGAATGAACAACAAGGATGTTTGCACTGCCTTAATCCACAAATACAAAATCCCGAAAGAGGAACTTGGCGAGTCACTGAGCAGTTTTTATCACTGCCCGTTTTTTAATTATGACGGCTCGCAGACAATGCCCGAGGACATAAAATCCAGGATCAGCGTTGAGTTCCTAAAGAAAACAGCCTGCGCAATTATTGACAGAAAAATGGGTAAACTTACAGTGGCAGTTGACGATCCCTTCGATCTTGCAAAACTTGACTCAATCAAAACTCTCAACATTGCTCCCCGTGTTGAGTTCATGGTCGGATTGAAGGATGATATAAATTCTTTTAATAATGAATCTTATGGACTGAAAGATACAGAAGATGACGCTATGAGTAATATTCTCAGCGAGCTCTCTCACATAGAGGTGATGGGGGTTGCTGAAGATAAACAGGAGGAGGCGGTTGACGAGGAGGACAGCGGCATAGTCAAACTTGCGAACCAGGTTATCAGGGATGCCTATAAACTGGGTGCTTCGGATATCCATGTAGAGCCTTATGGAACAGACGGAGATACGGTCATCAGGTTCAGGGTGGATGGCGCGTGCAGGGTATATCAGAAAATTCCTTCTACCCACCGCAATGCTATTGTGTCAAGACTGAAGATTATGGCTCAGCTTGATATTGCCGAGAAGAGAAAACCTCAGGACGGCAAGATTAAATTCCGCCTCGAGGATAAAATTATTGAACTTCGTGTCGCGGTTGTTCCAACTGTAGGTGCCAACGAAGACATAGTCATGCGTATTCTTGCAGCAAGCAAACCTCTTCCGCTGGATGCCCTCAGGATGAGCCCCAGAAATCTTAAAGAATTTAAAGAAGCGGTAGCTAAACCCTACGGAATCTTCCTTGTTGTAGGTCCGACCGGTTCAGGTAAAACGACCACACTGCATTCAGCTCTTGGGTATATAAACACAGAGGACAGAAAAATTTGGACTGCTGAGGACCCCGTAGAAATAACGCAGTACGGATTGAGGCAAGTTCAGGTCCAGCCCAAGATAGGATTTACTTTTGCCTACGCAATGAGGGCATTTCTCAGGGCAGACCCGGATGTTATCATGGTTGGCGAAATGAGAGACGGAGAAACTGCAGGCACTGGCGTTGAAGCCTCTCTGACAGGCCATCTGGTTTTCAGCACGCTGCATACGAACTCAGCTCCTGAAACTATCACCAGACTTCTGGATATGGAGATAGATCCGTTTAACTTTGCGGATGCCCTTCTTGGCATTCTCGCACAGCGCCTTGTAAGAACGCTTTGCAAAGACTGTAAGGAAGCTTATCATCCGGACAGAAAGGAATTTGATCATATTGCTGAAGTTTACGGAGGAGCGGACAATCTCCAAAGAGATTTCGGGATTACCTATAAAGATGATCTGAAGCTTTACAAACCCAAGGGCTGTGATGACTGCAACGGAACAGGCTACAGAGGAAGATGCGGCATCCATGAACTTCTTATTGGAAACGACGATATCGGGAGGCTCATTGGAACAAGATCTAGCATTGAATCTATCAGGGCCAAAGCTGTAGAGCAGGGAATGACCACACTGCTTCAGGACGGGATATGGAAGGTATTCGAGGGGTTATGCGATCTGAAGCAGGTCCGTGCGGTCTGCATTAAATAACAGAGGTTATTTTTTCCCAGCCAGAACCAGATGGACAGCTTCGAAGACATCTTCAACACTGATATTATTCATACATCTGAAATGTTCAAGAGGGCATTTTTGGGGACCGTGCCTGTTGCATGGCCTGCACTCAAGGTTTCTTTCTACGATACGCGCGTTTCTGTTGTAAGGATAGAACCCTAGTGACGGGGTTGTCGGGCCGAATATGGCCACCTGCGGTTTTTTAAGCGCAGCTCCAATGTGCATTGGTCCGCTGTCATTCGTAATCAGAATATCAGCCCTGTCAATCAGGGCAACCAGACGGCGGATGCTTGTTTTGCCTACAACATTCACTGTTGGAACGGCGCAGTCTATTTGAATTGAGTACGCAAGATTTTTTTCTTTCCGCCCTCCGGCTAGAATCGTAGTAATTCCAAGCTCATAGTACATTCTTTCAATCAGGCCGATAAATTTTTCGGGAATCCATTCCTTTGTCGGCCATACCGAGCCTGGACAAACTACCGCAACCTGCTGTCCTGGCTGGATGCCTGCCACGAGAAGCGATTCAAGTATCCTTTCCTTTTTCTCGCTGTTGACAGCCAGAAAGGGGGCTTTTGGAAAATCTTCAGGATTCAGCCCTGCCGGTGCTGTTAGAGAGAGATATCTTTCAACAGCATGTTTTCCCCTTTCGTATGGAACCCTGGCTGTAAGCAGCCAGGAAAGTTTCGCATCGGAAAAACCTATTCTTTCAGGAATCCTTGAATAGGAAAGAAGAAGGCCGGTCCGGTAAGAACGATGACACGCAAACACCCTGGATATTCCGGCTTTTCTGATGTCTCTGCTCACACTGAAAAAAGATGAAATACCGAAATCCCTCCCGTCTTTTTCAACATCAATGAATCCGTCTATTTCAGTTATTCCGGAAAGTATCTGTGTTCCCTGAAAAGTTGTAAGAACATAAAGTTCGTCATCCGGAAACGCTGTTTTAACAGCCCTTATCAGAGGAGTCGTGAGAATTATATCTCCAAGAAAAGCCGTCTGAGCTACAAGATTAACGGCCACCGAGCCTCCTCAGCAGCGCGAGTGCAATAAGCGGAAGATTGATCTCGTGATGCCCTTGAAGGAAAAGTCCCTTTGATTCTGGCCTTCTGACTACATTTTCCTCCGGCCTGTACTGTCTGATAATATCCATATTAACAGTGGTGAAATTTTTCGGGATGAAACCCAGGTTCAGAACAACTGAATATGCTTTCAAAAAAACCTCGGGAAGAATGACCGCAGATCCCAGATTAATCCAAACTCCGCCGTCAATAACCTCGGATACTGTTTCAGTTACAGATCTGAAATCGCGATAGGAAGCCTCGCCTGTGACAGCCCCGTCCATGGCGGGATGCTGATGGACAATATCTGTCCCGATAGCCACATGCACTGTAACCGGATAGTCCATCGCTTTTGAATTTGCGAAAAGACTGTATTCGCTGTATTCGGACGGATGGTGGTTCATCCAGGATGATAACGATGCTCCGAAACCCAGTCCTTTCGCAACCCCTGTTTTTAAAGCTTCGTTCATAAATTTTCCTGTTTCTTCAGACATTCCGAATATATTTCTTTTCAGGGAATCCTCGACATCTTCAGAGGTTTTTCCGGAAAGAAAAATTTCAAGGTCGTGGACAGCTCCGGCACCGTTAAGTGCGAGTCCGGTGATGATTTTCTTCGACAGAAGCTGAAGAATTATCCGGCTCAACCCGCATTTTATGGAATGCGCACCCATCGCGAGAATTACCGGCCTATTTCTGTTCCTCGCTTCTGTAACAGATGAAACGATATTTCTGATAGTATTTCCCGCAAACTGCCCCGGAAAGATATCTAGGATATCATCCTGATAATTCTCCGGGCGGAAAGGAGGATGAAAATCCTTTACGGATATTTTGCTTTTCCTTTCTCCAAGAGGGATTGTCTTTATTTTGGAAAAATCCACCCTGCTCATATGCTTTTTGAATGAAAATCGCGACTGAGGGAACCTTTCTGCTCCTCTCTTTCAATAGCCAGATCAATAATAATATCCAGAAGCTCGCTGTAAGGAATGCCGCTTTTTTCCCATAGTTTTGGAAACATGCTTATGCTTGTGAAACCCGGGATGGTGTTTATTTCATTCACAAAAACAGCGGATGTTTTCCTGTCCACCAGAAAGTCAACCCTGGCAAAACCGTAACCGTCAATTGCGCAAAAAGCCCTTTCAGCAAGTTTTCGTATGTGCTGCTCCGTCTTATCGTCAACTTTCGCGGGAATGACCAGCTCTGAAGTGCTGTCAATGTATTTGGCGCTGTAGTCGTAGAAGGAGGCCTTCGGGATTATCTCTCCCAGGCATGAAGTCACCGGCTCCGTTCCGCCAAGGACAGAACACTCGATTTCCCTTGCGTCTATTCCCTTTTCGATGAGTATCTTATTGTCATACCTGAAAGCGCAGTCCAGAGCGCTTTCAAGCCCTTCTAAAGAAGACACCTTTGAGATTCCGACGGAAGATCCCATATTCGCGGGTTTAACAAAAACAGGGAACCCGAGCTCTTTTGTTTTCTTTATCGCTTCATCCAGCGCGATTTCCGAATTCCGGACAACACAAAATTCCGGTGTAGGTATCCTGTGGTGCCTGAACAACTTTTTCATATATTCCTTGTCCATCCCTGCGGACGAACCCAGAACTCCGCATCCTGCGTATGGAAGCCCTGAAAGCTCAAGAAGGCCCTGAACAGTTCCGTCCTCGCCGAAGGTTCCGTGAAGAACAGGAAAAACGGCATCCAGCCTGAGGGTTCTTATCTCCTTCTCGTCAAGAATAAGCATTCCTTTAAGGCTTGGATCTCCCATAAAGACCTTTGCCAGTTTGCGGGATTTGAAAAACTCCTTGCAGCTGAATTCTTTTGCTTCATAAGGTGCGGTAAACCATTCCCCTTTCTTTGATATCCCCACAGGTATTATTTCGTATTTCTTTTTATCCAGTGCCCGGATGACTGAATCCGCAGAGTCAAGCGAAACCTCATGCTCCCCGGATAATCCCCCGAATAGAACAGCTAACCTTAATTTTTCAGACATTTTACTTGTTCCCCGACATTCAGTTATTTCCCGAAATATTCAGGAAATCGCCCAGTTAAAATAACCCAACTAATCCTTATGAAATCAAAAAACCTCAAAATTGCGGCCAGCGTCCAATATTAAACTAAACTGTCTTATCTTTCCATATAAAAATACTTTCTTCTGCGATATAGTGCCTGTTGACCAGCCCTCTGATGCAGAAAGAAATAGAAATACATATCAAACATGAATTTTCGTTTAAAACAATTACCTGGGGAATTCCCTGAAAATCAGGGAAAAAACCAAAGCAATAAAAGATAAAGACATGGGAATGGATGCAAGAGAAAAAGCGATTTTCAGGTAAACTACATATCAAAAAATTTCTTGACCGCATTTCCACGCTGGGTTAAAATGTCATCTCAAGAACAGTCAGACGGAGGTACATGGAAATGTCATTTAAAATCCACATCCCGAACACCAGAGCGTTGAAGTGCGAGATGATGCGTTTTCTTGTTATTTTCTTGTGCGCGCACATTTTATTTGCGCCGTGCAGCATGGCAGATCAGGATGTCGAAGAGCCAGCACAGCAGGAAGTTGAAAATGATGCCGGACAGAACACGGAGAGTCCGGTTAAAGAGCCTTCTGTAACTGCCGTTTCAAGCGCAATAAGCGGAAGCCCCGGAGCGCCACCCGAGAGAACAGGAGGGTTCGGCGCCACAACTTCCGTGAATAAATTCACCGGAGCCTTGTCGGCAGGTATCCCTATAGTAATTCCGCAGGGGAGAGGCGGTTTACAGCCGGCCGTATCCCTCACCTACTCAAGCACAGCCAACATTAATGGTCTGACGGGTGTGGGTTGGGATATTGACATGTCTGCCATATACCGTGTCGGAAGCACCAAAGGCACGCCGAGATATGATGTGTCGGGGGACAGGTATTTTATCAGTCTTGCAGGCATATCCGGAGAACTTATACCTGTGCTGCCGGTTGATACAGTTGCATGGACCAGGGAATACCGCACACGGGTGGACAGCTATACAAAAATCATCAAGCACTGCGAACCCGGAAATGAAAGCAAGGTTCTCTACTGGGATGTATGGAGCAAAAGCGGTCATTTCTATCGTTTCGGCTTTAATGAAACTGCCGTGCCGTCCTCTGATATCCTGTCAACATTGAATAACTGCTTCTGGTATCTGGATTACACTGAAGACCTGAACGGGAATTATATAGATTATATCTATAGCCTGGGTTATCAGGATGGCTACAGCAGCGAGAACCACCATTTTTTAAAGGAGATCCGGTACACAGGCAACAGAATAATCAACCTTCCCCCAAAGGTGATTGTGAAATTTATCAATGGGGTAAGGATGGACAAAAGCGTCAGCTACAGAAACGGTTTCAGGCAGGAACTTGGAGACAGGTTGTTTCGGATACAGGTTGAAGCAAACGGCAACCTTCTCCATTATTATGACCTGCAATACACCCAAAGCAGCCATACAGGAGGATACATATACGGAAGGTCGCTTCTGAAATCAGTATGGTTCAGAACCGCCGATTCAAAGGAATATGAAGCAATCAATATCGGATACAGCAGTGCGGAGGATGCCTGGGAAACCAGCGATATTCAGCTTCCGGGCTTAACGCTTTCGTATCTGTACACCTACCGTGATTATGACCTTTACAGGATCATGGACTGGGGAGCAAGGCTTATAGATGTAAACAACGACGGGCTGCCTGATAAGCTGGATCACTTTAAAAGAAAAGACGATGAAGATAAAAACGAATACTGGAGGGATGTCTATTTAAATACAGGCGAAGGATGGGAGAAACAGACAGGCGCGTGGGCAGTGCCGGGGCTGTTTTTCACTTTCGTGGACAAAGGCGAGTTCTCCTGCATGCCTATGGGAACGCAGTTCATGGATATGAACAACGACAATCTCCCTGACAAGATAGACTTCATGATCGAGAAATTGCCTCCAACTGCCGATCCGAACGATCCGGGATACAAAACGATAAACAAAATTTATTTGAACACCGGCGCGGGATGGGACAGCATTAACTCCATAACAGATGTTCTCCCCGGCCGTCCGTTGATGAAATATAAAC
The DNA here is from genome assembly GCA_964509835.1 of uncultured Acidobacteriota bacterium. Lineage (GTDB taxonomy): Bacteria > Acidobacteriota > CAZDZC01 > CAZDZC01 > CAZDZC01. The sequence goes on from CAZDZC010000001.1 coordinate 309,753, forward strand.
CTGCTGATGCAGTCACATATGATTATGGGGGGAGGTTTGCGGATTTAAACGGCGACGGCCTGCCTGACAAGGCGGACTTTTATACGGATGAAAACGGAACGAAGCACCAGGCAGTCTTTATAAACAAGGGAAACAGCTGGGATGAATTTAACTGGAGTATTCCCGGCCTGCCATTCGCGAAGGCGGATGACGGTTTTTCAAGAGGCTATGCTGCTGTGCTGGCAGATATAAACGGCGACGGGATGGCTGACAAGGTTGATAATTACAGGACTTCAAGCGGCGCTCTGACACACAACATATATCTCAACAACGGAAACGGCTGGAACACATCCAGCGAAACATTTTTTATGCCCGGTTCGCCGCTTATGGAAGGCGACAAAGACATGGGCGTGAGGCTAGCGGATATCAATAACGACGGCTTGATAGACATTATCCAGAAATACGATTCCTGCGAACTCACCAACCCGTTTACCCCTCCGCCCGGTGGCGGCGGAGGTGGCGGCGGAGTACCTTCGGTTCCCCCAGGTACACCGATGCCGTGGGATCCCGAGGATAAAGAGTTCCCGTGGGATGAATGGTGTTTCCCCTTCTGTAATGGCAACACGCCCAGTTTTGTTTCCCCCTTCGACCCGCTGCCGGGAAATCCGGGCACCGGTTGTTATGAGTATTTCAGGATATTTCTGAACAACGGTTTCGGATGGGATGCGACGAAGGCACCCTATTATCCGCCGCTTGACTCTTTTTACCATGACCGGGGTTCGACCATGCTTGACATGGACGGCGACGGGCTCCTGGATTTTGTGTCGTTCTACGCCGGTGAAAAAAACAGGGCTTCGAATGTTGTTATGACCAAGAGGGGCGATTTCCCTGATTTACTGCAATCAATCAGAAACCCTCTCGGAGGAATTACCGAGGTAAAATACACCCCTTCCAAACTTATGCCCGGCACAGAAACCCCCGCGAACATGAACCTGGTGACGGAAATCACGATCGGGGACGGCAGAGGCGCGGCTTATACGACAAATTACGAATATCAGGGCGGCAAATGGGATCCTGTTGAACGGGAGTTTCTGGGTTTCAGAAATGTGAAAGAAAAGGAACAGATAACAGGCAATTACACAGAAACGCTCTTCCATCAGGATATTCCTCTTACAGGCCTTGAAGAGAAAACAACAAGCTTCTCCGCCACAGGCATGATATACGGTGAAGCGGGCAGTATTTACAATATATATGAAAACATCGCGGGAACAGTTTATCAGGTTTTAAAAGCAAATGATCATGTGAAGGTGTATGAAGGCAGCGAATATCTTTACACGACAGCCGTGTGTTATGAGTATGATGAATTCGGCAATGCCGTGAAAACAATAAATCACGGGGACATCTCGACAAACAGCGACGATTTTGTCGAACTTGCGTCTTACTACAATAATACTGAAAACTGGCGACTCGGCTATATTCTTGAAACCGCGACAATGATAGACCCGACAGGATTGCCTTTGCAGTGCGAATATGTATGGGACCCTGACTCCGAGCGCTGGCTGTGGAGATGCACGGTCCCCGGAATCCTGCCTGTCGCTTTGAACAAAAGCAGGATAACATATGATTACGGCAATATGAATGTTCTGAAAAAGGAGGACTGGCTGAACCATGACCCGATGACAGGCCAGATCAGGGTCTGGATAACGACAGCCCTCAACGCTTATTACCCTTCAGGCCTGTTGCATACGACAAAAGACGCGAACGGAAACGAGACAACATTAAACTATGACAGTATTTACCAGACATATGTAACCTCAGTCACAAACCAGCTTGGCCATACAACATACACTGAATCCAATGATCTGGGACAGTTGATAAAGACTGTGGATGCCAACGGGGTGGAACATTATACGGATTACGATTCATTCGGGAGGCCGATCAGGAACAGGATTAAGTGGAATGAGGTTTCCTCCCCCGTCACATTAAGCGAAAGCGAATATGTGAACCTCGGGAAACCGTCCACTCAATACACGCACAGAAAGACATATACCGGAGATGATGTCATCGAATCCAAAGAATACTACGACGGAATGGGAAGGACATACTACACTGAAACAGACGGACCCGACGGCAGAATAGTGGGAACAAGGACATATTTCAACAACAGAGGGGATATCTGGCTGGTCAGCAAACCATATTTCAAAGACAGTCCTCCGTGGCCGGTCGTTGATGTTTATGGTGATTTTGATTCCACAAAGTTTGTTGAAACAGAATATGATGCGAAAGGCCGCATCAGCAGGATAATCTACCCTGACGGAACCTTTACGGCCACAAGTTATAATGGCCTGACAACAACCGTTACGGACGCGAACGGCAAATCCAAAATGTCCCGCGCCGATGTGTTCGGCAGAACAACAGAGATTACGGAATGGCTTAACGGAGCGCCTTATACAATCTCATACAAATACGACACCCTCGGGAACCTGCTGGAAGTGAGGGACCCGCAGGGCAACCTGAATGCAAAAATCACCTATGATTCATGGGGAAGAAAACTTTCCCTGACAGACATTGATACAGGCGTGACATTTTATCAGTATGACCATCTGAGCAACCTTATATCCCAGACCGACAATAAAAACCAGCGCATTGATCTTGCATACGACGCGCTCGGAAGGCTCCAGACAAAGCATTTTCCCGACGGCTCTTTAATTTCTTACACATACGACGATCCGTCTGTTCCCTATTCAAAAGGAAGACTTACCGAAGTAAACGACTTAAGCGGCACATCCCGAGTCTGGTATGACTATGCCGGAAGAGCGACAATGTCCAGTCGGACTGCGGATATAAACGGAATCATCCGGACATTCGCATCAGACAATACCTATGATCTGGCTGGCCGTGTAAGATCAGTGACCTATCCTGACGGGTTCGTGCTGAACTACAGTTACGGAACGGCAAGCGAGCTTAAATCCGTCTATGGAAATGACGGAAAGGTCTATGCTTACTACGAGAGCTATGCAGCGGACGGCAGGCTTTTATCAATGAGCTGCGGGAACGGAGCAACTACAACATTCGAATATGACGCTATAAGCGACCGGTTGACCGGCTCAAGGGTGGCAACGGCAGACAACACGCTGATGAACTTGTCCTACGGATATGACCTGGTCGGGAACATTCTTAACATTGCTGACGCTGTTGATCCCGCCGGAACCCAGAGCTTTGTCTATGACGACTTCTATCGCCTGACCGGCGCGACAGCCCTTAACGGTTACGGAACAAGAAACTACCAGTATGATATTCTCGGGAATCTCAAAACAAAGGGCAGCCTGACCATCGAGTATTCCCCTGCACAAATCCATCAGGCGATATCAACATCTGACGGGACAACATTCACCTACGACCCGAACGGAAATATGCTGACGAACGGCCTTTACAACTATCAGTATGACTATGACAACAACCTCACAAAAGTTTTTAAAGAAGGAGTTCTTAGAGCAGAATACATCTACGACGATGCCGGAGGAAGAATAAAGAAGATCGTCTATCCCGAAACAGAAGATGAAACCGGGTATGAAAGGATATATCTCGGGCTGTTTGAAGTCCAGGCTAACCCTGACGGCACCTGGAGAACGACAAAGCACATAGCGGCAAACGGGATGAAAATAGCCTCCGTCTCGGAAGATATCACGATGACGGCCTTCCTGAACAGAAACAGTGAAACAAACCATCAGATGATGGCTGCAAACCTGAACTGGACAAAGCCGGGAACATTTCTTAAAAAAGCATATCACGAAGCGGCATGCTTCTACTACAGCCACGATCTGGAGCAGTGGAAAAGCACGCTGGGGATATTCTTCGCGCTGCTGGTTCTTTACCTGCTGTCGCTGATATGGAACAGAAGAAGAAAGCAAAATCCGGCAGAAGGCGTGGAGAACGGATACCCGGTATGGGAGAGACACCCGAGGATCTTCCGGGCGACAGCAAGAACGCTTATAGTCACCATGACAATATGGCTGGGATTTGTTCCCGGAACATTCAACGAACCGAAGGCAGGGTTTAAAACAGGGATATTCTATTATCATACAAACCACCTCGGCAGTTCTGCCGTAATAACAGACGAAACGGGAACAGAAGTCGAAAGGGCGCATTACCGGCCCTACGGAGAGATAGAAACCAGGACCGGCGAATCCCATACAAACTACTACTACACCGGACAGGAAAAAGACGACGAGTCCGGCCTCTATTATTACGGAGCAAGATACTACAGCCCGAGCCTCGGCCGTTTCATCCAGGCGGATTCGATTGTTCCCGACCCGGGCAACATCCAG
>CAZDZC010000002.1:0-68797 GCA_964509835.1 uncultured Acidobacteriota bacterium
CTTTACGGTGACATGGCCGGAGGGTTTGCAGTCCTGAAGGATATTTACAAAACCACAGCTTACAGGCTTGCCGGATATGTCAACTCCGGCGGAAGGGAGATTATCCCTCTGAGCACGATAGAAAAACATCCTTCAGCCGAACTCCGTCCGGATCAGAAAGACGAGGATTCTCTTCCGCCATACGATCTTCTGGATGAAATCCTGAAATTAATTATAGAAGAAGACAAAAGCGTTACCGGCATTATTCTTTCAGGATACGACAGCGAAACTGTAAAGAGGGTTGCTGCGATGGTTTACGGGAATGAATACAAAAGAAGACAGGGACCTCCCGGTGTAAAGATTACGCCGCGCTCATTCGGAAAGGACAGAAGATTCCCTGTCACTAACAGGTACAGAGGTTAATCGTAATCCTTTTCTTCCGCGATATTCTCTTCGTCAGCGCTTTCCTTTCTTGTTTCATAGAGCATATGGCTCATTTCCGGGATAACCAGTTCGTTCATGGCGAGCCTGACGGCATCCATGGTTCCGGGCATCGCGATGACGATCTTGTTGCCTGCCACTCCGGCAGTAGCTCTACTCAGCATTGCAGAAGGTCCTGCCTCTTGGTAGCTGAGAGATCTGAATATCTCTCCGAAGCCTTCGAATGGTTTATCAATTGATTCCATGACCGCTTCCACGGTGAAATCCTTTTTCGATATTCCCGTTCCGCCGGTCAGAAGAATAACATCCAGGTCCGGCTTCTCCTTCAGTTTCGCCAGAGCACTTTTGATAAGATCCTTGTTGTCCTTTATGACGGAATAACCGACAAGACTGTGGAACCCGTCCTTCACCAGTTCCTGGACAAGCTGGCCGCAGTAGTCGTTTTCTTTTGTTCTTGTGTCGCTGATAGAGATGACATAGCATCTGGCGATTGCCGGTGCTTTTGATCTGTATTCCTGTTCACCCATGTTTAATCTCCTGTTAATGGCATTCTAAAGAGAATGGTAAAAATTCTTTAATATCAGGGCATCCTGTTCAAGGACAGGGCTTTCGCAGATAAGCCAGCCTTTTACATTCCTGTCTTTGAGCACTTCAAGAAGTTCTTTATATTTAAAATCCGATTCCTTAAGAGTCAGATGGTTTTTCTCGCCCTTGGGACCGTAGGCTATTCCGGAGGCGTGGATATGAAGTGACTGCAGGTATTCCGCTCCGAGGCCGTTTTCGATTTTATCGAGGACTTCTTCGAAATCCCTGTATGAGTTCTTTGTTCCGATGCTCCTTGTATAATAGTGTGAGAAATCGACGCAAAGCCTCACTTCGGGAATGGAACGACACAGCTGGACCAGTTCGTCAATCGAACCCCACTGGGTTGGTTTTCCGGTCAGCTCAGGGGCGATTACAGTGTCAATTCCTTCGGTTTTCAGGTCAGCAACAATTCTTTCAACGGCATTCTTAACTTTTTCCGACACAATATCGTCCGGTTGTCCCATTTTGAAGGCGGCGTGAAAAGTTACACTGCGGGCTTTGATCATATTGCCGGTCCTTGCGCTGTCCATTATCCTCTTTATACTTGCTTCGTATTTTTCCTCTTCTTGAGCGTTGAGGTTGATGTAATAAGGCCCGTGAACGGTCAGATGGATGCCGGTTTCTTCCGAAACATCTCGGACAAGGCCTGCAGTCTCCTTCTTCATCCTGACGCCATGTACAAACTCCACCTCCATGCAGTCAAGGCCGAGCCTTTTTATTTCCTCCACACCGTCAGGAACTCCCCCTCCCTTTGCTGAAAGGGGTATTCCTGCAGTGCCGAACAGAAGTGCATCCGGGTTCATCCTTACCATAAAACAATTATATCACGAGATTGAAGTTCAACAACAACGATTTTTTCGGGGGACACAATACCTTTTTATGCGGTTTTGCATTCCATCTCAATATGGACAATTGATAAAATGGATATTAATATTAAAAATGTTAATATAATTATTAAATTATTAAATATTTACTCTTGACAATCTTAAATTATCGGATTATATTGTTAATTGTAACAAGGAGGAAAAATGGCTTGTCTTATAACTACTTGTCCGTCGTGCAGAGAAGAACTTAAAGTCAAAAAACTTGAATGCAGGAACTGCGGCATTTCAATTGAAGGGGATTTTGACTCTCCGCTTTTCACAAACCTGTCGCCCGAGCAGGCATCATTCGTCAGAACCTTTCTTAAGGCGAGAGGCAGTATTAAGGAAGTTGAGAAACTGCTGTCCATCTCCTACCCGACGGTGCGTTCGAGACTGGATGATGTTCTTAAAACCATGGGTTTGTTTGAGGAACAGGGTCCTGCCGCAGATGAAATCCTCGGAAAGCTTTCGGAAGGCGAGATAAGCGTCGGAGATGCCCTGGATGCTCTTAAAGGTAAATTTTAATCTTATTCATAAGGAGATAAACAATGAACGAAGAAAGAAAAAAAATACTGGAAATGCTCGAAACAAAGAAAATAACCGCCGAAGAAGCCGCGAAACTTCTGGATGCTGTTGACAGCCGTGCTTCCGATTCAGTCCCCGCAAAAGGAAAGAAAAAACTCCGGATCCGCGTTTTCGAGGGCGGTTCCGGCAAGGCAAAGGTTAATATAAACATACCTCTAAGCCTTGCGAAGCTGGTGATGAAATTTGTTCCGGAGCACGCGACAGCAAAGATTAACGACCGTGATATTGATATCAAGGCTATCCTGTCCGAGATCGAAAACATGGAAGGGGAAAGGGTGGATATAATCAATGTAGAGGACGGTGAAGAGAGAGTAGAGATCTTTCTGGAGTAGTTTTTTCTGGGGGCATAGGGGCTGTTGAATTTGACAGAAATGATTGTCGGGCTTATAATCCGCAAATGATAAAGAGACTAAATGAGTAGAGCGGAATTTATGCGTTATCTGTAACCGGTGTGTTTGCGAGGAAACAGGTATTATGTCTCCGGAAAAAATATTTGTGAATCTTAACGGAATTCTTGTTCCCGCAGGCGAGGCAAAGGTCTCTGTTTTTGACCGCGGTTTTCTTTACGGTGACGGTGTGTTTGAGACTGTCAGGGCCGTGAATGGCAACATTATAGAACTGGATGCCCATATCAACAGGCTTTACCGTTCTGCCGAACTGATTTTCATGGATATAAGAGATGCCCTGTCCATGAAGATTCTGAAGAACAGGATTTATGAAACGCTGTCATCCAACATTACTGTCAACGCACTTCTCAGGATAACAGTTACGAGGGGCAGGGATGAAAGAAGCAGCAATCTTGCAGGTACGCCTGAAGAACTTACAGTTGTTATTCTCTGCTCCAAATTTTCCGGCTATCCGCCGGAAGAATATCTGAAGGGAAAAACCGCTGTTACTGTGAAAACAGTCAGAAATTTGTCTTCCGCGATTGATCCGTCGGTCAAATCCTGCAATTATCTGAACAATATTCTGGCCAGACAGGAGGCTTTACAGGCAGGTGCTGATGAGGGCATAATGCTTAACAGTCAGGGATTTGTATGTGAAGGAACGACTAGCAATATTTTCTGGTATAAAGAAGGAACACTATTCACTCCTTCGATTGAGACAGGCCTTCTTGAGGGGATTACAAGAAAAAGGGTTTTGATGCTTGCTGACGAGCTGAACATTACAACAGCGGAAGTTTGCGTGTATCCGGAAACGCTTTACGATGCTGAAGAGATGTTCCTGACGAACACATCTTCAGGAGTTATGCCCATAACTGTATTTAATGGAAATACAATCGGAAACGGCAGACAGGGACATTTGAGCGGACAACTTCTGAAAGAATTCAACAGTTTTTACAATATCAGATAAAAAGTCTGTCAGAGGCTTTCTGTCTTGCCACAGAAAGGCTGAGCGTGGTTTTCCTGACCTTCAGGCACAGTATCTGCGCAAGTTCCCACAGAATAGCCGTTGCGATGGAGTTGTCCCTCTTCATGAGTTCTTTCAGGTCGGAATGAGCGATTGCAATAACTTTCAGGTCCTGTTGAGCTATTACGGAAGCCGATGGGAGCCTTCCGTCTATGAGTGACACTTCCCCCAGAAAATCTCCCCGCTGAAGAAGCGAAAATGGCTCCTCGCCCTCTTTGGTGTGGGTGGCGACCCTGGCATAGCCTTTAGCGATAATAAACAGATTCTCGCATTTTTCAGTTTCACTTATGAGGTATTCATTTTTTTTAAAATTCCGCACCGAAGCAATTTCTGAAAGCGTTTTTATCTGTTCTGCGTTGAGCCCTCTGAAAAGAGCAACTTCTTTTACTATGTCAAAATCAAGCATAAGAACTCCTTTTTTTCATAAATGTATTTTAGCCTTAAATAAGCTTATTGTCCACATCGAAAAGCATCCTTGACACCTAAAAGCGCCTTTAGTAAAATTCCCGTTTTATTGATGCGTTTCATGCGGTTTGATCGGATCATATGAGTGCTCCTTAGTGCTTCAGTTGCCAGTGCGATTGGCTCATTTTGATGATAATGCGGATGATATCACAGCATTAAAAAGAATTGGCATTTAAACATTGGAAAACGACCGGGTGACAGCTTATAATATGAAGCTTGCCACCGGCAAAGGAGTGGATATAAGAGAAGTCGTAAAAAACAACCAGGCGGATTTAATCGGTGTTCCGCTGGACATGGATTAATGAAATTGTCGGAGATAATGTTGGAAGGCCATTGTTCCAATTTGAAACGCACATGAGAAGGAATACAGGAGGATTTAATGAAGGTATATGAAACTGAAAAGATAAGGAACATAGCTGTTGTCGGCCACGGTGATTCCGGTAAGACATCGGTTCTTTCGACACTGCTTTTCAAGTCGGGGATGGTTAACAGACTTGGGAAAGTGCTGGACAAGAACACAGTAACGGACTTTGATGACGAGGAGAAGGAAAGAGCGATATCTATTTCGGCCGCACTGGCTTTTGCGGAGTGGAAAGACTGTAAAATAAATTTAATTGATACCCCAGGATATGCCGCATTCATAGCCGAAGCCAAAGCCGCGATGAGGGTTGTTGATGCAGCCATGGTCGTTGTTTCAGGAGTTTCAGGAGTGGAGGTTCAGACGGAGAAAGTCTGGCAGTGGGCGGACGAATACGGGCTTCCCCGTATAATGGTCATGAACCTTATGGACAGAGACAGGGCTGAATACGAAAGGGTAATGAACGATCTTCATGAAAAACTGGCAAGAGAGATTGTTTCCGTTCAGCTTCCGATAGGTCAGGGGAACTCTTTCAAGGGAGTGGTTGACCTGATCAATATGAAAGGCTACGAATTTGCTGCCGATGAATCAGGAAAATGTCATGAAATTGAGCTTTCCGGAGACCTGAAGAGTGAAGCAGAAGCTAAACGCTCTGAGCTTGTCGAGATGATCGCCGAGATGGATGACAAACTTATGGAAAAGTATTTTGAATCAGGTGAGCTGTCAAAAGATGAGATCAGCTCAGGGCTCAAGAAAGGAGTTTTTGAAAAAAACATTTTCCCACTGTTTTTAACATCGGCCTCAAAAAATATCGGGGCAGATATGCTGCTTGATGCGGTTGTTGAGCTTCTTCCTTCGCCCGAGGATCTTGGGGAGGTCAAGGCTTTCAAGGCAGACACCCGGGAAGAGGTTACGGTTCCCCGGAACAGCAGCGCTCCTTTTTCAGCACTGGTATTTAAGACACTTTCTGATCCTTACGCAGGGAAGATAACCCTTTTCAGAATTTATTCCGGTAAGCTGACAGGCGACGGATCGGTATATAATTCAGTGAGTGACAAAAACGAAAGAATTGGAGGCATATTCTGTATGCAGGGGGTTGAGCATGTATCCGTCCCTGAAATGAATGCGGGCGACATGGGAGCTACCGCTAAATTGAAAGCGACGGAGACTAACCATACGCTATGTGCCCCGACATCAAAGATTGTCTATGAAGGCGTTGACTTTCCGGTGCCGGCGATATCATTCGCCCTTGAACCGAAGTCCAGAGGGGATGAGGAAAAGCTGGGCTCGGCTCTTTCCAGAGTTGCTGAAGCCGATCCTACGATAAAGGTCCATCGAGATCCGCAGACAAATGAGCTTCTTATCTCCGGTTCCGGCCAGCTTCATGTGGAGGTTATTGTAAGTAAACTTAAACGGCAGTACGATCTTGAAGTCATACTTCATCCACCGAAAGTACCTTATCTTGAAACGATCAGAAAATCGGTGGAATCCCATCACCGGCACAAGAAACAGACCGGAGGCAAAGGCCAGTTCGCGGAAGTTTATATCAAAATTGAACCTCTTCCCAGAGGAGGGGATTTTGAGTTTTCAAATGATATTTTCGGTGGTTCAGTCCCGGCGCAGTATGTACCGGCAGTTGAAAAAGGCATAAGAGAATCAAAGATCAAAGGCATTCTTTCCGGTAATCCGGTTATTGATTTCAGGGTATCTCTATATGATGGATCATTCCACGCGGTTGATTCATCGGAAATGGCTTTCAAACTTGCTGCATCCAAGGCTTTCAAAAAAGGAGTTGCCGAAGCTCAACCTGTTATTCTTGAGCCAATAATGAATGTTGAGATATTCGCGCCAGAAGAGAATATGGGTGATGTGATGGGTGACCTCAACAGCCGCAGGGGAAGAGTTCAGGGAATGGATTCCCAGGGTTCCCTGCAGGTCATCAAGGCACAGGTGCCCATGGCCGAAATATTATCCTATGCGTCAACCCTCAAATCAATCACCGGAGGAAGAGGAAATTACACCATGGTATTCAGCCATTATGATGAAGTTCCATTCCAGATACAGGAAAAGATTGTTTCCGAATATAAGGGCGAGGAAGAGGAAGAGGATTAACATCATCAAAGAGTTATCCATGAAAAGGCCGGCTGTTAAGGACAGACCGGCCTTTCTTTTTAATGATAGAGGGTTGTCATGAACAAATATTTCGGAAAAGATGGGCTGCTTTCAAAAAAGCTGGGAAGCTATGAGTATCGTCCAAGCCAGCTCAGAATGGCAGAAGCCGTGAATGACATCCTTACAAGCAGAGGGGTTCTACTTGCTGAAGCGGAGACGGGAATAGGTAAAACACTTGCCTATCTCGTTCCGATAGCGCTCAGCGGAAGAAGGGTTGTTGTTTCAACAGGAACAAAAAATCTTCAGGAACAGCTTTTCAGGAAAGATATTCCTCTTGTTGAAAAAATCATGGGGAAAAAACTGAAGAGCTGCTGTATAAAGGGTCGGCGAAACTATCTCTGCCTTTTGCGTTACGCGGAGACAGGCAGACATCTGCTGCCTGAACTGAAATTCGATGAGGAGCAGTTAAACGCAGTAAAAAAATGGCTTGGGAAAACTGTAACCGGCGATATAGAAGAAGCCGAAGGGGTTCCCGAGAATTCATCTTTGTGGCGTTATCTGACGGTGGAAAGTGATGCCTGTTTGGGCTCAAGATGTTCCTATTTCGAAAAATGTTTTGTGACAAAAATAAGACAGAAGGCAATGGAATCAGACATTGTTGTTGTTAACCATCACCTTTATTTTTCAGATCTTGCGGTGCGAAGGAGCGGTTTCGGTGAAGTCATCCCTGAACATTATGTGGCTGTTTTTGATGAGGCTCATGTGCTTGAGAAAGTTGCGACCGGGTTTTTCGGTGTGACTGTAAGCAGTGGGAGGATATCTTCGCTTTTATCTGATGTTCAGCGGGGGTTTCCGGTTATAGACAATAACTGCCTGAATGCGATTTCTGTCGTGAAGAACAGCAGTGCGAAAGTATTTGAACTGCTTAAAGGATATCCTTCAGGCAGCCATTCTCTTAAGCCTTTTGCGAAAGAGTTGCAACATGAAGCTTCAGGGCTTGAGGCAGAACTTGAAAGGCTGAAGAAGAATATTGCAAATATTGACGGTGAAAAGGCGGTTATTGATGTGTTTTCTGAAAGATGTTCCTCAATTGCACACGATATAAGTTTTATTGCTTCAATGAAAGACAGTTCTTTTGTTTACTGGTTTGAAACCGGAATAAGAACCGCTACATTAAAGGCCTCTCCCATTAATGTTGCCTCACTGCTCAAGGAGAGTCTGTTTAACGGGGATAAAACCCTGATATTGACCTCTGCCACAATTTCTGTTGAAGGAAAGTTTAATTTTCTGGAAAATCGGCTGGGAATCGAAGACGCTGAAAAGATAAGGCTTAAATCACTGTTCGACTACAGTACTCAGGCGATGCTTTATTTGCCTGCGAAGATGCCTGAGCCAAACAGCGGAAATTTCCGAGAAAGTCTTTATGGCGAAATAATCGCTATTCTGAATGTGGCAAAAGGGGGTGTTTTTCTGCTTTTCACAAGTTTTGAAAACCTTAACTATGTGTACGAAAGACTTTCCGGTGAAAGCTCTTTTACCCTTTTCAAACAGGGGGACATTTCAAAGAGCATCCTTCTGGATAATTTCAAAAAAAGTCTGAACGGTGTGCTTTTAGGGACTTTCAGCTTTTGGGAAGGCGTAGATGTTCAGGGGGAAGCTCTTAAGTGTGTTGTAATAGACAGGCTTCCCTTTGAAGTTCCTTCTGATCCTGTTGTAGCAGCGCGGTCGGAATTTCTGAAAAAATCAGGGGCCAATCCTTTCACCGAGTACCAGCTCCCGCAGGCTGCGATTCTACTGAAGCAGGGATTAGGCCGACTGATAAGAAGCAAAAGCGACAGAGGCCTTCTTGCGGTTCTGGATCCTAGGATACTGACAAAACATTACGGGAAGGTATTCATGAACACAATCCCACGGTCTCCAGTGATAAGAAGTTTGGAAAAAGCTACCCCCCTTCTCATGAAAAACATGTGAATGAATTTTTGTGTTTTTTTGTTTCATCCTGGAATAAACGAACCGGAATATTGTTTCAGAAGTGTAACTGATAACACCTCTTTTATCCTACTCTACGCTTCGTAGAGTACCCCGCTATCCGGCCTCCAGTGGTGGCGGGGTGTTTTTATTTTCCAGATCTTAATATTTGTGCCGCAGCATAACCTGCACCGAAACCGTTGTCAATATTAACGGTAACAACACCGGAGGAACAACTGTTCAACATTGCCAGAAGGGCGGCAAGCCCTCCGAAACTTGCTCCGTAACCAACGCTTGTGGGCACCGCAATAACTGGGACATCAACCAGGCCGCCCACAACGCTGGGGAGGGCTCCTTCCATTCCTGCCACCGCAATAACAACACCGGCATTTTTAAGCATATCTCTGTTCATCAGCAGACGATGGATGCCTGCAACCCCTGCATCATATATTTTCACGACATCGCAGCCCATTATAAGGGCCGTTTCAGCGGCTTCTTCCGCAACCGAGATGTCGGTAGTTCCTCCGGTAGCAATTGCCACTACACCTAAGGGTTTTTCAGGTTGCTTTTTTTTAAGGGTAATTGTCCGAGCGACCTTATTGAATACTGCTTCAGGATGTGTGTCTCTGACTGCATTATAGGCATCAACATCCGTTCTGGTTATGAGAACGCACGGGTTATTGCTGAAAATTTTTGAAGTTATTTTAAGGATCTGTTCCGGTGTTTTACCCTGTCCGAATACCACTTCAGGGAATCCTTTTCTGATTGACCTGTGTGTGTCAACCTTAATTTCCTCTCCTATTGAAGAGAAGGGAAAATCCTTGAGAGCCTCAATCGTCTGTTCAACGCTTGCCTTTCCTTCGGAGAGCTCCAAGAGTATTCTTTCGAGTTCTGATTTTTCCATATTGCATCCTTCTTGACTATGATCCGCAGGAATACTAACATACCGGCGTTGTGCTTAAAAGCAAATTTATTGATACAGCATTCTGAATTATGAAATACAAATACGGCGGAATTCCGCAAAAATACTCCTTCTATATTGTGGGCGCCATAATGGTGCTGACTCCGCTCGTTTATATTCCAGGCAAGGCTGATCCCGGAATAAACACTTTTCTGAAATGGCTGGTTTTCGCTGTCCTGTCTGTTGCCTCTTTTTCACTTTGGGCTGGAAAAATGAAGCTACCTGACATCAGAAGGGCTGATCTTCCGGAATTGTCGGTTTTTTTTCTGCTTGCAACAAGTTTTATATCCTTTGTTTTCTCGTTTGAAAGAGGCACAAGCAGTGAGCATATTCTCAGGCTGGTGCTTCTCTGGATTTTTTCCGTCACGGTTTCAAGAATAAGAATATCCAATCTGGAAAGGATTCTGAACGGATTGATGATTATAGCGCTGGTGCTTTCGTTTCTCGGGATATTTCTTGCCGCGGGAATCGACCCTCTTCTTCTCGGGCCTGAAAGTCTTCGCGGGATAGCTCTGACTTTTCCCAGCGGCAGCACTCTCGGGGCTTTTCTTCTGTTTCCGCTGGCTGTTACCCTGAATGCAACTGTTTCTAAAGAGAACCAGGGAGAAAGGGTTCTCTACGCTGTTTTCAGCGTGACGATTCTGACCTGTATTTTCCTTACAAAGAGCCGTTCAGCATGGATGGGAACAGGAGCAGTTCTGATAGTTTCAATTCTTTTTCATCTGATGAAAAGCCGGAAGGTAAATTTGCGCAATTGCCTGATATCGGTGTTTCTAGTTCTTTTAATTTCGGTTATTGCTGTTTTCGGGACGATTAAAAGTCTTGACAATGTTTCTGCCGTCACCGAGAACAGGATTGTAGCTGAAAGAATGATGCATTTTGAAAACGCTCTTCTTTTGGCTTCGGAAAAGCCTGTTACGGGTTGGGGGCCGGGTGTTTACGGACTGTCATCTTCGAAATACAAAGGACAGCTTATCAATAAACCTGCTTACAAGAGTGCGGACAGCGGTGCCGGGCACGCGTACAATGACCCGATGGAAATTCTGGCAGATCAGGGAATGTTGGGCCTAACAGGCTATATTCTTGTCTTGGGATCTATATTCATTTTCTCTTTCAAGGGAAGCGACCGTTTCTTTTTCTCCAAGATTGCATCTGGAATGGCGGGTCTGGTAGTTTTCAGCCTGTTCCATTTTACAGTTTCGTTGCCACTTCCGTCAGTATATTTGTGGTTTTCGATAGGCGCGATAATATCAGGCAGGAAAAAAACCATTTTCGATTTTTCAGGATCATTCACTCTGAAAAGAACACTTATTCCGTTGTTTCTTGTAATAATGCTTGCTTTATGGATAACACCAATGGTTCGATCTACTTATTATTTCCATTCAGGAAGTTATTTTCTTACTGAAGAAGACTACTTGGCTGCATCGTCCTGTTTTGCTAAAGCTGCCGATATCAAGCCGTGGTTTTTTCAGGCACACAATAACCTGGGAATTATTTACATGCGTGAAAGAAATTTCACTGCCGCGATTAAGGAATTTAACAGGGCATTGGAGATTGCCCCCTATGAAGACAGGATTCATTTCAGCATTGGTTATTGTTTCGCAAATCTCAGGAGATTTGACGAAGCTGCTCTGTCATTTGAGGCCTCTTTGCAGTATAATCCAAGGAACCGGAGGGCTTATTTTATGCTGAGAGATATATACAGCAGGACTGGTGAAAAGGATAAACTTCTGGTGCTGGCGGACAAGGCTGCAAAGCAGAACATTAATATTACGATTATCGAGGAAAAAAAATGAGCAGATACAGCTTTTTACAGATAGATGTGTTTTCGGATGTTCCCTTCGGGGGGAATCCTCTGGCTGTTTTTACCGAAGCTGCAGGTTTGGGAACGGTGGAGATGCAGAAAGTTGCGAGAGAGATGAATCTGTCTGAAACAGTGTTTATTTTAACACCGGAACACCCTGACGCAGATTTTAAGGTCCGGATTTTTACTCCGCTCGAAGAAATACCTTTTGCAGGACATCCGATTATAGGAGCTGCTCATGCAATTGTCGAAAAAGAAATGGTTCGGAAGCCGTCACCCAAAGTTAATATCCGTTTTGAACTCAATGTGGGGATAGTTCTGGTTGAAGTCGAAGGCGAGGATGAAAAGGAAAGAAAAATAACGATGCATCAGCGCCTTCCTCATTTTATGGAATGTCCCGCTGACAATTCTCTTATTGCGTCAGTTCTCGGGGTTGATGAAGAACGGATTGCCCAGACAAGGCTCCCGGTTGAAATTGTGTCAACGGGCCTTCCCTTCATACTTGTTCCGGTTGACCGTCTTGAAGCATTAGAAGAGCTTGAGATCAATTACCCTCTGATAAATCAGAACCGTGAGATTCTTGGCGACCTGCCTTATGCGATATTTACGCGCGAAACTGTTGACGCCACAACATTTCTTCATGTCAGGGTTTTTGCCTCGAATTACGGTATTCCGGAAGACCCGGTGACCGGAAGCGCGGCGGGATGCTTGGGTGCCTATCTTGTCAAGCACGGAATAATCAAATCGGGGATGCCATTTATTATTGAACAGGGACTGGAAGCGGGAAGACCCGGCAAGGTGGAAGTAGAGGTCAGGGAAAAGGACGGAACAATATCCGATGTCCTGGTTAGCGGAAAAGCAGTGACTATTTTAGATGGAGCAATTAAGTTTTACCGATGAGAAAAGTATTCTTTCTGATGTTTTTGACTGGGGTTGTCTTCTTTGCAAGTTGCGACAGAAGTGTGGAGAAATCACTTTGGTTTGTTGATCAGGCATTGATAATCAAGGATGAGGATGCGCGCGTTCTGGAGGAAGCCGGGGTGGAAAGGTTCATCATTAAAAGCGGCGCAATTAATATGGACAAATCGGGTTTCAGGCTTGAGCCAACCCTTATGATGATGCAGGTTCCCGAAAACAGTTTTGAATGGTTTTCGGGATATGAAATAACAAAAGGATTCGGAAGAATATTCAACACCCTGGATCTTGATGAGCTGGCTGATTTTATGCATGAAGCAATCGAAGAAGAGTTAGTTTATTTCAGCAAGTCACACATAGAGCTTTCAGGGTTCGTTTTTGTGTGTGACAGTGAATTTGATATTTCAGAAAAGTTTGCGGATTTTATGAAGATCATGAGGGAAAAAACTGATGCGAAATATGGGCTTTTCTGTTCGGTTAAAGGAAAATGGGCGGGGACTGAGGGCTATTCAAAGCTGGCAAAAATATGCGGCAAAGTATATTTGATTCCTTTCAACAGTGAGATTATTCCATATCTGGAAAAAGCCGGGCCTAGGCTTCTCCTGGATGATTATAACCATTCCTTCGTTCCGGAAAAAAATTCGGCCGTTCCAGTGACCCCGTTTCAGGGGATGTGGTATGCGCATAACAACTCAGGATGGCTAACGGGAATAATAAGAGGTCTTTCCCCGGACGCGATATTTGAGGGATATCCTTCGGAAATCAGGGATATCAGGCGAACTGACGAAGGAGAAGAATTGGTGACGGTTGAACTTCTCGCCGATATGGAAATATTTAAAAACAAATGGGTTGCAGGCAGCATGGTTCTGATTGACCGTCTTCCGTTCAAAACAATCAGGGACAGGATTTTGTCATCGGCAGCTGCAGGGTGCAGTATATATTCTCTTCCTCCTGAGGGAGGCGTAAATCCTATCGTAAACATTCTGAAGGATGACATCCGTCTTGATCCTGCCTGTGAAATTACAGTTGCAGAAAAAGGAGGCGGAAGGACAGGGTTCAGAGTAAGACTTGAAAACAAAGGGGGAGGCGAATCAATGATTTCGGGAGCCTACAATATTGTTATTAAGATTACTGGAGGTTCGGTTGTTTTCCACGATAGGGGAAATTTTGAAAAAATAAGAGTTTCTGATGGCGTTATTGAGCTGTCGGAATTTTATCTTGGCCCCCGGGAAGTATGTGAAAGTGGAATTATAACGGTGGAGCAGACCGGTAGCGATAAACCGAAAGCGGACCTTTCTGTTGATCTTGCGGGTTACAGCGGAGAAAAATACAGCATCTCAGAAAAATATATACTGGAATAACGATGCTCATGGACAATCTTGTCAGAGCTGTTCACCGCATTACTTCGCTCGATCCTGATAATATCGGAAACAGGCATTCTGAGTTAAAATCCTGGGAGCTGCGGGATTTTTACAGAGAATCCTTATTTATCCGCGAAATCGTACTTCCTCCTGATCTTGAAGGCGGAATAAGGAGCATGAACAGCGTGAAAAAGATGCTGGATTTCCTTCCCGGGAAGCAGGCAACGCTTGCAAATGCGATGAAATCGGATAACAGAGTTTTCGCGTTCAGCGACAAACCTGTTCTTTTGGATGAAATTTCAGCGCTGCTTTACCTGTCAGACGGGATAAACCAGTTCCGGACCTGGTCCGGGATAGAACATCACTTCCGGTGCGCGCCGTCAGCAGGAGCTCTTTATCCGACAGTAATATATACTGTAATCAATAATGCTGAAGGACTTGAGCCCGGCATCTACTATTATCATGAAAAGAATCATTCCCTGAGGCTTGTGAGGAAAGGACATTTCTCTGATGAACTTTGCATGTATTTTGAGGGTGACAGGATGTTCAGCTCCGCAGGCTGCGTATTTCTTTACGCGGCAGTTTTCGGAAGATCAAAGCGGAATTACGGGAAAAGAGGGTACAGGTATTCATTTTTGGATACCGGGCATGTTTCCGCAAACACGGCAGTGACAGCCGGATCGCTTGGACTGGGATATCACAGGAAAACACTTTTCCTGGATGACAGGCTTAACACTTTTCTGGGAATTGACGGAATAACTGAAGCTGTCCTGATGGGCGCAGCAGTTGGGAAAATTGACGCGAAAGGGCTTGTTCAGGAAAATATGTCCCATGAAGAGATATCAGGCAGACTTGGAAGTCTTTCCGTATGGAAAAAGAGAAAGGAATCTCTCGATTTTACGGAAGAATTTCATAGTAAAACTGCGAGGCACATGGAACAGCTTGGTTGCAGCCGGGATGAACCACCGCGCGAAAGGGGGTTTCACGATCCCAGTGTCGAAGCTCTCACAGCATGTTATCGTGTTCTGAATTCATCCGCGGTTGAAATGATTTCCGGGAGACGCTCAATCAGGGAATTCGGCAGTTCTGCCATCACTGAGGAGGAACTGTCAACCTTCCTTTTCAACGCACTCGGCGAAAACGGGGACAGAACGGGTAGATGCCTCACCGTTGACGGAAGAAGTCTTTTTGAAACATATCTTTATCTGGACAACATACATGATCTTGAAAAGGGGATTTACGCCCATCTTCCCCGACTTCACTCGCTTGAGCTTTTAGGAGCAGGCTGCAGAAAAGCAGAACTGGTTGACGCTCTTCTGGGACAGCGGTTTGTTGAGCAGGCGGCATTTGTCGTGTTTTTTACAGTGGAACTGTCAGATGTTCCAGAGAGTACAGGGCCGAGGATTTACAGGTCAGCGTTGCTAAACATAGGACAGGCAGCTAATAATGTCTGTCTTGCAGCGGAAGCAATGGGCTGGGGTGCATGTGATATAGGTGCATTTTTTGATTCGGATGTGGGTGCTCTCCTCGGTATTGATCCGGAAAAAGAAGCAGTGCTGTTGCTTGTTGCTGTCGGAAAAAAATTATGAAAACAAGCCGCATTGTTATTTGAAAGGAAATGTGATAATTTTACGAGCATGAAGAAATATTTTGTTCTCGATACGAATGTCCTGCTTGTGGATCCTGAAGCGATTTTCGGTTTCGGAGACAACCATGTGGTGCTTCCTATCTGGATAATTGAGGAAATTGACAAGTTCAAACGCGATCAGACTGAACTCGGGAGAAACGCAAGACAGACTTCCCGGCTTCTCGACGAGCTCAGAAAAAAAGGAAAACTTTCAGAAGGAGTGAAGCTGGATTCCGGTGGCACTGTTAAAGTAGATCTCGGTGATGGGCTCGACAACGATCTCCCGGCGATTATTCAGAGTGATGTTCCTGATTCCCATATTGTAAGTGTCGCTCTGAAGCTGAAGAAAAACAATAAACGGGTGATATTTGTCACGAGGGATTCCAATCTCAGAATAAAAGCCGATTCACTGGGAATAGACGCAGTTGATTTCGAAAGCCAAAAGGTTAGTTTTGACGAGCTCTATTCCGGCGCAAGGGAGATCCTGACAGCTTCCGAAAATGTGGACAGCTTCTACCGGGATTCTTCTCTTAAGATGGAAGGTGAGTTCATTGCGAATGAAGGCGTTATTCTTGTTGATGACACAAACCCCAAACATTCAGCTCTCTCAAGATATGACAATACTTCTGCTTCTGTTGTTCCGTTAAGATTTCCGGAATCTGGAGTGTGGGGGATTTCACCCCGCAATATGGAGCAGCGGTTTGCGATGGATCTGCTTATGAACGAAAAACTTAACCTTGTCACCCTTGTGGGAAAAGCTGGAACGGGGAAAACCCTGCTTGCGATAGCCACTGGGCTGGCCCAGACCGCAGACAGTGGTGTTTACAACCGCCTGCTTGTCACTAGACCTGTTCTTCCCATGGGAAAAGACCTCGGATATCTCCCAGGAGAGCTTGAAGAAAAGATGAGGCCTTGGATGCAGCCTATCTTTGATAATCTGGAATTCATTCTCGGGAAAAGCGGTAAAAGGGGTTACGAAGAATTAATGTATCAGAAGATCCTCGAAGTAGAAGCCCTGAGCTACATAAGGGGAAGAAGTCTTCCCGGACTGTTTTTAATTGTCGATGAGGCCCAAAACCTCACGCCCCACGAAGTGAAAACCATAATCACACGCGCCGGGGAAAACACTAAAATTGTTCTTACGGGAGATCCTTACCAGATAGATCATCCTTACCTTGACTCGTCCAGCAACGGACTCTGTTATGCGGTCGAACGATTCAAAGGGCACGCGATTGCGGGGCACATAACCCTAAGGAAGGGCGAACGGTCAGGACTCGCTGAGCTGGCTGCGAACATTCTGTAGAAAACTGTTTAACTTCTGTTCATTGCGAATGTGAATTTGCGTTATTTGAAATAAAGTGCTATATTTGGCACAATTAAAAAAGGAGAAGGAAATGATTAGAAAAATTGCAATCGCGGCTGCATTTCTCATGATTCCAGTTTTCTGTTTTCAGGCGGCTGAACCTGCGAAAGAGAAAGAAGCTGTTGCTTCAGCCGAAAAGTGGCTTTCCCTGGTTGATGAAGGTAAATATACTGAGAGTTGGGAAGAAGCATCCGGATATCTTAAAAAAGCAGTAAGCGCAGAGCAGTGGATCGAGGCGGCTGAAACATTCAGAAAACCTCTTGGGAAACTGATTTCAAGAAAAGTTAAAACGACAACATACGCAACTTCCCTGCCAGGCGCTCCTGCCGGTGAATATGTTGTGATTGAATTTGAAACCTCTTTTGAGAATAAAAAGACAGCAGTAGAAACAGTAACGCCCGTTCTGGACGAAGACGGAAGCTGGCGTGTGTCGGGATATTATATAAAATAAAAAAGTATTGGATATTTTAGGGTAAATCAGGAAAATTCTTCAGTCAGACAAGTAGTATTCAACAGTGGAGACAACCCTTACTTTCTTTATTTGCGGGTTGTTCTGATCCCTTGAATAAATGCTGAACTGACCTTGGGTTGCGCTTTTTATCTTGCCAAGCCTGCTTTTCGAATCAGCAGCGAATTTTTCTGCGACCTCGCGGGCATTTTTTGTCGCCTCTTCAATCATCTCCGGTTTTACATTGTTCAGTTTTGTGAACAGATATTCAGTCTGGAGGCCGTAATCATGATCGTAAAAAGCTATGCCCTTTTTACCCAGTTCCGACAGTTCGCTCATCGCCTTTCTCACTGCAGGAATGTTCTCCGAATAAACGGTCACAACCTGGGACGCAGCAAATCTGAAGACAGGCTGGCTGTCAGCCCGGTAGCCCTCGGTTGACCTGTCCTGTATTGAAGGCGGCGAGACCGTAACCTCACCGGAATTTATACCTCTTGATTCCAGAAACTGAATTATTAATACGGTATTCTCTTCGATGGAATTATAAAGCTCAGCCAGATTATTGCCAGCCATCCTGAACTGAACAGGCCATATAACGATATCTGCCTCGTATTCCCTTTCAGATAAACCTTTGACGCTGACATAACGCTCAAAACCTTTGTATTCGATGGCAGCGTGCGCGAGAAGCCAGCCGAGGCAAAAAAGACCCGCAAGAATGAACAACCCTAGAATTGCTGCACTTAATCTGGAAGTCTCTTTCATCAGTTTCTCCTTATTTTTCAAAAATGTTGCGATAACATCCACAGTCTGCATATCATTTGAAATAAAGTCAAGGGAGATTATGCTGTTCTTGACTGCAAAGCTTTATTGGAATAACATTTACGCTTAATGGACTGTTTTGGAAAGGTTATTATTTTTGAAACCGAATAAAGACGATAATACTCTGCTCGAGTGGCGGGTTTATCCTTTTGAGAAGGAATTAAAAAGGGGCATATTCGGGCTTATTGTGATAGCATTGTTTTGCCTGGCAGTCTATTACAGCTTCAGGGATTTTTTCTGGGTCGGGCTGAGTATCCTGGTTCTTTCTTTTGTTGTTATGCCGTTTTACGCCCCCACGACTGTCACATTCACTGACAAGGGAGTATTTTCGAGAAATTTCATAAACAGCAAATATAAAAGCTGGGATTCTCTTGCCAGGTGGGAAAAGGGAAAGAAAGGAGTCCTCCTCAGTCCGTTTAACAAGAGATCGTTTCTGGACAGCTACAGAGGAATATTTCTTGCGTTTGATGATAACGCGGATGAAGTTATGAATATTGTGAAGGAGAGGCTTGGTGGAACTGAACGGGGAAGAAAAGAAGTTAATTGAGAAAGCAGCCGGGAAAATTGTTTCGCTCGGTTTGGCTGCGCCTGCTATTTTTATGCTTGAATCCCTGAAACCTCTTAATTTCATAGGAAGTCAATTTATACTTGTTTTCAGTCCGTTTGTGACTATACTATTCCCTTTATACTCTGACCTCGGTGTTTTGCAAAAACTGCTTGAAAAAAGAGGATCAGTAGAGGTCATAATTCAGGCCATTGAAGCCAGAGAAAACCTGCTGAAGAAAAGCGGGAATAAGGACGCAGACAGCAAGGAGACGAATAGAGAATGAACGAGGATCTTAAAAATATCACATCAATTCTTGCAACCGATTGCGGGAGCACGACAACAAAAGCCATCCTGATTGAGAAAAGGGGTGACACATTCAGACTGATCGTCAGAGGTGAAGCTCCCACTACTGTGGAGGCTCCTTTTGAGGATGTAACAAAGGGTGCGCTAAACGCAATAATGGAGGTTGAAGAGCTTGCCGGAAGAAAAATTCTGGGAAGCGATGGACTGATTATGAAACCGCAGAAAGGTGATGAGGGTGTTGATGTATATATATCCACCAGCAGTGCGGGAGGCGGATTGCAGATGATGGTGTCCGGGGTTGTCAAAAACATGACAGGAGAAAGCGCCGAGAGGGCTGCACTTGGGGCCGGAGCCATCGTGATGGATGTTCTCGCGTCCAATGATAAGAGGCTTCCGCATCAGAAGATAGAAAGAATCCGACATCTCAGACCCGACATGATCCTTCTTTCAGGCGGCATTGACGGAGGAACGACGACCCATGTAGTCGAACTTGCTGAACTCATAAAAGCAGCTAATCCGAGGCCCAGGCTCGGGACAGGTTACAAGCTTCCTGTAATTTACGCCGGCAACAAGGATGCGGCTGGCGCGGTTAACGATACGCTCGGAAAAGATACTGACCTTAAGATAGTCGATAATTTAAGGCCGGTTCTGGAAAGAGAAAACCTCGGTCCGGCGCGTGAAAAGATACACGATCTTTTTATGGAGCATGTTATGGCACAGGCTCCGGGATACAAGAAGCTGATGAGCTGGACTGATGCGCCTATTATGCCGACCCCTGGCGCAGTAGGTTTGATTATCCAGACCATCGCCAAAGCTGAAAACCTTACGGTTGTGGGAGTCGATATCGGTGGTGCGACTACGGATGTGTTCTCTGTTTTTGAAGATGAATCAGGGGAAAAGGTTTTTAACCGGACTGTAAGCGCGAATCTCGGAATGAGTTATTCGATATCCAATGTTCTTGCAGAAGCTGGCCTTTCGAACATTTTGAGGTGGGTGCCGTTCACCATTGATGAATCAGAGTTGAGGAACACCATAGGCAATAAGATGATAAGGCCAACTACCATACCTCAGGCACTGGACGAACTGAAAATCGAACAGGCTATTGCCAGAGAAGCCCTGAGACTGGCATTTATCCAGCATAAATCATTTGCGGTCGGCCTCAAGGGTGTCCAGCAGTCCAGAACAATTTCAGACGCTTTTGATCAGACCGGAAGCGGAAGCACACTGGTAAATATGAAGGCTCTTGATCTTCTGGTAGGAAGCGGAGGGGTTCTTTCCCATGCTCCACGGAGAGCGCAGGCTGCTAAAATGCTTGTTGACGCTTTCCTTCCCGAAGGGGTAACCCAGCTTGCGGTGGACAGCATCTTCATGATGCCTCAGCTTGGCGTATTGTCGGAAGTTAATATGAAAGCTGCTGTGGATGTATTCGAAAAAGACTGCCTGATAAGACTTGGAACATGTATCGCGGCATCCGGTGGCCAGTACAGGGAGGGTAAACCCTGCATGAAAGTCGAACTTGATCTTCCCGGAGGCGAAAAATTCCATGAAGAGATTAATTTCGGCGACCTCAAATTTGTAAAGGCGCCTTATGGTGAAAAAATTAAGGCCGTTATTGAACCCGCTAAGAAAGTTGATGTAGGAGCCGGCCCTGGACACAAGGTTGAAACGGAAATCAATGGCGGGGTGGTTGGAATATTGATGGATGGCCGAGGCAGGCCGTTTGTTTTCCCGGATGACAATGCACGCAGGGTCGAAAAGCTTAAGGAATGGGCGCGCGTTGTTGACGAATATCCGGAATACTGAGGAGGTTTAAGATGGCACATTCATATACGCCCGGACTGAAATCAACCGAAAAAGCAGTTATAACAAAGGAAAGAAGGCTTCCCCTGAAAGGTGTTGTGCAGGTTTCAGTCGGAGACAAAGTCAAAGCGGGGCAGGTAGTTGCGAAAACAGACCTGCCCGGAAATGTAAATCCAGTCAATGTAGCTAACGCGCTTAGCATAATGGCGGACGAGGTTCCGAAGTGCATGATGAAAAAAGCCGGGGATCTGATCGAGAAAGGCGATATTATTG
Source organism: uncultured Acidobacteriota bacterium (assembly GCA_964509835.1). GTDB lineage: Bacteria > Acidobacteriota > CAZDZC01 > CAZDZC01 > CAZDZC01. The sequence continues at coordinate 20,988 of CAZDZC010000002.1, forward strand.
CCGAAAGCAAGGGATTTTTCGGAATGTTCAAATCCCAGTGCAAATCCCCGATAAAGGGTTCGGTTGAGAGTGTATCCAGTATCACCGGACAGGTAATTCTTCGTGAAGAACCTATTCCTGTTGAAATAAAGGCTTATATTGACGGCGAAATCACTGAGGTCTATCCCGATGAAGGTGTTGAGGTAAGAACAAAAGCCACTTTCATTCAGGGAATATTCGGGATGGGGAAAGAGGTTCACGGAATAATCAAAGTGCTTGCCAAAGATAAAGACCAGATTATCGAAGAAAGCGACATCACTGAAGATTTAAAGGATATGATAGTTATCGGCGGATCGCTTATTACGATGGCAGCATTCAAAAAGGCGATGAAAATAGGATTGAAAGGGATAATCACCGGAGGCTTCAATTATAATGATATCAAATCCATTCTCGGATATGAAATAGGCGTCGCTATTACCGGGTCAGAGGATATCCCTACAACCCTTGTAGTAACGGAAGGCTTCGGAAAGATGGGAATGGCTCCCGGCACCTTTGAGCTTCTCAGGAAAAACGACGGAAAGAGCGCGTCAATTAACGGAGCAACCCAGATAAGAGCTGGTGTTATAAGACCCGAGGTTGTTATTTCTCTGGAAGAAAGTGTTTCAGTTGAAGATCTTAAAGAGGAAGAGGCATCAGGAGTTGCAATAGGAGATAATATCCGGGTGATCCGCGCCCCGTATTTCGGGAGGCTCGGAAAAGTTACAGAACTTCCGCCTGAACTCCGAAAAATGGAATCGGAAACCATGGTCAGGGTGTTGGAAGTTGAATTTGATGACGGGAAGAAGGCAATCCTTCCGAGGGCGAATATTGAAAGAATTGAAAGGTAGAAATTGAGATATAAATTTCATATCTGGTTGCTTGCTGTTCTGTTTGTTTTTGTTACTGTTCTATTCTGTGAGGAAACGCAGCTGGTTCCAGCGGAAGAAGAGGCTGTCTCAAAAGAAACAATGGAGGAAACCCCTCAGATTGTCCTCCCTGAACCTCCGGGTAGAATATTTTTCTCCGACACGCCGGATGACGGAGGAACTTCACTTGACCTTTACATAGAAAAATCTGCGGATGACCTTCTGGAAGGGGGCAAAGTTATAGAGTACATTATTTACCGCAAAGGCCCGGGCGAAGAGAATTATTCGGAATTGAAATCCATACCATCATGGACTTTGAGTTTTCTCCGCGAAAAAAGTGAGGCGGGAGGACAGGAATCGTCTGTTTCAAATCACCTTAAAGAAGGCCGGGTTCATTTTGTTGACAATACCGTAAGGCATGATATCGAATATCATTACATGGTAAGGTCTTCAGCCGGTGAAGGGTTTCTTTCGGAACCGTCTGAAATGACTGAGGCTGCTGTAGCAACCGCACAGTGGTTTAACAGGAATAAAACCCTGACCCTGATTGCCACCGTTCTGTTTTTTATTCTTATTATTTATTTCTTGAGGAAGGCGAAAACGGATGCCGATAAACTTTATATAAGGAGGATCCCGGGGGTGGATGCGATTGAGGAAGCTATCGGCAGGGCGACCGAAATGGGGCGCCCAGTGCTTTTTGTTCCCGGTATTGGCGATATCAGCATAATTCAGACGATAGCAAGTCTGTTGATTCTTGGCGAAGTCGCGGAAAAAACAGCCAGCTACGCTTCAAGAATAATAGTTCCGAACATGATTCCTTTTGTCATGACCGTTGCCCAGGAAGTTGTCAAGCAGAGTTATGCAAAAGCCGGGACGCCTGAGGCATATGATGAGGACGATGTGATGTTTCTTACCCAGGATCAGTTTGCTTATGCCGCTGCTGTGAACGGCATCATGCTCAGAGAAAAACCAGCGGCCGTTCTGTTGCTTGGACAATTTTACGCGGAATCTCTTCTTCTCGCCGAAACGGGATACGCGAGCGGGGCCATTCAGGTGGCGGGAACGGCCGAAGTTACACAGTTGCCTTTCTTTATTGCAGCCTGTGATTATACGCTTCTTGGCGAAGAGCTTTTTGCCGCCTCGGCTTATCTGTCAAGAGAGCCTAAAATATTAAGTACACTGAAAGCGGCGGACTGGTTCAAAGCTGCAGTGGTTCTGATAATTATTCTGGGAAGTATTGTAGCGACAATTGCGCCTGATTTTTTGGCTAAGCTTCTGGAGTTCGGAGCATGAAGAAAACCATTCCGCTTGTACTTGCATTTGTAACTGGCATTCTTATGATGTTTGAGCCTTTTATCCCCCATTACACAGTGAACACAGTCAAGACGCTGATTCTTGAGTGGGGTCAGGTAATAGCAGCCGCTACAATTCTGCTCGGAATTGCCAGTCTGGTAGTGGTGAACATTCCTGCAGTAACAAAAAGGAAACAGGATTGGGTTTATAAACTTGTTCTTCTTATAGCATTTTTCGTCACCGTTGTGTTGGGTTCCCGGGGTGTAGAAGCGGGAACTATGCTGGACTGGGTTTTTATGAACATGATGAGGCCGATGATGGCCACCATGTTTGCCCTGCTGGCTTTTTATATGGCATCTGCTGCGTTCAGGGCATTCCGCGCTAGGACATTTGAAGCAACCCTGATGCTGGGAGCGGCTCTTCTTGTTATGATGGGTCGTGTTCCCCTAGGGGAACTTGTGTTCAGATATATTACCGATATTGTCAACCTTATACCTGGGGTTAATTTTACGATAGTTGATGTTATGGAATGGATAATGAATATTCCCAATCTTGCCGGGAAAAGAGCCATATTTATCGGAGCTGCGCTTGGAACAATGGCAACAAGCCTGAGGATAATTCTCGGTCTTGAGCGGTCATATATGGGTGGAGATGATTAAATGAGCAGATGGAAAAAAATTACCGATCTCGACCGAAGGTGGATATTTCTGCTTATGGCCCTTGCCGTTTTTATTCCCCAGCTATACCCGGTGAACCTGCCCTTTGAGGTTTCCAAACCTGTTCAGGATCTCTATGACAAAATAGAATCCCTTCCCAATGGTTCAAAGGTTCTTGTCTCTGCTGATTATGACCCCTCTTCTCAGCCCGAACTCCAGCCTTTCTTTAAAGCCTTTCTTCATCACGCCGCGAAAAAAGATCTGAAACTTATTATAGTAAGCCTGTGGCCCGCTGCTACATCATTGGTCTTGAACGGGCTGGACGAGGTAACCGTTCAGCAGTATAACAAAGAATACGGAAAAGATTATGTGTACCTTGGATACAAAGCCGGCACAGTGCTGGTTATTCTCGGGATGGGTGATGATGTGCATAAAACATTTCCAATGGACTACACGGGGAAAACACCCACTGCTGATATGCCTGTAATGAAGGGGATTCAGAATTTGAGCGACTTTGAGGTTATAGTGTCAATATCTGCCGGAAGCGGGGGCACGAAAGAGTATGTGCAGTTTGTTCAGGCCAGGTATGATCTGGATGTCTGTTCGGCAACAACTGCTGTGAGCGCGCCCGATTACTATGCCTATTATCAGTCGGGACAGCTTTTCGGGCTTGTAGGAGGAATGAAGGGCTCGGCCGAATATGAAAAGGCTGTCGGAGTTCCGGACCAGGCTGTGAAGGGAATGGATTCACAGAACTTTGCACACGCACTCATAATTTTTCTGATAATCCTTACAAATATTATATATTTCACCACGAGAAAGGAGGGGGCATGAATCAGGAAATACTAGGTATCTGGCTTGTTTCATTCCTCACGGTTTGTATTCTGAGCTTTCTTTACAGGGATAATCCCTTCTATAAGTTTGCAGAGCACCTTTATGTGGGTATTTCCGCGGGCTACTGGACGGTTGTGGACTATACCTCGACCATCAAACCCAATCTGATTGACCATCTTATCAACAGGGATGTGTCATACTGGCCGGTATATTTCATCCCTCTTGCCCTGTGTATTATGGTGTTCACCAAGCTGAACAGGAACTGGTCATGGATGGCAAGATGGCCTCTTGCGTTTGTTCTCGGGGCATTTTCCGGCGCTGCTATTCCTGCAATTGCGGAAACGGATATCGTTATCCAGGTAACCTCTACGATGATAAATCTGAGGGAGGGAACATGGTTCAACGCATTCAGCAATCTTGTTCTGATTGTAGGAGTCATTTGCGCGCTGATGTATTTTTTCTTTTCCAAACCGCACAAAGGAACCCTCGGAGTGGCATCAAGGATCGGAATATGGTTTCTGATGATCTCGTTCGGGGCATCTTTCGGATACACAGTTATGGCGCGTGTTTCGCTTGCTATCGGCCGTTCACAGGAACTGATTGACAGCAGCGGGCCTGAATCCTTTTATGCCACACCGGTATGCGCTCTTATAGTGATTGTCTGTCTTGTGATATTCACGGTGATTAACAAAGACAAGAACGCTCCTGAAACCCCGGGGAACTGAATTTTTCCGTGGATAGCCGGTTTTCGCCTGATATGGTTTTATCAGGGTATTTATGATTAAACAGAAGACGCTTTACCTGCTGGATTCAACAGCTCAGATTTACCGTGCTTACTTTGCCGTGAGGGGGCTCACCGGCGCGAACGGAATGTCAACGAACGCTGTTTTCGGTTTTACCCATGTGCTAAAGAGGCTTCTGGATAAATATAAACCCGAGCTCCTGGGGGCGGTTTTTGATATGCCGGGCAAAACATTCAGGCATGAGATGTATCCTGATTACAAGGCGAACCGGCCGGATATGCCGGATGATCTACAGCCTCAAATCCCTTACATAATGAAAGTTTGTGAATGTTTTGATATTCCGGTGATTTGCAGGGAGGGTTTTGAAGCTGACGACATAATCGGGACACTTGCTAAAAAGGCCGAAGCTGAAGAATATAAAGTGATTATTGTGTCCCCCGACAAGGATCTGCTCCAGCTTGTGACCGAAAACACATCGGTGATGAACCTTTCAAAAGATGATCTGATGTTCGGGCCCGGTGATGTGGAACATTTTTTTGGGGTAAAGCCCGAGGGCGTTGCGGATGTTCTGGGCATCTGGGGAGATTCATCGGACAACATACCCGGCGTTCCCGGAATAGGCGAGAAAGGCGCAAAGCAGATTGTCAGCGAGTTCAGGACACTTGAAAACGCACTTGACAATCTTGAGAAACTGCCTGCCCGGCTGGCTTCGAAACTTTCCGAAAACAGGGAAAAGGCTTTTCTGAGCAGGGAACTTGCTCGGATAAAAACAGACATTGATATAACATTTGATCCCGGTTTGTTGAGTGTCGGGGAACCTCACTGCGGGGAGATATTCGAACTATTCACAGAGCTGAACTTCAAATCCATGCTTGCCGATTATATGCCGGATTCTGAAACTGAAAGTGCTGATTACATTCAGATAAAAAATCTGACGGAAGTGGACGAAATTGTTACCCGAATTAAAAAATCCGGTGTTTTTTCGGTAGATCTTGAAACCACATCAATTGAGGCTGTTAAAGCGGAAATAGTCGGCATAGCCCTGAGCGTTGCAGAAAAGCAGGGATACTACATTCCGGCGGGTCATCGAAAAGGAGATAATCTTGATCTGCTGGAAGTCCTGAACATATTGAAACCGGTTCTGGAAAGCTCTGAAATAGTTAAAATCGGGCAGAACCTGAAGTATGAATATACCGTTTTCATGAAATACGGAATAGAATTGTCGCTTCCTGTTTTTGACACGATGATAGCTGCCTACCTTCTGAAGCCTTCGGCAACCGCTTATAATCTTGATTCGCTGGCAGCAGACTATCTGAAATACAAAACAATTAAATACGAAGATGTAGCCAACCCGAAAGGCTCTTTTGCAGACACCGATATTGAAAAAGCTGTTCCGTATGCCTGTGAGGATGCCGATATTGCTCTCAGGTTAAAGAATATGTTTGAACCTGAACTCGAGAAAAAAGGACTTATGAAACTGTTCAGAGAAGTGGAAATTCCGCTTGTCGGGGTTCTTGCCTGTCTTGAATCCCGGGGAATTAAACTGGACAATGATTTTCTTGGTTCAATGAGTATAGAGCTCGGTGAAGAAATTCAGTCGCTGGAGCAGAGGATATTTAAAGAATCCGGGACTGAATTCAATATTAGTTCTCCCAAGCAGGTCGGGGAAGTGCTTTTTGACAGGCTCGGCCTCAGCTCCGTAAAGAAAACAAAAAAAGGCAAAGCTCCCTCCACAAGCGTTGATGTGCTTGAGCAGCTCGCATGGTCCCACGATGTCCCGCGCCTGATACTCGAACACCGGACCTTGGTTAAGCTCAAGTCCACCTATGTTGACGCGTTGCCGGAACTTGTAAATCCGGCTACCGGAAGGCTTCACACCTCTTTCAACCAGTGTGTCGCGGCTACAGGGAGGTTGAGCAGCAGCAATCCGAACCTTCAGAACATCCCGATAAGAACGGAAAAAGGAAGGCAGATAAGAAAAGCGTTTATTGCGGAAAAAGGTTTTCTTCTTGTCGCCGCTGATTATTCTCAGATAGAACTCAGGCTTCTCGCTCATCTTTCCGGCGACAAAGTTATGATAGAGGCATTTGAAAACAACGAAGACATTCATGCCCGGACCGCGGCTGAGATGTTCGGAGTGCATCCGGAGCTTGTTTCAAGGGAAATGAGATATCACGCCAAAACGATAAATTTCGGTGTGATTTACGGAATGGGGGCTTTCTCTCTGTCAAAACAGATCGGTGTTGACATGAAGACAGCAAAACAATTCATTGACAGATATTTCGCGAGATATGAAGGGGTTAAGGCATTCATGGAAAATTCACTGGAAAAAGCCCGTCAGGAATTGAAAGTTGAAACACTGTTCGGAAGAACGCGCTATTTTCCCGAACTTTCGAATAAAAACGCAGGAATCCGCGCCGGAGCGGAAAGGGCGGCTTTCAATACGATTATTCAGGGGACGGCAGCGGATCTGATGAAGATGGCGATGATTAATGTTCATAGTTTCATAAAGGGTCTTGAGGACTGTTATATTCTTCTGCAGGTTCATGATGAACTTGTAGCGGAAGTCAGAGAGAACTATATCAGTAAGGCTGGTGACGGGATTAAAAATATAATGGAGAATGTTTATAAATTGAAAGTCCCTCTTGTCGCGGATGTAAAGTCCGGCAGGAACTGGCTTGAGATGGAGTGAAATGAAATTGCTGGCTTCAGTTTTAATTCTTTTTTCTTTGCTTCCGGCTCTTTCTTATGGCGGAGAAGCGGACACCAATGCCGAGGCGCAGCTATTTTATCTTATTAACATTGAAAGAGAGAGGAACGGCCTGGGATTGCTTAAACTGTCTGCGGAGATTTCAGAACTCTCAAGACAACACAGCTTTGAAATGATGAATACAGGCCGTATTGAACATGTTAATGGAGCTGGTTTAGGCCCAGATGCCAGAATCTGCTATGGGAACATATTTGCTCTCAAGGTCGGAGAAAATCTTGCCCGGCATGTTTCGGTGAAGGATGCCCATAAAGCAATACTCGAAAGCGAAAATCACAGACAAACAATGCTTGATCCTGATTTTACCGAAATCGGCATAGGTGTTGTTCGCGACGGAGAATCTCTTTTTATAACAGAAAATTTTATTCTTCCCATGGAGCTGTTCAGCAGAAGCGACGCGACAGGTATTTTATTGCAGATCCTGAATGAACATAGAAAACGGAACCGGCTCCCGTCGCTGAAATATCTTGATTATTATGAACCCTTGCTAAAAGACAACCCTCCGCTGATTGACTCCGCTCTGCAAATATTAAACAGCGATATATCCGGACACTGCTGCGGGAACTGCCTTGTTGTTTCATATACAACATCTTCAATTAGGGAACTCCCGCGTGAACTTGCCGGTTTTGCTCAGGATTCCGCATACACAGGGGTTGGAATTTATGTCTGGTTCGAGAAGCTCCCCGGCATCTGTGAGTACAAATATAAAATATCAATTGTGCTGAGCGACTGAACCGGATGCAGTTCAATATTAAAGCGCAGGACGGAAATGCGAGAAGAGGGACTATCCATCTGCCTCATGGAACGGTAGAGACCCCTGTTTTCATGCCAGTCGGAACAAAAGCCTGTGTTATGACGCTGACCCCCGGGGACCTTTGTGACATTGGCGCTGAAATCATCCTTTCGAATACCTATCATCTTTATCTGAGGCCCGGTGACGGACTGATTGCGGAGCTCGGAGGGCTCCATAAATTCATGTCATGGCATAAACCTGTCCTGACGGACAGCGGCGGGTTCCAGGTTTTCAGCCTTGCACATCTCATGAAGATTGACGAGGACGGCCTCGAATTCCGTTCGCATCTGGACGGGTCGCTCCATTTCTTCAGCCCGGAAAAAGCGGTTAAGGTTCAGCAGAACCTTGGCTCAGATATCGCGATGTGTCTTGACGAATGCCCAGAATATTCGACCGATTACGCCAGGATAAAAAAAGCTGCTGAACTGACATCCCGTTGGGCGCAGAGATGCAAAAAAGCGTTTGGAAACAGTGAAAACAATCTTTTCGGAATTGTTCAGGGAGGCACTTTTCCCGATCTTCGGAAAAAAAGCACCGAAGATCTGGCAGGCATCGGATTTGACGGCTACGCGATCGGCGGACTCTGCGTAGGGGAGGAATGGGAGCAGACCCTTGAAGTTCTCGGTTATACCGTCCCGTTTCTGCCCGCTGACAGTCCGAGATATCTTATGGGGGTTGGCAGGCCCGCAGATATAGTGGATGCCGTTGACAACGGGGTGGATATGTTCGATTGTGTCGTTCCTACAAGAAACGCGAGAAATGCCACCCTCTACACTTCCGAAGGGAAAATCAGCATTAAGAGCGAGATTTACGCAAAAGATACAAATCCCGTTGACAGTGAATGTTCATGCTACACCTGCCGGAATTTCTCAAGAGCCTATCTTCGCCATCTTTACAAACAGAATGAGATAACGGCTCTGCGGCTTAACACCATTCACAATCTCACCTATTATGCCGATTTGATGAAAAAAATTAGAAGCTCGATTGAAACCGGGGAATTCCGGCAACTGAAGAAGCATATTAAGCAGGTGTTCAATTCGTAATGGGAACAAAATTTGTTTCCGTAAAACTCCCGCCCGGTTATCGTGACGAGGACATTTATCAGTCTGTTTCAAGAGAACTCGGCATCAGGGAGTTTTCTTTTCTGATAGACAGAAAAAGCCTCGACAGCCGCAAGAAGAACGATGTCCACTGGCTGCTCAGGGTTCTTGTCTCTTCGGATGAAATCACAGGGAACGAGCCGCTCGCCTCAGAGCCGGGGCTTCTTGTCCCCGCTTCTGTAAAGGGCAGAAAAGCAGTAGTTGCCGGAAGCGGTCCCGCGGGTTTCTTTTCAGCCTTTGTTCTGCAAAAAACCGGATATGATGTCATCATTCTCGAAAGAGGAAGCGATGTTGATGCGAGAGCAAAAGGGATAGAGCATTTTGAAAAAACGGCGGAGTTTCAGCCTCTTTCGAATTACGCGTTCGGCGAAGGGGGAGCGGGAACATTTTCTGACGGAAAGCTGACCTCAAGAACCAAAAAGATCGCTGCTGAGAGAAGTTTCATAATTGACAGCTATACAGAAGCAGGCGCGCCGGAAGAAATCCGCTGTCTTGCCCACCCGCACATCGGAAGCGACAATCTGAAAACAATTGTGAGAAACCTGAGGGATAAATTCAAAGAGCTGGGAGGGGAAATCCACTTCGGGACAGCGCTGGAAGGCCTGACTGTAAAAAACGGAACTGTCGAGGAGGCAGTGACAGGAAAAGGTTCATTCGGCGCGGATGTTTTTGTCGTTGCGCCGGGGCATTCCGCCTATGACACTTACAGGATGCTGATGAGAAGCGGTGTTCTGTTCAGAACAAAGAATTTCGCGATCGGCTCAAGAATCGAACATCACCAGGAACTTATAAATGAAGCGCAATGGGGCTGTCCCGGTCTGCCCGGCGTGAAAGCAGCCGAATACAACCTTACTTTTTCCCCACAACAATTGCCCCCGGCTTACACATTCTGCATGTGCCCCGGCGGAACGGTTGTTCCCGCGACAGCGTTTGACGGTCAGAGCGTGGTCAACGGCATGAGCCTTTACGCGAGGGACGGAAAATACGCCAACGCAGGGTGTGTTGCCGCCGTTGACCTTGCCCGGATGCTTCATCGCGAAGTTTCTCCCGCCGAAGCGCTCGAATGGCTGGAATCCCTTGAGAAAAAATTCTACGAATATTCAGACGGATTTGAACTGCCCTGCTGCGGGATGGGGGATTTCATAAGCAGAAAAGCACCCGCCAAAACATACGGCTCGTCCTACCCTCTGGGACTGAAAGCTTCTCCGCTCTGGGAACTGCTCCCGGACGACATCTCGTTGTCCATTTCGGAGGGACTGAAGAACTTCCGCGGGAAGCTCAAAGGTTTTGAAAAAGGCCAGATAATGGGGCTTGAAAGCAAAACCTCCTCGCCGGTCCAGGCGTTAAGAGAAGAAGACCGAAGCTGCCCCGGATTCCCCAACCTTTACATCTGCGGAGAAGGGAGCGGATACGCGGGCGGCATCATATCCAGCGCGGCAGACGGAATAAAGACGGCGATGGCAGTCATTCGTAAACACAGTTAAGTTTTCAATTGTTTTTCCGGTTATAATGTGACAGCCGTGTAAAAATAATAAAATAATTGCCAATGCATATGTTATGCGCTATATTATGCACATGGAAATTGTGATATATGCATGGAGAGAAAAATGAGAACAACCTTGGACCTGCCTGAAAACCTGATAAATGAAGCTATGGCTTTAACAAAAATCAAAACAAAGACAGACCTGATAAAAACAGCTTTGTTAAATCTGATACAGAAGGAAAAAATCAAAAACATAAAGAAATACTTCGGGAAATTAGACCTGGACATTGATCTGGACTTAATCAGAGAGCGTTCAGAATGATTCTGGTTGATTCATCCGTCTGGATCGGCTACTTCAAAGGTGATAAAAGAGCGCTTCCGCTCGATGAACTCATAGATTTAAACGATCTCTGCCTTAATCATCTTATACTTGCTGAATTGATCCCTTCAATCGTTCAAAAAAAAGAAAATGCCTTAAAAGAATTACTTCTGGCAATTAATACAATCAAAATTACTGTAAATTGGCAGGAGTTGATCGAAATGCAGATCCTCAACCTGTCAAAAGGCATAAACAATATCTGCATTGCAGATCTCATCATAGCTCAAAACGCCATGCAGCACGATTTAGAGTTATTTACCCTCGACAGGCATTTTAAATTGCTGAGTCAGAACCACAAACTCAAGTTATACAAACACTCAATCGCGTGACAGTTAAAAAAATTTAATTATCACAAATCTCGAAATATGATAATTAAAATATTGCCAGCCCAATGTATCAGACCAAGAAAAAGAATGTATCTAATCTTTTCATCCCCAGCGCTGCGGACGGAATAAAGACCGCAATGGCCGTCATTCATAAACACAGCTAAGTTTTCAATTAATTTTATCCTTTTCTTATGCTAGAATAACCCCTGGATATCATTCAGCCGGAAAAATATAAAGGAACAAACAATATGAAAATCTTGATTGTCTTTAACCGTCAACCATATGACAACACAGATGTCACCTGGAATGGACTGCGACTTGCCGGAAAATCAGAATAAACATATGCGCAATGACGAATTTATATTTAAATCCATCGGGATAATTCATTCCCCCCACAAAGAACTCTCTGAAATCCCGATACAACCGGTCTTCTGCAACAACATTGAAGGCACTGTTATCTTAAATGCCGATCTTGCCGACGGACTGCGAAGCCTCCGGGATTTTTCTCACATCTATTTGTTTTACCTCTTCCATAAATCCCCGAAGACCTCCTTGCTGGTAAAGCCGTATCTTGCGGAACAGGAACACGGTATCTTCGCTACCCGCGCGCCCCATCGCCCCAATAAACTTGGAATGAGCCTTGTCCGATTAACAAAAATCGAGAGCAACATTCTTCATGTCAAAGATGTTGATATCCTGGATGGCACGCCCTTGCTCGATATCAAACCTTACATAAAACGATTCGACTCAAGAGAAGATGTCAAGTCAGGATGGCAGGACGATGTTTCCGACAGCATTGCTTCCATTAAAGGGTTAAGGGATTTCAAGAAATAAAACGCGTGTAACAACGCGTTACGCCTGCTTTTAAAATCGCGTTTTCCGGCGGATAAGTTCAAATGTTAATTTTCCCGCGGGATTATGCTAGAATACCCCCGCGATATTATTCGGAACGAGGAGAAAAGGAGAGTAATCCCATGCGAAAAGCCATAATCTTGCTGATGTTTTGCGTGCTTTGCGTTGCCGTTTTCGCAGAAACACTGAAGACAGTTGAAGAAACGAAAAAGCCGGGCGATAAGTTTGGCGAGTTTACCGATGTTCGCAGCGGGAAAAAATATAAGACTGTAAAGATAGGCAACCAGGTCTGGATGGCGGAGAACCTGGCGTATAAAGATGAAAGCGGTTGCTGGGCGTATGACAACGATGAAAACAACGCAAGGACATACGGATATCTGTATGACTGGGAAACAGCATGCAAGGTATGCCCAAAGGGCTGGCACCTGCCGAGTGATAAGGAGTGGAAACAACTGGAGATGGCGCTGGGGATGAGAAGGAGCGAAGCGGATGAACCTTTATATCGCGGAAGGCCTGTGGGGACGAAAATGAAAAGCACGAGTGGATGGAACGACAGTGTACGGAACGACAATGGAAACGGGACAAACGAGAGCGGGTTTGCCGGCCTGCCCGGCGGTTATCGCATCAACAATGGCCTTTTCTACGACATCGGCAACTACGGCTACTGGTGGAGTTCTACGCAGGGCAGTAGTAATTACGCGTGGTACCGCGAACTGAACTACAGTAACGCCGATGTGTACAGGTACTTCAGCGATAAGCAAATTGCGCTCTCTGTTCGTTGCGTCAGGGATTGACTATTTGACAATTTGGGATATGGGGCGGAAAAATCATTCCGCCGCATGGGGAAATGACTAAACCACAGGCGTTATGTGCGAAAATAATGAGGCAAACAAAATAAATCAATGAAAGATGCTATAATCAGATATGGGCAAAAGACATAAAATATTAAAGAAAGTTATTTCAGGCTCAAAAAACATAAAATTTTCCGAGATAACTTCATTGGCGGAAGGGTTTGGTTTTACATTGGATCGTATTAGCGGAAGCCATCATATATTCATACATCCCGAGATTACAGAGATAATCAATTTACAAGACATAAAAGGCGATGTAAAACCATATCAAATGAAACAATTGCTCAAAATTATCGAGAAATACAATTTAATCCTGGAGGAGTAGCATGAAAGACTATCATATAAATGTTTTTTTCAGTGATGAGGATGAAGGCTATATTGCGGATATTCCGGATCTTGCGCATTGTTCCGCTTTCGGGGAAACGCCTGAGGAAGCCCTTATTGAAGTATTAAAAGCAAAACAGGCATGGCTCGAATCCGCCAGAAAGCAGAAAAAACCTATCCCGAAACCTAATTATCGTCCCGCAATATATCAAACGGCGTGATAAAACACATGACAAACCAATCCCCGCGATATTATTCGGAATGAAGAGAAAAGGAGAACAGCCTATGAGAAAAGCCATTATCTTGCTGATGTTCTGCGTCCTTTGCGTTTCTGTTTTCGCAGAAACACTGAAGACAGTTGACGAAAAGAAAAAGCCGGGCGATAAGTTTGGCGAATTCACAGATGCTCGTGACGGGAAGGTATATAAAACCGTCAAAATCGGCAATCAGGTCTGGATGGCAGAGAACCTGGCGTATAAAACTGAAAGCGGTTGCTGGGCGTATGATGACGATGAAAATAATGTGAAGAATTACGGTTATCTTTACGACTGGGAAACAGCGTGCAGCGTATGTCCAGAGGGTTGGCACCTGCCGAGCGATGAGGAATGGAAGCAACTCGAAATGGCGCTGGGAATGAGCAGGAGCGAAGCAGATAAAAGCAAATCTAAAAAATATAGAGGAAGGTCAGTGGGGTCAAAAATGAAAAACACGAGCGGTTGGGAAGAAAATGGAAACGGGACGAATAGTAGCGGGTTTACCGGTTTGCCCGGCGGTTGGCGCAACAAAGATGGTAATTTCTACCGCATCGGCAGCAACGGCAGCTGGTGGAGTTCTTCGGAGGCCAGTAGTGATGACGCGTGGCAACGCTTACTGAGCTGCGGTGGCGCCGATGTGGGCAGGTACGACGGCAATAGGCGCAGTGCTTTCTCCGTTCGTTGCGTCAGGGATTGACTATTTGACAATTTGGGATATGGGGCGGAAAAATCGTTCCGCCGCATGGAAAAATCGTTCCGCCGCACGGGAAAACGACTAAACCGCACGGGAAAATCGTTCCGCCGCACGGAAAAATGACTAAGCCGCACGGGAAAATCATTCCGCCGCATGGGAAAATGACTAAACCGCATGGAAAAATCGTTCCGCCGCACGGAAAAATGACTAAACCGCTCGTTTTTGCCGTTCCTGACAGAAAAATGATAAAAAAATTTGCTTCAGGGCGGTTTCCGCATATACTTGAAAGTGTTCAGTATATTTTTTGTTGATTATTTTCATAAAGGAGGCGCAAATGGTATTAACAAAGCAGTCAATAGCAGAAATTCTGCTTGCCGCGCAGGTGGCGATTGATAACGCTATTTCCGACAGGGAGATCAGGAACATGCTCCTGCCCTTCGGATATAATGATGTCAAACTCAACACGGGCAAGGCATTGCTTGACAGGGCAAACGAACTTCAGCAGAAACAGCAGAAGGAATACGGGGATCAGTTCAAGGCGACGGCAATAGTGAATGAAGCGCGGGAAAAAGCGGATGTCGAATACATGCGTTTTGTGAAGGTCGCGCGGGTTGCTATGAAGTCCGATTACGGCTTCTACAAACAGCTTGCGCTGAACGGGGACAGAAAAAGATCGTTGTCGGGGTGGATCGCGCAGGCAAAACAGTTCTATCTGAACGCGCTTTCCGATGACGCGGTTCTCGCGAAAATGGCGGCGTATGGAATGACAAAGGAAAAGATGGAAGCAGGCAAGCTGCTGCTGGAAGGGGTTGAATACGCCAATGCCGAACAGCAGAAAGAAGTGGGCGAGGCGCAGCAGGCGACGCTGGAACGGGACAACGCCGTTGACAATTTGTGCGAATGGCTCAGCGAGTTTGTGGCGATAGCACGGATCGCGCTGGAGGAAAAGCCCCAGTATCTGGAAAAGCTCGGCATTCTTGAACGGTCGGAGGATTAATGCATCGGGGCCCGCTGAAAGGCGGGCCGTTTTTTTTCCTGCTTGTATTATGCTAGAATACCCCCGCGATATTATTCGGAATGAAGAGAAAAGGAGAACAGCCTATGAGAAAAGCCATTATCTTGCTGATGTTCTGTGTCCTTTGCGTTTCTGTTTTCGCAGAAACACTGAAGACAGTTGACGAAACGAAAAAGCCGGGCGATAAGTTTGGCGAATTCACAGATGCTCGTGACGGGAAAAAATATAAGACAGTAAAGATAGGCAGCCAGGTATGGATGGCGGAGAACCTGGCGTATAAGACGGTCACAGGCTGCTGGGCGTATGACGATGATGAAAACAATGTTGCAAAATACGGTTATCTTTACGACTGGGAAACGGCATGTAAGGTTTGCCCGGAAGGTTGGCATCTGCCGAGTGATGAGGAGTGGAAGCAAATGCAGATGGCACTGGGAATGAGCAGGAGCGAGGCGGATAAATCTTTTTCTGATGAAGACCCATTTCGAGGAGGTCCTGTCGGGAAAAAGCTGAAAAGCACAAGCGGATGGGAAGAAGATAGTAACGGGACAAACGAGAGCGGATTTGCCGGCCGGCCCGGAGGTTGGCGCAACCTCAATGGTAATTTCAACGCCATCGGCATCGACGGCAGCTGGTGGAGTTCTACGCAGTTCGTTAGTTCTTACGCGTGGTACCGCAGACTGTCCTCCAATCACGCCGGTGTGGCCAAGTACTACGACGATAAGCGACTTGCGCTGTCTGTTCGTTGCGTCAGGGATTGACTATTTGACAATTTGACTATTTGGGGTATGGGGCGAAGCCCCATTCGAAATTTTTGCAAGATGACATTTTATGAAAATCCATAGCGGCATTTCTTTCGGGGGAATTTCGTATGGTGCCGGGGATGAAGTTGAATGGCACAAGATATATCCGGTTTTTCTGTTCCATGTTCTGGTGATAGGTTCGGCGCTGTTTTATACGGCTTATTCGGGGAAGGGGCCGCCTGCCGTTTTTCTTGTTCTGGGCGGTATCAGCTCGGCCGCGATTTACACGCTTTTATACCTTGCTGTTTTTGGATTTGATGAAATAAAATGGATGTTTATAAACGCTGGGCTGGGAATTTTGGGGATATTCAGCCAGCTTGATTTTGCCGTCTCGTTTTTCGGATGGAAGCTGAATAAGTATCCCTGGTATATTCATATTGTTCCTTTTCTGCATTACATTCTTTACACTTTTCTTGTTCGTCAGATGATACTTGATATCCTGAAGGCGAGGGAAGATGAATCGAAAAGGAGAAAGGCTGATGGCATTTATGTATTGATATCGCTGGTTATTTATTCCGGCCTTTATTTTTTTGACATTATCCGTGGAGACCGACTATAATGAAAGAGATGTTAAAGACTGATTTTAATTCAAACACTATGCGGTGGTATAAATCAAAGGTGGACTGGTGGATAGGAATCCTGATGGCTGTTCCGCCGATTGCCGTCATTGCCGTTTTTATCGGGATGATTGTGTCGGGGGATCTCTCTGAGCTGTTACAGGTGGCAGTTATGGCGGTTTTCGTGTGCGGTATTTATTTCGGGCTGGTTTTTCCGATGAAATACGGGATTGGCGGGGAAGAACTTGTGATAAGGTTCGGGATCTGCCGTTTCAGGATCAAGCTGGCGGAAATAACCGAAGTGCGCCCTACGCATAACCCGCTGAGCGCGCCTGCTCTTTCGATTGACCGTCTTTATGTTCAGTATGGCGAGGGTTTTTTCAAGGCCGCGCTGATTTCCCCCGCGGACAAAGAAGGTTTTCTGAATGATCTTGCTCAAAGAACAGGGTTAATAAGGGACGGGAACAGCCTTAGAAAAAGCGTTTGAATAAATCGTGCGGAGTTTTGTGATTTTATCCCAAAGGAGAAAGCATGCGAAATCTTGTTATCGGAGCGGTTGTTGTTGTCATTCTGATCGGAGCGTTTTTCGTTTTTTCCAAAGGCGAAGCTGAAAAAACATTTGAGGAGTTCGGAAAGGCGTGGGCGAAGGTCAGGTTCAAGGATGCGGATCCGATGATGGAGGGTGATGCCGTTAAAGAGACCTTCAAGAAGGTGTCCGTGATGACGGTCGCAAGGTGTCCAATCGGAGTTGTGGGAAGCGTAGAGTTTAAGGATACTTCGAAAACAAAAAACTCGGAAGGCGGATTGGATTACAGTTCACATATGACAGTTTTTTTTAATCCTCCCGGGGTTGAATCGGCGCTGACCGCTACTATGTGGGCAAAAATAAATTTCCGGGCTACTCTTAAAGAGACGGGCGGGGTGTGGAAGGTCTGCGCAATGGATCCGGAACTTATTGAAGTTGCCGGAATGAACAATTAGCAAGTCTATTTCCTGCTCTTTTTGAATTCTTCCCATTTGCGGAGCCTTTCCGCGATGGTTTTTTCGAACCCCTTCTCTCTGGGATGGTAGTATTTTCTGCCTTTCAGGTTTTCGGGCAGGCAATCCATCGCGGCGACGCCTTCTTCAATATCATGGGCATACTGATACCCTTTTCCGTAATTCAGGTCTTTCATCAGGGAAGTGGGCGCGTTCCTGAGATGCAGAGGGACAGGTTCGTTTTTCAGGTTTTTCACATCCTGCAAGGCTGAGCTGACAGCGGTGTACGCGGAATTGCTTTTCGGGGCTGTCGCGAGATAGATGGCGCAGTGGGCAAGATGGACATTGGCTTCAGGAAGTCCGATAGCTCTGACTGCCTCGTTTACGGAAATTGACAGGGTAAGCGCCTGCGGGTCGGCCATTCCGATATCCTCCGACGCGAATCTTATCATCCGCCTTGTGATATAAAGGGGATCCTCTCCGCCTTCAAGCATCCTTGCAAGCCAGTAGAGCGCGGCATCGGGGTCGCTGTTCCGGAGGCTTTTGTGCAGCGCTGAAATCAGGTTGTAATGCTCCTCGCCGTCGCGGTCGTAAAGGACGGCTTTCGACTGGGCCGCTTTTTTAACCGTTTCTATATCAATCAATTTGACATTATCCGGAAGAAGGGAAGCTGAAATCTCAAGCAGGTTAAGCGCGATCCTTGCGTCTCCGCCGGATGCCGCCGCGATGAACACTCCGGAATCATGCTCCAGTTCAAACCCCTCTGGCGACAGTTCGGAATCTGATGTTAGCGCGTTGTTCAGAAGGGTGATGATATCTTCATCTGAAAGCTGGGTCAGGGTGTAAACGCGGCATCTGGATATAAGCGCGCTGTTAATTCTGAATGACGGGTTTTCGGTTGTCGCACCGATAAGAATGATACCGCCGGATTCGACATGAGGAAGGAACGCGTCCTGCTGTCCCTTGTTGAAACGGTGTATCTCGTCAATAAAAAGGATGGTTTGTGTTCCAGATTTGAGGAGTTCCGCGGCGGAAGCGATAACCTCCCTGATTTCCTTCAGGTTTGACATGACAGCGCTCAGCGACACAAATTTTGAACCGGTTTTGTTTGCTATGATTCTCGCGAGGGTGGTTTTACCTGATCCTGGAGGACCCCAGAAAATCATGGAGTGCGCGCCGTCCCTCATTATCGCTTCATGGAGAGGTTTCCCGGGAGAGATGATATCCCGCTGTCCGAGAAAACCGTCCAGATCCCCCGGACGCATTCTTTCCGCGAGGGGGATTTTGGATGAGTATTTCAAATGAGTAAACGGTTCAGTTATATGACCGGAGAAGCTTTTCAGCTTCAGGGAAAAGCTCGAGGGATTTCAGGATCTGGGAGTCCCCTTCCACTGCCACCTTGTAGCCTTCCTGAAGTCCGAACAGGGCGGAGTAGATCTCCTCTTTGATAAATCTTCTGGAAACCTCAAGATTGGCGTTGAAATCCTCTTCATCATATTCGATCTTGTCTTTTTTCAGAAATATTTTAAATTTTTCTATCACTTCTTCATTGGCCTCAAAGCTCCGGTCAATATCTGATCGCCCTGCGATATATTCGACGGCAAAGCGGAAAAAAGCGGATTTGCGTCTGGCGGAAAGAATAAAAGGGCTTTCAATAAGCTGAGGTTCAATGACGACATCCGGCGCGATGCCTCCGTTTGCGTAAACGGGCCTTCCTTTATCCGTGAACATTTCAGGCCCCTGTTTTTCTGCGGCTGTTTCTTTTTCATTATGCCAGTCCAGATAATACTGATCGAACCCCTGTTTGTAGTCGCGCTGAATGCAGCGTCCGCTCGGGGTGTAATATTTTGCGGTCGTGAGCGCAAGTCCTGCGTTTTCGGAGACCGGATAGACGCTCTGTACAAGACCTTTGCCCCAGGTGTTCTCTCCCGCAATAAGTCCGCGGTCATGATCCTGAACGGCTCCCGCAACGATCTCTGACGCGCTCGCACTGCTTGTGTTGACAAGGATTATCAACGGAAGGTCGTTCATGGCAGGGTTGCCTCTGACAAAAAACTCCTCCGTGCTTCCCTGAACCCTTCCTTTGGTATAAACCACCATCTGTCCTTTGTTCAGAAAAAGACCTGAAACGGATACCGCTTGCTCAAGAAGTCCGCCCGGATTTTCCCTCAGATCAAGAAGAAGCTGTTTCATTCCCTCTCCGCGAAGAATATCTATGCAGTTTTTGAGCTCATGGGTTGTTGTCTGGGTAAAATCCCTTATCCTTATGTAGCCGGTGTCTTCTCTTATCATAAAACTGTACGGAATCGAGTCGGTGGGAATTTCGTCCCTTGTGACCTCAAATTCCATCGGCTCATCAAATCCCGGCCTTATGACCGTTATATTAACCTTTGTGTTGCGGGGTCCCTTCAGAAGGTTAACCGCTTCGTTTGTCGTCATGTCGCCTGTAGGCTTGCCTTCAATTCTGCTGATGATATCTCCCGCCCTGATCCCGAGACGGTGCGCAGGCGTTCCCTCAATGGGGGATATCACCGTAAGATTGCCGTCCCTCTTTGATATCACTATACCCAGACCATAGAAACTGCCTTTCTGTTTTTCCCTCATTTCCAAAAAATACTCAGGAGTGAGAAAACTTGAATGAGGATCAAGCGTCTCGAGCATGCCGTCAATTGAACTGTAAATTATGTCTTTTGTTTCGGTGTCCGAAGCGGAGCGTTCCTGAAGTATGGCAAGAATTTCGGCATAGGTTTCCGTATATGGAGCAAAATCCTCAGGCGCGGAAAAAGAAATACACGGCAAAATTATTGTGAACGCGAGAAAGAAAAGTATGTAATATTTTTTCATATTTCCTCTGTTGTTAAACGAACATAATACCAATTTTTTTGCTACAAGTAAAGATTTTTTTACACTTTATGCTCTTTTCTACAGCCTTTTACCGCAAGGGTTACGGGGCTGTAACTCTATTAAATTCCATGATTTAATGGTGTTTCAGGTCGTCGGCAATGGATTGAAATGATAAAAGTCAAGCCCCTGTTGCGCTTGAAAGAAATTTTTTTTGAAAAAAGGCTTGACAAAAGGGTTTTTCTATGGTAAAAATGCTCAAGCTGGTATGGTGCCAGCGAATGAGAGTTTCACATTATTCGGAGGCTTGACCCAAT
Organism: uncultured Acidobacteriota bacterium; assembly: GCA_964509835.1. Taxonomy (GTDB): domain Bacteria; phylum Acidobacteriota; order CAZDZC01; family CAZDZC01; genus CAZDZC01. The sequence goes on from CAZDZC010000002.1 coordinate 41,729, forward strand.
GAACAAAAACGATCTCGTAAACAAAGTAGCTGAGACAGGGCTGACCAAATCATCTGCGAATGCGGCTGTTGATGCGGTTTTCAAAGGTATTGAAAAAGCGCTCAGCAAAGGCGAAAAAGTAACACTCGTAGGCTTCGGCACATTCTCTGTTTCAAAAAGAAAAGCCAGAAAGGGCAGAAACCCCCAGACCGGCGAACAGATTAAGATTGCTGCGAAGAAAGTAGCAAAATTCAAACCCGGAAAAGGCTTGAAAGATTCAGTGGAATAGTACTGGTCTGAAAATTTAAAAAGCCCGCGTAAGCGGGCTTTTTTTATGGCACGGTTTTTTATGTAACCGTGAGCAGAATCTGATTGGATTCAACAGTATCGTTTTGTTTTACGCTGATTTTCTCAACGGTTCCGTCTTTAGGGGATTTGAGTTCATTTTCCATCTTCATTGCTTCAACAATAATGACGCCGTCCCCTTTTTTCACTGAGTCATCCTGATTCACAAGGATTCTGACAATCCTTCCGGGCATCGGTGATCTGACTGCCTGCGGGCCGTCAGTGTTTTCCTCTTTTCCCGAAGTCATCATATTGCGGGCTGGATCATACAAACGGAAGTTGTGGGTGGAATCATAAAGGTAAACAGTGAATTCGTTTTCATTGCTGTTTATGCTTACTTCATAAGATTTCCCGTCAACCAGAAGGGAATAGAAGGATTCTTCAGGTTCGCAGAAATCAACTGTGTAATCATTGCCGTCAAGGTTGACAATATATCTGCCGTTAACCTCCCTGACTTTCAGGGCGTGCTTTTTATTGTTTTTCAGCGCTTCCAGTTCCATTTCCCTATCTGTCCCTTATTCCTTCTGTCCGTGCGACGCATTTCCACCTGTTTTCACGCCTTGTGTCCTGAAAGTTCAGATATGCCCCTGCCGTTTTGTCCTTGTATGCCCTTATTGCGGCCGCTATCATGGCAATATTTTCAGAAGACGGATCAACTTCTTTTTTCTTTTTCAGAAATGTTCTGTCAATAAAATCTGTGTTGAAATTCCCCGCAATAAAATCGGGATTATGCATAACCTGCTCATGAAAGCTGATAGTTGTTTTTATGCCTCTTATTTTATATTCCTCAAGTGCCCTTTTCATTCTGAGAATGGCCTCTCTGCGGTTGTTTCCCCAAACGATAAGTTTTGATATCATCGGATCATAAAATGACGGAACCGTGAAACCGTCGTGGACTCCGTTATCGTTTCTGATGCCAGGGCCTTCCGGAAAACGGAGACCTTTTATTGTTCCCGGAGAAGGCATGAAGCTGTTGTCCGGGTCTTCAGCATAAATCCGGCATTCAATCGCGGCGCCGTTCATCGCAAGATCACTCTGAGTAAAGCCAAGTTTCTTTCCTGATGCAATAAGAAGCTGGTATTTTACAAGATCAATTCCGCAAACCATCTCAGTAACAGCATGTTCAACCTGAATTCTTGTGTTCATCTCGAGAAAATAGAACTTCATATTACCGTCAAGAAGGAATTCAACAGTTCCCGCTCCCAGGTAATTCACTGCTTCAGCGGCTTTAACCGCTATGGCGCCCATCCGTTCCCTTATTTCTGGAGTAATGACAGGTGAAGGACATTCTTCGATCACCTTCTGATGCCGTCTCTGGATGGAACACTCTCTTTCTCCGAGATGGACGGTGTTCCCGTGGTTGTCGGCTAAGATCTGGATCTCGATATGCCTCGGGTTGGATATGAACTTCTCTATATACACAGCATTGTTACCGAATGACGAAACAGCCTCGGATGTCGCGCCTCTGAAAGCGCTGCTAAGTTCAGATTCAGAGTTCACCATTCGCATCCCTTTGCCTCCGCCACCGGCAGACGCTTTCAGCATGACCGGATATCCAATTTCTCCGGCGGTTCTGAACAGCTCATTCTCGTCGTTGATTGCTCTTTCAGTTCCCGGAACAACGGGGATGCCGGCCTTTCCCATCATTTCCCTTGCAGTAAGCTTGTCCCCCATGGAACTGATTGCTTCAGGGGAGGGACCTATAAATACTATATTCGATTCACGGCATTTTTCAGCGAAAACCGGATTTTCCGCAAGAAATCCATATCCGGGATGGATGGCATCAGCCCCTGATTTTTCAGCTGTTTCAATAATCCTGTCCATCAAAAGATAGCTTTCGGATGCAGGAGCAGCCCCTATGTGGTATGCCTCGTCGGCAAAACGGACATGGAGCGCTTCCCTGTCAACATCTGAAAATACCGCAACAGATGGAATGTCAAGCTCTCTGCACGCGCGGATTACCCTGACGGCTATCTCCCCCCTGTTTGCGATCAGAATCTTTTTTAACATCAGCGACCTTTAGTGAAAAATTATATTCTATTTAACAGAACAAAACGGGAACCACTTCGTCAAGCCTTGCGTGCCTAACATTTAATGAGTGTAAACTATAGCATGCCATAAGTTTGTAATCAAGAAATATATCGGAACAAAAAATAAGCATTTAAAATGCAACCTCGCAAATTTGATTTCGTATTACAATTGACATATATTACTTTATATGCTTGGAAGTATGAAAATATCGTTATTTAAAATGCTTTTGTCTGCGATCGTCCTGATTCCGCTTGCGATTTCCTGTGGAGGCGGAGGAGGCGGGGGTGATGATGACGGCGACAGCGGAGGAGGAACTGCCCCACCGCTGACGGCTTCTTTCACATCCGACCTTGCCGTCGCTCCTTCATCCGGTTATGTAGCTCTTCAATACAATGTCGCATTATCAACGGCATCAGAGCCGGTTTTTGATGTTATAATATACGGTCTGCTTCAGGATGAGGGAATCATTGACAACAGAGTTTACGGTATATCCTTTCATCTTTCCTTTGATGAGGGGATGTTGAGCTATTTGAATACGGTTTTCACTGATGTCCTTGGGGATGCAATCAATACTGAAACATCATTGGGACCTGGATATATTAGTATCGGAATGAGCAGGATAGGCGATATTGACGGAGTTGTTGTTCCAGAAGCCGGAACGGTATTTATGCGAATCAGTTTTAAAGCTGTTTCAGTGGGCAGTTCTAGGTTGGAATTCATGGATCTGATTGCAGGCTCTGACTGCGGAACACCGGGTCATTCGGATTGCCATGTTCTCATGAATGCTGACCAGCCGGTTGGAACAGATGTTTCCCAGAGCTGGTTCGGTGGCATTGTTGATATTGTCTGATATCCTATGAAATCGAAAATAATTATTCTGATAGTTTTTCTTGCTGTTTTTGAACTTTCGGCCTCACAGTATGTCAAGTTTGAAGGAGGACGGGAGTTGGAAATAGAGTCCTATATTGAAACTGATGAATGGATCAACTTCCAGCTTATTGGCGGCGGAACGCTTGGTGTAAGAAAAGAAAGAGTTACGGTAATCGGTGAAACTGAAAAAGACAGAATTTTCCTTGTTTCAAACAAATCAGTTGTGACAAGCAGGGAAACTGCAGAAAAAAGCACTGTTCCGGAAAGTAAACCGTCAGGCGAAGAGAGAAAAACAATAAAACAGAGTTCTTCCGGTCAGCTGGGCGTGCCTCTTATTCCCGGAGGCGCAGACAGTACCCCCGAAAACGATGGAAAAGCATCCGATGGTTCCGGAGAGAATAAAAGCAATGGAAAGGAAACATCTGAAGGAATCGAAGAGAGAAAAGAAGGCCGAGAGAACAAAAGCCCTGCCGATATTGCCGTTATGCCCGCTTCCGTGAACACTCCAGTTGGCAAAGAGTTCCTGCTGACTGTTGCTGTTTCCTCTGTTATAGATTTGTCGCACGCATCATTTTATCTTGTCTATGATCCTCAAATGCTGGAAATTTTGTCTGTTAATGACGGAGGCTTTTTATCGCTTGACGGGGTCAATTCAATATTTCTTTTTAAGATAAAACCGGAATCCGGACAGGTTATTGTGGGCATTTCCCGTAAAGGAGTGGATATTCCAGGGATCAGTGGTTCAGGGCTTCTTGCCTCATTCACTGCAAGGGGTTTGAAGAGCGGCAACACTCAAACATCTCTTGCAAATCTCAGTCTCAAAACATCTGATATGAATTCAATCCCTTATTCGCAAACGACAGCTTCAATCAATATTTCGGAGTGAGTTAAAGGTTCAGACCCTTCTGAAATCTTTGAAAAAGCAGAGAACAATCGTCAATGTTACCGTGGCGGTTATGAACAGATAAGAATCGAAAAACCAGAGGACCATGGCAAGCGAATAGTAAAGCCCTCTGATTGCGAAAGCGAATCCGTCTGCGGATTTTTTCATGCTTTCTGCACAATGCTTGATTCCGTCAACCCCTTCGTATTTTTCCATCAATGAAAAATCAGAGCCCGCGACTATATTGAACCTGAGGAGATGCCTGATTGAATTGAGAAGTTTCAGTACACAGAGACACAGGAGGGATATGAGAAGATAAAGCTTCCACATGATCCAGGGCTGGTTCTGAAGCGAGAAAATATCCTGCCCCTCATGGAAAATAACGATTTTATTAAGCACCAAGCTTACAAAAATAACAAGGGATGATGCTATGAAAGACGATACCATTATTATATTTCTGACCGTCTGGACGATGACCATCTGGTTATTCTCATTCACCTGCTTTTTTATCCATGCTTCGCGATAGACATTCAGGAGCTTTCTGGCTGTCATGGTTTTATCTATTTCACATTCGTAGAAATAAAAGATGTAATAGAAAAGAATACATGCTAAAAAAACTGAAATTGCAACGACTTCGACCATAAACAAATTATATAACAATCCCCGTACTGAAACAAGAGCCGAAAGGATGCCCAGTCCTTTGGGCTTAATTGTTCATTTTCTTGACTAAAAATGGCTGCGGCAATATAATAATAATTTAAGAGGTCTTATGTGCCAGGAAAGTATGCATTTTTCAAAGGGTTCAGCGGTGGTGCTCTATCTTACAAATCCCAAAGAAAGATACTGGGGGACATTGTCTGTTCTTGACAATACCGGTATTTCGATTGTAGGCATTGACATTGCGTCATTTGATGACTGGTGCAGACAGGTTGCGACAAATGAAAGTCTTGATTTTGATCTTACCGCAATGTTCTTCCCCAGCTCACGGCTTGAAAAGATCCTTCTGGATCAATCCAGCGGTCCTGTTCAGTCAATGGCTGATCGTTTTCAGGAGGTCTCGGGATTCTCCCTTGAGAAATATCTGGAGAGCAGAAAATGGTAGCAAAATGCCCTAAATGTGAAGCCTGCTGGAGGGTCAGGGGAATGGACGAGGGACAGGATATGGTTTGCCCGTTCTGCGGGCACAGCTTCAATTTCAGGCCTGTTGCCGACGACACAGTGTTTCTTTCAGTTGAAGATGTTGAAGGTGCCAGAACAACGGCAGTCGGAGGCAAAGCAGAGGAAATACCTTTTTCGGAGATGTCAATTCCGAGCAATCTGCAAGTAAAACTTGAATTCCTGAACGGGTCGGAAGAAGGGAAAATAATCATACTTGAAAAGAGCCGCACTACATTCGGAAGGGGAGCAGGGGATATTGAGCTCGAAGATCCTCAGGTTTCCAGAAAACACGCCGCCATAGAGGTTTACGGGAACGAATACATTGTTCTCAAAGACATGGCAAGCACCAATGGCACCATGCTTAACGACAGAGTCATTGTTACCTCAAGGCTGAATGATGGTGATATTATAAAACTCGGGCTAACCGAGATCAGGATATCCATTAACTGAACCATCCTATTTCATCTCGCCTTTTTTAAGATCGGAGGCAACTCCCGCATATGCTCCCGCGAGGATCAGAAAGCCTCCGGCAAATAGATTTGGTCCCGGAATTTCGTTGAGGAGGATAAGCGCCAGCAATCCGGCTATCACAGGTTCGCCAAGAACAGCCAAATTTACAACCGCAGCCTTGAAATGCTTCAGGCTCCAGTTCAGCAGGCCGTGTCCGCCGATTGTCGAAACAACAGCCAGGAGAACAAACAAACCGTATTCTTTTGGCTGAAATCCAGCCAACGGAACCTTGAAAACCGCAATTAACGGCAGAGTGAAAAATGCGGCAGCCGAATAGACCGGAACTATATATTCTATAATCCCGTGTCCAGCTCTAAGCTTTCTTCCCGCAGTATAATAAGCGGCAACCATGACAGCTCCCAGAATTGCCAGAATATTTCCCTTCATTGATGCTTGCCCGCTGTTCATATCTCCTGCCCATACAATAACGATTCCTGTGAAAGTTACTGACATTGCCAAAAAAATTTTTCTGCCTGTTTTTTCCTTCAGTGCTATCCGCGAAAAGAGCGCTGTGAAAAGAGGTTGAACGGCAAGCATCAGCAGGGATGCGGCAACAGTAGTATAAAAAAGAGAACTTATCCAGAAAATGAAGTGCAATGCAAGAAACAATCCGGACAGAATCACAATTGCAAATTCCCGTTTTGTGTATTTAAAAAAAGTTCCGGGATTTTTAATAAGAAACGGCAGCAAAATAATCACGGAAAAGAAAAGCCTGTAAAACGCTATCACAAAAGGGTGAGCATCTGTGAACCTGATGATTATTGCCGCCCATGAAACGGCAAAAACACCTGCGCACAGCACCGAAACATTATAAAATCTGCCATTTTTCTCCATAACTGCATATTAGCAGAAGATTTAAACGCATGAAATGCAAAATCACCGGTTTAATATAATTCTGAGCTTCTGAACGATTTTTCAGGCAATTGATTAATCCTGCGGAAATTGATAATATGCGCAATGGTTGCGGAGGTTATCCATGTTTATTGTGCTTAAAAAGAATCACACTCCGGAGGAATTCAGGGCTGTTCTTGACAGAATAGGCGATTTCGGATGCAAGGCCGTCAAGGTTGCCGGCAATGAGAAGACCGGGATAGCTCTGACCGGAAATGAAGGGAGCATTGATCCAAGGGTTTTCGAAGTTCTTCCCGGAGTGGAGGCGGCTTTTCAGGTTTCCACACCATATAAACTTGTGAGCAGGGCATATAAATCCGAGAATACTGTCATTGAGGTCAACGGAGTAATCATCGGCGGAAATAGCCTGACTGTTATAGCTGGTCCATGTGCTATTGAAAGTGAGGAGCAGGCGATGCGGATAGCCGAATCAGTCAGAAATTCAGGAGCGGATATTTTCCGTGGCGGTTCCTACAAACCAAGAACTTCCCCCTACAGCTTCCAGGGACTTGGAGAAAAAGGACTTAAGATACTCGCGAAGGTCAGGTCTGAATTCGGACTTCCTGTCGTTACAGAAGCGATTGATGAAAAAAGCCTTGAGCTTGTTGCTGAATATGCAGATATCATTCAGATTGGCGCGAGGAATATGCAGAACTTCTCTTTGCTGAAATCTGCGGGAAGGGCAAAGATCCCGGTGATGCTGAAAAGGGGAATGTCAGCGTCGTTCAATGAGCTTATGGCTTCAGCTGAATATATCATGTCTGAAGGGAACGACAGAGTTATCATCTGTGAGAGAGGAGTAAAATCTGTTTCCGGAGGGCAGAGCATTTTGGATCTGAATTTTGTTCTTACTCTGAAAAGGGAGAGTCACCTGCCTGTGTTCATTGACCCGAGTCATTCCGCCCAACTCAGATACAGGGTTAAACCGCTCGCGCTTGCAGGGGTCGCAGCAGGAGTGAACGGGGTCATGCTGGAAGTGCATGATGAACCGGAGAGAGCTTTTTCAGACGGTCCGCAGGCAATTCTTCCCGCGCAGTTTGACGAACTGATGAAAGAGATTGGTATGATATCCGAAATACTGAGTCCCGTTTCCCGGGAAAAATGAATTACAATGTATATCCCGCAATAAATATTGCGGGCCGCCTTTCTGTGCCCGGTGACAAGTCAATTTCGCACAGGGCGCTGATACTTTCTTCAATGGCTGAAGGTGATTCTGTCATTACCGGATTGCCGGGAAACAGGGATGTTCAATCAACAATTGATTGTCTTAAAGAACTGGGCGCGGAAATTGTTTCAGATGTAAATATTGCTGAAGTGAAAGGAAAAGGAATAAAAGGTTTCAGAAAACCTTCCCAGACTTTAAACGCCGGGAATTCGGGAACCACCCTCCGGCTTATTTCAGGGCTTCTGGCTTTTCAGGATTTCAATTCCAACATTCACGGTGATGACTCTCTGAATTCAAGGCCTATGAACAGGATAATAAAGCCCCTAACCGAAATGGGATGTGGTATTTCAGGAAAAGCGGGAGGGTTCCCGCCCATTGAAATAAAGGGTTCTGCTCTGACCGGAATTGAATATCAGGCTGAGATTTCCAGTGCCCAGCAGAAATCAGCAGTTCTGATCGCCGCTTTGGGTGCGCACGGGACTACAGTTTTCTGTGAAAAAGGAAGAACTCGGGATCATACGGAAAAAATGATGAAAGAAATGGGCGCTGAAATCAGCATGGAAAATATAAAAATATCGGTAAGAGGGCGATGTCCGCTGAAACCTCTGAATATGAATATCCCCGGTGATTTTTCGTCTGCTGTGCCTTTTTTGGCAGCGGCCCTTATTGTGCCGGGGTCTGAACTCACAATAATAGATGTTGGTCTGAATCCTTCAAGAACGGGCTTTCTGGAGATTGTGGATATGATGGGGGGTGATTTTACTGTTTTTGACAGGCGGTTTGTCTGTGGTGAACCCTTAGGTTCACTAAGGATAGCATTTTCACGGCTGAGGGGGGTGAATATTGATCCATGGAGGATACCCGAAATAATAGACGAGATCCCTGTCATCGGTGTGCTGGCTGCGTGCGCTGAAGGTGAGACGGTTATTTCGGGAGCGTCGGAACTCCGAGTCAAGGAATCGGACAGGATTTCTGCAGTGGTTTCGAATCTTAAAAGACTGGGGGTGGATATTGAAGAAAAAGCTGACGGGATGGTCATAAAGGGAGGGGGGAATTTTTCAGGAGGCGAGGTTGACAGTTTCAAGGATCACCGTATTGTTATGGCAATGGCTGTTGCAGCTTGCGCAGCGGAGGATAAAATACTTATAAGGGATGCCGAATGGTTGGAAACAAGCTATCCCGGTTTTTTCAGCGATCTGGAGAAAATCAGGCATGGGTGAAAAACTCGGAATATTGGGGCAAAAGCTTTCCTACAGTTATTCTCCTGCTCTGCACAGGATAATTGCCAGGCATTGCGGACTGGATGTAGAATACCGTACATTTGAAACAGAATCCCCCGGTAAGTTTCTTAAATATAATACCGGAGGCATGAAAGGGCTTAATGTAACAGTTCCTTACAAGGAGAGGTGCGTCCCGTATGCTGATAATATGGATGATGCCGTTAAGGCAATCGGTTCAGCAAACACGCTTAAATTTATGGACGGGAGCATTTTTGCATATAATACCGACTGGACAGGTTTTCTGAAGAGTCTTGGGAAAAAAGGATTTTATCCTTCAGGGAAAAGTGCTCTTATTCTGGGAGCGGGTGGCTCTGCAAAGGCTGTAATTTACGCCCTGATATCTGCAGGAATTAAAAGTATTTTCATTTACAACCGGACTCCTGAGAGGGGGGAGAAGACAGCAAATCTTTTTGCAAAAAAAAAATGTGGTTACGAGATTTCGTCATGTTCACTACATCAGATAACAGCGTTAATTCAGTCAGTTGATCTTATTGTTAACGCGACTTCTGCCGGTATGGGCTGTTCATTGCAGAAACCGCTGACCCTTGAAGGGCCGCTGAAGGCGTTGGTATTAGACCTGATTTACAATCCAGCAAAAACAGAGTTTTTGAAGGATGCGGGGGAACTGGGCGCTGAAACGCTCAATGGTTTGGATATGCTTATATTCCAGGCTATTGAATCCGTTAAAATATGGTTTGAAATTGACGGGTTTGATATTACAATGGTGAACAGGGTTAAGGCTGAACTTTTAAGGGAGATTCGCTGAATGGAACTCAGAATAATAACGGCAGGTGAATCACACGGCAAATGCATTGCCGGGATACTTGAGGGTATTCCTGCAGGGCTCAGAATTTCATCTGGTTTTTTAGACTGCTATCTAAAAAGAAGACAGGCAGGACCCGGAAGAGGCGCAAGAATGAAGATAGAATCCGACCATGCTGAAATAATTTCCGGGGTCAGGGGTGGTTTTACGACTGGTGCGCCAATAGCTTTGATTGTAAAGAACAGGGATTGGGAGAACTGGAAAGAGATTATGGATACAGAAAATTGCTGCGACATCAATAAGGAGAACTGCCCCCGCCCTGGACATGCTGACCTCCCTGGAGCTGTAAAATACGGAACAAAGGATATCCGCAACATCATGGAAAGGGCAAGCGCAAGGGAAACTGCTATAAGAACGGCTCTGGGTGCAATCTGTTTAAAATTAATTTCTGAAATGGGCGTAAGCGTTAAGAGCGCTGTTGTTTCCATCGGTAATTTCGGACTGGAAGCCGGAGAGTCGGACATAAACGAAGGATTCTTTAAAAAAGCCTGTAAATCAAAAATCTATTGCCCGTGCCCCGATGCTGAACAAAAGATGCTGAAGGAAATAGAAAGAGCAACGGGACAAAAAACAACGCTTGGGGGCAGTTTTATCACCGCAGCCTTTAATCTTCCGGTCGGACTCGGTAGTCATGTCCACTGGGACAGGAGGCTTGATGCGAAAATTGCGTGCGTGATGCTTTCAATTCCTGGCGTTAAGGGAATGGAAATCGGTGACGCCCGAAGAAGCTCATTTGCCGACGGGAATACTGTTCAGGATGAAATATTCAGATCCGAAAGCAGAGGATTTTATCGAAAGACAAATCATGCCGGAGGAATGGAGGGAGGAATATCAAATGGGAGTCCACTTTGGCTGAGATGCTTTATGAAACCGATACCCACTCAAGCTGAACCCTTGAAGACAGTGGATATTGTGACAGGAAAGAGATCAAGGGCTTCAAGGGAGCGGGCTGATGTATGCGCTGTTCCTGCTGCTTCTGTTGTTTCGGAAGCATTGCTGGCGCATGTTCTGGCAGGAGCCTTTCTTGACAAATTCGGCTCCGATTCCGTTTTGGAACTGAAGGAAAGGGTGGAGCTCTGGAGAAAAAGGCAATAGTTCCCGCCATGAAAGCAAATATATATTTTACAGGGTTTTCCGGGTGCGGAAAAACATTTCTGGGAAGAATGTTTGCGGAAATAACCGGAAAAATCCATGTGGATACAGATATGATGGTTGAAAAAGCAGAAAACATGAAAATAGCTGAGATTTTTGAAACTCAAGGGGAACAGGCTTTCAGGAAATCAGAAAGCTCAGTTTTATTGTTAGCTTCTCATGCTGTCGGACAGATAGTTTCAACCGGTGGAGGGATGATGGAATCCGAAGAAAACAGGATTATTATGAAATCCACGGGACTTTCTGTTTTTCTTGACACCCCTTTTGATATATGCCTTAGCAGGATTATCGTATCGTCGGAAAGACCACTCATAAGCAGGATACCCCCGTCAGAAAGGAGTGAGTATATTGAGCAGCTTTATAATTTAAGGCTTGAGAATTATAGAAAATGTAATATATCTGTCGTAACAGGCATAAATGATCCCGAAGCTGACTGTATGGAGATCCTGAAGAAAATAAAAATGATGGAGAGAATCGTTGCACAGAATTGAAGTGAAGCACTCCCGCGGAAGTTATGACATCATTGTTGACGAAGGATGCCTCGCAGTTCTGCCTACTCTTCTTAAACAACGCAATATCATGGCAAAAATGGCTGTGATTTCGGACGAAACAGTGGCAAACCTTTATGGAGGTAAACTGGCCTGCGTTCTGAAAAAAGCAGGCTTTGATGCGCGGACTTTCAGTTTTCCCGATGGAGAAAACAGCAAAAATCTGAAAACAGTTTCGAAACTCTATGACAGTCTTATTAAAAACAATTTTGAAAGAGATGATGTGATTATTGCTTTTGGCGGAGGAGTGACGGGCGATATAGCGGGTTTTACTGCATCATCGCTCTTTCGCGGAATGAGATTTGTTCAGATTCCGACCACTCTTCTTGCCCAGGTGGACAGCAGTGTGGGAGGGAAAACAGGGGTTAACCACAAATCAGGCAAGAACCTGATTGGAGCATTCTATCAACCTGAGCTTGTGGTTATTGATCCCGGGCTGTTGAGCACTCTTCAAATCAGGGATATGATTTCAGGAGTGGGAGAGGTTCTGAAATACGCCCTCATAGCTGACCCGAAACTGTTTTCCTGGCTTGAGGATAGTCTTAACCTGTTTTTCGCCCATCGCCCTGCCGAAACAATTGCTTCCTGCTGCGGTATAAAAGCGGGCATTGTTTCGAAGGATGAACTTGACAGAGGGTGTCGCATTACTCTGAACTTCGGGCATACCATAGGCCATGCGCTGGAGCTATCTGCCGGTTACGGATATTTTCGGCACGGTGAAGCTGTAATTCTAGGAATGATTGGGGCTTCATATATTTCCGAAAAGATGGGGTTTCTTTCTGCGGCGAATTTTAAACGGATAACAGACCTTGTGTGCCGCATTGAAATCCCGCCAATTCCGAAAGACTTGGGAGTTAAGGATATACTTTTGGCGGCAGCGAATGACAAAAAGGTGAAAAATGCCGGACAAGTTTTCATTTGTCTGAAAAAGCCTGGATCTACAGAAATTATTCGGAATATTAGTGATAAAGAACTTAACGCCGGCATCGCCTATCTGAAGGACAACTATAGCGGTTAATACTGGACAAGTGTGCCGTCTCTTTTCGCTTTTCCCAGAGCCCACCTGAAGATCAGCAGGCTCAGCGGGAGAAGGGCTGCGACAAACCCGGCCAGAATTAAAATTTCTTTTGATGTTCCATGAAAACCGCATCCGTGGATAAGGGATTTCCTCATCGCATCGAGAGCCCATGTTATGGGAATTGCTTTTGCTATATATTGAAGCCACTCCGGAAGAATATCCACAGGGAAAAATACCCCTCCCAGCAAGGCTGAAACATTAGTCACCAGAAAATTTACCGGATCGCCCTTCTTCAGCACCATGATGAAACTTGCAGACAGAATGCCGACAGAACTGAACGCGAGGACTGTAAGCGTTAGAACCAGAAAAAACACAGGGAGCCCCGCAATATTTATTTTCATTCCAAATGCGAAGATCCCGAGCAAGAAAGTTATCAACATGCTTATCAGCGCCATGAAAAAGTCCCATCCAGCCCATGAGAATACAATTGTCGGAATTGATGTCGGGGTAATTATCATTGCCTCCAGCGTTCCGGTCATCTGCTCGTTTCTTAGCCTTGTCGAGAAACTGCTTGATGCAGTGTTCAGGAATCTCATTGCCGCAATTCCTATCAGCACGAAAGCAAAATAATCGGCGGGTTTTCCGGAGACAGTCACTTTAACGGCATTTCCAATGAACTTTGCCATGAAATACCATAACAGAACTGTTACAAAAATCCCGGCAAACTGCAGGATAAAAGAGGTTTTATAGCTTATTTCACTCTGAAAATCCCGGATGAAGATTGCTCTTAATTTCCCCATTTCACGCTTCCGCTGAAAAGTTCCATGACATTTTCTTCCGGCAATGCCGAGAAATCCCCGGAAGTGCCTTCCCAGCATAAAGTTCCTTTTCTCAGAACTCCGAGTCGGTGACAGAATCCTTTGGCTTCCTCAAGGTCGTGAGTTGAAATGAAAACAGTAATGCCCGTTTCGTTGTTAAGTCTTTCCAGATGAGTCAAAATACTATGAGATGCGGACGGATCAAGGCTTCTGGTAGGCTCATCCAGTAGCAATATTTCCGGATTATGAAGAAGCCCCCTTATTATAGAGAATCTCTGTTTGATGCCGGACGAATAATCCCTGAATGTTTTCAGCGCATATTCTTCAAGCCTGAATGTCTCCAGAAGCCTGTTTATCCTTATGCGCGCTTCACTGTCGTTCAGGCCATAAAGTCTTGCGAAAAACATAAGATTCTGAATTCCTGTCAATCTCCAGTAGAAACTTCTTCCGTCTGAGCTCACAAAACCCAGTGATTTTTTGACACTGTCAGGTTCCCGGCATATATCGAATCCATTAACGGTAATTTTACCCGAAGTCGGAAGGATTGCGGACGCAATGCTCTTCATTAGGGTTGTTTTGCCTGCCCCGTTTTCACCTAGAAGACCGAATATGGATCCTTTTTTTATGTTCAGGTTCAGGTTTCTGATTGCGGGAACGGATGTTTTTCGTTTGAAGAATATAACATCCCCGAATGAGCGCCTTGGCGGATAAATCTTTGTCAGTGCTTCAACGGAAATCGCGTTCATCGGAATAATACTCCCAGCGGGCAATTGACGCAATCAGGGTTTGTTTTAAAGCAGAAAGTTTTCCCGGTGGCGACAATCAGAGCGTGAAATTCATTGTAAAAGGATGCATTACGGGGAAGAGAATGTTCAATATATGTTCTGAGTGCTTCGTATTTCATCTGATTTACCTTGTGTCCGTGCCGTTCAAGGATCCTGAATGTATAAGCATCAACAACAAAAAACGGTTTCAGGGCGGCGTACAGCAGAATTGAATCAGCTGTTTCATAACCTATCCCGTTTAACGACAGAAGGCTTTCCCTCAATTTGCCTGAAGGGGTTGAAAGAGCGTTTTCAAGTCTGCCGCCGAAACAGGAGTATATCATATCCGCGAAATTTTTCAGCGCGGCTGCTTTCATTCGGAAAAACCCCGCCGGTCTGACAGCATTTTGAATTCTTGATAGGTCTGAGTTGCGAATTTTCTCAAGCGAAAGCAGGTCTGATTCCATAAGTCCTTTCAGGGCTTTTTCCGCATTCTCCCATTTTGTGTTCTGGGTTAGGATTGCGCCGAGATAAATCTCCAGAGCTGTTTCGCCGGGCCACCATTTCTGCTCCCCGAAATACGAAAATAGTATTTCGTAAATTTCAATTAGTGGATGCAGTAGCATATATCAGAAATAGGGACAAAATTCTATGAGAAAGCCGTTGTTTTTTTCATCATCGGAAAAAAATTCAAGCTGCCCATGCAGTGCTGTTCCCATCTCGAAATCCTCTTTCCAGTTTATGTAAAAATTCTTTTTTGAATTGAGAGGGTAAACGGTTTTTCCTTTGGCGGTAATTTCAAAATACAGCTTCAGGTCATATATTTCTCTAGCAAGAAAAGTCAAATTTATTTTTTCCTCGACAAGGGCGACGCTCCCGTCTTTTAAAAGCTGAGGGACAGATTTGCTGTATTCATATCCGACTGGCTTATCAATGTAGGTTCTGAGTCTGGGTTTTTCGAGAAGATTTCTTGTCCCGTCGTTGATCTGATAAACACTAAGAGTAAATTCAATTTCCTTATTCGGAATGGACAGCAGTTCATTAATACCGGTGGGGGTCTTCTCTTCGCAAATCTTTGGGGTCAGCGCAAGAATAATATTGCAGTCTAAATCGGGAATTCTTAAAATTTCATAGACCGCTGAGCTGCCCTGACTGACATGTAGTTTCATTTTTCTCCGAAAAGGTTTTTTTTCCGTATCTTCATCCCGAACCGAAAGTGCTGAACTGCTCAATTCAAGAATAAATTCATTGTCAATTAAATAAGGCCTGATTTTTGCCGCGAAACTTACATAAGAGTAAACCCCTGATGGAGAAACAATTTCAAACGATTTTTTTATCAGTCCTGGCCGACCTTGTTTCAGTGTTACAGAATCTTTGGAAAGAGAAAGATCCGCACCCTTGAACAGCGCGACACAGTCTGCTGTGACCGAAATTTCCTGTGCTGATACGCTCAAATCCGAAAAAGCTGAAACAGCAAAGATGAAAAGAAATATATGGAGCTTCCTCATTGTGGAATATTTCAGGAAAGCATATTTCTGAGTTTTTCCCTGGTCTCCGGCTTCATGTTTGTGAAAAACATTGCCACATGGTAGTCATCCGCTCCCCTCCTGTTAGGCTCAATTCTGACAACGATGGCTTCAGCTTCCAGCCAATCCGGTCTTTTGACGCTCCGGGAATCAATTCTTATTCTTAAAGCGAGCTTAGTCATTTCGGGGATGTAGTGATTGACATGGCAGTAAGCTCCTCCGAGACTTATATTTGCGGTCCTCATTTCTATTTCGGTGTCCCCGTGGAGTGACACAATCGGAAGAACAACCGGGAATCTCTGGTGTTCCCTTCTTTCATCTGCGCGATCATTCATGATATTTCTCCGGTTCTATGCTTTTCTTATAACTCCGTTTGACAGAAGCAGGAAAAGATGTTTGCAGGCAACCATCGCAGGAATGCTAACTGAATTACATATAGTTTTTACTGATGTTTTTTCATTTACAAATGCAAGAAGTTCCTGTTCAACAGGTTCAGGATGGAACCCGTTAATTATTTTTTCAAAATCCTTGTTAATACTGAGGTTGGAATTCATATTTCCAATTCCCCTCAGAATAAGGCGTGGATCGTTCAATCCGTTGATCCCCTCTCTTACAATATCGGACATTTTGATTTTAAGCCTGATAAAATCAATGTTTTTCTCGATTCCCTCAGTGAAGCAGAACCCACCACTGTCAAATTTAAAGGCGTCAACAAGGATGTTTCTGACCTGTTCTTTCACACACCAAACGAGATCATCAGGCATGATCAATCCAAGGTTGACCAAGGTTGTTCCGAACTTTTCTCCTTCCTTCTGTGATTTCAATGCTTTTTCAAGTTCTTTCGGAGTGATTTTCTTCGCCCTGAGCAGTACTTGGCCGAATCTGTCTTTTTCAAATGTTGAAAAAGCGAAAACCACTTCACCTTTCTCGAAAAATATTATTTTCTCCCCTTTGTCCAGGTTCAGAGCAAGCGTTCCGGTCAGATTATTACGGTTAAGATCGTAAAATATTTCGGGTAATGTTATTTTTTCGAGGCTGCCTTTAATCATTAAAACACTTTCAACATAAACTGCATGATAGTTTAGAGAGCCATTTAAGTCAAGAATTATGACTCCGAGAGGTATTTTTCGAAAAATTGAAAATTAAATTTAGACGAAACCGTCAATTTATCCGTAGAAATGGTCAGGAAGGGCAGAAATTGAAGATTACGCAAACAAGGAAATTAAATGAGCCAAAAACTTCTTGACACAACTTTTTTCGCTATGCTAATATTCTCGGTCTTGTAATTGTGAAGTATCTAGTGAGAGTATTTTTATGGAACATTTGGTCTAACGGATTGAATCAGGAGGATACACAGTGAAAACTATTCGACAGTTATTACGGAACCGCTTTACTGCTGCGGGAGCATTCGTCATGCTGATATGTTGCAGTTCATTTGCGCAGGAAGCCGCAGAGACTGCTACAAAAAAATCGCAGGGTATTTTTGGTCAGATTCTGGGCTACTATAAAGATGGTGGATTTGTTATGCACCCGATTCTCCTGTGCTCAATTATTGCGATGGTTATTATGCTTGAGAGAGGCTGGCGGGTTTTCAAGTCAAAAACCGATATCAACAAATTAATGGGAGAAGTAAGAAGCGCATTATTGAAGAAAGATATTAAGTCGGCAGTAGCTATCTGCGACAAGTACAACGGACCTGTTCCGAGAATTGTTAAAGCAGGACTTCTGAAATTCGGCCAACCTTCAGAGGAAATTGAAAAAGCAATTGAAGGAAAGGCGGTACATGAAATAGCAGGGATGGAAAAATTCCTTCCGGTGCTTGCTCTTATGACCAATATTGCTCCTATTCTCGGTTTTCTTGGGACAGTTGTTGGAATGATTCAATCGTTTGATGTTATTCAGCAACAGGGTCTGAATGATCCCGGTGCGGTTGCGGGAGGTATTTCTGTTGCGCTGATTACAACAGCAGCTGGTCTTATGGTTGCGGTTGCCGTTCTTCCTGCATATAACTACTTTATGACGAATGTTACCAAGACAATCCGTGAGATGGAATCATGCAGCGCTGTACTTCTTGAGACCTACAATGAAATAAGAAGAACAGGAACCGGAGCGTAAAACAAAATGAAGATGAAGAGCAGACAGATTAAATCAAATATCCCAACCTGTTCAATGGCGGATATAGCGTTTCTGCTTATTGTGTTCTTCATGGTAACAACAACTTTTACAGTGGATAAAACTGATATCAAACTGCCTCAGTCAAATTTGAGGCTGGAAGTCCCCAGAAATACTGCGTACATTGTGCTAACGGGAGAAGAAGGGTTTATTAAATGGTCTGCCGGTGAAGATATTAGTGAAGATCATCCTTTGGACGATTTGTACTTTCTTGTTGGAAACGAGTTAAGCTTGAATTCCAACAAGTATTTCGTGATAAAAGCAGATAAGGATACCCCTTATAAACAGGTTGATAAGGTTCTTGAAATTCTTAAGGAAAGTTATGCGAAGAACATTTATCTGCTTACCCAGCAGGAGACTGTATCATGAAAATAGAACGCAAACAGGAAGAGGTTGAGATACCGTCCGCGTCAATGGCGGACATAGCCTTTCTGCTGATAGTTTTCTTTATGGTTACTACAGCATTTGCAGCAACTAAGGGGATAGACTTTCTGCTTCCTCCCCAGCAGGACATCCCTAAGGACATAGAACCTGAGGAGGCTGTCCATATAAAGGTTATGGCTGACACAAGTATATTGGTAGATGGTGAGTTTATGGAAATCGAAGATATCCTGAACTATCTGAAGCCTAAACTTGAAAGAAATCCTGAGAAACCAATTATGCTTCAAACTCAAATGGATGCTCCCTATTACAGAATGGTTGATGTACTTGATGAACTCAAAAAGGTTAGCGAACCGATAGAGGAAGGGGGTCTGGGTATCCCGATGAAGAACCTGTCCATTCCTACTCAGAAAGAGATACGCCAGCTGGAGGAAGTTCTGGGAACAGAGTTATAGCGGAGAATATGCTGATATGACAGAAAACACAGTAAGACAGACAGCTCCGATTAATCCAATCAAGGTTATTGATCAGGATTATGACGAAAATAAAGTTCTGAGTTACTGCCTGATAATTGCGATTATATTCCATGCAATCCTGTTTTTTATACACTTTCCGGATTTTTCCGATGTGATTAAAGCAAAGGAAAAACCGAAAATTTATAAAGTAGCAGATTTTAAGCCGTTGCCTCCACCGAAGGTAAAGCCTAAAAAAATCACAGATCAGAAAGTAACAAAAGTAAAAGTAGCGGTTCCGGATCCGACTCCCGAAGAACCGGAGCCAATCCGGGAACCTGAACCTGAGCCAGAGATAATTATTCCGGATGATGTTGAGATTGTTTTTGGTGCTCCCGAAGGCCCACCCGCTCCGGAAGGGCCGGTAAGAGCCGGCGTCGGCGGGGCCTCGAAGCCCGTTAAAACAGTCCATGTTCAGCCTGAATACCCGGAGATCGCTAAGAGGGCTAAGTTCCAGGGAATAGTTTTTCTTGATCTCCTGATAGATGAGAACGGAAATGTCACAGATCACAAGGTGGTTCGCGGTGCACCGATGGGTCTTGAAGAAGCCGCTGTTGCAGCAGCTCTTCAATGGAAATTCAGCCCGGCAATAATGAACGGGGTTCCGGTAAGTGTTTGGTATCAGGTGACGGTTAACTTCCAGCTTGACCAATAATAGCATTTATGCTTTTTCCATTATGTTCGGCTTCAACGGAAAGGTTGGTATGAGATGTCTTTTCAGGGACTGCTGTCAGAAATTCAATTTGCGGATTTGATCCAGCTTATGTGCAGTTCTTCGAAGACAGGTGTTTTCAATCTTAACAGGGAACACGAAAAAGCTTCAATTTATCTTTTCTGTGGGAAGGTTGTCCACGCCCGGACAGGGGAACTTTCAGGAGAATCTGCCGTATATTATGTTGCAACATGGCTCTCGGGAAGTTTTAATTTTGAACCTGGTGTTACATGCGACCAAAAGACTGTAAATTCTGATTATATGAACCTTTTGATGGAAGCTGCAAGACGGCAGGACGAATGGGGGGTTATACGAGGTAAAATTCCTGATGACAATGGTGTGCCGGACTTTGCCATACAGGACGGAAACTCGGAAGAGGTAGCGTTGAACACCCATGAGTGGACTATCCTGTCAAAAATCAACGGAAAAAGAACGATTAAAGAAATAGCAGATGAAAGCAACAGAGATGTTTTTGAGGTTTCCAAGGTCATTTACGGATTGCTTTCCAACAAACTGATAGAGTTGAAGGTTTACACCTAAAGGAGAAGAATCATGAAATACCCCCGAATGTTAGCGTTGGCTATGATTTTTATAGTTTCTGCGGGAACAGTTTTTACTCAGGAAAACTATCAGGAAGTACAGCTCAACTACAATGAAGGCATGAAAAACTTTAAACAGAAGAACTACGCCATGGCGATTGAACACTTTAAGGCACTTACTGAACTAAGACCAAATTATGACTATGCTTATTTTATGATCGGTCTTTCATACATGGTTCAGAAAAAATTTGATGAAGCGCTTAAGAATTTTAATCTTGCCGTTGAGAACGGTAAAAACGATTTTGATGTATGGTCAAATATTGCCAACATACATTTCTACAAGAAAAATTACGCTCAAGCAGCCAAAGAACTAAGCAAACTTGATCCCGCAAAACTTGACGATCCGAGCAAACAGAAATACTACGCGTTAAGGGGGAAGCTTTTTTATGTGAATAAAGATTTTGCTTCAGCCATCCCGGATCTTCAAAAATCAGTAGCCATGGCAAAAGATCCCGGGGTGTACCTTATGCTGGGCACATCCCAGTATTACGAAGGGGACTATAAGGGAGCCATATCATCACTCAAGAATGCCGGTGACAGCGAGACAGCATTGGAGTTGTCGGTAAAAAGCAATATTGATCTGGCGAAACAAACAGATTCAGCGTCAGAAAAGAGCAATTACTACAATGCCGCTGTTAGCAGCGCACAAAAACTCATAGCTAAAAAACCTGGTGATTTTGAAGCAAACTCTCTCCATGCACAGGCTCTTCTCGGGGCAAAGAAGTACACGGAAGCTGTCTCGTCCTTCAATAAAGCTTTGGGATTAAAAGCCGGTGATTGTCTTACTGTCTTTAATCTCGGCATGGCTTATCAAGGTTCCGGAAACTGGAACAGCGCCTTGGAGAACTATCTGAAAGCGACAAAATGCATGTCTGCAGACAATACGGTATGGTATTTTACTGGTTGGGCTTACGAAAACCTCGGCCAGCTTGAGAATGCAAAGGCTGCATACGAAAAATCGGATTCATTGAAGAGGGGCAGCCGCTCAGCGGATATAGGCAGAATAACAGCGAAAATTGAGAACAAGAATATTGATAAGGAAACTGCGGAAATTGAAAGTCAAAACAAAGCTGCCGAGGATCAAAGAAAGAGAATTTTTGCAGCTATTAAGTTCAGCGCCGAGGATATGAAGATAGAGGGTGGATTTGTGCATATTTTCGGCAGAGTGCATAACAACAGCGAAGCAAGCCCTGTTGAAATTTCAGTTAAGCTCGAGGTATTTGATTCAGCTAATAAGATTCTCAGTACAAAAAGACTTAAACAGACTGTCAACAAAGGCGATTCTAAATCTGTCGAGCAGAGCCTTAAGGAGAGTTCCCTTACCGGCAAGGTTGCAAGTTTTAAGTTTTCTGTAGAGGATATAGCTTACTGATAAGATTAAAAATTTCAGATTGAATGGAGAAAGGAAATGTCTTTCTCCATTTTTTTTATAGTAATACATGCGTTTAAGCGATATCTGAGAGAGAATGAAAAAGCTGTTGACATAGCGATTCCTGTTGGCTAGAATGGCTCCTTTAAGGGTTTCTGCAGGCGCTCTTTTTTTTAATTTAAAAATTGTGAAAACTATCACATGACTGATTTAAGCTATCTCATCCCCGTTCTTATTATTTTTATGTTTGCACTTGTTTTTGCGGGAGGAATTATTATCGCATCGACACTTCTTGGCCCAAGGAACCCTCAACGCAGCAAGCTTACAACATACGAATGCGGAATGCCTCTTCTTGATTTTGCAAGAAAAAGATTGTCAGTAAAGTATTTTGTTATAGCAGCCATATTCATTGTATTTGATCTGGAAGTTGCGTTTCTTTATCCATGGGCGATTATGTTCAGAAAGTTTGAGAGTGCCGGTGTATCAATGATTTTTGCGCTGGGAGAGATGCTGATATTTCTGGGTATTCTGTTTCTCGGCTGGCTTTATCTCTGGAGAAAAGGAGCCTTGGATTGGGATTAATTAAAAACGACAGTTATTTGCTGAATAATTTCTTTACAACCAGGGTAGATGCGTTTATCAACTGGGGAAGAAAAAATTCGGTCTGGCCGATGCCTATGGGGTTGTCGTGCTGCGCTATTGAAATGATGGCGATGGTGGCTTCCCGATATGATCTTGCGCGGTTCGGTGCGGAGGCTTTGAGATTTTCACCCAGACAGGCGGATCTTCTTCTTGTTGCAGGAACTCTTACCAGGAAAATGGCTCCCGCTGCAGTGACTGTTTATAACCAGATGCCAGAACCGAAATGGGTGCTCGCAATGGGAGCATGTCTTGTTTCCGGCGGAATGTTTGACAGCTACAGCGTTGTTCAGGGACTTGACGATGTTATTCCTGTGGATGTCTATGTTCCCGGATGCCCTCCGAGGCCGGAGTCTGTTATTTACGCAGTAATGAAGATCCAGTCGCTGATTGAAAAGGAAAGTCCGCTCAAGCAGATGCTCGCTGAGGAACCTGCAAATCCTGTGAAACGGTTTATTGACAAGCAGTTTGAAAACAGATTGGATAAAAGATGGCACCGTTCTCCCAAAGGCGGTCAGGTGGAATACGATATATGACAGACAAGAGATGGGATTTTTCCCATATAGAAGAAAAAATGCCGGATATCGTGAAGGGAAAAGGCTCCTCCGCTGGTTTTGAATGGATAAAAGTGCTTCCCGGAGATCTTCTTCGGATATGCAGAAGTCTTAAGGAAGCAGGCTACGATCTTCTTGTTGATATATCATCTGTGGATATGAGCGTCAAGGGCATCACCCCAAGATTTACGGTTATTTACAATCTTTTCTCCCTCAATAAAAAAACAAGGCTTATTATAAAGACCGATATAGCGGAAAATGAGGCGGCACCGTCCGTGACTCAGATATGGCAGGGGGCCGACTGGATGGAGAGAGAGGTTTATGATCTTATGGGAGTGAATTTCTCGGGTCATCCGAATCTTGAAAGGATACTCACATACGAAGGGATCCCGGGGCATCCGTTGAGAAAGGATTTCCCTCTGAGAGCTAGAAATGTGCCATGGGTAAGACCGGAATGAGCAGCAGATATAATACAGAGACCATGATACTCAACATGGGCCCCCAGCATCCCGCCACGCACGGAGTGTTAAGAATTATACTGACGCTTGACGGAGAAACCGTTGTTGACGCGAAACCGGTAGTAGGATATCTCCACAGGGGAATGGAGAAGATAGCTGAAAATAAAACATATAATCAGTTTGTGACATGGACGGATAAGTTGGACTATCTTGCAGCTCTTTCCAACAATATCGGCTACACGATGGCAGTTGAAAAGCTTATGGAAATTGAGGTCCCTCCGAAAGGGCAGTATCTCCGAGTTATCTGCTGTGAGCTTGCGAGAATTGCTTCACATATGGTCTGGCTTGCCTGCAATGCTCTTGATATCGGTGCTGCTACGGTTTTCTTCTATGCTTTTCAGGAGAGGGAATATTTTTACAATGTTCAGGAAATGCTCACCGGCGGAAGGATGAATGTCGCCTACACGAGGGTGGGTGGTCACGCTAAAGATATCCCTGCCGGTTTCGAAAAAGAACTCCGGAAATGTATGAAAAGCAGTCTGGACTGCATTGAAAAATGCGGAAATCTGCTGGGTCGCAACAGGATCTGGATTGACAGAACAAAAGGAGTTGCTCCTATTTCAGCAGAGGACGCACTCGATCTCGGAATGACAGGCCCAAATCTCAGGGCTGCAGGAGTTCCGTATGATGTGAGAAAATATGCTCCCTATCTGGTTTATGACAAATTGAATTTCGATGTTCCGGTGGGAGAGACTGGTGACTGTTACGACAGATATCTTGTCAGAATGGAGGAGATGAAACAGAGCGTCGGCATTCTTGAACAGGCTCTTGGCGGTATGCCGGAAGGTTCCATCAATACAGACAATCCTAAGATATTTTTCCCGGACAAAAAAGATGTTTACTCCAAAATGGAAGAATTAATAGATCATTTTATGGTGATAACAGACGGGATCAAGCCCGTTGGTGAAACTTATTTCAGTATTGAAAGCTCAAAAGGTGAACTGGGTTTTTTCATTGTGGGTGACGGAGATATAAAACCTTACAGGATGCATGTAAGATCGCCTTCATTTGTGAATCTTCAGGCAATTCCGAAAATGTGCAAAGGCGGGATGATTTCAGATGTGATTTCCGTTGTGGCCAGTCTGGATCCAGTTCTGGGCGAGGTTGACAGATAATATGTTTTCTGCTGAATTGAAAAAAAAGATAACTGATATTCAGGACCGGTATATGGTGAAAAGGGCTGCTCTCATCCCCGCTATTCACATAGTGTGCGATGAGTTCGGCTGGTTGAGCCAGGAATCCTGCGTTGAACTGGCTGAACTTTTTGATCTCCGTCCTGTTCAGGTCAGAGAGGTTGCCTCATTTTACAGCATGTTCCCGCTGGAACCGACAGGCAAATATGTCATTAAGGTGTGTAAAACGCTTTCCTGCTTCATTATGGGGGCAGAGAACATTCTTGAACATATTCAGAATAAACTAAAGATTAACCTCGGTGAAACCACGACTGACGGCAAATTTACGCTAATGACCTTTGAATGTCTCGGAGCGTGTGATAAGGCGCCAGTAATGCAGATAAATGACAAACAGTATGAGAACCTCACAATAGAAAAAGTGGATGAGATTCTCGGCGGGTTGAAATAAGCATGGAACTTCTTCTTACAAAAAATATCAGCAACAAGGATTCGCACACACTGGACGCCTATGTTAAAACAGGCGGCTACAGAGCGCTTGAAAAGAGCCTCAAAATGGAAAAGGATGCAATAATTGAAGAAGTCAAGATTTCCGGTCTTCGAGGGAGAGGCGGTGCCGGTTTCCCGTGCGGACTGAAGTGGAGTTTTGTTCCCAAGGATTTCGATGGTCCGAAGTTCCTCTGCTGCAACGCGGATGAGAGTGAACCAGGAACATTCAAAGACAAAGTTATTATTGAAAAAGATCCCCATATGCTTCTTGAAGGCATCGCAATATGCTGTTATGCCATCGGAGCAGGAACTTGCTACATATATATCCGGGGGGAATATTACAGCCAGGCAGCCATCCTCGAAAAAGCGATAGAAGAGGCCGAAAAAGCAGGATATCTTGGTAAAAACATACTTGGCAGCGGATTTAACCTTCAGGTTGTTGTTCATCGGGGGGCCGGTGCCTATGTCTGCGGAGAGGAAACGGCACTGATGGAATCTGTTGAAGGCAAAAGAGGTCATCCGAGGCTTAAACCTCCTTTTCCTGCGCAATCCGGCGTTCATGCTTATCCTACTAATATCAACAATGTGGAGACCCTAGCCGCTGTTCCGCATATTATTGACAGAGGCGGAAAATGGTTTGCGTCCATCGGCCCGAATGAAAAGAATTCAGGAACGAAGCTTTACGCTGTGAGCGGGCATGTTAAAAAACCAGGGGTTTATGAGTATCCGATGGGGCTGAATCTGAAGGAACTGATCTATGATGTCTGCGGTGGAATCAGGGATGACAGAAAACTCAAGGCTGTCATTCCCGGCGGATCGTCCGTCCCTGTCCTGACTGCGGATGAAATAGATGTCAGCATGGACTTTGACAGCATGGTAAAGGCAGGATCGATGCTTGGTTCAGCCGGTGTTATCGTTATGGATGAAACTGTCTGCATGGTTAGGGCGATGCTGAACCTGATGGAATTCTATCATCATGAATCATGCGGTCAGTGCACTCCATGCAGAGAGGGAACGGGATGGCTTGAGAAAATATTAAAAAGAATAGAAACCGGCTATGGAAGGAAAGAAGATATTGATCTTATGCTTGATGTAAGCGACAAGATGCAGATGAGAACAGTGTGCCCTCTCGCAGATGCAGCATGCATGCCTCTTGTGGGTTTCATAAAGAAATTCAGAAGCGAATTTGAGGAACATATTGAAAAAAAGGGATGTCCTTTTGGCAGATAAACTCAAAATAACAATAAACGGCAAGGAATTTGAGACTGAAAAGGGCAGGACAATTCTCCAGGTCGCCCTTGAGAACGATATTTACATTCCGCATTTCTGCTATCATCCCCATCTGAAAAATGCCGGAAATTGCAGAATGTGCCTTGTTGAGGTAGAAAAGAGCCCCAAACTTCAAACTGCTTGTTCAACTCCTGTTATGGACGGAATGGTTGTTCACACGGAATCTGATATTGTCCGGTCAGCCAGAGAAGGGATTATGGAATTTCTTCTGATTAATCATCCTCTCGACTGTCCTGTATGCGATCAGGCAGGCGAATGCGAACTTCAGATTTATTCTCAGAAATACGGTTCTGGAAAGTCAAGGTTCATTGAGGAAAAAAATCACGCCGGAAAAAGGCGTATTCTGGGACCAGATATTATAATTGACAACGAAAGGTGCATTAAATGCCAGCGGTGCGTCAGATTTCTGAGGGATATTGCCGGAACGGGTGAGCTGGGATATTTTAAACGGGGCGACCATGCTTTTATCGATATATTTGAAGGGCGTGAAATTGATAACGATTATTCACTTAATATCACAGACCTTTGTCCGGTTGGAGCTCTGACCGACCGCAATTTTCGTTTCAGGAAAAGGGTTTGGTACCTTCGAAAAAAACCTTCCGTTTGTAATATGTGCTCGAGAGGTTGCAACATTAATCTCTGGGTTAATGATGACTATACAAATAATAAAAAGGTATGGAGGATTACTCCTAGAGATAACGATGCTGTCAACAGATGTTTTATCTGCAATCAGGGAAGGCTTCAGTATAAACTCTTTGAAACGGAAGACAGAGTCAAAAATGCTTATCTGAAAGATAACAATGTCTCCGCAAAGAAAAAATCGGAGGAACTTCTCTCGTTTGCGGCAGACAGACTGAAGGACATATCTGAAAAGAACGGTGAAAACTCCGTCATTATTGTTACTTCCGCCCACGCTTCAAATGAAGAGCTTTTTTTACTGTTT
>CAZDZC010000002.1:68807-203820 GCA_964509835.1 uncultured Acidobacteriota bacterium
CCGAGGTGTTCGGTAAGAAATCCGTCTATTTGGCTAAAGGGCATAAATGGCAGGGAGATGATTTCCTTAAGACGGAAGACAAATCCCCTAATTCCAATGGTGTTTTTGAAATAATTGGAGATAAAGGGTGCCCCGACCTGAAAAAAGCAAAAGCGTTGATCTTTTTCAGATCAAGTTTTGCGGATGAGATTTTTGACGAAAATATGTTTGAAGGTATTGATTTTATATTCAGTTTGGAATCTGTCAACATCCCGGCAGTACCGAAGTCCAATGCGGTTCTTCCGCTAAAAACATGGTACGAGGAAGAAGGGACTTATACAAACATGAACAGAAGGGTTCAGCGATTCATGCCAGCATTAAACGCAAACTCCAACGCAATCAATGGCTGGAAGGCACTGTCCACGCTTGCTGAAAAAATGGGAGTTGCCGGGCCGCAAGCCGATAGTGTTTGTGATGTTTTTGATAAACTTGCCGCTGAAATAAAGAGTTTTGGCGGGCTTAATTATTCTACCATAGGGTTGAGCGGTAAAGAACTCGGGGCCGCAAAATGATTGAAACAATTCTTCTTCATCCGATTACTCTGACGCTTATTAAACTGGGTTTTTTAATCGGGTGTGTAATGGCTTGCGTGGCTTATTCAACGCTGGCGGAAAGAAGGGTCGCAGCCTTTATTCAGATGAGATATGGTCCCAACAGAGTAGGCCCATTCGGCCTTTTCCAGCCCATTGCTGACGGACTCAAGAATTTCTTCAAGGAAGAAATAATCCCGGGAACAGCGAACAAAATAATGTATGTTCTCGCTCCTGCTTTTATAATGGTTCCTGCGCTTATGTCGTTTACCGTCATTCCTTTCGGAGGGACAGTAACAATAAAGGACACAGTTATACCGTTTGAAATTGCGGATTTAAATGTAGGGGTGCTATTTGTTCTGGCAATGGCAGGCATGGGGGTTTACGGGGTTGTTATTGGAGGATGGGCTTCAAATAATAAATATTCGCTTTTGGGCGGCCTAAGAGCAGCAGCTCAGACGATAAGCTACGAACTGCCTATGGGGCTTGCACTTGTTGCTGTTTTCATGGCGACAGGAAGTTTTAATCTCAGGAATATAGTGAACACAATGGCACCGAACTGGTGGGCGTATTTCATTCTTCTATTTCCAACAATGGTGATATTTGTTGTCACCGGATTTGCCGAAGCAAACAGGCTTCCATTTGATATGCCCGAGTGCGAAAGCGAGCTTGTCGGGGGCTATCACACTGAATACAGCAGTATGAAGTTCGCGCTTTTCTTTATGGCTGAATACGCAAATATGATTACTTCATCATGCTTGATGGTGCTGTTGTTTTTCGGAGGCTGGCATCTTCCTTTTGTTTCAGCATGGGTAGACGCTTTCAATACAGACAACTGGATTATCGCAGTAATTGTGGCTATGATTCCTGCGGGTATCTTTGCTTCCAAGGTTGTTGTCGCGCTTTTTGTTTTCATCTGGGTGAGATGGACCCTTCCAAGGTTCAGATATGATCAGATAATGAGACTTGGATGGAAATATCTCATGCCTCTCGCTCTGGGTAATATCTTCTTTGTCGGTATCGTTTTGATAGTTTACCGGATCTGGAGGGTTCAGAATGGCTAAAAAAATGACATTCAAGAAAATGAACCTGCTTGAGAGGATTTATATACCTGAAATCATTAAGGGCTTATGGATAACCCTAAAGGAATTTTTCAGCAGAAAGGTTACGATGCAGTACCCGGAGGAACGCTGGACACCTTATAAAAACTGGAGAGGCGCTCCCGTTTTGAGATGGGATAGCCAGAATGACAGGGAAAAATGTGTAGCTTGTTTCTGCTGCATGTTCAACTGCCCACCGGAGGCAATTTATATAGAAGCGGAGGAAGCTGAACTGGGCAAAGGCAGAGAGAAACGCCCCGCTGTTTTTGAGATTAACATGGGTGTGTGCATATTTTGCGGTTACTGTGAACAGGCTTGTCCTGAAGACGCTATATTTATGAGCAAGGAATATGAATTGGCTGATTTTACGCGGACTTCTCTGATACGAGATAAAAAAATGCTGCTTGATTTAGGTGAAAAAGCTGAAAAACTGGAAAAGGAAAACAAATGGCAATAGCTTTTTTTATAACAGCATTGATAGTATGTTTCAGTGCAATTATGGTGGTCTCTCATAAGAACCCTGTGGCAAGCGCGCTGTTTCTTGTGCTGTGCATGTGCGGGCTTGCCGTTCTGTTCCTTCTCCTGAACGCACAGTTCATAGCAGTTATGCAGATTATTGTTTACGCGGGCGCGATTACAGTCCTTATCCTGTTTATAGTCATGCTTCTTAACATGAGGGACGAGCTTGTGTTCAGAAGAAAGGACATTGTTCAGAAGGTCACCGCTGTACCGCTTGCGTTGGCATTTATTGTTTCAGCGGGTGCTGCGATTATGAATACAAGTTTTGTTGAATTGCCGGGAGATTTTTCGTCGGTTGAAGGACATGTTGTTCCTATTGCGAAAAAACTTTTTACTGACTATCTTTATCCGTTTGAAATGGTTTCCGTTCTTCTTCTTGTGGCAATGATCGGGGTTGTCACTCTAACAAAGAGGAGCAGATGATGGTCAGCACAATATCATTCATATATGTTGGTACTTTCCTTTTTGTAGTAGGTATTCTCGGGGTGTTGCTCCGGAGAAACGCAATAGTTATCCTTATGTCAATTGAGCTGATGCTTAATGGTGTCATCCTTATGCTTCTGGCTTTTTCAAAGCAGATGAACCTGGTGGACGGACACATCTTCGTCTTTTTTATAATGGCCGTAGCAGCTGCTGAGGCGGCGGTGGGACTGGCCATCATCGTTGCGGTTTTCAGGAACGAAGGTTCCGCTTCCGTGGACGATGTGAATTTATTGAAGTGGTGAACTGATGGAAAATTTACTTTGGCTGATACCCGTGCTTCCTCTTGCCGGTTTCCTTATAAACGGACTTTTCGGGAGCAGAATGGGAAAGACGCCGGTAAGCCTAGTGGCATGCTTCACGGTGCTGGCGTCTTTGATCCTGTCTCTTGCCGCAGTGTTCTCACTGGCAGGTTCTTCCGGAGGAAAATTAGAGCAGACGGTTTATACATGGCTTCAGGCAGGTGAATTCAGAGCTGATTTTGGTTTTCTGCTTGATCCTCTTTCTTCTGTGATGATACTGGTTGTCACCGGGGTAGGTTTTCTCATACATGTTTATTCAGTAGGCTATATGTGGCATGAGGAAGGCTACGCCAGGTATTTCGCTTTCCTCAACCTTTTCATGTTTGCGATGCTGACGCTCGTTATGGCTGACAACCTTCTTCTTCTATTTGTGGGTTGGGAAGGTGTGGGGCTTTGTTCATATCTGCTTATCGGATTCTATTACAGGAAGGACTGGGCTTCAGCCGCAGGGGTGAAGGCTTTTGTTGTCAACAGGATCGGTGATGTGGGATTTGCGGTCGGTGTTTTCCTGATATTTATGGCTTTCGGCACAATTAAATTTACGGTATTGAATAAAGCCCTTGACGGTGCTATTGAAACGGTCAGTATCTGGGGCAACAGCTATACTTTTGCCGGAGTCTGCACTGCGATAGGGATTTTGCTTTTCATAGGAGCATGCGGAAAATCCGCTCAGATACCTTTGTATGTGTGGCTCCCTGACGCGATGGCAGGTCCAACGCCTGTCAGCGCTCTAATACATGCCGCAACAATGGTTACCGCGGGCATATATATGGTGACCAGGATGAATGTTGTTTACGCCAACGGTCCCGGAGCTCTTCTGGTCGTTGGTGTTGTAGGCGCGCTGACCGCCCTTATGGCTGCGTCAATCGGACTTGTTCAGAGAGACATAAAAAAGGTTTTGGCATACTCTACTGTGAGCCAGCTTGGTTACATGTTTATTGCGCTCGGCGTGGGAGCTTTCACAGCGGGTATTTTCCATCTGATGACACACGCGTTCTTCAAAGCGTTGCTTTTCCTTGGCGCCGGAAGTGTTATTCACGGCATGAGCGGTGAGCAGGATATATTTAAAATGGGAGGCCTGCGGAAGAAGATGCCGGTGACCCATTGGACATTCCTTATTGCCTGTTTTGCCATTGCCGGCTTTCCTCCCTTGAGCGGTTTTTTCAGCAAGGATGAGATACTGTGGAAGGCATTCAGCAGTCCTGTTTGCGAATACTCATGGGTTCTTTGGCTGATCGGTTTTATTGCCGCAGGCATGACATCGTTCTACATGTTCCGATGCTATTTCATGACCTTTTGGGGAACGGAACGGATGGACGAAGAGACAAAAAAGCATATTCATGAATCCCCGAAAACAATGACGATTCCGCTGATAGTGCTTGCCGTTCTTGCCGCAGTCGGTGGGTTGATTGGGATGCCTCATGTGTTCCATATTCCCAACCTTTTTGAAAAATGGATGCATCCTATCGTGGAAGATGGAAGCCGTATTCTCGGACTACATGAATCGCACGGCAGCGCTGCTGCCGAATGGATACTTATGGGAGCATCGGTTCTTATGGCGTTGGTTTTTGCTTCTGTTGCGATGAAATGGTACAAAAAAGGCGTTTTCAAAACACCCGAAAAGCTTGCCGGTTCATTTTCAGGACTGCATAAAGTTCTGTTTAACAAATATTATGTGGACGAATTTTACGGCGCTACTGTTATCGCTTTGGTGGTCAGGGGTTCAAAATTCCTCTGGCGCAGGTTTGACGAGATGGTTATAGACGGAATAGCAAACGGTTCTGCTTCTTTCACGCAGTATTTGAGTTTCGGTCTCAGCCGGATACAGACAGGGTATGTCAGGAATTATGCTCTAGGGATTTTTGCGGGAACGGTTGTAATGATTTTAATAATACTTGTTAGGTTCTTCTGATGGATATGATTTTATCAGCCCTTATTTTTGTTCCTCTTCTCGGATCGGCTCTTCTTCTGGGTTTTGGCAGGAAATCTGATTCCGCTGTCAGGTGGACCGCTCTAATATTTTCTCTTGTTGCCCTTGTTCTTGCATTCGCGGTATTTTTCAGCTTCGAAGACGGAAATCCCGATTTCCAGATGGTTGAAAACTATTCATGGATAGAGGATTTCAATATATCCTACAACATCGGGATTGACGGTATCAGTATTCTTCTGGTGATGCTGACAGCGCTGCTTACACCTGTTGTTATTATTGCCTCATGGAATTCAGTGACAAAAAAAGTCAAAGAGTTCCACATTCTGATACTCTTCCTTGAGATGGCAGTTCTCGGTGTTTTTCTGGCACTGGACCTTTTCCTGTTTTACATTTTCTGGGAAGCGGTGCTTATCCCCATGTATTTCCTTATCGGGGTATGGGGAAGCAAAAGGAGGATTTACGCTGCCATAAAATTCTTCCTTTTCACAATGTTCGGCAGCCTGCTCATGCTTGTTGCGATGATTATGCTTTACTATAACGGAGGAGAAACCTTCAATCTTATCAGCCTTATGAACAATCCGGTATCTACGGCGCTTCAGGGATGGCTCTTCATAGCCTTCTTCCTTGCGTTCGCGATAAAGGTCCCTCTTTTCCCGTTCCACACCTGGCTTCCGGATGCCCATACCGAGGCCCCGATGGCAGGTTCGGTGATACTGGCAGGCGTTCTTCTGAAAATGGGCACTTACGGTTTCATGCGTTTCGGTTTCGGGCTATTCCCTGATGCGGTTGTCAAAGCCATTCCTCTTGTTTGTTTTCTGGCGGTGTTCGGAATTATTTACGGAGCGCTTATGGCATTCGCTCAAGAGGATCTGAAGCGCTTGGTAGCGTTCTCAAGCGTTAGCCATCTGGGATATGTCATGCTTGGCCTGTTTGTGTTCAACCTTATCGGCTGGCAGGGAGGACTTATTCAGATGATAAACCACGGCTTAAGCACGGGCGCGCTCTTCATGCTGGTAGGTTTTCTTTATGACAGAAGGCATACCAGAATGATATCCGATTTCGGAGGCTTGGCGCGGAAAATCCCTGTTTTCGCGACAATATTTATGATTGTCACCCTGTCATCCATTGGTCTTCCCGGGCTGAACGGGTTTGTAGGGGAGATATTCGTGCTTGTTGGGGCGTTCAAGTTCAACTATTGGTATGGCGGAATTGCTGCCGCCGGGATGGTATTTTCAGCTGTTTATATGTTGATGATGTTTAAACGGGTTATGTTCGGTGAAATTACAAATAAAGAGAATGAAAATGTTAAAGATCTGACCATGACAGAAATCCTGTCTCTCATTCCGATACTAATCTTTATCGTCTGGATCGGTGTATATCCGAAATATTTCCTCGAAAAAATGGAGCCTTCAGCGGAGAAGCTTCTCAATCATGTAAAATCATCGGGTTCTGTAAGTGAAAGGGCTGAGCTATGGAAATAGGGAAAATGCAGTTTATGGTTCTTTCACCCACAATTGTTCTTGCTGCGGGTGCTTTTATTATCCTCCTTGGAAGTGTGTTCCTCCCGAAAGTTAAGAAGACGCTTTTTGCATATACCGGAGCTCTTAGTGCTGCAGTTTCGCTCGCCCTTGTACTATTTGCTCTCGGAGGGGATTCCGCTGAAAGCCATTTCTCGTCCACCCTTATGCTTGACAATTTGTCGCTCTTCAGCGCGGTGGTTTTTCTGATAGGAACAATTTTGACGCTCATTTTGTCTGCAGGTTATGTTGAAAAACTTGAAGACAGCGGTGAGTATTATGCCCTTTTGCTTCTTGCAACCCTGGGCATGATTGCGATGACCTGGACTGAAAACCTTCTGATGATTTTTGTCGGCCTCGAAATTATGGCGATATCATGTTATATCCTTACCGGTTATTTTAAATCAGTGCGGACCTCGACCGAGGCTGCTATGAAATATTTTCTGACTGGCGCGTTCTCATCCGGCATTCTTCTTTACGGAATTGCAGTTGTTTTCGGCCTGACTGGAACGCTGAACCTATCCATCATAGGACAGAAAATTTCGGATGGCATGGTTCCCGTGTCACCGTTCCTGCTTATAGGGGCTGTTGCCCTGCTGACAGGTTTTTTGTTCAAGATTGCAGCTTTTCCGTTCCATTTCTGGAGCCCGGATGCTTATGAAGGCGCTCCGACGCCTGTGGCGGGATATATGTCGGTTGCCTCAAAAGCCGCAGCGTTTGTTGTTATCATAAGACTTATGGGATCGTTCTATATTGATCTGAGCGAATACTGGATAGCTGCCCTTTACGCGATTTCAGTCCTGACTATGATTGTCGGCAATGTTGTGGCTATAGCGCAGACAAGCATAAAAAGAATGCTGGCTTTTTCCAGTATTGCGCACGCCGGATATATGCTGATCGGTGTTATTGCGATGACAGCGGACGAAACATCTGCCGCCACTGTGCTTTTCTATCTCCTCAGTTATACATTTATGAATATCGGTGCTTTTGCAGTTGTTATGGCAGCGGAAAGAAAAACCGGAGGTGAAATCCTGATCTTCCATCTGAAGGGAATGGGGTTTAAATTCCCGTTTCTTGGGTTTGCGATGGCAGTGTTCATGTTCTCGCTTGCCGGAGTGCCGCCAACAGCAGGATTTTTCAGCAAGTTCTATGTTTTCACTGCGGCAATAAGCGCCGGTTACACAAAACTGGTTATTATAGCTGTTATAAACAGTCTTATATCAGCGTTTTTCTATCTCAGGGTTCTTGTATTCATGTATATGAGCGAGAGCGATAAGGCTTCTGAGGAGCCATCCATTGCGCCTTCCCTGAATGTGAACCTGGTTCTTTCATTGTCAGTTATACTTATCATACTCATAGGTGTCTTTCCTCCCAAGGTTCTTGACTGGGTTCAAGGGGTTTTCTAACTTAATCGGAAATGGATACTTATATTTCAGAGTTCACAACCAACAGGCTTTCAATCTACTTAAGGTGTCTTGCCAAACTTGAAGCCGATGGAGTGGAAACGATTTCCTCCCAGCGGCTTGCGGATGAATTCCATCTTAACTCTGCGCAGATAAGAAAGGATCTTGCCTATTTCGGAGAGTTCGGGATAAGAGGGCTCGGATACAATGTTAAAACCCTCAGACGGGAACTTATAGAAATCCTGAGTCTGGATAAACAGCGCAATGTAGGAATAATCGGGGCAGGGAACCTTGGCCGCGCACTTGCCGCTTATAAAGGGTTCAACAGGGAAGGTTTCAGAATTGCCGCTCTTTTTGATATAAATCCGTCCAAGGTGGGGCAGATGACCTCCCAGGGTCAAAAAATCTACCATATTAAAGAGCTAAAAAAAGTTGCAAAGGAGCTGAAAATTGTTATATGCATTGTGGCAGTCCCGGCGGATTTAGCATCAGAGGTAATCAGACAGGTTGAGAATGCTGGAATAGAGGCCGTGCTTAACTTTTCGCCGGTTCAGGTAAAACCAAGTTCAACTCTGATTCTGAAAAATGTTGATATGAAAATACAACTGGAAGCTCTTGCATTCAGTCTCTCAAGAAAATCAAACTGATTTGCATTTTCCGGGGAAAGCTGTTCCTGTCGCTGCTGATGCTCTGACTATCTATTTTATTGTTATTATGCTTCTTGTTTCGGCAGGGCAGTTTCTTATAAGTGAGTTTGATTACTTCACCGGGTTGCTTTCGGCAGAGGTTTTCCTGCTTCTTGTTCCTGTTTATCTGTATTCAAAAAAAAGAAAATTTGACCAGTCTGAAATATTCAGGCTTAAATTTGTTAATCCTGCTTTCTACTTGAGTGCTCTTATAGCCGGTGTAGGAGGGACTCTGCTTGCTGTCTCTGTGGCAGTTCTTCAGAACATATTCATTCCTTTTGACAGAAACAGCGATATCATTAAAATTATGAAGGAAATCCAGGACGAAAGAGGGATGCTTCTTTCGTTTATTGTTCTGGCGTTGGCTCCTGCGATCTGTGAAGAGATAATGTTCAGGGGGATTTTATTGAAAGCTTTTGAAAAAGAAGGCAAAGTCAGGGCGATTGTCCTGTCGAGCCTGCTGTTCGGAATATTTCATCTTGATTCAAGCAGAGTGCTTCCAACAGCGATCCTCGGACTTGTCATGGGATGGATGGTCTGGACTACCGGTTCTATATGGTCCGGTGTTCTGATCCATTTTCTGAATAACTCGATTGTGGTCGTGCTTGCAAGGGTATCTTCCATAGGAACGGAAGATACCGGCGGCTCATGGATTGCTGCATTTATATTAATAGTTCCTGCGGCTTTTCTGTTCCTGTACGCAGGCTCACTTATAATAAGGATGACGAAAAGGCTGACACCCGGAACAGAACAGGCAGTTTGACTGTTATCATAGGGTTCTAATATAATCAATCGTCCTTGCGGTTGCAATGAACTGTACTATCATACAATTTGGAACTTATGAAAATCCTTCAAATAATACACGACTTCCTTCCTCGCCATATGGCCGGGTCGGAGATATATACTTATAAACTTTCAAAGGAGCTGGTGAAAAAACATGATGTCCGGCTTTTCTTCACTGAACACAGGCCCGACAGGGAGCAGTACAAAATGGCCGAAGGGATTTTTAACGGACTGCCTTTCCATGAATCTGCTTTCAATCACATATACGGAAGTTTCGAAGAAACATATTTAAACCAAGGGATGGAGCGGAACCTTGAAACCGTTCTTGATACATTCAGGCCGGATATTGTTCATATCCAGCATCTTATGTTCCATTCGCTCGGATATCCGGCCCTCATTAAAAGCAGAGGGATTCCTGTTGTTTACACCCTTCACGATTATTGGCTGACTTGCCCCGACATGAGAGGCGGGATACGGTTCACGGAAGACAGGATTGTCTGCTCTGATTTATCGGATGACCGATGCGCTGTCTGTGTTGAGCCACGACTCAATCCAGCTGCCGATATCGAACACAGATTATACCTCATAAACAGATATCTCATTCCTTCGTGCATTTCGGATTGCGAATGGTTTCGTAGAGCAGGAAGACGGGTTTTTGAATTGCTGCGAAAGCAGAGAGCTTCTGCTGAGACTGAAAATAATGTCCTCTCCGAGCTGATTTATGCAAGAAAAAAAGAAGTTCTAAAGGCTTCGGAAAGCGTGGACATCTTTATCGCGCCTTCCGAATTCCTCAGACAGGAGCATATCCGGCAGGGATTTGACGAGAGCGGAATTGTTCATTCCGACTACGGTTTTGACAAAAAGCCTTTTCAGGATTTTCAACGGAAAAAGTCAGAAAACCTGAGATTCGCGTTTATCGGAACTCCCGCTCCGCACAAAGGGCTTCATATTCTTATTGAAGCTTTCAACAGCCTCGATGCTGACATAAACGCCGAATTGCATATTTACGGAGATCTCGGCGTGTTTTCGGATTACGGCAAAGAGGTCAGAAGCCTGTCAACGCACGAAAAAACTGTTTTTCACGGAAGATTTGACAATAATTCAGCGGGGGATGTTTATCGCAACATTGATGTGCTGGTTGTACCATCCATGTGGTTTGAGAATTCCCCGCTGACCATCCACGAGGCTTTTATGGCGGGAATACCTGTGATAACCTCTGATTTCGGCGGGATGAAAGAACTTGTGAAGAATGGGAAAAACGGATTTCTGTTTGAACGGGGAAATGTCGGGAATCTGAAAAATATTATGGCAAGACTGACGGCGGACCATGAACTTATCCGTGGGCTTGATTTAGAGACTGTTCCCGTGAAAAGCATAGAGGAGGATGCCCGCTGGACAGAGGAGCTTTACGGATCACTTTTAAGGAGCTGAAGATGAAGCTGATAGTTGCCGGGATGTTTTTTTTTAGTCTGTTGATGTTTTCAGGATGCTTTACCGGTGAAAAAGTCAACCCGGAAGAGAGCGAGAATATTATCCTGATAACAGTCGACACCCTCAGATATGACCATGTTGGTGTTTGCGGGAACAAAGAAATCGCAACGCCGGTAATGGATGCCCTTGCTGAAAACGGAATTCTGTTTGAGAACGCTTATTCGCAGACCCATTTTACCACCCCGTCACATATTTCAATTTTGAGCTCGCTTTATCTGATGGAACACGGTTCATACATCATGGAAAAGCAGGCGCTGGACCCCGGGCTTGTTACCCTTCCCGTTATATTGAAGAAGAGGGGTTTCACGAATGCCGCGATTATAAGCATGTCCGCGATGCAGCCTGACATGGTCGGGGGAATTGACCGGGGTTTCGATTATTTCCGGTATCCTGCGGGAAGATCTCAATGCACGGCAGGAGAAACTATGGACTATGTGGAAAAATGGCTGAAGAAAAACCATGAACGGAAATTCTTCCTATGGCTGCATATTTACGATCCGCATATGCCTTATGTTCCACCGGAACCATTCAATACAGCTTACTATGAAGGCGACCCTTACAGCGGTGAAGATACAATGAAAGACGCGGTTTTTGCCGGCTGGTGGTACACAAAATTCCACGCCTTCATTGACTGGCTCAAACCGATAAAAGATATTAATTATCCTGCCACGCAGTATATGGGTGAAATTTCATACGCCGACCATGAACTCGGGCGGCTGATGAAAAAACTGGACGATTACAGGCTGAACAACACATGGATCATCCTCACTTCAGATCATGGTGAAAATCTCGGGGAACACGGAGTGCTTTTCGACCATCAAGGGCTTTATGAAACCACGCTGAAAGTTCCCCTGATATTCAGCAACAAGGAGCAGACCTCCTCGGACCGGATCAGCAGCCTTGTCATGAGCGTGGACATAATGCCCACCGTGCTTGATATTCTGGATATCAACCACGAAGGTCGCATGTCCGGGAAAAGCCTTCTCCCTCTTATGGAACGGAAAGCGGATAAAGTCCACGATTTTGTATTCGCTGAGGGCCATGTGAATTTTGCCGCTTCCGTGTTTGACGGCGAATGGCGTTACACGGAAATATACAAGGACTATGATTATTCGTCTGAATTTATGCCCCGCGCCGGTTCTTTTGAGCTTTACCGCTATCCCGACGAGGAGACCAATTTGTTTGCAGCAAATCCGGAAATAGCCGCCAGATACAAAGAAATACT
The DNA here is from genome assembly GCA_964509835.1 of uncultured Acidobacteriota bacterium. Taxonomy (GTDB): domain Bacteria; phylum Acidobacteriota; order CAZDZC01; family CAZDZC01; genus CAZDZC01. The sequence goes on from CAZDZC010000002.1 coordinate 80,813, forward strand.
GAAACTGTGGAAGAAAGGGAGGACTGACAATTTTGAAACGGCCAATCCCGAAATGTCCGAAGAGGACAGGGAAATGCTTAAATCCCTCGGTTATATTCAATGAATGAAAATCCGGGACTTCCTGTCTGGAAGAAGTTGTTTTTCAGCGCCACCGCAGTTATTTTTTTTCTGGCAGTCTGCGAAGGGCTTCTTATGCTGTCCGGTTTCAGATATGACACGAGGTTCAGAAGCTTCAGGTTCGACGGCGCCGCTGTTGAGACAGCAAGGCAGAGAGATTCTATGCTGATGCTCAGCGGGGAGTTGTTCTGGGAACTCAGGCCCGGGGGAAGGATTGACTGGGATGCCGTCGAACGGATCAACGCGAAAGGGTTCAGAGGGAAGATAATCGAAAGAGAAAAAAAAGACGGGGTTTTCAGGATTATCTGCGTCGGCGACTCCTGCATGCTGGGCGCTGGCGTTCCGGTTGAGGAATCACTTCCAGAGCAGATAGCAGCTGCAAAACTCAAAGCTTTTGCCGGAGAAAACACGATAGAAGTGCTGAACGCAGGGGTGAGAGGTTATTCTGTTTTCCAGATAAAGAAGTTCTATCAGAACAGGCTTTCCGGTTACCGACCAGATCTTGTCGTGATCTATCCCGGTGCCTGGAACGACTACGCCCCCGCGATCGGGGAGGGCGATATTGAAAGATTTAAGAAGCTCAGCGAAGAGAGAAAGGGAAATCCGATTCTGAATATTTTCCGGTCTTTCCGCTCCTATCAGGCGATGGTCAGAATTCAGGACATCATTGTCACGCGGATATGGGAGCAGGCCAAAACCGACTATCGTGAAGCGGCCCTGAAAAACAAGCCTCTTGACGGCAGAAGGGTGGAGCCCGCAGAATTTGAAATCTGCTTGAAGGAACTGACAACAAGCGTAGCTGCGGATGGAGCATCTGCCATTCTTATCGTTCCTCCTCTTCCCGCTGAGACCCTGAAATCATTCCCCGCCTCGCTCATCTACAGAGAGATAATCAGGGGACACGCGGAAAAGGAAAATATCCCGCTCCTCGACTCGCCTGTTCTGTTTGAAGGCATCCAGGACGCAGAGCTGTTCACCGACTGGATACATCCGAACGGAAAAGCGTTTTCGGTTATGGCTGAAGAGGTTATCAATATTATTAATTCAGAAGGAATGATGGATGAAGAAAGATGATGTAATAAGGTTCAGCGCGTTTTGGCTGTTCGGCGGCCTTGTTTCGTTCGCGGTGATCTATGCTTTTTTCATTTCGGACGACCCGGGCGGTGTCCCTTTTGCTCCCGATCGTTCGGACGGATATTACTATTTCACGGATAACCTTGATAATGCTGTAGTGTCAGGTGACGGAAAGGTCAACCTGACGATCCTGAATATAAAAAAGAGGAAGATGAAATCAATATTCGCGCATCCTGTTTCAGCGGTTGAATATGGCGGACTTGCCGTGAAGGAAAACACCATTCTTGCCGTATCGCTGGGGATGTCCCCGAAGATGTGGGAAAAAGACGGGGACGGCGTAAAGTTCACAGTTTCCGTCAAAAAGGAGGGAAGCCCGCCGCTTCCGGTTTTTGTGAAAATGATTGACCCGTGCCGGAAAAAAGAGGACAGAAAATGGACAGATGTTGAAATTTCTCTTCCCGTTAACGGTGAGAGCATCGGGATAATCTTTGAAACGGAACAGGGGCCTCTCGGAGACCGCTCCTATGACTGGGCTTACTGGGGAGATCCGCGCCTGAAGGCCATAAACTGAAGCGGTGGATATGATTATAAGCGTTGTCATACCCGTAAAGAACGGAGAGCATACCCTCTCTGATGTTCTTTCTGCGCTGTTCAGTCAGCGGACGGAAAATGAGATTGAAGTTATTGCAATTGATTCGGGGTCAACTGATTCATCCCCCGATATTCTGCGGTCATTCGCAAAAACCAGAGTTCACAACATCAGTCCATCTGAATTTAATCATGGGTTGACACGGAATCTCGGTGCAGGTATGGCCTCTGGAGAACTTGTCGTTCTGATAACTCAGGATGCGGTTCCGTCAGGCCCGGAATGGCTTGAAAATCTTGTTGAACCGTTCAGCGATCATTCTGTTGCAGGTGTTTTCTGCCGCCAGATACCCAGTGACGATTCTCCCGTCAATGTGAAGCGTCAGCTCAACGCTTGGGTGACGGGAGGGACAGAGAGGCTCGAACGGCGGATAACCGACAATGCCGTATATGAAAAAATGTCCCCTTCCGAAAAACACATCTTCTGCACTTTCGACAATGTCTGTTCCTGCGTCAGGAGAAAAACATGGGAGAAGATTCCGTTTCGCGAAACTGATTTCGCCGAGGATCTTGTCTGGAGCCGTGAAGTCCTCCTTGCGGGCTGGAAGATTATCTATCAGCCGTCATCAGTGGTAATCCATTCGCATGAAAGATCGTTGTTCTGGGAATACGACAGAGAATATGTCTGCCACCGGATACTTGGCGAGCTGTTCGGAATGAGATGCGTTCCATCCTTACTTCAGGTGCTTAAGCTTGCTCCACTGGTCGCTGCAAGCGACGCGTACCATTCCATCCTCGGTGAACCTTCACTGACTAGAAAAATAAAATTCTCGCTCCGCGCCCCGTTTTCAGCGTTCATGAAACTTTACGGGCAGTATCGAGGAGGGCTCGAGGCTGTTCGTAACCCGAGGAACTGGGAATGATTGCAAGAGCTCTGTTCATTCTGCTTGTTTCTGTTCTTTCACTTCCTCTTGCTTCCTGTTCGTTCGTTCCGTCCGGTTATCAATCTGTTGAAGAGGTGGCGCTTGATTTTGACGCGCAATGGGAGTCTCTGCCTGAAACCCGACTTCCGGGAGATTTCAGAAAGACAACAATCAGATTCAACCCTTTCACGGAATCCAGGGCGTTTGTCGTATGGACGCCTCATAATTTCTCCTTCAGGACGGATATCCCTTCGGGTGAAAGCAGACTGGATTTCTCGTTCGGGATACTGCCCGACAGGACACTGAAGGACGGAGAAAAGATGACTTTCACCGTATCCGTGAATGGAAAAAAATATTTCAGCAGATCCCTGCGCCACCGGAGCGGCCACAGATGGTGCAGGGCGGAAAGGGCATCGGTCGGGCTGTCACGGTTCAGAGGTTCCGAAGCGGAGATTTCCTTTGATGTTTTATGCGAGGATCCTGAACTCCAGCTTTCAGCGTTTTGGTATGACATTTCGATTAAAACAGCAACCCTTGTCAGAAAGGCACCCGCTTCCCCGGAAACCCCGAATATCATCATTCTGCTGGCAGACACGCTGAGGGCTGATCATCTCGGCTGCTACGGATATGAAAGAGGTATATCGCCGGAAATTGACAGGTTCGCGGAAAAATCAGTCGTTTTCGACAATGCATTTTCGGTCGCGACATGGACCTGGCCATCCGTCGGAAGCCTGTTCACCGGGCTCACCCCTTACCGGCACGGAGTTTACGATCTGGACAGATCCTATCTTGAGCATCATTTCGATACTCTCCCTGAACATTTCCAGCGAAACGGATACTCAACCGCAGGATTCTCTGCCAACTACCTGGTATCCGCGAAATTTAACTTCAGCCAGGGCTTCGGGGTGTTCGAGGAATATAACGCAAAAGACGCCCCTGCCGGGTTCCTGAACCGCCGGTTCACAGAATGGCTCAGGAAGAACCGCGGATACAGCTTTTTCGCCTTTCTGCATTATATGGACCCGCACTTTCCTTACCGTGCGCCCGACGGACACTTCTGCGGGATTGTGAACGACACCGAAAAGGCTCTGAAAGCGATAGAAGAATATCCCGGTTTCGGAGGCAGAATAAACCAAAAAAGAGATATCCGTCCATCCGACTACTCCGATGTTCAGACCTTCATTGACCTCTACGATGAGGAAATACAGTATCTTGATACCGCGACAGGGAAACTGCTCGCGGAGCTGGAACAGTCAGGAGCACTTGATAACACTATTGTCATTCTGCTTGCCGATCATGGTGAGGAATTCCTCGACCACGGCTGGATGAAACACGGGCTTAACCTTTACAACGAAACCCTCAGAATTCCGCTGATTGTTTATTATCCCGAAAAACTCAAGCCGGAACGGAAAACTGACAGAGTGAGCATCCTGGATATCTACCCGACCCTCTGTGAATTGGCTGGAACAGAGTTTTCTCAGTCACTGCAGGGCAAGCCCCTGCCCCTCTTCAATCCTTCACCGGCGGACAGGCAGCTTCTGCTCTCGACTTATCTGGCAAGAGACCCTGCAGCAGGAAGAACCCTGATGAACGGTCTGCTCCGGGGGCCGTGGAAGCTGATCTACACCCCGTTCAGCAACCGTTTGGAACTTTACAACCTTGAGTTTGACCCGCTTGAGAAAACAGATGTTGCCTTCGAACTCCGGGAAATGGCGGACACGATGCTTAAAGACCTGCTCGCGATAATCAGATCGCAGACAGAACAGACACCTGAAGACAAACAGCTTGACAGCGAGGACAGAAAAAAGCTCAGAGCACTCGGATATTTGTAACTGAAAGTCCTTATTGAATGCTTTTGGGGGGATCAGGGCGGCAATACCCAACCCTGAAGCGTTGAGCAGACTAAAAAAATAGTGCTGGTTGTCCGTTCCGTGTTGGATTGTTGTCATTCAGGCGCGGAATATGACAATAATATGCTGATATACGGCGAAAAAGCCGCATTGACCTGTTCCTGCGTGTTGAATTCAGTCACTGAAGAGTCGGATACCGAAAAAACAGTGTTACATATCCTGTTTCCGGTGTTAATGGGTCGCTTTGCGGTGTTAATCAATCGCTGCGAGGTGTTAATGGTTCGCTTAGAGGTGTTGAACAGTCGCTGCGGAGTGTTGACGATTCGCTTTGCAGTGTTACAGATTCGCAGTGTAGTGTTAATGGTTCACATTTTAGTGTTAATGGTTCGCATTGTGATGTTAACGGTTCACTTCTTGGTGTTAATGGTTCGCATCTCAATGTTAATGCATCGCTTTTTACCGGGCGGACCCGCTTTTTTCCCGGAGGAGAGGATCCATTTCACCCTGACCCCCAAATGCCACGAGTGGATTTGAGGGTTCGTATTAGAGCACAGCCGCAGCTATGGAGGCGCTGTTTTTACTTTTTTGGGAAATAAGCTTTTTTTAACCAAGGATTTATGATATAAATCGTTTATGAAACCGTTTGAAAATTATCTTTCGGTTATTACGGGAGTTTATCCCGGAGATAAAGAAAGCAAGCTGGATGGCACGCCTGAAGGGACTGCTATCTACTTCCATCACAATGATCATCTGGGAAGCACACGGATGATGACGGACATGAGCGGAAATATAATTGCGGAGTATGAGTATTTCCCGTTCGGAGAAACAAAGCTTGATACGAAAGGAACGGTGCCGCAGGACTTCACCGGCCATGTGAAGGACGATGAAACAGGGCTGCTTTATGCAGGAGCAAGGTATATCTCCCCAATGGATGCAAGGTTCAACAGCGTTGATCCTGCAAGAGCAAGTATTTCGCCAATGAATCCCCAGAGTTGGAACAGGTATTCGTATGCTCTTAACAATCCGAATAAATTTATTGACCCGGATGGTATGTGGTTTAGAGTTGCCAGCACACATGTAGGCTATTCAGCACAGGATGTGTTTTCACATTTTAGGACAAGCCTGCATAATGAAGACCTGGCTAATAAGTTTAAACTAACTCCTAGAAATTATGTTGTTTTTACTGGTTCTGAAGCAGATATTTCGGGTAACATTTATGCCAGAATGATTGTCGAAATTATAAATAAACCTCAGTTATATGAAATGATCTTCTCAAGCAATACAGATAAAAAATTTATGGAAAAGGGAGGGGCAATCACTTCTGTATTTGGCTATAGTGAGATAAATCCTGATAAATTCAGCAAATTGTCCGGTCAGTCTTGGGATTATCTTTTAAATATGATGCTTCCTGTCCCAACTGACCTTTCTGATGTAATTTCTCATGAAGTAGGTCACGGTTGGGTATATTTTTTCATGGATCAATTAAAAGAAGGAGGTAGCCAAGGAGAACATCATTTCCATTCTAAGGAGAGTGAAAATTCTCAAAGGAAAGCTAAAAGCAAACTGACAGGGGAGCAATTGTTTAGAAAAATATATCATAATCTACCTAAATAGGAAGTACAATGATTGATATTCTGGCACTAATTTCACCAGACCCTAATTATAGCAGCATTGCTAAAAGCATTTGGGCTTCAATTATAGCAATTGTCATAATAACTGCGATCTGTAAGTATAAGAGAAAATATGGTTTTTTAAGAATATTTGTCGTGATATTAATGGTCAGTCAGGTCATGGCAAATCTTAGAATATTATATGCATACGAGCGTGGAGAATTGTTTAAAGATTCTCTCTTATGGTATTACTGGTACTTTTATCCTTTAAATATCTTTGGTATGAGAACTCTAGTATTTATGGGTGGAGACTCATACGAGTATCACTTTTGCTCTGGTATTGAGTTGGTGATTATGTCTACTTGGATTTATTCCATTTCAGTGTGGTTGATTTACTATTTGATAAAGAATCGCAAGGATGTTAGAGAGTTTATATCAAATTTGTTTAAAAGAAGGAGCAATTAATGAATCCTCTAAAGTTAATTATTATACTGATTACTTTAGTATCAGTTTTCCTGTTTAATACTTACGGTCTGGAAATCGCTCAGGGCACAGTCTCCGACCCAGGCCCTCCCGCAACCCCAACACTAACCCAGCTCTACGACACTGAAACAGGCGGGAATCTGTCCGTAGAATGGACATGGTCAGCTTCCTGTGATGTTGATCACTACAGAGTTTATTATAAAAATCTTGGCACTGCAGCAACAGGTTCTGTCGCCATAGCAAGAAATGGGGATGTTGCAACCTATTCTGCAAATCTCACGGGTTTATCAAATTGCGTTGACTATGAAGTCTGGGTGGTTGCCATTGACTGGCCCGGAAATGAAAGTATTGCAAGCAATGTATTGTCTGCAAAGCCAACACCTCCTGGCCCTGCCGCACCTACAGGACTTGCCTTACAGGAGGATTGCCATAATTCTACAGTACTGCATGCGTCCTGGAACCCGAATCCGGAATGCGACTTAAATTATTATTCGCCGACCACCCCGTCCGGCGGCTCGGATGCCGGGGATGTTTCGGTGAACTGAAGGCTCTGGGATATTTTTACTTTTTACACAGGAGGTTGCCATGAAAAGGATCGTTGCAGGGGTTGCCGTGCTGCTGTTATTTGCAGTTTCCGGCTGCGCAGGGAAAAAGGCCCCTTCATCTGCTGTTTGCACCGCTGAAGCGCTGAACTGCGGAAAAACGGTAACATGCTCTGGCAATAATTGCTCTGCTGTTGACGGGGATGAATCCGCTTCCTGCACAGAAGTGACAGTAGTAAAGAGTGTATCCGAAGATGGAAAATCGGAAATCACGGAGACAATCACAAAGACAAAAACTGTAGCGTGTGAATGAGATATTTGAAAATCTGAGCGGAGGTTAAAAATCGCCGGCAGGTTGATTTGAGCCTTTCTTTATGTTAAAAATGCGTGTTATAGGAAACCTTTTTCAGGTCGCTTTAAACAATTTAAGGTTAATACACAATGGAAAAGAATTACACGCACAGGATTCTTGTCATTAATCCGGGCTCGACTTCGACAAAAACTGCTGTTTTCGACGGCGAAAAATGCTTCAGAGAGCAGAATATAGAGCATTCTCCAGATGAGATGAAAGGTTTCAGCGATATATGGGACCAGTTTGAGTTCAGAAAGAACGCCGTTATGGGGTTTCTTGAGAAGAACGATATTGCCGGAAGCACCCTCTCAGCAGTTGTCGGTCGCGGCGGCCTTCTGAAATCCATAAAGGGGGGAACATACGAAGTCAATGATGCCATGCTTGCGGATGCAAGGTCGAATCTTCAGGGGGTTCACATTTCCAACACCGGCTGCACTTTGGCGCGCGCCATAGCTGATATCCACGGCATAAGGGCCTTCACGGTAGATCCGGTCTCGGTTAACGAGTTCTGCGAGCTTGCTTTCTACTCCGGGATAAAAGAGATAAAAAGAAAAAGCTTGTCACATACTCTCAGCATCCACAGCGTGGTCAGGCAGACCTGCGCGAAGTTGGGCTGGGATGTGGCAACAAAGAAGTTCATTGTCGCGCATCTGGGCGGAGGGATATCCGTCTGTCCGGTTGAAGGGGGAAGGATTATTGACGCGAACAACGCCAACAGCGGAGGTCCTTTCTCCCCTCAGCGATCGGGCAGTCTTCCGGTTCAGGAGCTCATGGAGATGTGCTTCTCGGGTAAATACAGCCATAAGGATATGATGAAGCTTACCCTCAAAACGGGCGGCCTCATGAGTTATCTGGGCACCGACAATGCCCGGGAGGTTGAGGGCAGGATCAACAGCGGCGACAGGGAAGCCGAAAAGGTTTACGAGGCGATGGCCTATCAGATATCGAAGGAGATCGCCGCGATGGCTGCGGTTTTGAGCGGAAAAGCGGACCTCGTCATCCTTACAGGCGGTCTCGCGAAATCGGATATGCTGATGAACTGGATAAAAGCCAGGGTGTCTTTCATAGCGGAAATACTGGTAGTGCCTGAGGTAAGCGAAATGGAAGCTCTGGCTACGGGAGCGTTGAGAATACTTCAGGGTGAAGAAGAAGCCGGGATCTATTAAAGAGGTATATTGATGAAGAAATTACTGTCAGGAAATGAAGCAGTTGCCAGGGGGCTCTGGGAAGCGGGGGCGGCATTCGCCTCAGCCTATCCTGGTACTCCGAGCACCGAAATCTTGGAGAATGTAGCGAAATACAGGGAGATCACCTCCCAGTGGTCAACAAACGAAAAGGTTGCTTATGAAGTGGCGTGCGGGGTTGCCATGGGAGGAGGCAGGGCACTGGCCGCGATGAAGCATGTAGGCATTAATGTCGCCGCCGACCCGCTGTTCAGTTCGTCCTATTCCGGCGCGACGGGCGGTTTGATCATTGTCTCCGCTGATGATCCGGCGATGCATTCGTCCCAGAACGAGCAGGACAACCGCAATCTTGCACGGGCTTCAAAGGTTGCCATGCTTGAGCCTTCGGACAGTCAGGAATGCAAGGATTTTATAAAGCACGCGTTTGAAATATCGGAGGACTTCGACACCCCCGTTATGTTCAGGATGACGACGAGGGTATGCCATTCGATGGCGGTTGTTGAAATTGATGAAAACCATAAGTATGAAAGGAATGCCAGAGGACCTTACGAACAGAATTATCAGAAGAATGTCCTTCTTCCGGCAAACGCGAAGAAACGACATGTATTTGTAGAGGAAAGGCTGAGGAGACTCGAAGATTACGGAAACAAAGCATCTCATCTGAACCGCATAGAATGGGGAGACAAGAAGACGGGGATAATAACAAGCGGGATTTCATATCAGTATGTGAAAGAAGTCCTCCCGGGCGTCTCCGTTCTCAAACTCGGGCTTACGAACCCTCTGCCGATGGGGCTTATCAGGGAATTTGCGGCGGCGGTCGAAAATCTTTTTATCGTGGAGGAGCTTGACCCGTTTATCGAGGAACAAGTACGCGCCGCGGGAATATCCGTAAAGGGCAAAGAGATATTGTCAAACATCGGCGAATTCAATACCGAAGTTGTGGCGAAGGCTTTCGGGGTTTCCAGAAAAACAGACGGCATAAAGCCGGTTGACATCCCGCTTCCTGTAAGGCCTCCGGTGATGTGCGCCGGGTGTTCCCACAGGGGGGTGTTCTACACCCTGAACAGGTTGAAAGCAATAGTGACAGGGGATATCGGATGTTACACGCTGGGCGCTCTTCCTCCGCTTCTCGCAATGGACTCGTGCCTTTGCATGGGCGCAAGCGTTGGCATGGCCGAAGGATTGGGGGTGGCCCTGAAGGATGACAAAAGGAAAAACAAGATTGTCGGGGTGATAGGCGACTCGACTTTTTTCCATTCGGGCATCACCGGTCTGATAAATATTGTTTATAATAAATCAGACGCGACCATCATGATCCTCGACAACCGAATAACCGCCATGACTGGTCATCAGCAGAACCCAGGAACCGGATGCACGCTGTCCGGGGAGGAAACGCACGAACTTGACCTTGAAGTTTTATGCAAAGCGGTCGGAGTGAAAAGGGTAAGGGTGATAGACCCCTATGACCTAACCGAAATAAGAAATGTGCTCAGGGAGGAAATGAACGCTGACGAACCTTCTGTTATCATCGCGAAAGCCTCGTGTATGCTTGTCCGCAGAAAGCCTTTCCATCCGCCCGCGAAGGAGGATCATGAAAAGTGCATCGCTTGCGGCCTCTGTCTGAAGCTTGGCTGTCCCGCAATTGAAAATGTTGAAGGCAAACCGGTCATCAATCCTTTGTTCTGCACCGGCTGCGCGATGTGTGTTCAGGTTTGCAATGTCAGCGCGCTGACTATCGAAGGTTACACCCCGAAAAAGGACGGAGGAAAAGAATGATAAAGAATGTTTTTATCACAGGTGTAGGCGGCCAGGGGATACTGACTGTCAGTTCGATTATATCCGACGCGGCTTTGAATTGCGGCCTGGATGCCAAAAAGAGCGAAGTGCACGGGATGGCTCAAAGAGGCGGAAGCGTTGTCAGCCATGTCCGGTACGGAGAAAAAATATACTCGCCGATAATTGAAAAGGGAATGGCCGATGTCCTTATCTCTTTCGAGAAGCTGGAAGCCCTCAGATACATTGATTATTTGAAAGCGGACGGCATCATGATCGTCAATGACCAAAAGATTGTGCCCTCCATTCTGGGAGAACCTGTTCCGTATCCTGAGAATGCGGGGGATATTTTCAGGGAGAAGGCGCATCATGTCCTGTTTTTCCCGGCGATAAAAGCTGCAGAAGAGATCGGCAACCCGCGCGCGACAAATATCATCATGCTGGGGGCTTTTGCAAATTTTGCCCCGGAGATCAGCCGGGATGTATGGAAAAAATCAATCGCAGACAGATTCCCCGAAAAATTTCACGAATCAAACTTCAAAGCCTTTGACAAAGGCATGGAACTCGCGAAAGGGATATGACCATGATCAGATCAATAAAGGAATTGCTGGAAAAAGCGGAATCGCTTCCGTCAAAAACAGTGGCGATAGCCGCTGCGCATGATGATGCCGCATTGAGCGCCGCGGTTGAGGCAAAACAGAAGAATATAGCAGATGCCATCCTGGTCGGAATCAAAGGGAGGATAGAGGATAAACTGTCAGAACTCGGAGCACCAAAAAACCTTTTTGAGATAATAGACAGAGAAGATGATGCAGAAGCTGTTGCTGAAGCAGTAAGGCTTATAAGGGATGGACGGGCGCATGTTCTTCTGAAGGGAAAGGTCAAAACGGGGACGCTTATAAAGGGAGTGCTGGACAGGGAAAAAGGGCTAAGAACCGGGCGACTGCTCAGCGATGTATTCATCTTTAACTGCCCGATCAGAGGACAGAACCGCATCATCGGGATAACCGACGGCGGGCTTAATCTTCTTCCCGACCTGAAACAGAAGGCCGAGATAATTCAGAACGCAGTGGAAGCATTTCACAGGCTCGGTTATGAGGAACCCAAGGTTGCTGTTTTGTCGGCGGTGGAAGCGGTGAATCCGGATCTTCAGTCAACTGTGGACGCCGCAGAGCTTGCAAAAATGTATAAACAGGGTGAATTCAAAGGCTGCGTTGTTGACGGGCCTCTGGCGATGGATCTCGCCATCTCCGAAGAGGCCGCCCGCATAAAGGGATTCGAGTCCCAGATTGCCGGGAAGGCTGACATTCTGGTGTTCCCGAACATTGAATCCGCCAACATTACCGCTAAAGCGCTGATGTATATGATCCCGTTTGAACCGAGCCATGTTATTGTGGGAGCAACCGCTCCCGTTCTAATTCCGTCCAGATCCGACAGCAGCGAGGCAAAACTTAACGCTGTCGCGTTCGGCTGCATAGCAGCGCACAGAGAGGATTGAAATGCCTGTAATTACCATCGAAAGAGAAGTTCTTAAAAAGAACGACGATATTGCTGCGGAAAACCGGAGCCGCCTGAACGGTATTTTTACCTTTAACATTCTGAGCTCGCCTGGATCGGGAAAAACGAGCATCCTTGAAAAAACGCTCGGAAAAATGGCGGGAAAATTTAAAATATCGGTAATTGAAGGAGATGTCCAGACGGATAACGATGCCAGAAGGATTGAAAAATACAATGTTCCTGTTGTTCAGCTTAATACAATGGGAGGGTGCCATCTGGACGCGCTTCAGGTGAAAAACGCGTTTGACAGGCTGGACCTTTCCGGGATTGATATGCTGATAATAGAAAATGTCGGCAATCTTGTCTGCCCAGCAGGATACGATCTGGGTGAAGACCTTAAGGTTGTCGTTGTAAGCACTACCGAGGGGGATGACAAGCCGTCCAAATATCCTGCGATGTTCCGCAACTCGTCTGTCATGCTGATAAATAAGACAGACCTTCTGCCCTATGTTGATTTTTCTGTTGACAGGGTTAAGGAAAACGCGCTGAAAATAAACCCTGGACTTATCTTCTTTGAAACATCATGCTCCGACGGGAACGGAATTGAAAGCTGGGTTGGTTGGCTTGCGGGGAAGATAGCGGAGAAAAAGGGCTGAATAAGTCTGTCAGAATCCATATTCGGGGCGCTGTTCAGGGAGTGGGATTCCGCCCCTTTGTTTTCAGACTCGCAAAAAAAATGGGGCTTTCAGGCACCGTTCTGAACGGGAATTCAGGCGTCATGATTGAAGCCGCAGGTCCGGAGGAAACCCTCGATGCGTTCCTCAATGCAATCAGAAACAATCCGCCTTCAAAGGCTGTTATTGACGAAATTTCAATAGAGAAATCCGGGTACAGGGAGTTCAGCGGATTCAACATCATCATTGAGGAGGACGGAACATCAGAAGAGATATCCGTTTCCCCTGATCTGGCCATATGTGATAAATGCAGAAAAGAGATTGATGACCCTTCAGACAGAAGATACCGATACGCTTTCAACGCCTGTGACGACTGCGGCCCCCGTTTTACCGTCCTGGAAAGGATCCCTTACGAAAGATGCAATACCGCAATGAAGGATTTCCCTTTATGCGCGCAATGCGCTGATGAGTATGGAAATTCGGACAACAGGAGGTTTCATGTGGAATCGATAAGCTGTCCGGAATGCGGGCCAAAACTTTGGCTGTCGGACAAACGGAATTCAGCTTTATGCGAAGGATATTCAGCTGTCATGAAGGCTGCCGAACTTGTCAGGGACGGGAAAATAATCGCGCTGAAAGGGCTGGGCGGATTTCACCTGGCCTGTCATTCTGAGAATCCAAAAGCAGTCCACAGTCTCAGGCAGAGGAAAAATCGCCCGTCAAAACCTTTCGCTGTCATGTTCCCTGATTCGGATTCAGCAGAGGAACATGCGTTTCTCTCCGCTGAATCTCTGAAAATGCTTAAATCATCTGTCAGCCCTGTTTTACTTGCAAAAAAGAAGGCTGACTCCCTTCTGTCTCGAATATGCGCTCCGGATAACTGCAGACTGGGAGTGATGATCCCTTACACTCCTCTCCATTATCTTTTGATGAAGGAGGTTGGTACCCCGCTCATAATGACAAGCGGGAATGTCACCGACGAACCGATGACTTATCAGAATGATGAAGCGATGGAGAGGCTTGGCGATATCGCCGATTATTTTCTTTTTAACAACAGGCGGATAGTAAGAAGGATGGATGACGGAATAGTGCTTTCGTCCGGAGAAAAGTCGCAGAATATACGGGTGGCAAGGGGAAGGGTGCCGAGGCCGTTCATGGCGGGTAAAAAATCGCCCTCCCGGATCTTTGCTTCCGGCGCTGAGCTGAAAAGCAATATGTCAATTTCATTCGAGGACAGGATTGTGACAAGCAACCACATCGGAAATCTGTCCTGTGATATTTCTTATGATTTCTACAGAAGCACATTCAGCGACCTTACGCGGTTTTACAGTTTCAAGCCTGACATCGCTGTCTGCGACACGCATCCTGATTATCTTTCCTCCCGGTTCGCGAAGGAGCTTGCCGCTGAAAATAACATCCCGCTTCTGAGGCTTCAGCACCACCGGGCACACATATACAGTGTTCTGGGAGAACATGCCCACACAGGCAGTTTTCTGGGATTTGTCTTTGACGGGATGGGATACGGTGAGGACGGGGCGGTTTGGGGAGGCGAGATTTTTGAAGGGGATATAAATGATTTCCGCAGGATAGGGCATGTGAAGTATTTTCCTCTTATCGGAGGGGACAGGGCATCCTCAGATATCAGACGAATTGTGCTCGGGGTTCTGGATGATAAAATTGGCCATTATGAATGCCTGTCGGATTTGTTTGATGAAGAAGAAAGAAAAGCGATGGCACAAATGAAAAACAAGAGCATTAACACTTTTCCAGCTTCCAGCATGGGAAGGCTGTTCGATGCCGCTGCCGTTGTCTGCGGTTTCAGAAAAACAGTTTCGTTTGAAGGTGAGGCAGCAATTTATCTGGAAAGCATTTGCGAGCCGGGAGAGGAACATGCCCTGCCCTACAATATCACTGATGACGGAGGCGAAATCCTGATTGATTTCGCGCCGGTAATTTCAGGAATGGCGGAACGAATGGACAGCGGAATAACACAGAGAGAGTGCGCGTCTGCTTTTCATAATACGGTTGCGGCGATAATTTTGGACATAAGCAGAAAAAGAAAAGCCGGGACAGTGGCTTTGAGCGGCGGGGTTTTCCAGAACGCGACGCTTGTTGAAAGGACTGCGCGACTGTTTCAAAAAGAGAACATTAATTTGCTGCTCCAAAAAGATATTCCTGCAAATGACGGCGGAATATCTTTCGGTCAGATTATTTACGGCAGAGGTTTACATGATTCATGACGATTTGATCCTTCTTTCCTACGGAAGCGGGGGAAAAAAAACAGGCGCACTGATTGAAGAGCTTTTCATGAAACATCTCGGCAACAGCTTTCTTGAAAAGATGGAGGATGCCGCCGTTGTTCCTTTCGGATTTGAAAGCATTGTCTTTTCTACAGATTCGTTCACTGTTAATCCGATTTTCTTCCCTGGTGGAAATATCGGCGAACTTTCCGTGCATGGCACGGTGAATGATATAGCAATGATGGGAGGGAAGCCTCTGTATCTTTCCCTCGGTTTCATAATTGAAGAAGGATTTCCTGTTTCAGATCTCGAGAGAATTGTCATCTCCATAGGCGACGCGGCGAGGAAGTGCGGAGTTAAAATCGTTACCGGAGACACAAAGGTTGTTGAGAAAGGAAGCTGCGACAAAATTTTCATAAACACTTCGGGGGTCGGGAAGCTGATCGGTCTCCCTCTGACTCCGGACAATATATCCGTCGGGGATAATATCATCGTTACGGGAACAATAGGTGATCACGGGCTCGCGGTAATGCTGGCGAGGAGCGGCGCGGAAATAACCAGCGCTTCGGCAAGCGATACGGCAGGGCTTAACGGACTTACAGAAAAACTCCTCACTTCGTGCGGCGGCGTAAAAGCCATGAGGGACCCTACAAGAGGGGGGCTTGCCACAACACTTGTCGAGATTGCCGAAAAAACGGGCCTGAACATTGAGGTCAGCGAAGAGCGGATTCCGGTAAGCCTCTCTGTCAACAGCGGATGCGAACTGCTTGGGTTTGATCCGCTTTATTTGGCGAATGAGGGGAAAGCCTTAATCTTTGTTCATTCTGATAATACTGAAGAAGCGCTCGGGATAATAAGGGCTCACGAACTCGGCAGGAATGCGGCGCTTATCGGCTCCGTGACTGCTGAAAGCGCAGGAATAGGGCAGGTAGTCCTCAGAACATCCATCGGGGGCAGAAGAATTATCAGAATGCTTGAAGGCGACCAGTATCCGAGGATCTGCTGAAAATAAAAAAGGGAACCATAACCGGTTCCCTTCAATAAACAATATCGCTGCTTATTTCTTTGCCGTGAGCGCTCTTACCCTTGTTCCGAGCCTTGACTTGTATCTTGACGCGGTGTTTTCGGGAATTACCCTTTTCTGAACCGACCTGTCAATAACTGATACGGTCTCCGAAAACAGTTCCTTGGCTTCTTTTTTGTTGCCATCGTCAAGGGTTTTCTTCATCTTCTTTATCTGGGAAAGAAGTTTGGTTTTGTTGTTTTTATTGATGTCGTATCTTTTTTTATTCTTTCTGATGTTTTTCAGCGCTGATTTTATATTAGCCATTAAGTCCTCCGGAAAATTCAACAAACACGCATTATATTTTAAGCGCGCCATTCTGTCAAGCAAATATTGACATATAAGATTGTATTTTTTATCATCCGCTTTTATTAATTATAAGGATATTGAAAAATGGAATTACTGGATATCGCAATAATCGGCCTCGGCCCCGCAGGGATTGGGGCGGGGATATACGCTGTGAGGGGAGGTTTGAAGACAAAGGCATTCGACATGGGGATACCGGGAGGCCAGATATTAAACACCGAGCTGGTTGACAATTATCCCGGGTTCCGCAGCATCAGCGGCCCTGAACTGGCGGGGAAGCTTGAGGAGCACGCAAAAGAGCTGGGCCTTGAAATGCTGATGGAGCGGATTTCCTCAATCAGGCTGGATGGAAAATACAGAATTCTGAAAGGGGATAAGGCTGAATATAAGGCAAAATCAGTAATAATCGCCACCGGGGGAACTCCGAGAAAGCTCGGGATTCCTGGAGAAGCCGAGCTTGCGGGCAGAGGGGTTTCATACTGCGCGGTTTGCGACGGCCCGTTTTTCAGGGGTAAAAATGTTGCGGTAATAGGGGGAGGCGACGCGGCTGTTGAGGAATCGGTCTATCTTTCAAAAATCGCTTCATCAGTGACAATCATTCACAGACGGGGCGAACTGAGGGCATCTAAGGCAGTTCAGGATAAAGCTTTTGCGAAAGATAATATTTCGTTTGTCTGGAACACCGTGCCCGAAGCGATTAACGGGGAAGCAAAGGTTGAGAAACTTATTCTGAAGAATGTGAAAACCGGCGAGAAATCAGAAATTAAAACCGAAGGCGTTTTTATCTATATCGGTTTTCTTCCGAACACCTCCATGTTCAGAGATATTCTTGAGCTTGACGCTGAAGGCCATATTGTTGTCGGCAGCGGAATGGAATCGTCCGTTCCCGGTATTTATGCGGTCGGGGATGTCAGGGCGGGATCATTCAAGCAGATAGGAACATCGATTGGCGACGGCATTACCGCAGAACTCAGCATTGAGGAATATCTGGCTGATAATTTCTAGATTTTTATCCAAAAAGAAAAAAGCCCGTTCATTGAACGGGCTTTTCGTTTTTAATGCTTAAAGGCTATCGTTCAAGCTTAATCCTGAACTCGCCTCTCCTGTTGAACTTTCTGGTCTCTTCTTCTTCGTTATCATAAGCAGGTTTGGATTCTCCGTAGGAAATCGTTCCGATCCTCGACGGAGAAATACCGCAGGCTTCAATGATGTATTTCTGTATGGCGTCGGCTCTGTGCTGACCCAGCGCGAGATTGTATTCATCCGTTCCGATATAGCAGCAGTGGCCTTCGATCTTGAGCTTGAGATCCGGGTTTTCCTTCATGTAATTGCATATATCATCAATGGTTTTTCTTGCGGTCTTGTCAAGGCTGTATTTGTCAAACTCAAAGAAGACCGGCGGGAACTCTTTGATTTCCGCCTGTTTGCATATAGCCTTTATATCTATGCTGTCTTCAGAAGTCCCGCCGCGGCCGTCACTGACCTTACTGGTGATATTGGCAGAACCCTGATTGCAGTCATCAGGAACCCAGACAACCTCTGGACCTGATCCGATTATGCTTCCCTTGTCGGTATTCCATGTATAAGTCAGAAGATCTCCGTCAGGGTCAGACGCAAGCGCTCTTACTTTTGCGAAATCACCTTTTTCCACTATTGTTGAGTCGGCAGTGAGTTTAAGGTCGGGAGGCAGATTGACGGCTTCAGGCTGGGAGTCCGCTGATGCCGCGCCGAGGTCTCCGCCGTCAGCTATACCGAGATCTTCATCTGTTTTAATCTTTCCGCATGGCGAGGTGTAGGATATTTTAAACACTCCGCCGTAGCCATCATCAGAACTCACATGAGGGGTATATCGGACGCCGCCTGAAAATCCCCAGCCATTTAAGAAACCAAGCTGAGCGCCGAGCACTACATCAGTGTGTTCATCCTGGTTAAGTTTGTCATCGTCACCGATAAACCAGTATCCGGTCGCTTCGCCTATTCCCTGGATTCTTTTGTTTATCGGGAATCTTACTCCGAGACCGTATGTGCCCAGATCGGGTTGATTTGTGGATACCGGAAGATCCGTCTTTTTAAGTTTTTCGTAGCCAACATTGGCTGAAACATAAGCCGGTCCCAATTTCTTGCTTGCAATAAAAGACAGTCCATAGTCTGTCTTTCCTGACCCGAGAAGGGTGTCTTCATCGCCTCTCTGAAGATCCGTGTAACCGAGAACCGCAAATCCAGGAATAGCTCCCCTTTCCTGGAAAAAATTATACTTTATGCCGAAGTGAGGGTCGCCGGTCCCCGTGTAATAAGCCCTTTCGTTCACTTCGTGCCCCAGATAATAGGCTGTTGGCTGCGTAAGATCCGGATCCGCGTGAACCTGTTTTGCCCTGATGCTGAGCGCGACTTCGAGCTTATTTGTAAGCCCATAGCAGAATGAAAGAGCTTCTTCCGTGATGTCAAGATTGCCCGGATCTCTTTCTTTGTCATTCCAGGAAGCCTGGACAGACAGTTGTTTGAAGCAAAGGGTTCTTGCTTCGTAAACCTCATAAAGACCTGTTTCACCGCTTACGGAAGGCATCGGCCTTAATGACTCGTCAGCGGAAAAACCATAAGAACATGCTGCAATAACTACAGCAGTAAGGACAAAAAACTTTCTCATATTCTCACCCCAAAAGGAAACAGACATAAACAGACACAAAAACCAAGGCAGAATTATAGTTCGCTTTATTCGTGCTGTCAAGATAAAACAAGTCCATTGAAATGAAACGGTTGGGTGGTTGTCAATATCCTTCGGGAATGGTATATTTTAAAAATGGACAAGGAAACGCTCATAGGAAAACTGAAAATATGCGGGCTTGTCAGAAGACTGACGGTTTTAGAATCCGTTGATTCCACCAACAGCTATGCCAGGTCGGACGGAACGGACGGACTTCTTGTGATCGCCGAAAAACAGTGTGCCGGAAAAGGAAGGGCAGGAAGAAACTGGTTGTCCGCAAGAGGTAAGGGAATTTATATGAGCCTGAATTTCAGGCCTTCCCTCATGCCTTCTCAAATCCCCTGGCTTAACCTGGCCGTCTCAACCGGAGTTGCGGAAGCAATATCTCTTCAGGGGTGCAGCAATGTATGCATAAAATGGCCGAACGATATTCTTGCGGGAAAAAGGAAGATCGCCGGCATTCTGATTGAAACCTCGATAACCGGTGACAGTATCGGAATGGCGACAATCGGAATGGGAATCAACACAAATTATGCGGCTGAAGAATTGAGGGGTTTAAACCCTCGGTATGACGGGACATCAATCAAAGCGGAAACAGGAAAGCCACTTGAACACGAAACACTGATCGTTTCAGTTTTAACGGAGATCAAACATGCATTTAATTTGCTCTCGGAAGGAAAATTTGAGAAGATTGCCCGCTTGTGGTGGGCGCGTTCCATGTTCAGAGAAGGGAGCAGGATTTCTTTTTCAAGAAACGGAAGAAGATGTTTGGCTGTTGTGGCCGGAATTGACAGAAGCGGTCTTTTAAAAGTAGAATCGGGCGGGGAGACTTCTCTGCTGACGGAAGCCGATATTTCTTTAGTTGAGGTTGAAAATGATTCTCGCGATTGATGTTGGAAACACAAATACGGTCATCGGAATATTTGAAGGCGACCTGCTCCTTAAAAGCTGGCGGTTTGCCACGCGACTTGACAAGACACCCGACGAATACGGAATCCTTATCTGGGGATTCCTTTCTCATTTCCATCCGGATGCTGTTATTGATGATATCGCTATTTCGTGCGTTGTCCCTCCGGTTGTAGGAACACTGGAGGAAATGTCAATGCTTTACTTTCAAAAGGAAGCATTTTTCGTGAGACCTGGAACGAAAACGGGAATGCCTATCCTTTATGACAATCCGCAGGAAGTCGGGGCGGACCGGATAGTGAATGCAGTCGGAGTTATCGAATTTTACAGGGTGCCTGCGATTGTGGCTGACTTCGGAACTGCAACAACATTTGATGTGATTTCAGGCAAAGGTGAATATCTGGGCGGCCTGATCGCGCCCGGACTGCTCGCTTCGGCGGATGGCCTTTACAGCAGGGCGGCAAGGCTTCCCAAGGTTCATATAAGAAAACCCGATAAGGTAATAGGAACAAACACGGTCGGAAGCCTCCAGTCCGGGCTGTATTTGGGGTATGTTCACCTTGTCAGGGGGATCATCCGTGAAATCACATCAGAGCTGGGACATGATTGTTTTGTTGCAGCAACAGGCGGTCTTGCAGGAAGGTTCGCGGATGATATTGATGAGATTGAAGTTGTTGACCCCGACCTTACTCTGAAAGGATTGAACAGCATATTCCTTAAAAACAGGAAGTCCTGAGCTTTTCATGGCTTCCGACGAACCAATGCTGAACTATTTCACATCCATTGAGGAGCATTTTACTTCCAAACCGGGGGTTCCGCTTGTGCTTTCAAGCAGGGATTTTGAGCTGATATCCGAATGGAAGAGCAAAGGAATTCCGCTGGATGCAGTTATCAGGGGGATAGATATTTTTTTTGACAAAGAGCTCGGAAGAAAACGCAGAAAAAGGCATTCACTTAGAAACTGCGCAAAGAGCGTTATCAGCATCTGGGAGGAAAGGAAAGAGGCGATGCTCGGGGCAGGGCGAAAAGATTGCGGTCCTGAAGATCTTTTCTCTTCAAGGCTTTTTGAGATGGCTGAATTGCTGAAACTTTCGGCTGAAAAAACGGTTTCGTGCGCTCAGAAGCTCGAACTGCTGAAGGCATCTGAAATGATTTTCAGACTGACTGGAGAAGAGGATCCGGAACTGATTGAAAAAAATCTTAACAGAATTGAAGATCAGCTTTTAAAAGCACTTCTGGAAAACATTCCCGAAAAAGACGATGTTCACAGGGCTGCTGAAATAGAAACATCTGGCCTTCGGATCAGGGTCAACACAAAAACCGCTGAAAAAATCCTGAAAAACTCCCTCAGAAAAATAATCAGAGAGAGATTTTCTTTGCCCGAACTAACCCTTTTTTCATTCTGATCATGAAAGATTCATTAAAAGCAGATATCGCGCTTCTTTCATGCTCTGCCATCTGGGGATGGACCTTTGTTGTAGTAAAAGACGCAGTGGCGGACATTTCTCCGATCCTTTTTGTAGCGCTCAGATTTTCACTGGCTTCTGTTCTGGTCTCCGTCTTTCTTCTTCCGAAGACGATCAGGTCAGGAGGAAAAGCTTTGCTGCCGGGTTCTCTTCTGGGAGTGTTCCTGTTTCTGGGATTCGCATTCCAGACATCCGGACTTGGCTGGACATCACCGTCCCGTTCCGCTTTTATTACCGGGCTTTCCGTTCTTCTTGTACCTTGGCTTGCGATCGCATTCATAAAAAAAATTCCGGGACCGGGAAGTATTGCGGGTGTTTTTATGGCAACCGCAGGGCTTTGGCTTTTTACATCCCCCGCGGGCGGTTCAGTAAATACCGGCGATTATCTGACAGCCGGATGCGCTTTATTTTTCGGCCTTCATATTGTCTTTGTCGAGAAGTTCACAAGAACATTTGACTACCGGCCCCTTATGCTTATCCAGTGTGTTGCCTGCTCGGTTCTTGCGCTTTCCGCGGCATTCATTTTTGAGGATATACGGTTTGGTTTCTCAACTGAAGTTGTTGCAGGGATTCTGATTACCGGGATTTTTGCTTCAGCGCTTGCCTTTTACATTCAGAACAGATTTCAGCGTTTCACGACCTCAACAAGAACTGCGCTGATTTTCTCAACTGAACCGGTTTTTGCGCTTGTGTTTGAATTGATTCTTAAGGGAACAACCCTGAACGGAACAGCCATATGGGGAGCCGCCCTGATATTGGGCGGGGTCGTTCTTTCTGAGATATGGACCCGGAAACCTTATAAAATCAATTCTTCAGGAAATGCCTGATTCTTCCTAAAATCCTGTTCAGAAAATTATCCCTGTCCAGAAACCCAACGAGCGGAGGCCTTCGTTTTCCGATCCTGCTGAGCTCCCTTTCAATCAGAATATCTCCTTCATTAAGCGCAAGCCCTTTTACGAGAGCATTATACGCCTTTCCCTTGGCATTTTTGGCAAGATACATTTTTCCGAGGTTCAAAAAAACATCAGAACTGAACATTTCAGCTTCAGCGGCTTTTTTGCATATGGTCAAACCCTCCCGAGTCTGTTTTCTTGCCATCGCAAGACAAATTCCGTAGTAAGATTCCACCCTGTTGGAAAGATCATCAAGTTGCATGCCAGTGGTCCTCAATGCTTCAAAAACAGGAAATGCTTCTGAATAATTCCCGCTGTCAGCAAGTTGTTTCGCTTTATGAAAAGCTTTAAGCTCTATTGCCATATAGTTTCTCCTTAGTCAAACAGCTTTTTGAACGCTTCCCTGGCTTCCTTTTCAAGTTTCTTTCCCGCCATATTTTTGAAAAGAGATTTATCCAGGGAAAATTCAGGGTCTGATACATTTCCTTTCACCTTCATCGGGACCACTGTTCTGCCATCCTCATTCTTCAAATATCCGGCATATTCCGAGGAGCCTGCCTTCTCCGTCATTTCAGGCGAAAGCACGGCTCTTACATTAAAATCGAGAACACCTGCAAAGGTCATGGAGCCTTCAGCATCCAAATCAAATGCTTCTGATAAAAGTTTTACATTTTCCGCATAAACCCTGCCTTTTTTAATTTCTACATCGCCTGCGAATTTTTTAAATTCCGTATAGTCTTTACCTGCAGATCCTTCTCCGGTCAGTCCCAAAAGTAAGTTTATCTTATTCTGGAGGCCAAAACTTTCCAAACGGCCTTCAAAGATCTCAAAACCGCCTTTCCCTTTCATTTCATCGAGAACATTGTCCGATGTAATATCCGGACCCTTGACATGCATTTCGGAAACAAGTTTTCCTGAAATGATATTGTCTTCCCCCGAATAATCCTTAATAAGAGCACCAACATCAACCTGGCGGATATCTGAAGAGAAATCATATCGGGATACTCCCTGCACCATCGTTATTTTCCCCTCCGCGTCAAAATCGCCGTCATAAAATTTGAAGCTGACCGGTGAAATTGACACGATATTATTTTCATACCTTATGACTGCATCAAGCTTGCTGATCCTTATCCCACTATAAACCGCATTATCCGCGCTGAAATCCGCTGCAAGCCTTAATGAAGGTGCTCCGGCGGTTTCCCTTCTTCTGTCCGAAGATTTCTTTCCGGAGTCTTCCCGCTCACCCGAGGTTGATAAGTTTAACAGCTCGTCAACATCAAAGGTCTTATCTGCCTTGATGACTAAACCAAGAGAAGAACCGGTACCCTCATCCTTATATTCAGCACTGCCGGAAAAAACATTCTTTCCCGCTTCCATCAAAAAAGAAGTTAAGCTCGTTTTTTCAACATCAAGAGGGCCGAAATCACCTTTAAAATTCAGTTTCTGCCCGGAATTTTCGTGAAGGGCCGACAGGTCTGCAGACCAATCGGAAGTAGTGCTCAAGTCTTTAAATTCAAGATTGAATTCTTTCAGAGAGTGATCCATCCCCGCTGAATACAGTCTGACCACACCGTCATTTATTTTAAAGCTGTTTATCCTGAAGTCGGGAATCCCGCCAGCTCTGGTTTTTTCGCTTTTTTCTTTCTCTATTTTAGAGCCCCAGTCTTTATCCAGAGGAAGGTCAATTACCGGTCCGTCTATGATCAGGCTCCTGATCCTTACCTTCTTTTTCAGAAGAGGAAGAATGGCTGGTCTGATCCTCAGCTTATCGAAATGAACAAGACTTTTGTCCTGCCCATTCTCTCTAAGCAATAATCCTTTTATCCTGAAAGAAGGAACAGGGAGAATCGCAAGCTTCATCTCCCCGAGTTCGGCATCAAGTCCGGTAACAGCTTCAATCTTTGCCTCAATTGAACTGCTGAATTTGTTTATATCAATAAAAAACGGCACTGTCAGCAGAAGGATTAGAAGCAGAGCAAAAAACGAAGCAACAGCAATTATCAGTTTCTTCATTCACAATCTCCATCTGCGCAGAAAGATATGATCCGCTTAGGTATTCAGCTATTTGGCACAGTAAAATCTACAGCCTGTAAACTTTTCTTTCAGGATCAAAAATGCCTTTTGTGGCATTCCGTGTGTCCATAACCTTCCTGCTCTTTTCGACAATCCTGCGGTAATCATACGAGCTGTGATCGGAAACAATCACGACGCAGTCAACCGAGCCGAGAAGTTCGTCTGTGATTTCGGAGCTTTTTATTTTGCTGCCCTTAAAGGTGTATTCAGCGACAAACGGATCATTGTACAGAACCCTGCATCCTTTTGCTTCAAGCATATCCATTATATCAAGAGCGGGGGATTCCCTTACATCACTGATATTTTTCTTGTATGCCAACCCAAGAATAAGGACCGAAGACCCTTTCATGCTTCGTCCCGATTCGTTGAGAACATCATATATCCTGTAAACAACATGCTGGGGCATATAAGAGTTGATATCATGGGCAAGCTCAATGAACCGCGCGTTATAATTCATTGTTTTCATCTTCCATGACAGGTAATGCGGATCTATCGGAATACAGTGCCCTCCAAGCCCAGGACCGGGATAGAAAGGCATAAAACCAAAGGGTTTGGATGATGCAGCGTCTATAACCTCCCAGATATTCAACCCCAGTTTGTCGCAAATAATTGAGAACTCGTTCACGAGGCCGATATTCACGCTTCGGAAAGTGTTCTCAAGAAGTTTTACCATTTCTGCTGCCGACGGGGACGACATCGGGATGACCTTTTCAACTATCTGGGAATAGAGAAGGCATGCCGCCTTTCTGCAGTTCTCAGTTACTCCGCCCACAACTTTAGGTGTGTTTCTGATCTGGTATGTTTTATTTCCGGGGTCAACCCTCTCAGGGGAGAACGAGAGCAGGAAATCCTCCCCCAGTTTATAACCGGCTTCCTCCAGTTTTGGAAGGAGAAGCTCCTCTGTCGTCCCGGGGTAGGTTGTGCTTTCCAGGATTATCAGCTTGCGCGGTTTGAAGTTTTCGACCACCTTGTCAATAGCGGCTACGATATATGACATGTCAGGGTCGCGTGTTTTTCTGAGAGGGGTCGGGACACAGATGATTATTGCGTCAACATCCTCCAGCTTTCCGTAATCTGTTGTAGCTTCAAAAAGACCTTCCTTCACCAGCGGAGCCACCTGTTCGGAAGGAACATCCTCAATATGCGATATTCCTTTGTTAAGATGTTCAACCCTGGCTGCTATGGCATCAACCCCCATTACCCTGAATCCCTTTTTCCCGAATTCAACCGCAAGGGGAAGGCCGACATATCCCAGACCGATAACACCGACAACAGCTTTTTTGTTTTCAATCTTGCTTAAAAAATTATCCATTACTCAACTCCAACTTCATTTATAAAGTCAAAAAGCGCTTCATTCCAGTTCTTCAAGGGTCTCACACCGGCAGCAGCGAGCTTACCGTTATCAAGGATCGAATTCCGGGGCCGCTCGGCAGGCCGATTAAGTTCACATGATGATATTGGCACAATTTTGTCCGTATTTCCACCTAAAAGATTAACAATTGAAACCGCAGCCTCATACCATGTACACGAGCCGGAACTTGTCATATTGTATATGCCGTAAGGAGGGTGGGCTTTAATCAGATCCGCAACACCGCGGGCAAGGCAGCGAGTCCATGTGGGCGGACCCTTTTGGTCATTCACAACTCTTAATATCTCTCCCAGATTATATTTCCGTGCTATGGTCTTCACAAAATTGCCGCCGTTTTTTCCGTAAAGCCAAGCTGTTCTAATGATATAATGTCTGTGATTATTTTCGGCAACCTTTTTTTCGCCTTCAAGTTTGCTCCAACCGTAAACATTCAGCGGCGATGGCTCGTCAGTTTCACGATAAGGCTCTCCGGATTTGCCGTCAAAAATATAATCGGTGCTGAAATATAAAACGGGGACATCAGCCTCACAGGCAATCCGCGACAGTATTCCCGCCCCATGGCTGTTTACCCTTAAAGCTTCGTCTCTCATCGTTTCGCAACCATCCACATCCGTAAGTGCCGAGCAGTTGACAATAAAATCAAAAGGCAGGCAGGTCAGCTTTTCCCGGGAAGCAGCCTCATCGGAAACATCAAAATCGTTTATATCGAAGGGAATTGCCGATCCGTTCTTTCCCAGTTCATTTACGATATCATGACCCAGCATTCCGCCTGCGCCGGTAACAACAAACTTCATGCTTCAGCCGTCTTTTCTGTTCCAATCGAAAGGGATATCCGGAGCATAAGGGTCTTTTCTGAATTCATCAGGGTTGCTCCTGTCAAAGGTCTTGTCAGGAATGTTTATGACAATGGATTCCTGTGTGCTGATCCCCTTGAAGCCGTGATAGACTCCCGGAGGTATCTGGATCAGGACGGGATTATGTACGCCTGCAAAAACCTCCATGGCCTGACCTTTTGTCGCAGAACCTTCGCGGGGGTCAAATATGCCTACCCTGACCATTCCGGATACAACGGCAAAACTGTCAGTCTGATGCCGGTGGTAATGCCATGCTTTTACCACCCCGGGATTAACGGTCGTCATATATGCCTGCCCGAAGCATTTGAACTCCGGGGCATCGCTCCGGAATATTTCCATCAGCCTCCCCCGCTCATCGGGAATTACTTTGAGCTCTTTTATAATCACTCCTTCAATCATAAGTCACCTTGTATTTTCTTAATTTAAAATTTTCTTTTAATTTCATTGATGAGACCTGTCGTTGAAAATCCTTCAACAAAAGGAATTATTTCCACTTTCCCTCCGTGGTTTTCCACAAAATCCTTGCCTACAACATCTTCGGCTTTATAATCCCCGCCTTTTGCCAGCACATCGGGCACAATTCCGGAAATGATTTCAAGCGGCGTATCCTCTTCAAAAACCGTTACGAAATCAATGCACTCAAGCGCTGACAGAATACCTCCCCTCTCCTTTTCAGAAAGAAGAGGCCTGTTCTCACCCTTCAGCCGTTTCACTGACTCATCGCTGTTAATTCCTACAACCAGAATATCCCCCTTCTCCTTTGCCTTCGAGAGATACCGTATATGCCCGAAATGCAGAAGATCGAAGCAGCCATTGGTAAAAACAATTTTCTTCCCGTTATTCCTTAGGGAGGTACAGATTTCATCAATCTCCTGCCTGTTTTTTATTTTCTGTCCAGACAAAAATGAGTAAGGCGAAAACCAGCCCGTCATTTCCATGGGATTTGTGACTGCGCTGCCCTTTTTCCCAACTACAATACCGGCGGCAATGTTCGCGAATTCAGCCGACTCAGCAGCAGAATATCCCGAGAACAGAGCTGCAGAGAACAGAGCTATTACAGTATCCCCTGCTCCGGTGACATCATACACTTCCCGCGCCCGCGATTTGATTTGCGCTGCAGGCTGGAGGCTCTGATCCAGGTACATTCCTTCCGGGCCGAGGGTTATCAGCAGGTATTCATAACCCGTCTTTTTCTTTATCTCTCCGGCGATCCTGTCAAGAGGTGCACCGGGCATTCCCGATGCCGTTTCAGCTTCATTGCGGTTTGGAGTGAGGGCGGATACCCCTCTGTATTTACTGTAATCAAGCCCCTTAGGATCCACCGTAACCTTTACTCCGGCATCAGAAGCAAGTTTCACGGTCTCTGCTACCAGACGGGCAGAAACCACCCCCTTGCCGTAGTCTGAAATAATCACCCCGTCCACATCATGAACAAGTTTTCCCACTGCACTAATTATGAAGGACTCGTCCTCATCGGAAAGCGGAGACAGGTCTTCCTCGTCAAGCCTCAGAAGCTGCTGATTGTTGGCTATAATTCTGGTTTTAACCGAAGTGGGGCGCTCAGGGGACTTGATTATTCCCGAAGTGTCAATTCCTTTGCTTTTTAACTCATCCAGCACAGCGAATCCCTGTTCGTCCTCACCTACTACTCCGCACATAAACACATTCACCCCGAAGGGAATAAGGTTTTCAGCAGCGTTGGCAGCCCCACCCAGAGAAAACAATTTCTTTTCAATTCTTAAAACGGGAACAGGAGCTTCCGGGGAGATCCTTTCCACCGGGCCTATAATATATCTGTCCCGGATTATATCTCCTATAACAAGGATTCTCCTTTTCCCCAAGTCTCTTATTATTGACTCAAAACAATTATTGTCTAACATTTAAGAAATTCCACAGAATACTGAAAAGCCATCAGCAAAACAGAATCGTAACATAAAACAGTTTTTTCGTCCATAGAGCGGTTTCAACAATTTCTGATTAAAAACTTCCCGAGCTATATTTGTTTAATAGACTTTTTTGTTGACATGAACTTATTGTTTGTTATAATCATGCGGTTTTCGGATTTGAAAGCTGTTCATATCCGTGGCAAAGGGAGCCGTTAGCTCAGTAGGTAGAGCATCGCCCTTTTAAGGCGAGGGTCGTTGGTTCGAGCCCAACACGGCTCACCAGAGAGACCTTGAACTGCCGCAAGGCAGATTTAATCACAAGTCCCCATCGTCTAGCCTGGTCAAGGACACCGCCCTTTCACGGCGGCAACAGGGGTTCAAATCCCCTTGGGGACGCCAGAACGAAATGGCCGTTGATGTTGAATCAGCGGCCTTTTTTATTAGCGCGCCAGGTATGCTGAATAAAGAAATGTCCCGAATGCCATCTGGAATTTCAGATGTACGGAATACTCAGACAATGCCTGATGAGCTGAGCATAACCATAATTTCGCAAACAACTTCTGCAAAATAGACATTGAGCCGGGCACATTGCCTGTTATTGGTGGGCATGTCCAATTATGAAGAATGGCGGTGTTATATGTTGGAAAAAGCAAACAGGAACCGGCTGTTTCCCTTCAGTCCGGAGAGAAAATCGAACTGCGGGGGTTTGGGAGCTTCCGGTTCTGGGAAAGAAAAGCAAGGCGAGGACGGAATCCACGAACAGGGGAGAAGGTGGATGTCCCGCCAAAAACAATCGTCTATTTCCGGCCTGGGAAGGAGATTAAGAATGCTTTTAAAGGCTAATCAATCTAGGGAAAGAAGATTCTTTTTATCGTAAAACTCCTGAATAATAGTTGCGGTCAATTGAAAGTTACCGGTTAAGCCTATTCTCCGTTGTTGCGGTCTTTTTGATCTCCCATTTTGTGTCCGTCAAACTTATGGCTGCTGATCCTTCTTTCTTTCCAGGGAATTTATTTCCTCTTCAAGATTTTTTAATACCGATACAATCTGCTCAAAATCAACTCTTTCCCCAAAAACCATATTCTGCATTGCTCTGTAGTCTTTCTTCAGTTCTTTGTACCTGAATTCAGGCGGAAGCAGCCTGAATGTTCCCGGTTTTGCTTCTTCATATTTTGCCCAATTACATGTATAAAATCTCTGCTTGAACTCAACAACACTTGTCAGCAGCCCTAAATCTGCCAATGCTTTCACTTTTACATCCGAATCAGCCATCATTGCCAGATCATAATAATGTCTTGAATACCTGAGCGGTATTTGCTTATCCTCGGCTCTGTTGGCTTCCTGGTGGAGTATTGTTGCCTTTTCCCAAAATGTTCTTTCTGCCAGAATAGCCTTTACTTTGCATTTGGGCTGCTCAAACAGGGTTGGAAATTCCTGAGCAGCAAAGGGGGTTATTTCAAATTCATCAGAAGGAATCCACAATGCCAGGGGGCCTATTTCCAGTAATATGTGCGGTAGAATAGCTGTATCACTGAAAAGTGCAGGATATTGTATGTCAATGGAAAAGCCGTCTTCTTTTTTGATTTGGCAACTGCAATGCACCTTTAAAGTTTTGACAACAACTGGAAGAAGTTCGTCTCTTATGTATTCTTGAGCCTTTTCATTTATCAGCTTGTTGAACCTGCTTTGTTGTGTTTTGGAACGGTCACTGTAAGGATCCTCTTCGGTCAGAAGGTCCCAATTAAGGATCAGGTCAATATCTTCAGAAAACCTTTCTATCAATCCAAAAATTTTGGAAAGACTGGTTCCGCCTTTGAACATAAGAATCTTACTTAGTTTATCATGAGAAAAGAGTTTATCCAGAACCCATACAACCCAAAAATCCTTTTCTACAATGGCGTTGGTTGTTCCCATCCTGCTTGCTGTTTCCTGAAAAAGCTCTCTTCGTTCTTTATCTGACAGACCGGCAACTTTATTCATTACTTATCCCTGCAAATCTTTTTTATGGTCTCATAAATCCATGTCGTGGAAGATTGTGTGTCTTTTAAAATTCTGCCGTACATGTTCGGTTCAATCCGTTCTCTTATCTTACTGATAATTTTCGGCGTAATGCGGTTTTCGCCTAATGCTTTCAGCGCCTGCACAATCATTGAACTTTCCTTGTGTTTGAAGCCAACATCTTTTAACACTGTTTTTTTGAATTCCAGGGTGGTTCCGTTTATACGATAGGTTCGGCTCTCACCATCGCTCAGATAGATATGCTTTCCCACAACCTGGGCGGATAAGCCCAGTTGATTTAATGCACTGTCTCCCGATATCTGGATACGCCAATTGAATTTTCGAGCAAAGGCACGGGCTACCTGGTCAATGTCTGGACTTAGCACCTGTTTTAAGATTTCACTGTATTCCGGATAGTCATAAATCCCTCTGCAAACCCTCCGTATTTTGCCTTTCCCTGCCAGATACGACAAAGAACTGTCGGCTTCCTGACGAGAGAATCTGCGCATCAAATCGCTTGATGAGAACGCCCACCCCCTCCCATGGCCTGATATGAAGTAAAATACCTGTTCGTAAAGTTTCACAGCTCGGGTCCTTCTTTAAATTTCCAGAAAAACAACCATATTTTTCCGGAAAATGATTATATTCATTTCCACTTTCAGAGGCAATAGCTGATTATTCGAAGGAAGGGCAAAAAAAACCCCGCTTTGAAGCGGGGTGCGGAGGTGATTGGGTATTCATTTCAGTATCTCGTCTGCATCTTTTCGAAGAATCTTCTCATCTTTCTCATTACTTTCCGGTGTTCGTCATTAAAGCCGTTCTTCTGAGAGGCTTTTTTCTGTTCTTTGTTGTGTTCCATTTTGTTTCTCCTTATCTTTTGTTCGTTTCGTCGTAGCCACCCTCATATATAGCAACGCCCGTGCCAAAGTTTCCTTCTTTCTGAAGTGATTGACAGGAGCGAGCCTCCTGCTTCAGACCGATTTCATGAAGATAATCATGCCCTTATAAATGAACCCCCGCGAACAGGCAGTGTTCGATTCCGGACAGAGAGTCTTTTTTGTTGTAAAAACACTCGTTTTCCCCTCAATGCTCCTGTTTTATATGGCAACCCGGGGCGCTGCAGATGCTTTTTCTCCTTGCCACCGCCGGCTGCAATAACCTATAATGCACTTTTAACTGATTAAAAGGATCGGAAGATCATTCATAAAACTGATATCTTTCAAAACCGGAACAGGATAGAGGGCTTGAACGACTTGGAAAGAAGCGGCGACATAATTCTGATATTCAAGGATCACACAACCGGTAGCGAGTTGGATCGGTACACCTGTGGGGTGGCGTGTAAAGCGTGGCACGGCAGTTTGAATCCGTCGGATTCGTATGTGCCGCTGATCCTAGCGTATCCAGGGGGGAATAAGTATGAGTTACAAGACATCCTTGACAATGTCGAAGGCTGTGAGACAGTGGACGGAGAGACGAGGTGTGAAGGGAACTGGAAGGTGATGGATGTAATCAAAGAGCTTGTAAGTGGACAATACAAGGAGGTTCAGTAATGAAAAGGTCGATCCTATTTTTGGTTGTTATTGTGGCAACATCTCTAATCGCAGGGGAATTGAATGACTACTTAATACTTAGCAACATAGGTGATTATGTTTTCATGGACAGGATAGCACATGAATACAGCGGAAACAGCGGAGTCTTGATAGGAGCGGGTCATTTTGATCTGGATCATACTGATATGAGCCATGAAACAAGGTATGTTCATCCGGTAACGATCTTGGGTGTTCAAGTCCAAATCACCCAGCACGCCGATTCCCCATCAGACCAGTGGCTGCTGCATGAGGTGGAGAGGGGGTTCAGAGAGAGGGATACTCTGGAAGGCACTGTGCAGGATCAAGCTATGGTCAGAGAAATAGATGGTAACAAGGTATTCTTCTATGGGGGCGGAATAGTAGGTTACAGATGGTTGAGCAGTAATGTGGTTGTTAGCATTAGTTATAACAATATGAGCGGCCCCAAGCCCGAACCTCTGGAAGTAGTCCAGGCTTATCTAGCCAAACATCCCTCGACAATAACATTGACTGATGCAGAGGTAAAGAGCACGGAGCATACAAAGCAATGGCTCCGTGACGAGATGGAGCGGCGATTGTGGCTCTGCGAGAAATGGTTGCCCTATGCAAAAGACGGTGAGGGCGATTTGAAATCAGAGTTCCGGAACATTTACGACAACCTGGACACATTCATCAAGTACAGGGGTAAATACATGGGTGAGGTTGCGGAAAACGATGAGAAGTTGGCGATAATAAACGCATTTACCTCACTTGACCCGAACAATGTGGAACAGAAGGTCCAGGAATACCGGGAATGGTGGAACGAGCACAAGGACGATGATATAACCCTCTGAAACCTTGACTGCTGGGCGGGACGCCTGAAGCGGAACTGGAAGATAGCAGCGATAGCGGGAGGAGCGGGCGTTCTTGTCATAATTATCGGGGTGTTTTATCTGAGGAAGAGACGGAAACTAAGAACAGGACAGTGAAACCCGGATGTCCATAACAAATATTCTCAAACCCGATAAGTCAAACAAAGGAATTCCCCATATCCGACTTCCAAGCATAAAGAAAAAAAGATGACTGTGTCAAGGTATGCAATATCCGCAGCGCTGCTCACAATCCTTGCAACCGCGATAAGCTTCTGCGCGATCGGATACATAGAAGGGACGGTTTACGGAACGGACGGGAATCCCCTTTCCGGAGCGAAGATAACCGTTGAAGGAGAAGACATAATCAGCATCTCCGACGGGACTGGACACTACAAAGCTGTCGCCCAAGTCGGAACAGCCTCGCTTACCGCGACAAACATCACAACCGGCGACAAGGGAACAGGAACAGCCGAAGTAACATACAACGGCAGAACCCCTCTTGATATATACATCCGGACGACAGCCCCCGAGGTAATATCAACGGAACCTCCGACGGGAGCAGCCGGAATCGGGACATATAACGACATTACCGTTACATTCACAGAACCGGTAAGCCAGACATCAATAACATCAGGAAGCTTTAAGGTGACAGCCGGAGCAATATCGCTACCGGCAATCTCAATAGCAGCAATAGGAAACGACATCAGGTTCCGGCCTGTAGAGCTTCCGGCAAACTCAGTTATAACCGTAACAGTCACAACCGACATAAAAGACCTCCAGGGAAACAACATGGAGAGCGGATACACATTCAGCTTCCGGACAAAAGACACCGAGCCGCCCCTTGCAGATACAGGCCAGATCATAAGAAAGATGCCCCTCCTTGAAGCAGACGAACACTGCAATGCAGGAGAGGTAAAGATAATCGGAGGAGCAGGAGCAGTTGAGGGAGATGCTCTTGTAGTTGCACATAACTGTCCTAACCGATAATTAATGATAAAAGCATACCCCCGGAAATGGTTTACACCTTTTGCGTGAAAAGATTCCACGAATCTCAAATATCGTTAAATATCAGCGTTCATGAATGTTTTGATGTCAAGCGATTAGCGGACAAAAAAAACTAAAAAAACAAGTATGAGTAAAATGTCATACAGTTATTGCTGTTGACTTCATTTTTATGTAAAACCGTTTGGTTTCCGATTGGATTTTTTTTGTTGGGAAACCGGTCGCAAACCGGTCGCCAAGTATTGCAAATATGGCCAAAATTGACCCGTTTTTGCACAATTTCGTGTGCATTGCAAGCAGGGGTTCAAATCCCCTTGGGGACGCCAGAACGAAATGGCCGTTGATGTTGAATCAGCGGCCTTTTACTTTTCCAGTTCCCGGATCTTCTCGGTGTATTTATGCCTGGGTGTTTTCTTAAACAGATTGCTGTATTTTAAAAAAGCCTGTTCCCGCATCTTATCTTTTTTTTCATCTATTTTCCAGATTTCATAAAGGATTGAGGCTTCTTCTTCTGTGCCTTTTTTTACTTCATTTAATAATTTTTCAAGCTCTTTTTGGGGTCCTGTTTTATCACCTGAAGCAAATTTTATTTTTTCAATAAGAATTCTTGCCCTCAGCTTTTCTGAATCATCAACTGATTTAAGTCCTTCCAAACAATGTTTTTCAGCATCCTCCAGTTTTCCCATCATAAAATACGCGTTGGCGATCCATATCTCCGTCACATATATCTCTTCGAATATCTCTATTTCTCTTGCCAAGGAAATTGCTTTATCAAGAGCAATAAGTGACTTTTCGTATTCACCACTGTAAAAGTGTGCAATCCCCGTGCTTTCAAGAGACTCCAGCACTCCGTTCCGGTAACCTATTTGTTCAAAATATTTATGGCAGTTTTTAAAGCACTGAAGTGCTTCTGAAAATCTCCCTGTTTCAGAATAGACATTTCCCATATTACCTTCCGCAACAGCAACAGACTTTTCAAGTCCCAGTTGATGAGCCATGTCCTTCAGTTTCCGGAAATGGGTCATTGCAGTATCATAGTCGCCCATCTTGTAACTTAGAATTCCCATATTTCCCGTTATTGACATTATGCCCGGTTTCTTGCCTATCTCTTCTGATTTTTTCAGTGCTATTCGCATCACAGCCATTGCCCTGTTGTGTCTGCCGGCATACATATGGATATTTCCTATATATGCCGTAGCAGTTGCCACAATGTCCATATATCCATTCTTCAATGCAAGTTTGAGCTGTTTTCTGTAGTACTTCATTGCCATTTCGAAATCGTATTTCATGTAGTAGATAGCTCCTATGCTACCGGCAATAACCGTATGGATGCGCTGCTCCCCTTCAGCTCCGAAACCGCTCAGGCTTTTTTGGTAAAATTCCATTGCAGTACTGTAATCACCTCTTCCGTAACTTACGGATCCTCTGTAAATATTTATATTGGATAATCCTTTCAGGTTACCGGTTTCCTGATAATAGGCCTCAGCCAGATCGCAGTACTTTAAAGCCTCATCGTATCTGGAAAGTTTGACCATAAGATTTCCCATCCTGCATCTTGCGTCTGCAATTGATCTGAAGTCATTAATCATCTCAGCATGAGAGTGTATTCTGTTCATAATCTGTTCGCACTGGTTCCAGTCTCCCGTTACATCAAGCACTTCGGCTTTTCTGAAGAGTATTTTTATAAGTCTTTCTGTCTCATCAGAGTTTTCCAGAAGTCTTAGAAGTTCATCATAGTAGGTTAGGGCTTTTTTATTCTCAAATCCCTCTTTAGCTGCGTTTCCTGCTTTTTCAAGGTATTCCACAGACTTATCCCTGACTTCTGCTTTTGTATAATGTTCCGCCAAGTCATAAACAAACTCATTCAGATTATCAGGAAATTCATTTTCAATTGATTCCGCAACTATTCTGTGAAAAATCTTTTTTTTAGATGTTAAAATTGTGTTGTACGCTACATCGCGTGTGACAACATGTTTGAAAAGATATCCGGACGGGCCGGCACTTTTCATTTCCAGAATAAACTCATCAGCCTCCAGTTCATTCAGAGGGTCTTTCAAAACCGTTTCCGTGCCCAGAACCCTGTTAAGAGCGACAAGTATCTTCACAAAGAACTCTTTCCCGATAACAGATGCTTGCTGCAGTAGTGTTCTTAAGGGTTTCTCCAGGCTGTCTATTCTTGCAAGGACAAGTGCATTGAGAGAACTGGGGACAGGAAACTCCTTAAGCTCACCGGCATCAGGAAGATCATTCACAAGACTGACCCACTCTTCTATATAAAAAGGATTACCTGCAGACCTCTCCATCAACTTTTCTTTCACTGTCTCAGGAATATCCCATTCTCCGGTCATGGAGGATATAAGTTCTTCGGTACTGTTTTTGTCAATAGGAAAAAGGAATATCTCTTCCAGGTCAGCATCAATACTGAACTCCGCAGGGACTTCAAATTCCGGCCTTGTTGCGACGATAAACAACAGCTGCTTCAATGGCCTTCCGGATCTTTTTTCATCAATATTCACCGTAAAAAGAAGGTGTTTCAGCATTAATAGAGAGGCTTCATCCACCCACTGAAGATCTTCCATCACAATAATCAGTGGTTTGCTTTTCCTGTTGGTCTTAATTGCAACAGATTCAATAAAAAATCTGATACTGTTCTGAATATGCGGAATCAGTTCCTTGGGATCAAGTTTAAGCCTGATATCTTCGTAATTTATATTAAGTAAAGCCCCTATCAAGGGAAGACTTTCTTGAAGATTCTGCTTCAGGTCTTCATCAACGACTGCCTGAAGAGACTCAAAACACTTTTCGAGTTTATGTTTCAGTACATTGAGATGCTCTGCCGGAGATACACCCAGGTAATCTCTTATCAAGGATATTATCAGACAATAAGGACTTTGAAGTACCCCAGGTGTTGCACCTGACAAAATGGAATTTTCAATTTCCGTTGCTTTTTTGAATTCATCTATAAGCCGGGTTTTCCCCATTCCGGCATCTCCCTTTATGAGAACCAGAGGCTGTTTATACCCCGTTTTGTAAACCTCTTTACGATTTAAATCAGCTGATATACGAGAATATTTCGCTTTGAGAATTTCAAGTTCTTTGTTTCGGCCAACATAAGAAGACCTTTTCAGTTCCCATCTTTTCTGAATATTACTTTTTCTGTTCAGAAGTTTGTAAACTCTGTGAAGTTCGGATTTCCCCTTGAATTTCCTTTCCCCCATATCAGCAAACCTGTGAGTGTGCATAGCCGATGTCATGACGCCTTCGGATGCCCATACTTCGCTTTTACCTGCCTTTGACATGAATCTTGCGGCAAGATTAACAGTATCTCCGTAAACAGTGTATTCGCATCGTTCAGCACTACCGACCATTCCTGCATAAACAGTTCCCAGATTGATCCCTGCCCTTATCTTGGCTGACCCTTTTTCATTAATTTCAATGAGAAAGTCAATTGCCCTCTGAATAAAATCCTCGTATGTTTTAGGAGCACCGAAAAGAACAAGAATCATTCTTTCCTTGTCCCCGAAGATTATCCTTGTCGGATATCCGCCGAATTTGGCAGCGCAATCCAGTACTTCAGAAAGAAATGAGTGAAGTTCCTCTAGACCAATAATGTCATCAAAATTTATGAAAACAGATGCTACTTCCCGAAATTCACCCGTAAGCTCCATCGAAAGAAGTTCTTTTGAGTGAAACTTTGATATTATTTCTTCCTGAGCGCTTTTTATTTTAAAAATCCAATTTTCACGGATATTCATTTTAAAAGGGGTTATTCTGGCAAAACTTTCATTTAATTTGTCAGCAGAACAGCTTTCCGGCAGTTTTTTTACAAAACCAACATTGGCCGTAACAGATCCTTCCTCGCATTCTCTTTCTGCGGCAGCACACAAATAAAATACATCTCCACGGAAATAATATAAGCACCTTTCTTTGCCTTTAACAATTCCCCAATCTATTTCTCCAGATGCAAGACCGCACTTTGCATGAAACCTGAATTCACCATATTTGGTACTCTGAAGTCCCTCACTGTTGAACACATCCTGAATTTCAAAAGCTGATACAGCAGCCCTTATCTCACAAGCATTCCCGGTAAAAACCGCAGTGAAAGCATCTCCTGCAAAATCGGAGATAAATCCCCCATTTGCATAAATTACATTAATTGCAGGCGTGAAGATCCTGTTAAGCATTTCTGATAGAATCTCAGCCCCTTCTTTGCCAAACTCTGCAAGAGCTTCTGTCATAGGCGTAAAGCCCGATATATCGAGAAAAAGAACAGCACCCTCAAATTTTCCGTTCATCACTCCCGCATTAAATTTCTGAACAATAAATTCAGGCACGAGGTTCATCATTTTAGGAGTGCCCTTTCACAATATTCAGCAGCTGCTTGTCCCGCAAGCCATCCTGTGGAAAACGCTGCCTGAAGGTTGTATCCGCCCGTGTTTGCGTCAAGATCAAGCACTTCTCCGCAGAAATAAAGACCTTCGATTAATCTTGAAGCCATAGTGGAAGGTTCTATCTCTTTAAGGTCCACCCCTCCCGAGGTAACGATTGCTGCGTTCATAGAGATCGGTTCTTCAATACTGAACTTGAGCGATTTTAAGGTTATGGCAACTGTTTTTCGTTCTGAAGCAGTTAATTCATGTCCTTCTTTTTCCGGGCTTATGTTTGTCAGATTTATAACCGGATGGATCATTTTTGAAGGAAGAAGCCCTTTCATTATGTTTCTGAATGTTTTTCTGCCGTTCTGCTCGAAATCTCTCTGAAGCCTTTTTTCGAGCAGACCGTGAGTAAGGGCCGGTTTCAGGTCGATGTTGACGCTGACTGGATTATTTTCGAGCGCTTTCACAATCGAAAGACTCATAAGCAGTGTGACAGGTCCGCCAATCCCGAAATGCGTGAACATCATCTCTCCCATCCGGCTTTCTATTATTCCTTTTCCGGGTTTTCTTCCCGTTATCCCCGGCCATGTGTCATAATCCGGAAGCCTGCTGAAATCCATTCCATTCGCTAAACCGGAAAAGGCCGTGAGCCTTATGTTTTTCAGAGCGACACCCTGCATGGATGCCGCAAGTTCCTTTTCCATTACTTTTAACGGAACCAGCGCGGGCCGGAGTTTTGTGACATTGTGACCGAGTTTGCGCGCTATACGAAATCCGTCACCGGTTGAGCCGGTGGATGGGTAGGATGCACCTCCTGTCGCAATAACAAGCGCGCAGCAAGGGATTTCACCGTCTGAAGTTCTGACGGCTTTGAGTTTGCCGTCTTCAATAATAACATCTTTCAGCAAGGAGCGTTTCCTGATTTCCGCGCCTGACTGCCTTGCAAAATCGGATAATGCCGTTACGACATCCGAGGCATTGTCGGATACGGGAAATATTCTGCCTCCTCTTTCAGCTTTAACTTCAACCCCGGACTTTCTGAAAAATTCAACAAGATCGTCCCGAAAAAATCTGTGGAACACCGAATATAGAAATTTTCCGTTTGTCCCGAATGCAGCAATGAATTCTTCAAGATCAGCCGTATTTGAAAGATTACAGCGGGATTTGCCGCTGATTAGCAATTTACGCCCCGGAGAATCCCCTTTCTCAAGAAGTACTACAGGCACACCTGATCCTGCTGCTCTTCCTGCCGCCATCATTCCTGAAGCTCCGGCTCCGGCAACAACTACTTTTGGAGTGTTGCTCAAATCAGCGAACCCTTTTTTTTATGTAAATGCTTTTACGGTGCGACCGTTCCATGCACCTGGAAGGTGTCC
Source organism: uncultured Acidobacteriota bacterium (assembly GCA_964509835.1). Classification (GTDB taxonomy): domain Bacteria; phylum Acidobacteriota; order CAZDZC01; family CAZDZC01; genus CAZDZC01. The sequence continues at coordinate 120,405 of CAZDZC010000002.1, forward strand.
GTCACACCTCCGAGTGAAACCTGTATTGTGAAGGAATACGGCCCGTCATCTCCCGCAACGGGGCTAAGGATGAGAATTGTTTTGAACGAGGGATCGAAATCCACCCACGCAGGAGCGCCAATAAGAGTGTAGGTTATCGGATCGCCTGCAATTGAAGTGGCAACTATCCTGGCATAACCGACTTCATCCACCTTAAGATCGTCCCAAGCTGTGTCTGCAATATCATCATCATCAGCATCGGCAATATCAGCAACCGCATCGCCTGTTGTGTCAAGTCCTTCTACCTCTATTGTGTTCACTACATTCCCGGTTACCGTCATTGTGCTGGACAATCCCGTATTGTCTGATATCTCTATCATAAAAGAATATGCCCCTTCATCGCCTGCAACAGGGTTACAGTTGATCATGTTTGCTTCAACCGCGTCAAAAACAGACCATACGGGTGCAGCGCCGCTGAAAGCGTAAAACATCGTATCGCCGTTGTGGTCGTATCCGATTATCCACAGCGAAGCAGGAACTCCGATGAAAAAATTGACATCATCGTCAATGACCAGGTTGAAGTCCAGATCATAACAATCAACGGACTGGTCATTGTCCCAGTCAATGCCCAGAACTGACGGGCTGTATTCAAGCTCCTCGACTACTGTCATGTCGCCATTATCACCGCTGCATCCATAAAGAAGCAGAAGCATCGACAGAATCAAAAAAGATGTATTTCTGACGGAATTATATCTCAACATTAATTGTTCTCCTTATCGGTCTAAATCCAGAAGCATAATTATAAATTATGTTGAGCAATAAATCAAATCAATCGTCTCCCGTCGAAACAAAACTCGCTTCCATGCGTATAATGGAATTGTACGGAAATAATCAAATTTACAGGAGGAATATATGAAAAAACTAAGATTTCCGGTGCTTACTCTGTCCGCAATACTTTTGCTTTCCTCTGCCATTTCGATTCAGGCGGAGGAGATAAAGGAGCATGTCCTGAAAAACGGTTTAAGGGTGCTGACCCTGGAGGATCACTCTTCACCTATCGTGGCTTTTAATATATGGTACAGTGTCGGTTCAAGGAACGAGAAAACCGGCACAACCGGAATATCCCACCTTCTGGAGCATATGATGTTCAAGGGATCCGATAAATTCCCTGAAGGGGCGCATTCAAGGCTTATCACTCAGAACGGGGGGTACGATAATGCAATGACTTCAACGGATTTTACCGGTTATCACTGTGTTCTCCCAAGTGATAAACTCGAACTTGCAATGCAGCTGGAGTCCGACAGGATGACAGGACTGAATGTTTACGATGAAGAGCTCCAGTCTGAAAGGGAAGTGGTCATAGAGGAACGAAGATACAGGACCGATAACAGTATTTTCGGGACGGTACTCGAACAGCTCTGGGCAGTAGCGTTTCAGGCACACTCCTATCACAGCCAGGTTATCGGATGGATGTCTGATATCCGGCAGATTACAAGGGACAATCTCTACAATCACTATAAGACATACTACGCTCCGAATAACGGCACAATTATTATTGCAGGGGATTTTGATACTGATGACACCCTGAAAATGGTGAAGAAATACTTCGAAAAACTTAAACCTCAGGAACTTCCGCAACCCTACGAATGTGTTGAACCCGAACAGAAAGGGGAGCGGCGCGTCAGGCATCATATGATTACCCAGATGCCCGTTGTTGTTACCGGATATAAAATACCGGGAAAGGGACACGAAGATTACTATCCACTTTCAGTCATAAGTTATATTCTGTCAACAGGCGAAAGTTCAAGAATTTACCGTAAACTTGTTTACGAAGACAGGTCAGCTTTGTTTGCAGGAGGCTGGGCGGATGCCAGAAGAGATTATGGACTTTTTCTTACTTATGCTGCCATCCAACCCGGACACGCCCTTGAAACGGTTGAAAATTCGCTTAATGAAGAACTCGAAAAACTCAAAACCGAGTTTGTCACCGACAGGGAACTTGAAAAAGCTAAAAACCAGCTTGAAGCCCAGTCGATCTTTTCGCTTGAATCCAACGAAGACAAATCCGTGGCTATAGGCACAGCTGAATTCCTTCAGCTTGATTACAAGCTATACACAGAAGCACCGGGAAAAATCCGCGAAGTCACAAAAGAGAGGATTATGGAAGTTGCGAAAAAATATTTCGGAAAGGACCAGAGAAATGTTGTTATGCTGCTTCCTGAGGAGATGGAGAATACATCTGGAAATACTGAAAATAATATAGAGGAATGACAAAAATGACCTGCATTAGAGAAATGAAAAAACTGCTATTACTTGCATTGTCCGTATGTATCACTTCAGTTCTTTTCTGCCCAGTGACGAACGCAAAGAATTTAAAAACAGATGATCCTGGTGAAATCTATTTTCCTCAGGTGACAGAGAAGATTTTCGCGAACGGATTAAAACTCTACACGCTGGTGCATAAAGAACAACCCGTTGTTATCTTCAATTTCATGATCAAATCAGGAGCAAACCAGGATCCGGAGGGGAAAGCCGGGGTAGCAGACCTCACCGTTGCGATGCTGAGAGATGGAACTGCAAATCTGAGCGGTCCTGAAATTGCGGAGAAACTTGATTTTATCGGCGGTGATTTTAAGGCAGAAGCCAAGAGGAATGTCAGCGAACTTTCTCTTAAGGTTCTTAAAAGGCACTACGGAGAAGCTTTGAATATCTGTTCCGAACTTCTGATGAAACCCGCTTTTCCTGAAAATGAATACAACCGCAAGTGGTATATGTCTGTAACAGGTCTTATGAGAGAGGGCGATAACCCCTCCAAACTGGCAGATGACGCGTTCGATAAAGAGCTTTTTGGATCTCACCCTTACGGAAGACCCGTTTTCGGTACCATTGAAACACTGACGAATATCAGAAGGAATGATGTTGTTGATTTTTACAATTCATATTTCGCTCCGAACAATATTGTTCTGGTTGTAGCGGGGGACATTGAACCTGAAGATGTTTCAAAGAGCGTTGAAAAGGTATTCGGAACATGGGAGAAAAAAGAAATCCCTGTTCAGGAATTCGAACCAGCGAAAAATCCAAAAGGTTATTCAATTCTGCTTCTTGATAAACCTGACGCAACCCAGAGCCAGATCAGAATGGGACACCTTGGAATAACAAGACACCACCCGGATTTCCAGAAGATTAAACTTATGAACAACATGCTTGGGCTGGGTTTTGAATCAAGATTGATGCAGGCGGTCAGAAAATCAGAAGGACTGACATACGACATACACAGCATCTTTAATGCCACGCTCATGCCGGGATCATTTCAGGTAAATACATTCACGAAAAACGAATCAGTACTTGACGCGATCAACATAATTCTGGGTGAGTTGAGGCTTGCCGGAGAAAAGGGATTTACACCGGAAGAACTTGACAGGACGAAAGCGTTCTACAGCGGGATAATGCTTGTGGGCCTTGAAACGCCGTCATCTCTTGCCGATCAGTTACAGTATCTTGAACTCCATGGCCTTGATCTTGACACTATCACAAATTTTAGACGGGATATACATAAAGTCACTCTTGAGGATGTCAATGAATGCGCGAAAAAATACATAGATCCTGCAAACATGGTCATCACGGTGCTTGGAAGCGCCGAATCAGTAAAACCACAGCTTGAAAAGCTCGGTGAAGTGAAAGTGGTTCCTTACATTGATGTGGAAATGATAAACAAAGTCAAAACGATGCTGGGAGGATGAAACTCTTCTCTGTTTTATGATGATTTAAGCCGGGGCCTGTGAGTCCCGGCTTTTTTCTGAAAAAATCATACTTGTTCTTGACAGCATCGGTTATCGTGAATAGAATAGCCGTTTCTACTGGGAAGTAGTTCAATTGGTAGAACGCCTGACTCTGGATCAGGAAGTTGAGGGTTCAAGTCCTTCCTTCCCAGCCATTTTTTTTATGACTGTGGCCCATTCGTCTAGTGGTTAGGACGCCGGCCTCTCACGCCGGTAACAGGGGTTCAACTCCCCTATGGGTCACCATCGCCACAACAACGCACCCATAGCTCAGTTGGATAGAGTGCATCCCTGCGGAGGATGAGGTCGCAAGTTCGAATCTTGCTGGGTGCGCCAGCTTATCTGCCAGCCAATACACATTTTTTCAGAAACGGGGCATCGCAGGGAGCAACGATTTTCAAGGGCAACTCGTTTGTTTTTAAGCAAATGGCTCTTTACGGAAAAAATAAAGCCGCCCCTGCTATTAACAGAGGCGGCAAAAACAATCAGCAGCTAGTTTAAAAGATAAGTCTTAAAACTTTTTGCAGCATTCAGGCATAGTGGAACACCTATTTGAACAAGCACAAGCTCCTTCCTTGATACATTCACAGTTGGCTGAATCGCAGGAGCACGAATTACCGCATGAACAAATTCCGCAGCACACATTGGTTGATTTATCCCCGGAGCTTTCAAAGCCACCGGAAACAAAAGCTGCGGCTGTAAGGCACAACAAAACTGCAATTGATATTAAAGTGAATTTAGACATTTTTATCTCCTTTTGAATTCAAATCAGTTTAAAAGCAAAACAAAAATCAAAAGAAGTTTCATTCACGCCAAACACAAAGCTTCGCCTGCTGCTGATTGTGTGCTACAGGATAAGATTTAACAATAGTCCTGCCCCTTTCATTTCTATGTAATAATGAAAGCCTGACAGGTACTAAGGCCTTTAAAAATTTAATCTGGTATGGTTCTGGGGGTTTAGAAGAAATAGCATTTTGTTTAGAACTGCGAAATTGGCAGTCAGTTAAACCATTACATCCCCTGCAAAGCTGGAGACAATTGCTGTCAGCAGAACTTGAGCAGCATCCTGAAGAAATAACGCTAATCTTTTCACTTTGACAACAGCAGTATATGTTTGCTGAAAATGAAAAAAGAAGAGAAAAACAAAAAATAACTATAACTATATGTTTAAAATTTAGCATAATATAGATTATATGTATTTTTAAATATATGTCAAGGAAGCGAGCGCCACAAATAAAAACCTAATCAAAAAGACCTCCTGATAAAACGAATCGGGGGGAAAAAATGTGACAGACAATGAGAGAAAAAACGCGGAACTGAAATGGATTTAGCGACATGGAAGGAGCTGAGGAATAGGTTAAAGCGTTAATGAAATATTTATCAGGAGGGCGGGCAAAAAAAACCCCGCTTTGAAGCGGGGTGCGGAGGTGATTGGGTATTCATTTCAGTATCTCGTCTGCATCTTTTCGAAGAATCTTCTCATCTTTCTCATTACTTTCCGGTGTTCGTCATTAAAGCCGTTCTTCTGAGAGGCTTTTTTCTGTTCTTTGTTGTGTTCCATTTTGTTTCTCCTTATCTTTCGTTCGTTCCATCGTAGCTACCCTTATATATAGCAACTCCCGTGCCAAAGTTTCAGAAACGCTGAAAATACTGATATTAAAAGGGTTTGAGATAAAAATTGATTTTATGGGTATTTATTTGGGGATGTAACTGCATCCCTGCGAACAGAAAGTGTTCGTTTCCGGACAATGTAATCAGGGGATCAAATTGATGGGGCTCCGCTTTCTTCAAGGAGTTTATGGTAAAGTCGTTTCCATGAACGAGGGGGATGTCTGCAAATTCCGTCCTTGCAAACGAAAGCACAAACTCCCGGCATTGAATTTTTAGCGCATGTATCAGGATTGTTATATCTGCAACCGTATGTTTGGTCTTCTTTATCTAGTTTATTTAAAGGCTTGTTCCTTGCGATTTTCATATTTGTTTTATTGTTATCTCCGACTGTCATTTAAAATCAGGTTTCATTATAAGCTAAAAAGCTGTATTTATCAATTTTGGATTGAATCGTATTCGAGAATGCCAGTAAAGACGGGTTTTGAATAAAAGTGCGAGACTATGATATCCGCGATTTCTGATCTTTAAATCCTGAATAGATTTCGAAAACGGCCAGAAAGAAAAAATAAAAAAATCCAAAAGCAACCTCTCGTTTCAATTTGAATCCGAAAAGAAACAGCCCGTTGAATTCCGGGTCAACAATTTCGATCATCCCCAGTTCGGGCAGAGGAAAATTGAGCATCGCGATCCACATTATAATATACATGGTCAACGAACCGAATATCCTTTTAGCAAATTTTTCTATTTCCGAGGCTGAATAAAGCGAAGCGATCAATCCTTGGAATTTACTGAAAAAAACAAACCATAAAACTGCAGCATTTGCTAAGCTGAAGCCGGAAGTGTAATAGAGTGTGACTGAAAACATAATCCAGAAGAATGAAAATCCGCAGAAGAATAAAACGGCGATTGGTTTTGCAATATCTGTCAAATGGGCTATCCGCCTGATGTACCATAAAATCACCGCAATAGAGACAAGAAGGAACAGTTCTGCGACCAGAACCATCCTGAGACTTTCCGAGAGCCTGCCGCTGAAAACAGATGGTTTGAGCCAGACAAGAAGAAAGGATCCCGCAAGCATCAGGTCAGGAATAAAATCCAAAAACCTGAACATCGATATTCTATTTCTTTTTAACAGGGTTACATCGGTGCTTCTGTTCATAAAAAACTGATGCAATTAAAATATGACTTGTAGAGTCGTTAAACTCAGCTTGCAGCGGTTTTCTGTCTGCTGGATTTCTGCGAGATCTCCGGAATATCCTTCAGCATTCCAAGCTTTTTTCTAAGGCTGAACCGGAATTGAGTAAGCTTTTTTGCGTTTTCAAGGTTGATGACCCGGATCATTTCGTTGACTTCTGTTTGAAGTTCATTTAGCAACTGCTGCCCAAGGAAGTTATCAAGGTTTAGTTCTTCAATCAGTTTATCTGAAATGGGTTTTCCGCCTTCTTGGGATTGTTCGTAAACATGGATATCACGGAGCATTTTCGCTTCGAGGCAGATACTTTCAACGACCAGCGTCTTCCAGTTTCTTTCGTCAGTGCTGAAACAAGGAGCGGCTTTGTGGAAGATGGATTTTTCCCATCCTTCAAGTCTCAGCTTTCTGTCCCCCAGTGATATTGTCACACTCTCCTTGTCTCCTGCTCTCTTCTCAATAAGATCAAGGAGCTTGCTGAAATACGGTTTCAGGCTCTCATGAGTGCCTTTTTTTTCAACTGTCTCCGCCATTCTATCTCCATGCGGTGAGTGGAAAATAAAACTCAACCTCACTTGAGACAATATAACACAAAAATCCGGTTTTTCAAAAAAATTAAGAAAAAAGGGAGAACCCGGAAGTCCTCCCTTCTTTGAGAACATAACCTCTGTTCTAGAAGTTAAAGCGCAATCCTACATGAGCAAGGAACCATGATCCATCCAAGTCTCCGTAAACAAAAGGTTCATCGTCCTTCATGTTTGCGTATGCGAACTCGGTGTACCCTGCCAGAATATCTGTGAATTGATAATCGGTTTTTACGCCCAGTTCGTAAAAGGCGTATTCAAGATCCGAAAATCCGTTAACCATAGTGTAATCATAGTCTCCGCCAACAAGGGCATCAGTGTTGCCTTCCATATACATGGTGTCAAAACCCGCTTCAGATTCCGTGTAATTTGCATTGAATGAAAGCTGGAACTTTTCTGTTACCTGGAACATCAAGTTAGCGTAAAGAACTGAGTATTCAGTTTCGTAGTCATTTTCGCTGTAAGCATTTCCATCATGAGGTCTTAAGCAGGTACCTACGGTACCCGAAAGGTTGGCCCCTCACCCGTCAAAAACCGGTATGCTGAGCAGAGCATTTGACTCCATCTTACCATGATCATAACCAACAGAGAAAATGGAAGATTCACTGAAGGCCATGAAATAATGAGCACCGATTGCCCATGAATTGCCTTCCCACTTGTAAGTGTTCATTTCATCATTTGAAGAATCAGTGTAGTTTGCATTGAAGGCGAAAGAACCATTCTTTCCGGCTTTTACAGACATATTTCCGCTAAGTTTCCATTCTTCGCTTGGAAGATTTGTTGCGTCGCCATAGCGCTCACGCTGGAAATAAAATATAACTGTCTGACCAGGAAGAAGAGGCTCGCTGCAAAGGGACTTTTCCATTATTCCGCTCGCGTTGGTAAACGGATCATCAACCATTTTGTAAGAAACGGTTGTCGAAGCTTTAATCCTGTTCTGATTAAATTTGCCGTCCCAGCGAAATTTCAGCAGGTGGCTTTTTGTGTCGCCGTCATACCCTCCGAATTCATGTCTTTCAACATCATCGGAATCTTTATAGTAGTTTGATCCATGACAGCTGTTGGAACAGGTCAGATCCCGGCTGACATTCTTGAAATCATAAGAGAAAGCCATTCTGTGCTGAGGATTGATTTTATACCTGAATTTGAATTTCGCTTCACTGACATCCCTGTCATAAGTTGACTGACGGGTAAAATCGAAATCGTTGAAATCATACAGGCTACCTCCTCCTGCCATTCCATCTCGCCACCACTCCAGATCCACAAATATATCATCGTTATCAATAACATAATGTGAAAGAGTTGTGTCCAGCGACCACTTTCCGCCCGGGCGCCAGGACCATCTTCCGGAACCGCTTGTCATATCCATGTCCAGGTTCGTGTATCTGTTTTTGGTTGAAGAGTGGCTGAGATTTCCGATCAGTCTGTGCTGTTCGTTTACAACGCCGTCCACTCTCAGTTCATGGCTGAGTTTCCGGTTTTCAGCCCTCATTCCGTAGGGGAGTGTTTCATCGCTGTAATTCATCCTGCTTTCAAAATCGGGATTCAGACCTAAAGTGGGATGTTGCGCAAGATCGTAATGGTTCAGAGGGGCATCAGCGTCATTGCTGAATTTGCTGTAGTTCAGCTTATAGCTTACCTTAATTCTTTTGGTCTGAACGCCAATCTGCACCCAGCCGTCCTGGATCTGCTCATCCAGTTTCACGGTTCTGCCTACGACATGGCAGTTGTCGCAGTGATTGATACTGAGGGCCTGGCGATGACCTTCTCTAAGCTTGGAGCTGAAACCGGCTTCAATATCTGTTTTTATCTTTGTCCCGAAGATAAAATTGAAGACCTGCTCGAAATCCGTGTAAATTGTTTCATGATCGGCATCCGGATCGGTATCTTCGTTAGACAGCATCTTCGGGCCTGATTTTGACTGAAGGTTCACAAGATTATCATGGTCGGTCCTGTGGAATATCCGGTTAATGGATGTTCTGCTGTGAAACCAGGTGGATTTATGAATATCAATAAGCGCGAGAAAATCATCGTCATTCATATATTCCAGGTCAATACTGTAAAATAAGTCCCCGCTGCTGTTCAGAATACCAGCGCCGAGATATCCGTCCACATTTTCCTGGGCGCTTTCATGTTCAGCGACCAGGTTTTGCGCGTTTGCATCGTTAAATACCCTGGCTCCGATTTCAACATAGTTTACATCACTTCCTTCAGAAGCAATAAATACCGCTGAGAAGAAGCCTGTTATAAGTGCTATTGCCATTATGTATTTTTTCATGGCTTCCTCCTATCTGGTTAAAGCTCTGCCCTGGTTGCTGATTTCCTGTGACGGGAGATCGGAACCATGGATTGCCTGATGACACTGGGTGCATTTTGTCGTGAAACCTCTCTTGACTGCAAGCTTGTCAGAGATTATTTCCCTGTCCGGGTGATTCGGTGGGGTGAAGGTCCCTTCTTCTCCGGCTTTCTGAGAATGGAAATGCATCTGATGGCACTGAAGACACAGGAAAGGTTCGTTCTGCTTAAGAAGATTATTTGCGACGCTTCCGTGAGGATCATGACAAAGATTGCAGCTTTCAGCCACGGCAGCGTGTTCATAAACAAAAGGACCCCTGTACTGGGTATGGCAGTCGAGACACAAATCGTTTGGCCTTTCAGAATCTATTGTGCTTCCGCCCTTCATATCATGGCATGAGGTGCATTCCATTTTACCTTCTCTGACCGGATGATGGGACGGGAGCATGGTTTTTGCCCTGACAGCAGTGTGACATGATTCGCACAGGCTGTTGCCTGTTTTTACATTCACACCGTATCTTGCGGACTGGTGAATCTTATGGCATGAGCCGCAGTTCAAACCGTAGTCATCAATATGAGCACCTTTAACTCCGTGCATCATTGTCAGATGGCAGGTTGAGCAGATTTTGTCAACCTTGCTGTTCATTTCATCATCATCGTTGTAGGATGCAATGTCTTTGACATCCCCTGAACCTGCATGAGCTGCTCCCGAACCATGGCATGACTCGCAGCTGATTTTCGAAATCCTGCTGTGCAGTGATTCCGAGTAAGATGCGCCTGCCTCATCATGACAGCCCACACAGGTTTCGTCACCGACAAACCCGCCTTCGGCATATAAGCCTGCTGACATGAAGAGAATGGCGCTGAAAATCGTGAAAATTTTCACTTGCTTCATACTAACTCCATTCCAAATAAAAAACACATAAACCCTTAAAGAACACTCCCTGCGCCGGCAGGAAAAAACCGATATATAAAACATTCAAACCTGTGAAAGCATTTGAAAGTATAAAACTAGTAAACAGCAAGTACTGTGCCAAACTGGCACAAGATCATAAGACATTGTTTTTGATATAATTAGATGAAAATACTATTCTGTATTGAGCAGCGAGAGGAACGAAGCGTTTCATTTGCGCGAAACATTTTGTTTTGTTTAACAGATTGTTTCATTTGCCAAGCCTATGCATTTTCATTTTTCTCCAAAGAGTTGTCCGGCTCATGTTAAGACTTTGGGCTGTTTTTGAAACACTCCACTTATTGCGGTCAAGGGCTTTTTGGATACAGTCCCGTTCATTTTCAGATTTTTTTTCAGATGAATCGGAAGCAGTCTGCTTGCAATCATTTTCCGAGATCATTGTTACAGCCGGAGGAAGGAACCTAATTTCAATCCTGCCGCTGTCCGTTGAGACCATGGCGTATTCGATTGCGTTTTCCAGCTCCCGTATATTTCCGGGCCAGTCGTATGATACGATTGCAGACATTGCGCGTTCGGAAAAACCATTGAACTCGTTCGCCTTTCCCCTGAAATGCGTCCCGACATATTTCGCTACAAAGTAATTCAACAGAAAAGGTATGTCCTCCTTGTGTGCCCGAAGAGGGGGGATCTCGACCGGAAAGACATTAAGTCTGTAAAAAAGGTCCTCTCTGAATGTTCCTTTCCGAACCCCATCCGATAGATTTCTATTTGTGGCGGCTATGATCCTGACATCCACTTTCAGTTCTTTTTCAGATCCCAGAGGCTGGACTGTTTTTTCTTCAATTGCTCTGAGTATTTTTGCCTGAAGCGATGGACTCATATCTCCTATTTCATCAAGAAACAGCGTTCCCCCGTGAGAAAGTTCAAATCTTCCCTGCCTGTCCCTGATTGCTCCGGTGAAGGCTCCTCTTACATGCCCGAAAAGTTCGCTTTCCAGAAGCTGGTCAGAAATCGCGGCACAGTTGACGCTGATAAATGGCTTTGCGTTCCTCATACTGTGTTTGTGAATGCCTCTTGCGGCAAGCTCTTTTCCGGTGCCGCTTTCTCCCGTTAGAAGCACTGTGGCATCTGTTACTGCTACCGCCTTCAGCTTGCTGCATATATTGCACATCACCGAAGATCTGCCGACTATCTCTTCAAATGTTGAACAATCCTGCGATCTCGTTTCAACGATATAATACGAAGGTTCAGAGACTGGAAAATTGCTTTCACTTCCTTCGCAACTTCCTTTCACGCGTTGTTCCGGAGCTATCTCTTCAAAAAATGAAAGGTCCCTGAAACTTTTCAGGTGACCCTCAAGCTTTCCATTGGCGTAGAATGGAGATCTCACAAGCCAGTAATCCTTTGCGTTCATGTCACCGGAAATCCTGACTCTTTTATAAGTTGTTGTTTCAGGGTCCGTTCCATCGTTTTCAGGGCAGTTTATCGCGCAAAAATCCGTAACCCCTATCTCAAAACATTTTTTACCAAGAAGCTCTCTTTCTTTTTTCCCGGCAAGTTTCATAAAAAAATCATTTGCCCAGATTATTGTTCTGTCAAGACCGACCAGCAGAAGCGGTTCTGGAATATTTTCCAGAATCGAGATAGCGTCTATTTTTCTATCTGGCATTCTCTTTTCAGTTCCTATTTTCCCAATATGAAATTCAGAGCTTCCGCCATCGAGCGGAAACCGCTCAACTCTGACTTTGTCCGTTTCGCAGTTCTGTTCACGAATGGAACGACACATCTTTTGAAACCGAGGGATTCTATCTCTTTTATTCTTGTGTCAGGACGGGGAACCCCTCTCAGCTCGCCTGAAAGTCCGACTTCGCCGAACATTGCAGTTCCGCTGTCAATGGTTTTCGATTCAAAACTGGATGCCACCGCGCCCAAAATTGCAATATCAGCTGCGGGTTCATTGACTGTTATTCCTCCCGCTATATTCACAAACACATCGGACGACGCAAGATTATATCCCATTCCTTTTTCCAAGACTGCAAGCAGAAGGGCCAGACGAGCGTGATCAAACCCGATTGCCATTCTCCGTGCTGTGCCGTATCCCGTCTGGTTCACAAGCGCCTGAACCTCGACAAGCAGAGGCCTTGAACCCTCTAAAGTGCAGAAGACCGCTGATCCTGGAGAATTAAGAGGTCTTTCCTCCAAAAGGGCTCGGGAGGGACTGTCCACCTCAAGAAGCCCTTTCCCGGTCATTTCAAACAGGGCAAGTTCGTTCGCAGGGCCGAACCTGTTTTTAACGGCTCTGACAATCCTGAAAAGATGGTTTCTGTCCCCTTCAAAATAAAGAACCGTGTCCACTATGTGTTCCATTGCCTTCGGTCCTGCAATACTTCCGTCTTTTGTCACATGTCCGATAAGGAAAAGAGGAATTTCGCGGTTTTTGGCAAGATACAGAAACTGGGTGGACACCTCTCTCAGTTGTGCTATGGAGCCGGGAGCGGAAGGCAGTTTCTCTGAAAATACCGTCTGGATCGAATCTACTATAACTACTGACGGTGAAATTTTATCAATCCATTCAAACACATTTTCGACAGCTGTTTCCCCAAGCACGAAAAGAGATTTAGGCTCCAGTCCCAAGCGTTCCCCTCTCATTTTGAGCTGGTTTTCCGATTCCTCTCCTGAGACATACAGCACAATATCCCCATGCGCCGCAAGATTCGATGCTGCCTGAAGAATAAGGGTTGACTTTCCTATTCCGGGTTCTCCTCCGAGAAGAACAAGCGAACCCTTTACTATGCCGCCTCCCAGAACCCTGTCCAGTTCGGTTATTCCTGTTGTTATGCGTTCAAACCCGTCTGTGCTCAGTTCGTGGAAAGCTACAGGCCTGTTTGTTTCTTTTCTGAAGGAAGAGTTCTGTGAGCGGGTTTGCTTTCCGCGAACCGTTTCCTCGACCAGAGAACCCCAAGCGCCACAGTCGGGGCATTTCCCCAGCCATTTCGGGTTTTCATATCCGCAATGCTGGCATGTGTAAAGAATCTTTACAGCCAAGAGTGGAGCTCCACATTCTCAATAAGTTTTCCGAAAGCTGAGGCGGCGGCATAAATGCGGCCATTTTTGACATAAAACCGCGGGACCCGTTTTCCTATGCCGCAGATTATCTCATAGCTTATAGTGCCTGCCCATTCCGCATGATCCATCGCGTCAATGGAGTTCCCGTTGTCCTCTCCGAGAACGGTGACCCGGTCCCCTTCTTTCGCATCGGGGATGTCGGTTATGTCAATATTTGCCATGTCCATACTTATGTTCCCTATAACAGGGATAACTTTCCCGCCCGCTATTACCTTCAGCTTGCCTGACAGACACCTCATCACACCGTCATCATATCCGATAGGGATGGTCGCTATTTTCCTTTTTGAACTTGCAATATAATTTCCACCATATCCGACCGGGGTTCCCTCTTCAATATCCTTAAGGCATTGCATATGCGATACCAGCGACATAACCGGTTTAACTTGAATTGCTCTCACCGTTCTTGAAGGATAAAGCCCGTAAAGGACCACTCCGACCCTTATCATATTAAAGTGGCTTTCGCTGAAATTAAGAAAACCCGCAGTATTTGAGGTGTGCTTGAACAAGGGGTTTACCCCTCGCGATTTGAGATCTTCAAGGACCGAATTATATCGATTTAGCTGTCTGAAAGTGAAATCGGATTGCGGGTTGTCAGCCTTCGCGAAATTTGTAAAAAGTCCGTCAACTTCTATCATATCTGAAACATTCAGCATTTCTGCAATCTCAGCTGTTTTTTCCGGAAGGAAACCAATTCTTCCCATACCGGTGTCAACCTTGAGATGCACTGACGCTTTTTTCTTTTCATTTATCGCGGTAATATTCAGTTCCCGTATCTTATCCGTCTCATAGACATTGACCGAAAGATCAGATTTGACGGCTTTCCTGAACTGGCTTGTTCTGACGGTTCCCATGACTAGTATAGGGAGGGTTATCCCCTTCTCTCTGAGCTCTACGCCCTCTTCCACCGTAGCTACGCTGAGCATATCCACTCCGAGAGATTCCAGCTCCCTTGATATCTGAACGGAACCGTGCCCGTATGCGTTTGCTTTCACAACGGCATTGACTTTTACCCTTTCTTTCAGATTCTCGCGTATTACAGCGAGATTCTGCTTCAGCCTGTCCATATCAATAAGGGCATAAGTAGGCCGCAGAGATTCCATTATTGCTGTTTTTTCCATCTCAGAACTCCGCCACTCTTGCAAGATTTTCAAATCTGGTGAACTCTTTCAGGAAAGCAAGCTGCAGGCTGCCGGTAGGACCGTTTCTCTGTTTGCCGATAATTATTTCGGCTGTCCCTGCGTTGTCGTCCCTTTCCTGATTGTAAACCTCATCACGGTATATGAATGCCACAACATCAGCATCCTGTTCAATCGAGCCGGATTCCCTGAGATCCGAAAGCTTAGGCCTGTGGTCAGTCCTCTGCTCGGGAGCCCTGCTGAGCTGGGACAGCGCTATAACCGGAACATTCAGTTCCTTCGCAAGCCCCTTCAATCCCTGCGAAATAAATGTCACTTCCTGATTCTTACTTTCAAACCGCCCTCTGGCAACCATAAGCTGGAGATAGTCAACTATCAGCAAATCAAGCCCGTGGGTACTCTGAAGTCTTCTTGCCTTCGCCTTCATCTCGGTTATGGAAACACCTGGAGTATCGTCAATAAAAATCTTCGCTTCTGACAGCTTTGCAATCGCCAGGGTCAGTTTGGTCCATTCTTTTCTTCCGAAATGGCCGGTTCTGAGACGGCCGAGGTCAACCATTGCCTCCGAACAAAGAAGCCTCAGAAAAAGCTGGCGACGGGACATTTCAAGGCTGAAAATGCCGACCGATTTATCTGAATGGGTTCCGACATACTGGGCGATATTAAGAGCAAAACTCGTTTTGCCCATTGCGGGTCTCGCCGCAACAATAATCAGATCGGAATCCTGGAACCCTGCAGTAAGCTCATCAAGTTCTGTGAAACCGGAAGGAACTCCGGTTATAAGCTCTTTTGATTCAACAAGTTTTTCAAGCACTGGGAGAGTTTCGTCCGCTACATCCTTCAGCTTTTCAAAGCCTCCTCTGATATTTCCCCCGGCTATCCTGAAAATTGCGCTTTCCGCATCATCAAGGATATCCCGTGATTCTTCGTTTCTGCTGAGGCACCTGGATATAGTGTTGTCGCATGTCTGAATAAGGTCCCTGAGCATTGAGCGGTCCTTGAGAATATCCGCGTAATGCCTTACATTGAGTGACTTCGGAACACCATCCAGAAGCGATGTCAGATACGGAAGCCCTCCCGCTTTTTCAAGATTATCCTTCTTTTCAAGTTCATCTCTCAATGTAATTATGTCCACTGCTTTCCCGCTGTTCAGAAGGTCTTTGACCGCGCTGAATGTCACGGCATGCCCTTCCCGGTAAAAGTCGCTCTGCTGGATAATATCCGATACCTCATAGAAGTTCCGGTTATCAATAATAATAGCCCCCAGAACGGACTGTTCCGCCTCAATGTCATGAGGCATCATTTTATTAATTACAACATCTTGAGACATGTTTTCCTGCTTGAAAATTAAAGAAGATCAGTAAATAGAAGCATAATGTTACCGAACTGTGCAGAACAAGTCAACCTGCCGTAAATCTTATCATCCGCTCAGAACTTAACCTGTCCTGTCACACCCCTCCGGAAGTGAATGGCTCCGAGGAGACAATATTTTATCATTTTAATTTTAGAGCCTTTTGCCCTGAATATTGAATACAAAAGATAGTAAATAACCACCATGAATATCCTGAACTGCCTCTTTGGGAATGAAAGAGGCATCCGGTCAGTAAGCATCCTGAGATGGTTCCGCACGCTGTAATAAACAGGAAGAGCACTGTCGATCAAGTCAACAGCTCCTCTTCCTCTGTGAAAAACACCGGCTTCAGGAACAAGATTACATTCTATACCCTGTTCAGCAGCCCTGAGACAGAATTCTACATCCTCCATATAAAGAAAATAATCTTCGTTAAAGCCACCCGCCTTTTCAAAATTCTTTCTGCTTACCATAATTGCAGTTCCGCTCAGGGCAAGTGGTTTGCCGGATTTTATCTTAAGAATATGACGGACTCTTCCGGTAAACATGTTCAGATAAATTCCCGCCGATTCTATTTTGCCGGAATTCAGTGAATAAATGACCGGCCCCGAAATACAATCGCAAGAAGAAGAAACTTTAGCCAGTTCCCTGACTGTATTTGTCACGACAAAAGCATCATTATTAAGAAAGAAAAACAAATCGTCTTCTGAGCCCTTTAATTCTCTGACCGCGAAATTATTCCCTCCGGCATAACCGAGGTTCCTTTCCGGAGAAAGCAGCAAAGTATCTTGGGAATTTGTTTTCAGAAAATATTCCAGCTCCGAGTCACAGGCATTATTGACAACAGCAGTTTCTACTTCTGTGCCTGCTTTTTTTTCCAGAATGCCTATGCACTCAAGTGTATCTTCCCGGTTCCCGTAATGAAGAATTACACACCAGATCTTCATTGCAGGGTTGCCTTGCAGGAATAGAGTTTTTCCATCTCAGCAGCGTTCTCGCTTATCGCCTTAACAGCAGGAATACCTTTTTTCAGCCTCTCGAGTTCAGACGGAGCTGAAACGATTTTCTCCAGAATATCCTTAAGGTTTATGAAGTTACCGAGACTGAAATGATATCCGCATTCTCCGTTCGTAACCAGTTCAGCCATTCCGCCTTCTCCCGAAACAATAACGGGCTTCCCGGCAAGAAACGCTTCATGAATTGTGAGAGGGGAATTCTCATACCAGATGGACGGAACAACAACAATATCAACACCTTCAAGGGCATCCGCGACTGATGAGTTATTGTATTTACCCATAAACCTTATACGCGTATTTCCCTGTGCAAGGTCGGTAAGGTCAGTCGCATAATTTTCGAAGCCATGGAAATGTGAAAACCCGCCGTAAATCCACAACTCGCATTTCTCATCGTTCATTTCGTTGAATGCCTTTATCAAAACATGCACGCCTTTGGAAGGAATGAGCGTGCCGATATATCCGATTATAATTTTATCACCGGTTTCCTTTGCCCGTATTCCGCTGAATATCGAAGTGTCGAAACCGTAATCAGAATATATAATCCTGTTTTTCTTCACCCCTGCCTTAATAAATTTACCCATCAAGAACCTTGACGGTGCTAAGAACATATCTGTATGCCTGAACAGCCTCTTCACCTTTTTTTTTCTCGCCCGTATTTTTTGTCTTTTTTCGACGGCACGAGTAAGCGCTCTAAGCGGTGTCAGAAGCCGGATCATAAACTGGGGCAGACTGCCGAAAAAGGCTTCGATTTTTGAATATTTCAGCGTTATCTGTTTCCCCATGCATTTGACGCATTTTCCTGAGGTCGGTCGGATACAAATTTCAAGAGCTGGATTCAGAAGCTGTCCGCGCTGGCATAAAAGCCAGTAATCATGAAGGGTGAAAATCGTGCCGCATCCTTGTGTTTTCGCTATCTCAACGAGATCCATTGAAAGACATGTAACATGATGAAAATGGACTATGTCGGGTTTCAGTTCATCCAGAATATTCCTGAATGCTTCTGCAACCCCCTTGCTCTCGTATGTCTTCTCGAAACAGTCACAATGCCGGAAGTTGTTATTGATTCTTATGACCGGGATTCCATCATAAGAATCTCTTTCAATCAAAAATTCCGGTTTGGACGCATCGCTGAACCGGTAGAAAACATGGACTTCCATTTTATTAGCCAGTTCTTTTGACAGATTCAGCGCATAGATCTCAGAGCCTGCCGAACTGAACGGAGGAAAGGTATGAATTACCTGCAGGACACGCATACAGTGTGGCTTATCGTCAGAACAGAGTGTAGATAAAAGGCGCCACGGCGCTGCCTTCCGTGAGAACAATCAGAAGACTTACAAGAAGCAGAACAACTATAATTGGAGTGAGCCACCATTTCTTCCGGTGTTTCAGAAACTCCCAGAATTCTACAAAAATCGAAAGATTATCCTTGAAACTCATCTCAACCAACCCCATGAAAAAGGGTATTATACCAAGCCCTCTTCTCCAGTCAAGAAACCTTTAAGCAATGTCCTGCAATATGTTTTTTACTTCCTTTACAATCTTTGTGCAGATTTTTATAATGACTTGCCATTGGATTTGGATACGCTTGATTTGAAGTTCAGCAAGGAGCCATTTTATGGAAGATATGTTTCTGATTGACAGGCATTTCAGTGAGGAAGAAAAACTGGTGAGGGACACCGTGCGGCAGTATGTGGATGAGAAAGTAATTCCCATTATTGGCGATGCCTACGAGGCTGGGGAGTTCCCGAAGCAGTTCATTAAAGAAACTGCCGAACTGGGTATTCTTGGTATCACTCTTCCCGAGAAGTACGGCTGTGCTGCATCCAGTTATGTGACCTACGGCCTGGTATGTCAGGAACTTGAAAGAGGTGACAGCGGATTGCGGTCTTTTGTTTCCGTTCAGAATTCCCTCTGTATGTACCCGATTTTCAAGTACGGTTCTGAGGAGCAACGGAAAAAATTTCTTCCAGAAATGGCAAAAGGAATGCTGATTGGATGTTTCGGGCTAACAGAACCTGATTCGGGTTCTGATCCTGCGGGCATGAGAACAACAGCTGAGAAAACAGACGGAGGATGGGTTCTGAACGGTGCAAAAATGTGGATCACTAATGCCCCTATCGCTGATATTGCGATTGTCTGGGCAAAGACCGATGAAGGGATAAGGGGTTTCATCGTTGAGAAGGAATTTGAAGGTTATAAAGCATTCGAGACGACGAAGAAGATGTCCCTTCGCGCTTCATGCACGGGAGAGCTTGTATTTGATGACTGTTTTGTTCCTGATTTCAATTATCTTACCGAGAGCACAAGGGGACTTGCGTGCCCGCTGAGCTGCCTGACTCAGGCTAGGTTCGGGATCGCATGGGGAACGATGGGCGCAGCTGCTGAATGCTATGATACCTCGCTTGACTATACGAAAAACCGGATCCAGTTCAACAGACCTGTTGCGTCTTTCCAGCTTATCCAGAAAGATCTTGTCACCATGTTCAATGAAATTACAAAAGGAAAGCTTCTTAATCTTCAGCTTGGAAGGCTCATGGATGAAGGTAAGGCATCACCTGTAATGGTTTCAATGGCGAAAATGAACGGTTGCCGTCAGGCACTTGAGATTGCAAGGATGGCAAGAAATGCCCTAGGAGCGAATGGCATCAGCCTTGAATACAGTGTCATCCGGCACATGACAAATCTGGAGTCGGTTTTTACTTACGAGGGTACTGACAATATCCATCACCTCATTGTTGGAAAACATCTGACAGGTGAGGAGGCTTTCACCTGATTTCCTTATTAGAAAACCGGAGGAATGAACATGAACTACATAAAAACAACGGTCCTGATCATCTTTCTAATATTCATCCATAATGTTTCTGCTGATGATTCCACTGAAAGCGTTTACCGGATGCCGTCAAAGGATATTGCGGACATTGTTGATACTGCTTATACTCCGAGTGTTAGCATAAGTCCGGACCGCGAATGGTTTCTTCTTATAAGCTATCCGAACCTTCCCTCTATTTCAGAGCTTGCCGAGAGGGAACTGAAACTTGGAGGCTACCGCTTCAAGCCGGATGTCAACGCCCCCAGCAGAGGTTTTTATTCAAACGGTTTTAGCGTTCTTAATGTAAGGACAAATGAAACGGTTGAGGTAAAGGGATTGCCCGAAAATCCCAGATTGGGAGGGATCGGATGGTCACCTGACAGCAGTCATCTTGTTTTCATCCATGTTGCAGAGAAAGGAACTGAACTCTGGGTTCTGGATGTCGTCAATGCACTGGCAAAAAAGC
The DNA here is from genome assembly GCA_964509835.1 of uncultured Acidobacteriota bacterium. Lineage (GTDB taxonomy): Bacteria > Acidobacteriota > CAZDZC01 > CAZDZC01 > CAZDZC01. Next base: position 140,659 of record CAZDZC010000002.1, read on the forward strand.
TGGCGGGATCGCTTGTCAACTACTCCGCACAGATAAAACCGGAATGGATTGACGGAGGAAAGTCGATCCTCTGCTGTTTCCTTTCCGAAAACAGGGGCGCAGAGCCTCTTGAAAAAACGGTTCCTGATGGACCGATCATTCAGGAAAGCACAGGACAGGCTGCACCTGCAAGGACTTATCAGGATCTTCTTGAGAACACCTTTGATGAAAAGCTTTTCGAATATTATCTTACCTCTCAACTTGTCAGAGTGGATATGGACGGTGCCACCACAAAACTGGGTAAACCGATGATATATGACAGAATAGAAACCTCTCCTGACGGGAATTATATTCTTTGCGAATCAGTTCACAGACCTTTTTCCTATCTTGTTCCTGCAAGCCGTTTTCCCCGCCTTGTTGAGGTGATTGACCTTGAAGGAAAACCCGTTTTTACCCTGACAGACAAACCTCTTCAGGAAAACATACCTATAACCCACGGAAGCGTTTCTGAAGGTCCAAGGGAAGCTTCATGGAGAGATGATAGATCGGCAGAACTATGCTGGATAGAAGCCCTTGACGGAGGGGATGCAGGCGCCGATGCTGAATGGCGGGATGAAATATTCCTTTTGTCTGCTCCATTCAAGGACGAACCCCGCAGTTTAATCAAATTGAAACTGCGTTCAGGGGGAATTTTATGGGGCAATGACAATATTGCAGTTGTTAGTGAATGGTGGTGGAAAACAAGAAGTGTGAGAAGCTGGCGGCTTCACCCAGGCAATTCCCGGGTTGAACCAGAGATGATTATTGATCACTTGTGGGAGGATAAGTATAACGATCCGGGTGAGCCTGTGATGTGCCCGAATGAATGGGGCAGAGATGTCATCATGATTGGCCCGGGAGGCGATTCGATTTTTATGAACGGCAAAGGCGCCTCACCTGAAGGTAACAGACCTTTTATTGATCTGTGGAACCTGAAGACCAAGAAAAAAAAGAGGATTTTCCATTCGGCAGCACCGTATTATGAAGAACCGGTCACTCTGCTTGATGACAAAGGCACAAAGATGATAACCCGCAGAGAATCCGTGGAAGATCCTCCCAATTATTATCTGAGAGACATCAAACGGAATAAAGTAAAAGCAGTGACGAATTTTCCTCATCCGACCCCTCAGTTCATAGGTGTAAAGAAGGAGATAATTAAGTATGAAAGAGAGGATGGGGTGGCTCTTTCGGGAACTCTTTATCTTCCAGCCGGATACAAGCTGGAGGACGGACCTATTCCGACATTCATGACAGCCTATCCGAGAGAGTTCAAAAGCGCAGAAGCGGCGGGACAGCTCGATGATTCCCCCTACCGTTTTGACAGAGTGGGATGGTGGTCACCTCTTGTGTGGCTTCTGAAAGGATATGCCGTGTTCGATGGCCCGGCAATGCCTGTCATAGGTGAAGGTGAAAAGGAACCTAACGATACATTTATAAAACAGCTCGTCATGAATGCCGAAGCGGCAGTTAAAGCTGTTGTGGACAAAGGTGTCGCGGACAAAAACAGAATAGCTGTCTCAGGTCATTCGTACGGTGCATTTATGTCAGCAAACCTTCTTGCACATTCGGACATCTTTGCAACTGCTGTTGCTAAGACAGGAGCATATAACAGGACCTTGACCCCGTTCGGGTTTCAGTCTGAGGAAAGAAATCTTTGGGAAGCTCCTGAAGCGTATCTTTCAATGTCCCCTTTCATGAACGCTGATAAGATCAATGAGCCTTTGTTGCTCATCCATGGACAGGATGATCCCAATCCCGGGACATTTCCGCTGCAAAGCGAAAGATTCTATAATGCTCTGAAGGGGCTCGGAAAAACAGCACGCTATGTCCTGCTCCCTCTCGAGGGGCACGGCTACTCAGCGAGGGAATCAAACATGCATGTTCTTTGGGAAATGGAACGGTGGCTTGAAAAATACATAGGCAAGGAAATGCCGGTGCAGTAATGGAAATAAGGCTTCTTGATAAATCAGATTCTCTCAAAGAGCTGACCGATCTTGTTCACGCGGCTTACAAGCAGCTTGCGGACATGGGCTTCAGGTATATGGGCACACATCAGACGGTTGATGACACAGCAAGGAGGGCCGCAAAAGGGGAATGTTATATAGCAGTGGATCAAGGGAAAATGATCGCGACGGTAACAATATCCCTTCCGGAGAATTGTGGAGGTTGCCAGTGGTATGACAGGCCGGAGGTTACATCATTCAACCAGTTTGCGGTGCATCCTGATTACCAGAAAAGGGGGATAGGTTCCAAACTTATGGGAATAGCAGAAGAAAGAGCTTATGCCCTTGGTGCTGACGAGTTAGCACTGGACACGGCAGAAGGTGCAGTCCATCTTCGGAAAATTTATGAGAAGAGAGGATATCGTGTAGTTGATAAAGCCGATTGGGAAGGCACCAACTACCAAAGTGTTGTAATGAGCAAAAATCTCCTGGATAGGAAAAAAGATTAAAGTCCTCTCAAAAACTCCGCCTTAAGAAAATCAGAACGATTACTTTTTATGACAGAATTTAGCAACTCTATCATCTTCTCCTTCTCACCGGGCAGTTTCCCCTGCAGGGGAAGATAGTTTGATGCGTGGTTCGCGAAAAAAAGTCCTCTTTCAGTTTCAAGATTCTCAAGCATAACTTTTATTTCCCGCAGGATATCCATCGGTTCAGGAAGCTTCAATCTGCCGGAGGAAACATCGTCGTAAAAAGCGGTGCCGGGAACAGGCATGACAGTAAGAAGGCTGATATAATCCGCATCCATAAGGCTTAAAATCTTCCCTGTTTTTTCTGCGTGTCTTACGCTCAGATCAGTTCCTGCAATACCATTAAGGGCCATGACCGACAGTTTTATGCCGGCTTCCTTGACCCTTGCAGCTGCACTCACCATTTCATCGGCAGTGGCGCCTTTTTTCACCCTGCTCAAGATCTCGTCATCCCCGCTTTCAAGGCCAAGGTAGATTATCTTGAGTTTTTTAGCTCGGAGAATATTCATTTCCTCCGGTGTCCTCAAAAGCAGAGATCTTGCGTTAGCATAAGCTCCTATCCGGTTCAGGTCAGGAAAGCGGCTGTTAATCAAGTCAAAAATTGTGACCAGTCTGTCGAATGCGGTTACAAGCGGATCTCCGTCGCAAAGAAAAATCCTTCTCGATTCAAAACCAACATCTGTTAAATCTTCATCAATTTCATTAAGTGACCTGAGACGAAAAGGAATGTTCTTGTATGTCGGGCAGAATGTGCACCTGTTATGCGAGCAGCCGTATGTTATCTGGAGGATAAGGCTGTCGGCTTCGCTGGGGGGACGAATGACATTGCCTTTATATCTCATGGAGCTGTTTCAGACATCCAGCAGATTAAGTCCTGTTTCCGCGTCTCTGAACCTGTTAAGATCACATTCAATCAGGTCAATTGTTATTTCGCATGTAGCGCTCACTCTGGCATAGTTCAGATGACCGCCGAAGGTTCTGAATTCATGATCGGACAAATTAACATGAATGTGAATATAAGGCTCGTTGTTCAGCGAGGAGATATTTCCTGTAAGGGATGTAATTTCATAATCGCCTTCAAGGTCTTTTGAAATATATTTCCTTGTTTTCGGTTCGAACAATCCTATAGTTGCCTTATCAACAGCGCCGATTGCCAAAATCGTCCCGCATTTAATATCAGTGAGGCGGCAGAATTCCTCAATCTCTTTCACTACATCCCTGCCCAGTTCAATTCTTCCGAATACTTTGTTTCCAAATCTTTTAAATTGCATTCCGATATCCTTATCTGATGTTCAGCAGAATTATCGCCATGACAGCTGCGGCAACTCCTGCGATATTATAATTTGTAACCTTTTCTTTCCATAAAACCGCACCTGCGGTAAACGCCAGCATTACCCCCACAATTGAGTAGAGCGAATAAACAATTGCGGACCGTTCGTGAAATACCGGGCTCATCAGAGCACTAAGAATGAAAACCGTTGAGAGCACATTTGGGAAGCCCAGCACAATACCACGCATGAATGAGTTTCTGTCCGGTCTTATCTTCTGCATCAGAACAAGCGCCCATGTGAATATAGCAGAAAAGAAAAACACGAAGAAAATAAAATGAAACTTCTCGGATTCAGGACAGTATGTATTAAAAACATTCACCCAAACATCCGCCATACCGAAGCTGAAGACCAGAAGCGGAAAAAACCAAAGTGCCTTCCAGTTGAATTTCCCGTCTTTACTTCCTGAAGGCTGAAGCATGATGAATGCCGTGAATACAGCTGCAATACCTGTGCATGTGTAAACGGTGAGTTTCTCTTTGAGGAATATCAGGGCGAAAAGAACGGGAACAACAAGTGAAAGTCTGCAAAATGCGCCTGTCAAAGAAAGGCCGAACTCCCTAATCCCCCACATGAGGATGTAAAAAGTGTAAGGCCAGAGGAAACCACCAACCAATCCGAGAATAATTGTTGTGAGGCTAACAGTAGAATTTCCGTTCATCATGATGATTATGAGACAGAGGCTTGTCCCGACTATATAATTGGACGCAAGCACCACCTGTCTTTCGGCTCCTTTCATCTCATTCAGCTTTATGCAGATGCTTATTAGAAAAGAGCATAGAATCGCAAGAAAGAGATGGATCATTTTTCTGCAGCGGACTTTATAAGTTCTCTTGCAAAAACTTCTGCCGTTTGTTTTACATCCTTTTTGCCCGACATTTCCTCTGCGTTCTGAGGGGCAAAAGGAATCAGAAGTGATTTAAGGGGAGAACCCGCGAAACCGGTTATCATTTTAAAAATACTTTCAACAATTTTAAGCCCGGATCCCATATCCCCTGCAGCGGTTGCTATCAATCCGAACTTTATATGTCCGATATTATGCTCGATTTTATCTTCTCTGAATTTAAAGAGTGAATATGCCCTGTCAAAGAATACCTTAAGCTGAGCAGTCGGTCCGAAAAAATACACCGGAGTTGTCAGAATGAGAATATCGTAATCAGGTATCGAAGCCAGAACGGGAGTGGCTCCATCCTTGATTGAACAACTGTATTTTTTTGATTTTTGGCATCCCATGCACGCAATACAGCCGCTTGTTTTATATTTCAGAAGGTTTACATCAACGATATCTACTGCTGCTCCGAGCTTCCGGGCTTCTGATGAGACCCAGCCGGCAACGGTGTTCGTGTTGCTCGCTTTTCTCGGACTGCTGTTTATTATAAGAACCTTTTTTGACATGTTACGCTCCTTTTCAAGATGATCAGTATATCACATCAGTAAAATTCATCAAAAAACCGCACCGAAACTTGAAGGCAATCATAGCAGAGAAATCCTGATATCGTTTTAATTCAGATCAATTCCTAATCCATATTCGCAATGGAGTCTATCAGTTTTTCCCGTCTCTTTCCCATAAGTTCTGCTGCTGTTTTAAGGAGCGTGGGGTAGATGGCGATCTCGATGGCAAGTAGTGCTAACATTATAATGGGCTGAAGCCAGGTTAATCCTGTCAGGGTCAGTATCACAAGGACTGTTATGATTATTGATGCACAGATTGCCATATTTATTAGTGAGAGCATCATTCCGAACTGGGAGGGAGAGCTTTTCATCATTGATGATATTTCTCGTCCCTGAGGGAACATAGTTGAAATCAGGTTTCCGAATCCCGTCAGGGATATTGCTGTGAAGGAGTACGCGAATAAGGCTGTAATTACTGTCGTAATCCCTGGGAGCCCCTTCAGGACAGACCATATTGCAAGGGTTATCAGAAGAAGGAGAAAGGAATAACACCAGACTGCAATATTTTTTCCCAGGAAAAGCCTCATAAAGTTCACCGGTCCGGTAAAGTAGTTCTTGATCCCCGTGCTCTCCCAGGCAAAACAGTTGCTGGCAAAGTTGTTTATGAACATCACCACATATATGAGCAACCCATAGAACAGAAGTTGAGAGAATTCCATACCCATGAAAGAGCCGGTACTTTTCTTTGCGAAAACAGCCGAGAAGAAACCGGCAAAAATAAAGAGCGCAATCAAATTAAATTTTCCCATGGCGCTTCGGGAGAGATAAGTGATCTCTTTCAGAAAAAACATCGTTGTGTCCTCAGATAGAAAAGATAAACTGAAAGTGTTGAAGCTAAGCAAGCGCGCTTTTTCAATTCTGATGCTTTCCGCTTTCACTGAGGAGGATGTAATCGGTTCTCCCGATGTGTATTTCCGAAAAACTATCCAGGCAAGAAAGAGTGAAAAAGCTGTCCAGAATGCCATTCCTGATATATAAATCATACTTCCAGGCAGATTCCCTACAGCAAGTTCTCCATATCCATTACCGGAAAGAGTCGGAGGAAGACATTTCAGGCATATTAAAATTTCATCAAAGAAGGGCAGATTGTTTTTCACCTCCACTCCTTTGAGCTTTCCCGCAAAGTGTGTAACTGTTACTGGAATAAATGAAACAATGATAATCAGAAGGAAACCGGCAATGGCTGCAAGTTCTCTCAGTTTTCGATTTCTCATAAAACCATGAATAAACGAAACAAGAGCACCTGTTAAAAGAACCATAGTTATTGTAAAAAAAACAATAATAAGCAATTTCAGAAAGAAACCCGCAATTCCGGAATTAATGGATGTAAGAAGAACTGCAATCATTGTTGGGTAAAACAGAATATTTGTCGCATCAGTGAAGTATGAGCCTAATTGAAGAGAAAACAATTTCAACGGTTTGACAGGGAAAACAAGCAGTTTTTTGAGATCAAAACCTTCTTCGCGCACACCCGCCATAACGGGCAGAAGAATTCCAAGAACAAATACAATCCAGAATATGAGATTAAATCCCGGATGAGGTTTATCCCATTTATCAGAATGAGTTGACAGGTAGGACAGTGTTCCACACATTGCAGCCATAAAGAGAGACATGAAAATGCCAAATCCTATAAATATAAGACCAGCGATCCAATTCATAACCCCTGGGACGCTTCTTAATCGATGTTTAAACAGATTGAATTTAAGAATGCTTATCGCTTTATACTGGCTCATTATTCCTCCAGCCAGGAGAGGGTTTTCTTTTCACTTCCTCCTTTACCGACAATACTCAGGAATATCTCCTCCAGGGTTTTCTTTACTGTACCTTCTTCTTCATGTTCAAAGCGGATCCCCTTTCGAAGTTCCTCAAGGGAACCGTGAGTGACAAGTTTCCCCTGATGAATGATGGCAATGTCCGAACAGAGTTTTTCGACGATCTCAAGAATGTGGGAAGTAAGAAAGATGGTGACATTCTTTTCGAGCATTTTATTCAGGATGTCCCTGATCATACTTGAAGCAACTGCGTCAATACCTTCGAAGGGTTCGTCAAGATAGAGAAGTTCCGGTTCATGGATTATTGCTGCAGAAATGGCAAGTTTCTTTTTCATTCCATGAGAGTAGTCAACGATGAGCTTTTTCCCTTCGTTTTCCAGCCCCATTAGTTCAAGCAGTTCTGCTGTTCTCCGTTTTATAACAGGCTTTTCCATTCCATACATTCTGCCTGTAAAGGCGAGATATTCGGAAGCTGTGAGCCGGTCAAAAAGAGCAAGTTCTTCAGGAACAACACCTGTCCGTCTTTTCACTTCAACAGAGTCCTGGTACATATCCATACCGAGGATCTCGGCACTGCCGTCTGACGGTTTGAGAAGTCCTGTCAGCATTTTTATGGTCGTGGATTTTCCCGCGCCATTGGGTCCCAGAAAACCGAAGAGTGATCCTGTTTTTACGCTTAGATCGAGGCTGTCAACAGCAGTAATGTTCTTGAATGTCCTCGTCAATCCAGAGGTTTTTATTGAATATTCCATGTTTCTCCCCTTAAGTATTATGTGATATACGCAATAGAAGAGATAAAGATTCCCTTCCAGCCAATTATGATTGTCTTATCAATATCGAATATTATTGATAAGAAGCCAGCTTTATTTTTCCGCTGTCGGTACCGGTCATGTTAGGTCCTCAGGAATTTCTACCATATTTGAAAAGAGAGTGCGAACCTATATGTCAAGAACTATTATTTGTTACAGAAAATGATAAAGTTCAGAACAACTCATACATAGTCGGGGACATACTCCAGAATGTCAGCAGGCTGGCAGTCCAGTGCTTTGCATATGGCATCGAGTGTGCTGAATCTTATTCCTTTAACACGGTTTGTTTTAAGCAGTGAAAGATTTGTGACAGAAATCCCGACCTGTTCGGAAAGTTCATTGAGTTTCATTTTTCGTTTTACGAGCATCATATCCAGATTAACTTCTATAGCCATAATGCTCTCCTACACAAATTCAGGAACCGATTCTGCTTTGCCCTTGAGAAAGATTATTCCCAGCATTACATCACAGGCTGCAGCAATAAGAAGTCCTACTGAGCCAAGTAGAATTGTTAGAAAGAAGAGACAAGCTGCAATATTTGTATAAGCTAATGGTTTCAGGAGGCCATGAAGATTGTTCTGAAGATTAAGCAGCTTAACGCTGAATATAATACCGCAAATGGCTGTTGGGATGCCGATAAGAACGATTATTGAAATAGCAGGTACCATGACCATCAGTCTTGGAAGTCCAAATAAAAACAGAACTATCCTTGCGGAAAGACTGGTAAAGCTGATCGCAATATTGCCGCAGATCAGTGCGATAATCAGGATGTCCACTTCATGAAAATCAAAATACTCATTCAGATAACTCTTGAATCTGTATAATGCATAGATTGAGAAAATAGTTTGAACAGCCATAAGAAGAGTCGCAAAAGGCAGCAACAATGCAAGTTTATCAGGTTTGATGTCGTATATGAGAAATAGAATAAGACCGGGGATTAACAATGCAGCACTGGAAATTGCCAGCCATCCGGCAAGACGGTAACTGTTTGGACTTTCATTTTTAACTATGATGTTATCGCTCATTGTCTTAACCTCCATAAAGGGTTTGTTTCAAATATTTTCCATGCAGGGTAAATATAATTGGTAAAATTATGCTTGTCAAGTAAAAATTTATGTAAAACATAAATAAATATCTGTGTAGCATAAGAAAACAGAAAATTTATGTATTCATATAATCAAATAAAAAAAGGCTGCCCTGATTGAGCAGCCTTATTATAAATATCAGTTCTTTTAGGGATTTATTCCTTTCAGGTACTTATAGAAATCACTATCCGTTGTGAGAATAAGCTTTGAATTCTTTCCCGTAGTATCTTTATAAGCCTGAAGGGTTTCAATGAATGAGTAGAACTCAGGGTCTCTGTTATAAGCGTCTGCGTAAATCTTTGTTGCCTGAGCATCCGCAGTTCCTTTGACTTCCTGGGCTCGCTTATAGGCTTCTGACTCAATCTGCTTCAGCTCCTTGTCCATCTTGCCTCTGATTTCGGCTCTCTTTCCCTCTCCTTCAGAACGGAACCGCGATGCGATTTTCTGTCTTTCAGAAATCATTTTCTGATAAGCGTCATTCAGTACCTTTTCAGTATAGTTGAGTCTTTTAATCCTGATATCTATAAGCTCAATGCCGTATTCAGCAACAAGGGGTTTTGCTGTCTCAACCATTTTTCTGGTTATGGCTTCCCTTCCTTTGTTGATAATAAGGTTTTCTCTCTTTAATTCCTCTTCACCGTCGGTGAACTGCTCCTCCAGATTTACAACATCCACGATCCTGTTGGAGTTTCTTACAAGCTCGTTTAGTGTGTTTTCGGTGACGGCAGTTCTTACGACAGAATCAATAACATCATCCAGTTTGCTGTGAGCGCCCTGTTCATTGTAAACATTTTTGTAAAATTCCAGGGCATCAGAGATTCTCCACCTTGCAACCGTATCTACCCAGATAAATTTCTTTTCCATGGTCGGAATCTCTGTTTTGTAACCGTCCCACTGGAGTATCCTCTTTTCCATGTAGTGGATTTTGTCAATGAATGGAATTTTAAAATGGAGTCCCGCTTCTGTTATCGGGGTTCCGATTGGTTCTCCGAACCGCGTTTTGATTGCCTGCTGTGTTTCGTTTATGGTATAAAAAATTCCGCTCAGGATCAGAAGAGCTATAACTGCCAGTATTAAAAAAGCCGTACTTGTTACTTTCATTTCAACACCTCCTACTTAACTGATTTTGAAAGATTCAAAAGCGGAAGGAGGGACTTCTGATCCTCGTCCACCACATAGATTTCTTCTACTTCCGGAAGTATTTCGCGGATGGTTTCAAGATACAGTCTTCTTCTGGTCACATCCTTGGCTTTTTTGTATTCCTCGTAAACATCTATGAACCTTGCCGCGTCACCCATCGCTCTGTTGACCCTTCTGAGGGCGTAACCCTCCGCTTCAGCTACTGTTTTTTCAGCCTTTCCTTTTGTTTCGGGAATAAGCTTGTTATATTCAGCCCACGCCTGTTCAACAAACCTGTCCCTGTCCTGCTCGGCAGCGTTAACCTCGTTGAAAGACGGCTTCACGGGATCAGGGGCATTCACATCTTGAAGTTTCACTGTCACTAGCGTGAGGCCGGTCTCATATTCATTGAGGAGTTCCTGAAGACCTTCCTGAGTGACCTGTTCAATTTCCGCTCTTCCGATAGTCAGAACTTCGTTTATTGTTCTGTCCCCTACCACTCTTCTTGTAACAGACTCGGAAAGGTCGGCAAGGGTTTCTTCCGCTTTGCGAACCCTGAAGGCAAATTTTTCAGGATCGGCAATCCGGTATTGGACAATCCACTCAACTTCGGCAATGCTCAGATCGCCTGTCAGCATAAGGGATTCTTCAGAATAATCTCCTTGGGTGTATTGCGTTACTCTTCCGGCCTCTTTGGTCCTGAATCCGAACTCCGCTTTAAAAACCCTTGTCACAGGAATTTTTATTGCTTCATCAATACCGAACGGAATTTTAAAATGCAGACCGGGTTTGGTTTTTTTTATATATTTACCAAACCTCAGAATAAGTGCTTCTTCGGAAGCATCCACTGTATATAGTCCCGTCAGAATGAATATCCCGACAGCAATAACTACTATCGCCGGAACAAAAAACCGCTTCAATTTCCTGATTTTACCCTCGAAATCATGAGGGTTCAGATCAATTACTGTTTTCATAATACCTCCTTTGAAAATCAGTCAGAAAAAACTTAACAGCGCAACGCAATAACATTCTCCAAAAAAATACTGTCTGGTGGCAACAGTATAACACAACCAGACTTTAAAACATATCAGAAACCGAATGAAATTCCGGCCCCGAAAGAATAATCAGGCACTGATCTCGCCGATTCGGTAAGGTCCTCAGTGAAAAATACACTGTAAACAATATTCCTCCTGGCAGATTCATATGCCAATCCCAGAGACACATGGAAACTTTCCGAAGAGAGCTTTGTCATGTTGAGGTCCCTCAGCGGGTTGTTACCCCAGTAAGTCTGAAGTTGAGCCATTAATCCATTATAGATTCTCAATGAAAAATCCATTGAAGAAGAGAAATAGGTTTTCGTCTTAACCTCGCGGAAATCTTCAATCCCTCCCGGTTCAAATAAAGCAAGCTGAACCTGGCAAGCCCAATATTCATTATGTTCATATCTGCAAACAGAGCCGGTAAAGAAATCCGTTTCTCCGTTTGAAAGCCCCAGGCGCTTAGACCCGGTAGGTATTTCAGCGCCGCAGAAAAAATATACCTCTCCCGAATTATCACTTGTTTCAAATGCTTTTGCCGTCATTAACAGGGAAATATCTCCGAAAGCAGATAAATCCTTCTCTGCCCTGTAGAGATATCTGTCGCCCAGTCTCACATAATTCACATAAAAATCATCCATTGTTGTATGAATAAGCTTCCGGTAACGGCTCTTTGAAAAATAAAAATAAGGTATTTCCGCTCCGAACCCGAACCTGTCACTGATATTGCAGTTGAAATTCAGATACAATCCCTGCATTTCAAAAAGCTGGTTGACTTTATTTTTTTCTGTTGTCTGTCCGTTGTAAAAACTTGAATAGACAAGGTTCAGAGAGAAGTTGCCGGAGCCCTTCCCGCTGTTATCAACATCAATATGGAATATTTCCGGAAAAAGCAGGTAGGTGACAACCTGATTAGGTGAAAAGACCGGTTTTCCTGAGTTGCAGAAAGCCGAATCCACTCCGTTGAGCGTGAAAAAAAGGATGAGAGCGGCGGAAATCAGATATTTTCTAATGCGGTTAATGTTTCGGAATATCACAAACCTCTGCCTGTAAGCATCTTTTCAATAAATTCGCATAACAGATGAATGGTTCTGATGTGAACCTCCTGAATGCGGGGAGTGCTTTTACTGTTGACGACCAGTGCAATATCACAGATGTTTTTCAGCTGTCCTCCATCGTTGCCCAAAAGACATACAGTTTTGATTCCCATTGAGCCCGCTTTTGAAACGGCTTCAATAATATTCTGACTGTTGCCGCTTGTTGATATCCCGAAGGCTGTATCTCTCGAACGCCCCAGTGCTTCAATCTGTCTGGAAAAAATAAAATCATAAGACATGTCATTTGCAATGCTGGTCATTACAGAAGGGGCAGTATTAAGAGAAATGGCGGCAAACGCTTTACGGTCCACTAGAAACCTGTTCACAAGTTCAGCGGCAAAATGCTCAGCATCAGCGGCGCTCCCGCCGTTACCGAAGGTCAGAAGTTTTCCTCCGTCAGATAGACACTCTGCAATAATATCCGCTGTCTCAATTATCAGATCGGATGATTCTCTGAAAAATCCTGCAGCCAGCTCTTCTCCTTCAAGATTTGCCTCTTCAATATTTCTGTGCATTGAACTTCTGAAGTCTTTATTTATCCTCATCTTCCGGTTCCTTACTGTCCTCTTTACCAGCATCTTTCATTGATTTTTTGAAGTTCTGAATCCCTTTTCCCAAGCTGTTGCCCAGTTCAGGAAGTTTTTTCGCGCCGAACAGCACCACCACAAGAAGAAGTATCAGCAGTATTTCCTGAAAACCTAAAAATCCAATACCCAGAGCATTTATCATTTTAATTTCTCCTGACAAATATGAGTCCCCATTATAACGGTAACCTGTCGGCTAGTCAAAGAAATTGAGTCTTTCATTGACAGTCTGTGGCGTTTGGCTATAATGGTAGGCTGTTTTTGCCGGAAAAGCTAATTTTAAATATAACGGCATACTGATTCCTTCTGGAAGGACGCTTGAAAAAAAACCTGCTAAAACTGATTGCCCGTTTTTCTTATAATTACTATCGTTCGATAATCCTTGTATCCATACTTATAACAGCAATTTCAGCTTTTTTCGCGCTGAAACTGAATTTAACTACTGAAGTCATTGACCTCCTCCCGCAGGATTCGCCTGTGGTTAAATCGTTCAACAGCGCTATGGAAAGATACGGTTCAATGGATTATCTTATTGTTGTTGTCGAAGATGCAACAGGAGGGGAGGTTGAGAATAGAGAGGATTTTGTGGATGCTCTTGCGGATGAGTTCAGATCCCTTAAATCCGTAAAATATGTGGATTATAAAATTGATGACAGGATAAGGTCGTTCTATCGGGAAACATTCTACGATTATGCCCTGCTTTATCTCAGTGCGGATGAACTGCAAAAGATCAGGGAAAAGCTTTCCGGCACTTCAATTCTCAACCAGATGAAGCTGAACAGGGAATCGCTTAGGACTGCCGTTTCAGCTGCTTCAAAAGAATTGATAATCAGAGATCCTCTTAACATGAGAGACATATTTGATGATCACATCAGCACTGCAAAAGGACGGTTGAAAATCCATTTCAAAGATGGATATTATTTTTCCGAAGACCTTACGATGCTCATAATGCTTGTAAAACCCAATCAGCCTGCGCAGGATATGAATTTTGTGAAAATGTTCCTCAATGATGTTAAAGCAGCCGAGCAGCGGACCCGTATGCGGTTTGAGGATTCATACGATACCAGGGTCGGTTATACCGGAAATTACGCAATCGCTGAAAGTTACACAGGCGTGATAAAAAAAGACATAATTTTGACTTTTCTAACATCCTTCATCGGAGTCATGCTTCTTTTTCTTTTTACCTTCAGAAGGCTGGCCTCGATATTTTATGTCGGGATCCCCCTTGTGATGGCTGTGCTCTGGACGCTCTGTCTTTCATACCTTTATATCGGGAACCTCAACATAGTTACAAGCGCTTTCTGCGCGATCCTGATTGGGCTGGGTGTTGATTTTGCAATTCATTTGTTCAATAAGTTTTCAGCAGAGAAGGCCTCGGGTAAGGATGATCTGGAATCCCTTGAACTGGCTTTGACTGAAACGGGTGACGGAATTATAACAGCGGCGCTGACAACAGCATTCGCGTTTTTCGCTTTGACGGTTTCCGGGTTCAGAGGGCTTTCCGAACTCGGTTTTATGACCGGCTGCGGCATTATTCTGTGCCTTGTTTCAATGTTCGTTGTTTTTCCAGCTCTGCTGACTTTTAGGGGGAAATATCCAATTGCAATGTCTAAGTTCAGGAAAATACCCAATTTCGGACTTGAGATACTTGCGGAATTCATTGAAAAAAACAGGAAAAAAGTAATTTTTGCGTGTCTTGTGCTGACCCTTATTCTGGGGAGCGCGGCATTTTTTATTAAATTTGATGATGATTTCAAAAATCTGCGCCCCAAAGGGAGCGAACCGATAAAACTTCAGGAAAGGCTTGTTGAGAAAATAGGGAGTCCCCTCAATTACACCCTCGTTCTCGCAAAAGGGGATTCAGTTGAAAATGTCATGCTTAAGGGCGATGAGGTGGTAAAACGGATTAACAAGCTTATAAAAATGAAATCGGTCTTATCGTTCAACTCACTCCGGAAATTTATCCCCTCAAAGGATCGCCAGCAGGCTAATCTTGGGTGGCTGAACAGGGTCAGAATCGAGGAACCCGACGCTATGTCATTCGAGAGGATTGAAAATGATTTTACGCTCGCCTTGGGTGAATGCGGATTTAAATCAAAGGAACCATTTAAAGAGAGCCTTGCAAACATAGAAAAAGCCCTTGGAGTAAAGAAAGAGATTACGCTTGATGATCTAATGGAATCCGGAATAGGTGACCTTGTGTCAAGATTTTTTTATACGGGAACAAACGAGTACGAACTTGCGACCTATGTTTATCCGACGCATGAAGATTCAAAGGAGGCAGTCTCTCAGATAATCAGCGAGATGAAAGATATTGATGATGTTGAAGTGATAGGGGTTAAGGTTCTCAGCACCGAGTTGAAGAGAATTGTTGAGGAAGATGCATTTCTGGCGGCGTTCATTGCCCTTTCAGGGGTTTTCTGCTTCCTTGTTTACCACTTCCGCAAAATGAAACTTGTCGGGATGGCTATTCTGCCCCTGCTAATGTCAGTTATTTGGATGGTAGGAACCATGTCTCTTTTTAGGCTGAAGTTCAATCTCATGAACATTTCCATCCTTCCGATAATTATAGGCATTGGGATTGATGACGGGATCCATATTGTGCATCATTATCTCGAAGATGCGCACCGCGATATAATCAATACTGCCAAGATAACCGGAAGGGCCGTCGTAATGACATCACTGACCACCATTGTCGGATTCGGTTCTCTGATGTTTGCTAATTATCCGGGTCTTGCAAGTGTCGGAGTGGTGGCGATACTCGGAGTCACATATTCCCTTATTGCCTCAATAACAATTCTGCCTGCTCTTCTGTCTCTCTGGGACAGGGAAATCTGAAATTTGAAGATCTGGTCAAGACAGTTTTTACATAATCTGCAGATATCCGGTCGGGATGATTAGCTTCGAGCATTTCCTTAATTTTGTGATCCGGTCGGGGATTGCATTCCTTGTGGTTTTTACCCCGCTTGCATTCGGGACTGTCGAAATTTGGTCCTTTGCTGTTCTCCATATAATTTCTTTTTCTATTTTTGCTGCATGGTTTTCCAAAAAAATTTGGTGCTGCTCAAAGATATCAATAGTTAAGAGCAATGTTCTTAAAAGGGAACAGATTGAATATTTCAGGAGCATTCCATTTTATATGCGGCCCGGATTAATTCGATTCTTTTTGAAGGCTGTTACAATGGGAGTTTTTCCTAGGGTAGAAAAAGAGCATCAGGAAAAATTCAGATATTATGTTTTTGCTGGAAGAAAGGTTGTTAATACAGGGATTGAGGGCGCAGTAATACTGCTTCTTCTGCTGGTTCTGTTGCAGACAATTCCCCTCCCGTCATCCGTTATGGAATGTATTTCACCGGGCACATATCAGTTCTACAATGAATATCTCCCGGGTTATTCAGAGGGCTGTGTTGATTTCACGCCATATCTGTCAGTTCTGGACAAAGGCCAGAAAAATCTGAATGCCATGATTTTTTCGTCGTGGCGCCCTTTAAGTAATGACCCTTCAGCTACAATCCGATTTCTGATGAAGCTGATAAGCTGTTTTACGGTTTTTTTCGTTGCGGTTAATGAATTCAGAGAGGAAAGTGACAGAAAGTTTTTTATTTATCTTTTGGCTTTCATGGGCCTTTTTATCGCGATGGAAGGTCTCCTTCAATATTATCATGACAACTCGCGCCTTCTGATGTTCAGGCCCAGGCCTGAACATGATACCGGGGCTGCATTCGGTCCCTTCATTAACCGTAACCATTTTGCAGGTTATATCGAGATGATTTTCCCTGTTACGCTCGCAATGTTTATCAATCTGTTCCTCAGAAGAGATGAGAAGCGCACGGCTACGCACAGCATTACATATCAGAATCGTGACGGAAAGCTGGTTTATAAATTCGAGCAGAAATTCACAGAATTTTACTCAATGGCGTTTCTTGGAATATATGCCCTTGGGGTAATGGCCGGCGGAATAATCATTGCGGGTTCAAAAGCAGGTATTTTTATCATGTTCGTTTCTGCTTTCGCAATGCTCGCTCTGACACGCATGAAAAAAACACTTATCTTTGTTTGTCTGGCGGTTGTCGCAGCAGGGATTTTCTCTTTTATGATATACGAAAAAACCGAAATAATAGCAGCTTATGACAAAGCAAAAATGTCCTCGGTAACCACCAGGACCATTGCCTGGAAAAGCTGCATTGACATATTCGCCGATTATCCATTGTTCGGTACGGGAGTCGGCAGTTACGCCGTGGTCAGCGGAAGATATGTCCCGGAAGGTGCGCCGTGGAAATTTTATGAGGCGCATAATGATTACCTTGAAATACTTGCTACGGGAGGTGTTCTGATATTTTCTATTTCCATCCTCATTGCTTTGTATATTCTCGGGGAAGGGCTCAGGTTTTTAAAACTGGGGATAAGGAAAAACATATTCCAGCTGTCGTTTCTGGTTTCCATAGGAGCAATGCTTCTGCATGAAGTGGTTGATTTCAACCTTCAGATAGGTTCAAACGCGTTTCTTTTCAGTCTGATAGCAGGGCTTTTGATCGGTTCGATAAATTTCAGGGAAATTAAAAAATGAGCCTGCGAAGAATATCAGGAATAGCGGTTCTTATAACTATAGGTGTGATAAACTGTTATCTTATTTATGCCGGGGCCGAGGATCTGTTTTACACCCTTAAACAGCATGATATATATGAAACCGAGTTCATAAACGATCTTTTCCAGGGAACAGACGCGGATAATGAAGGTTATTACAAAAAATTCGCCAGAATGGATGTAACAGACGCTCTTAAAAAACCTGAAAGGAAGTCCGTTGAAAGAGGCATCAGAAATGCCGTCAATGCAATAAACCGGAATCCGGGAGACGAGGAAAGCTGGCTTATTCTGGCTGAGCTTCTTATCGCCGCAGACGAAATACTGGTTTCCGAAAAGGTATTCACCCTTGATGACATTGACAACGAAGGATCAGCTGCACTTGAGCTTTCCCTTGAATGCCTGCTGAAAGCCAACAGTCTCAACCCCGGAGCGAAGGAAATTGTTCTTCAGATCGCTAAACTAATGCTCAGGTTTGAAAAAGAAACAGAAGCACTCGCATGGATCGAGCAGTATTTCTTTCTAAATCCTTCGGTTTCATGGAACCGCATACCTTTTGATACCGGCAGCCATGATCAGATGGAAGCTGCGCTGAAAGGCCTTGAACGGTATATTAGAACGGATTCCGGATACAAAAGAAAGATACACTGGACATTTCATCCCTACACAAACGCGGTTATGATGGTTTATCTGCTTGACAGAAAAGATAAAGCTGACGGATTTATTGAAATGGGCGCCAATGCTACACCTATATATTTCAGGGCAAGATATTTTTATGAATTGGGAAGGCTGATTGAATCCAGGGGAGATCTGCCCAAAGCCATGGAATGTTATCTTAGAGCGTCGGAAATTGACCCTGAGGTCCAGAATGTGACGAAGCGAATTGAAATGCTCAAAAAAAGTATGCCCGAGCTTGACAAAAAATAGGATTTAAATAGACTCTGTGGGTATGAAAGGGATAATTTTAGCAGGCGGAGAAGGCACGAGGCTCTATCCGGCAACCATATCTGTATGCAAACAGCTTTTACCGGTTTATGACAAACCGATGATTTATTATCCTCTTTCTGTGTTGTTGCTGGCAGGAATCAGGGAAATTCTGATAATTTCGACCCCGGAATCTCTTCCTCTCTTTAAAAATCTTTTTAACAGCGGGGCACAGCTCGGACTGAAATTTGAATACTGTGAACAGAGCGAACCCCGCGGTATTGCTGAAGCTTTTATTATCGGAGAGGATTTTATCGGGAACAGTGATGTCTGCCTCGTTCTCGGGGACAATATTTTTTACGGGGACGGACTGACCAGAAAACTTCAGAAGGCTGTTGAGGATATTAAAGAAAATGGCGGTTCAACAGTTTTCGGATACTGGGTGATGGATCCGGAAAGATATGGTATCGCTGAATTTGATGAAACAGGAAATGTCCTGTCCATTGAAGAAAAACCGGACATTCCCAAGTCAAACTACGCGGTGACAGGTCTTTATTTTTATGATAACAATGTGGTGGAGATTTCAAAAAAGATATCACCGTCAGCCAGAGGTGAACTGGAAATAACGGATGTGAATAAGGCATATTTTGCGAAAAAAAAGCTGAGAGTAGAACTGCTGGGAAGAGGCTTTGCCTGGCTGGACACCGGAACTTACGACAGCCTGCTTGATGCCGGTGAATTCATTGCCACGATTGAAAAAAGGCAGGGCCTTAAGGTCGCTTGCATTGAAGAGATAGCATATAATAAAGGATATATCGATTCTGCAGGGCTTCAGAAGCTTGCTGCAAAACTTGATAAAACGAGCTACGGAAATTATCTTAATAACCTTTTGAAAAACACTTAATAATCCAAAAATGCTTCCCGCTCTCAAAAATATTATGGTTACAGGCGGATCAGGATTTATCGGATCCAACTTCATAAGGTATCTCTTTGAAAAAACAATCTTCGACGGGAAAATAGTGAACTGTGATAAGCTAACCTACGCCGGAAATCCTTTAAATCTTAAGGACATCGAGAAAAATTACGGCGGCAGAAGGTATTTTTTTGAAAAAATTGACATCTGTTCCTTTCAGGAAGTTGCAAATGTATTTAAAACATTCAATATTGACACAATCATTCATTTCGCTGCGGAAAGCCATGTTGATAAATCCATTTACGGCCCCAAAGATTTTATAGATACAAATGTTACGGGCACATTCAATCTTCTTGAAGCCGCTCGCAGGAACTGGCAGGGTTTTAACAATAAGCGTTTTCATCACATAAGCACCGACGAGGTTTTCGGCTCTCTGGGGACTGAAGGTTATTTTACCGAAAAAACACCCTATGACCCGAGAAGCCCTTATTCTGCGTCCAAAGCGTCATCAGACCACATAGTAAGATCATATTTCCATACATACGGTTTACCCGTAACGGTTTCAAACTGTTCAAATAATTACGGCCCTTATCAGTTTCCCGAAAAACTTATCCCTGTTGCGCTGCTGAAGGCAATAAACGGCGAAGATATTCCCGTTTACGGAGACGGAAGCAATGTAAGGGACTGGCTTTATGTTGAAGACCACTGCGAGGCGGTATGGCTTATCTTAAATTCAGGTGAAACGGGGGAAACTTACAACATAGGCGGCAGGTGCGAAAAACGGAATATTGATCTTGTAAGTGCAATATGTGAACTGCTTGAAAAAATAGCACCCGCTGCTGAGAATCCGAAACTTCCGCATAAAAAAGGGTATTGCGACCTTATAACATTTGTTAAAGACAGACCTGGACACGACCTGCGCTACGCGATTGATATTTCTAAAATCAGCAGCGAATTGAACTGGAAGCCCTCCACGGAATTTTATGCAGGATTAAGAAAAACAATAGAGTGGTATCTCAATAATGAAGAATGGATTGAGTCTGTTAAAAGCGGGGAATAATGGAATGGACGGGAGGATTTTTCCGGAAATCCGTTTTTTCTCTTATATCGTCTCAATATGCCTTGAATTTTGGGCAATCTTCAGGGTTTTACTCAACTTGCTTTCAATCGGACATTCCAGTTTTGTGCTTACCGGATAAATGATTAACTTGAAAAACTTTTTGCAAATAATCCGAGTTTAATTTATGCTTTTTAATTCATTTGAATTCCTTGTCTTTTTTCCGATCGTAGTAGCTTTTTACTTTTCTATACCTCATAGATTTAGATGGCTTCTGCTGCTAACTGCCAGCTATTATTTTTATATGTGCTGGAAAGCAGAATACATAGTTTTGATAATCATTTCAACTGCCATAGATTATTTTTCCGGAATAATGATGGAGCGCCAAAACAACAAAACTGCACGAAAAAAATATTTAATCCTAAGTCTTTTTTCCAATTTGGGTTTGCTTTTTGCTTTTAAGTATTTAAATTTTTTCAGTCAAAGCTTTAGATCCACTTTAAATACCGTTAATATTTTCTACGAAATGCCTTTGTTTGATATTCTTCTTCCCGTTGGAATTTCATTCTATACTTTTCAAACACTCAGCTATACTTTTGATGTATATAATGGAACAACCAAACCGGAGAAACATTTTGGCATTTTTGCTCTTTATGTCGCATTTTTCCCGCAATTGGTTGCAGGCCCTATTGAGCGATCGTCCAGGCTTCTTCCTCAGTTCAGAAAAGAAACGGAATTTAACTATGTCAGAGTAACTGACGGATTAAAACTTATGCTTTGGGGTTTTTTCAAAAAAGTCGTTATAGCTGACCGACTTGCCGTTGTAGTAAATACAGTATATAACAATCCAAATGAATATAACGGTTTCCCCCTGATATTGGCAACATTCTTTTTTGCTTTTCAGATATTCTGCGATTTTTCAGGCTACTCGGATATTGCGATCGGGACTGCTCAAGTTATGGGATATAAATTAATGACCAATTTTAACAGGCCTTATTTTTCTAAATCGATATCTGAATTTTGGAAGCGTTGGCACATATCACTTTCTACATGGTTTAGAGACTATCTTTACTTTTCACTCGGGGGTAATCGTGTTGGAAAAAGCAGATGGTATTTAAACCTGTTTCTTACATTTCTGATTAGTGGTTTTTGGCACGGAGCAAACTGGACTTTTATCGTTTGGGGCGGATTAAATGGTTTTTATCTGATTTTCTCGATATGGACACATGAAGCCAGGGAAAAACTTTGCAGGATAATCGGATTGTCAAAATTTCCCAATATTCATAAGTGTTTAAAAGTTTCAATCACTTTTTTATTAACATGTTTCGCATGGATATTTTTCCGGGCAAGCAGTATTTCGGATGCATTTTATATTATCATCAATATATGTACAGGCACCCTTGAAACATTATCGGCGATATTTCAGGGAAACAAATTGCTGTTACTCGATTTGCTGGGTCAAGGAAGGCTGGGTTTGGATAGAAACGGGTTGCTGGTTGCTTTTTCAGTTATCATTTTCATGGAAGTTGTCCATTTAATCCAACGCCGGGGGAGCATAAGATGTATGCTTTCAAGTAAACCCCTGTGGTTTAGATGGTCTCTGTATTATGCAATGGTAATAACTGTTTTCCTGCTTGGATCTTTTGAAAAACAGGAATTCATTTATTTTCAATTTTAGAGGGCGTATTGCGGAAATTTTTTATTAAATCTATTATTTTCGTGTTCGGTCTGGCAGGTTTTTTCTTGCTGATAAACATCACAGTTAATACTGGATTTTACCCCGATTCAAATTATTTCCGGATCAAATCTGCTCCAAAGTTTGATGCGCTGGAATTGCTTTTCGCCGGTTCTTCATATACATACTCCGGAATCAATCCTGAATATTTCGATAAACAAAATATAAAGATTTTTAATTTGGGAATTGCCACAGCGTCAACCCATTTCATTGAAGTAGTACTGGATGATTATCTGGATGCTGTTTCCAATAAACCGCAGACTATAGTTATAGAAATAACGCCAATGAGTTTTAGTGAAAAAATGGACAGCTGGGTAAGCCTGCCGGTGAATAGGTATTTAACGAAACCTTTTTCTGATGAAAAAGCATTGATAAGGCATCTAGACTTGCTTGTTTACATAAAATTAAAGCGTGAAGAAACCAACAAAAAACTTCTACATCTTTTTGGAAGAGAAAATCACGCTCCGTCAGGCAATGAAAGGATTGCAGATATTGTTATTAAAAACAAGGGGTTCAGCAATAGCGAGGATATATTTGAAGAAAAGATGTTAACAGAACACCGGCAGTATTATGAAGATCTTCTTGATAATAATTTTGACTTAAACCGGTTAGAGCATTTGAAAAAGCTTATAGCTAAATTGAACCGCAAAGGAATAAGGGTTGTAATTCTTGAATTTCCGACATTTAAGCTGAAGCATTTCTTAAAATATGAGTATTTGGAAAATTATGAGAGAGTTTTTATTGAGCTTGAAGAGAATGGGATTGACTTTATCCGTTTTGATAAAAATATCCCTGATAAATGTTTCCGCAATATTGACCATATGAATAGTGAAGGAGCAAAGATATTTTCTCAATGGGCGATAGAGAAGCTCGCTTTGAAAGGTTATTTGCATGTTGTTCAATAATCTGTTTAATTCGGGAGATTACATAAAAATCGCAATTGACATTTACCTGGGCCTAACTTAAACTTTAAGCCATGATATGCCTAGTTTTATATTAACAGGGGAAAAATGAATAAAACAAAGTCAGATAGAATCCATATAATTGCAGAAATGGCATGCTCTCATGAAGGAGATCCGGAATTAGGGAGGAAAATAATTGATGCTGCAGGCGCAGCCGGAGCGGATGCAATCCAGTTCCAGATATGGAAACTTTCTGATATAGTTGTGCCTTATCACCCAAACTTTCAAAATATGTCAAAATTGGAAATGTCAAGAGAACAATGGGCTTCACTTGTTGCTCATACAAGGGATAGTTTCCCTCAAATGAATATAATTGCTTGCGTCAATGATAGAAAAAGCGTCGACTTTTGCCAAAAAGTGGGAGTAGATGCTTATAAACTTCATTCTTCTGATCTGTCCAATCCATATATGTTGGAATATGTCGCAAAAACTGAAAAAAGAATTGATTTAAGCGTAGGCGCTTCAACAATAGAAGAAATACAAAATGCATTGCATTTGATTCAAAGTACTTCTGAACCTGAAATATGGCTAATGTACGGACATCAGAATTTCCCAACGCCAACAGATTCAATAAATTTAAATTTTATGAAGAAAATATCCCGGCTATTTGAGCTTCCCATAGGTTATCAGGACCATAGTGACGGAAATAGTGACGCAGCCTTCTGGCTACCTGCGGTAGCTCTCGGTATTGGTGTTCAAATTCTGGAAAAACACATTACCCATGACAGATCCCAAAAAGGAGCTGATTATGAATCAGCTCTTAATCCTGACGAGTTTTTTCGTTTCGTCAAAATGGTAAGGGAAATCGAAAAAGCTAAAGGATGTTCTATTCCTAAAAGATTTTCTGACGAAGAACTCAAATACAGGAAATATTCGAAAAAAAGTATAGTTGCAGCTAGAGATTTACCAAAAGGACATCTATTAAAAGATATCGATTTGTTATTTATGCGAACTCCTGAACCAGGTCTTCCTCCGGATCAATCAGCAAGATTAATCGGGGCAAAAACAAATTCTGGAATTAAGGCTTTTAACCTTATACAGATAAAGGATATTTTGTGAAAACCGCCATTCTTGTAACAGCAAGGCTTAAATCTACAAGGCTTCCTCTAAAAGTAATAAAAATGATTAAAGGCAAACCAATGATCTGCCACTTACTGGATCGCCTGAAACTTTCAAAAAGATCCCAGCAATTAATAATATGTACATCTCCTTTGGAGCAGGATGACCCTCTTTGGGATATTGCAAATCAGGAAAATGTCGCTTGTTTCAGAGGAGACCCTGATGATGTATTAATCAGGCTCAGAGATGCTGCCCAAAAATATGCAGTTGACACTGTTGTCAACTGCACAGCAGATAATCCTTTTGTTGATCCTGAATACATAGATAAACTGGTGGACTTTACTCATAAATACGATTATGATTTTTCATGTTCCAAAGGGCTGCCATTTGGAACTTTTTCATATTGTTTAAGATACGATGCCATTGTCAAGGCATGTGAGATAAAAGAAGAAAAAGACACTGAAGTTTGGGGAGGATATTTCACTGAAACCGGTTTTTTTAAGTGCGGAACCCTGGATGTAAATTCAGAAGATGTGAACTGGCCGGAATTAAGACTTACAGTTGATACTCCTGATGATTTTGAATTAGCTGCAAAAATATTTGATAATCTTTATGAACCGGGGAAAATTTTCTCTCTTAGAGATATTGTTTCTTTATGCCGTGCTAAACCCGATCTGGTTGAGATTAATTCAATGGTTGTTCAGAAAACGGGTGTTCCAATCAAAATTAGAAGCGATTTATGACAAAAAACATGTGGCTAAGCGTCCCGAAACAGGATTTTCTCCAAAACTTTGGGATAAGATAATCACTATGAAAACTTCAAGGAATTTCGATAAAAACGAGGCTTTTGAGATATGAAATTCAAAGTTTTGCTAATTATTATTTTTGTGAATTGAATGAAATTGGCAGTTTTTAACTACAGGAAGACAGCCTGGTCACGATATGCGCTACGCGATGATATTTCTAAAATCAGCATTGAACTGAACTGGAAGCCTACCAAGGAATTTTATGCAGGATTAAGAAAAACAATAGAGTGGTATCTCAATAATGAAGAATGGATTGAATATGTTAAAGTGAGAAACATAAGTTGAAAATTGAAAAGAATTATATGAATGAAGGCGATCCATAATGGAAGATATTAATTGTATTTTCTGCAATATTAATAGCATTGATGTAGTAATAGAGGAAAATGGATATAAGGGAAGGAAATGCCCTGAATGCGGGCTTATATACATATCACCAAGACCCAGTGAAGAAGATATTTTAAATATGTATGGTCATGATCAGGCAAATATATCTGCGAAGTCTCACATATCAGGAGCGTACGGAAAAAAGCTTTATGCAAAACATAATCTTAAAATTATTAAAAAATACAAAGATAAGGGAACTATTCTGGAACTAGGTGCTGGTGCGGGATATTTTTTGGATGAGGCAAGAAAAATCGGATATGATGTTTATGGAATTGAAGTTAACAATATTCAATCTGATTTTATTCGAAGAAATCTCGAAATACCTTGTGAAGAGAGGCCATTGGGATATTCCACATTCAGTTCTATGAAATTTGATATTATTTACCATTGTGATATTTTGAGCCATTTCTATAATCCATTATCAGAGTTTAAAAAAATAAATAATAAACTAAATGAAAACGGGATAATGGTTTTTGAAACTGGGAATCTCGGAGATGTAAATAAAGCGTTTTTAAAGTACATTCCGGTCTTCCAGTATCCAGACCACTTATTTTTTTACGGTGAAAACAATCTTAAAAAATTACTGGAATTGACGGGTTTTGAACTTATGTGGATTCACAGGTATTCTATTATTCCTCAACTGATTATTTCAAGAATTTTTAATAAAGCATTTAATTTTGTAAAATCTGGATCTGAAGACAAAGAAACGGATAGAGTAACTAATCAAGGTGATGTTAAAGTTCGTAAATTGATTAGTAAAAAAACCACTAAATTTAAACAGGGATATAAAAAACATGTTAAAAACATCTATCTTTATTTGTTGTACTTTATCCGATATAAAATCGGTCATTTCGCATTAAAAAACGAACGCCCGCAAACGATTATTGTTGTAGCAAAAAAACAAACCATGGATGCTGGTTTTAAATGAAAATAGCAGTTTTAACAACAGGAAGACAGGATTGGGGTATTTTAAGGCCTCTATGTGAAGCTCTTCAGAAAAATGATAATTTCAAACTCGAGATTTTTGCCGGTGGTATGGCTTGCTCAGAATATTACGGAAATACTGTTGAAAAAATCCGGTTGCTTGGGTTCAGTGTTTCCATGATGGAATGGAATACCGAGGAGAAGGATATCGGATACCAGATTTCCAAGGCAGCAGTTTTGACTTCAAAATACTTACATAAATTATCCCCTGATGCGCTTCTGCTGTTAGGGGACAGATTTGAAACTGCTGCCGCAGCGTTGGCGGCTACCGTAAACAAAGTCCCCATTATTCATCTTTATGGAGGAGAGGAGACAGAAGGTGCCTTTGATAACGCTCTGAGGCATTCCATTACAAAGATGTCGCATTTGCATTTTGTCGCAAATGAATTTTACGCAGACCGTGTGCTCCAAATGGGCGAAAAGGATGAAACTGTGCATGTTGTAGGTTATTTAAGCGTGGACAACATTCTGAGATTTGCCCTTCCGGATAAAACGGAGATGGAGTCCAGGCTGGGCATAAGCCTGAAAAAACCGGTAGGTCTGATTACAGTCCATCCCACAACGCTGTCAGATGCCGGGGGAACAGAAGGTGAACTTTTTTCCATTAAAGAGGCTATTTCCAGATCTAGCGGAACATGGATTGTAACATTGCCCAATAATGACCCGGGAAACCAGGTAATCCGGAAAGGGTTTGAAACCCTTTCACAGGAAAGAGAAAATGTTCACATAAAAACAGCTCTGGGAGAAGAAAATTATCTGGGGTTAATGAAAAATTCCGATTTTGTTTTGGGGAATTCATCCAGCGGAATGATTGAAGCTCCGGCGCTCGGAGTTCCTACGATCAATGTCGGAGATCGCCAGAAGGGTAGGATAGAGTGTTCTTCTGTTATTACTGTTCCGTGTTCTGTCGAAGCAGTGCTTGATGCAATCAGAAAAGTAACTGAAGGCGGATTGGCAGTTGATCATGAATCCAACAGAAAAATCCTTGGGGACGGGAATACAGCATCCAAAATCATGAAAATACTTAATTCATGGAACCCTCCTGTCCCTCCCAGAAAAAGCTTTGTTTTGCGGGATTGTTCATAGCTTTTGTTTATTTGAAGTATTTTTGATATAATCAACACTTTATAGAAAAATCTATTTCGGGATGTTTCTTTGTTTATATGCCTGACTCATTAAAAAATCTTTTAGTTCTCCCCTCTGAATCAATAATCAGGGCCATGGAGATTATTGACACTAATTCCAAGGGGCTTGTAATCGTAACGGATAAAGACAATTGTATCCTTGGAACTGTTACAGATGGAGATATCAGGCGGGCGATTCTTGCAGGGAGGGATCTCAACATGCCTGTAAGTAAATTACTGGAAAACAGGCCTCAGGCTTCCTACCGAAAACCCATCACCGCTCTAAATGGTACAGATGATGCTGAATTGCTTGAGATAATGAATAAACATAATATCAGACATATCCCGATTGTAGATGAAGAAAATCGTGTAATTTCTGTGTCTCTGATGAGTGACATAATTGAAGATTACAGACTTCCAATAAGCGCGGTAATAATGGCAGGAGGATTCGGTTCAAGATTGCAGCCTCTTACTGACGCTACACCAAAACCCATGCTTCCGTTAGGGGACAAACCTCTTCTCCAAAGAACTATAGAAAAGCTTGAACATGCAGGAATCCACAATGTAAACCTGACAACCCACTATAAATCAGAAATTATAAAAGAGCATTTCGGGAATGGTGAAAAATTCGGAGTTGAAATAAACTATGTCAGCGAAGACCAGCCCTTAGGAACAGCCGGCTCTATATCCCTGCTAAAAAATACGAATTCACCTTTACTGATAATAAACGGAGATATTCTCACCAGTATTGACTACAGAGCGATGCTGAATTTTCATAAAGACAATGACGCAGACATGACGGTAGCTGTTAAAAAATATGATTTTAAGGTCCCCTATGGAGTGGTTAAAAGCAGTGGAGTTCATGTGACAGGTCTGCTTGAAAAACCTGTTATGGAACAATTTATAAATGCCGGAATCTATCTTATAAATCCTGATGTTAAAAACTACATTCCCAGTGAAACGCATTATGATATGACCGATCTTATAAAATGTCTCTTAAGGGAGAAGCGCACAATTGTTTGCTTTCCTGTTAGAGAATATTGGCTAGACATCGGGCAGCTAGAAGATTACAAAAAAGCTCAGAAAGATTTAAGCGATGGGGCTCTCTGAATTGCTTATCATTTCGTTTTTTTATTGAAGTTTTTCCTTAATTACATCATTAACGACACGGGCAGTTCTTTCGTAGTTTCTTCCGTCTACGAAAGCCACATGATGTCTGAGCGAGGCTTTTCTTTTTAAAGCAAGTTTCTGCAATAACACCTGATCCCTTAACAGACCGTCAAAGCATTTGAGACATTCTGTTTCTGTAACAGCCTCAAGTGCCGAGCCTTCCCTTCCAAAGGAAAGCGGATTAGAAATTCCAAGAAAGTTAATTAACAGAACAGGCTTATCAAACATTAGTGCTTCCAGGGAAACAGTTGAATACATTGTTGAAACTATATCAGACCTATACAGAACATCGTAAAGATTATCGTCTTTTCCAACAATTAAAACCCTGGAGGTTTTTGAAAAATATCCTCTGATATCTTCTCCCCTCTCTCTGGGATGGGGTTTTATCAGGAGAAAAATATCAGGATTTTCATCCAAATACTTTTTAAGGGTAGCAAAGACTTTTTTTCTGGCATCTAATGCAACCGTAGATGAAACAGGTTGTGAGAAAAAAGATAGTACCTTTTTACCAGCTGGAATTTCCGGATATATTCCTTTTTGAGGAGGTCTGTAATTGTAAATATCATCCGCTCTCAGATGACCTGTCACTTCAAACTGATTTATGTCATTTCCAATATTCGCAAGAATTTCCTTCTGATATTCCCCCCAGATACACCATTTTGAGAACCTGTTGTAACGATTCTGAGGTTTTTCATCTTTAACTCCATTCATTGTATTCACAACTTTTATTCCGCTTTGACAAGCTACAGCACAAAGCAGAATAGCTTCCGGATTTACTTCGAAGGCATTTACAATAAAAACATCCGGCTGGATCTTCTTACACAAATAGCTGTATTTAAGTTCGTCCAGTGAGAGATTGACA
The DNA here is from genome assembly GCA_964509835.1 of uncultured Acidobacteriota bacterium. Lineage (GTDB taxonomy): Bacteria > Acidobacteriota > CAZDZC01 > CAZDZC01 > CAZDZC01. Next base: position 169,994 of record CAZDZC010000002.1, read on the forward strand.
AACCCTCTTGAAAGCTGAAAAGCAAAAGCCATGTAATGTTTCCCTGATAAAGCTGAAAGAGCCAACCTGAAAACAGTACTGAATAAAAGAGAAAGCAATTCGGGAATACTATCCGATCTGTATTCAAAACAGTCGTAACCTTTCTTTTTTATAAATTCAAGAATGGCAGCTATGCTTTCGCTAGGTTTGACCATATCTTTTTCAAAAAGGATGCAAATATCCTTTGAATTGAAACAGCTCAGCATTTTCTCGAAAAAAGTACATTGTGACATTGAAAAATAAAACAGCATTATTGAAGGTTTCGGGATGAGGGTTTTTTTAGAAAATATCATCCTTAACGATTGTTTAATTTTATTTGCAATAATCAGTAAAGAACCGAGTGCAGGCTTAGCAATGACATCATCAGAGATAACACTTACCCCTTCAATATGAATAAGATCGGCTAAAGGACTAATTAAAACTACACTATGACCCTTGTCTTTTAAATGAATTGCGTATTTTTCAAGTTTTGCCAAATCTTCAAAATAACCAAGTATCATATATTTAAGAAGTGCTGTTCGCATTCCGTTTTCCTGCATTCCGCGGAAAAATATACCGCAGTACTTTTCAAAATTGGCAAATATCTTTTCCGCTAAAAGATGACATTCTCTTGAAGCCATTGTGTCAAGAAAACTAAGGCCGAATTCAGAAGCTGATATTGCATTTACACCTTCCGGGAAATCTTCTGACGACGATCTAAGGTATACCAGGGTGGCCGAACGGTCTGTTTTGCGTGCAAGTGCAATAGTTCTGCGATTCAGATGATTAATAAGTATTGTATGGGCCAAAATGCGGTCAACCTTTTCCTTTTAAACTTTCAAATATTTTTTTCAGCCAGCTTATCTCCTGAATGGAAAAAAACTTAAGAGAGTACAATAACACGGGAAATGCTGCGACAATAATACTTTTGATAATAATATTCAAAAATATTCCATATCTTATTAATGTGCTTAAAGCATAACAACCCAATGCTGATATAAAAATTATACCTAACCTTCGAAACTCATATTCAATGGGGAACACTTTTGATGAAAAGTAATATGTGATGACCGCATAGACAATATATGATATCAGCGATGCCAGGGCTGCTCCTGATATACCCATGAGAGGAATGAGCGTAAAGTTCAAAGCAATGTTGACGATTGCCGCAATGGCGGTCAAAACCGGAAGCACTTTTGTATTTTTTTTGTAAAACAATTGAGTTGTCAGCATAAGATAGGCACCATAAAAAACATAAGAAAAAGCAACCACTGGGGTTACAATGTAGCTTGACTTGTAAGATTCCGCAGCCATAACAGAAACAGCTTCTTCTGCAAAAACAGATATGAGCAACGCCATCGATATTACTACAATAAAATAATATGTGGTCATGCGTGATATGAGTTTTTCGGGTTCTTTTTCCTTTTTGCACAGAGAGAACATAAATGGCGCCCACGCGGCATTAAATGACAGCACGAGCATCTGAATCAGCCCCCCTATCTTATGACCAAGAGAATATAATCCGAGCTGTGTCAAACCCATAAGATTCAGCAAAATAATCCTGTTGCACATACCGAGACCCCAATTGGCTAGTGAATGTGGAACAAGAGGAATTCCGATGTAGAGGGATTCTTTGATTGCCTTCCAGTCAAATGCCCACTTATAATATTTTCTTGTAAACAGGTAAGCAGCAATAAGAAGAATCATTATTGACAGGAAATTTGCTTCTACTTTCCCGATTGCTCCTCTTTTATAGGAAACAACAAATAGAATGGAAAATCCGACATTGGATAAAAGCTCAAAAGCTTGAACCAAAACATATCGCAAGGGTTCTTCCCTTGCTCTCATTATTGACATTGATAAAGTCGCAATTACTCTGAGAGACGCTCCTATAATTACCAGAAAAATAATTGGAAAGAAATCTATTCCCGGGAAAATACCCGAATATACTCCCTTGGGAAGAACTATAAGAATAGCTGTTATAACAACAGTACTTATTAAACTGAATGACCTTATTGAACCGAGATAACGCTTTTTCTCATTGCCGTCTTCATAGTCAAAATAACACCTCAAAACCGCTGAGCCCAGACCCAAACCGAAAAAAGGGAACAGAATAGACGCAAACACTCTCATGCCTTCAACCGTCCCATAATCTTCAGGGGAAAGGAATCTTGTGTATAAAGGTAAAAGGAATATTGCTACAAGGTTTGAAATTACGGGAAATGAGGCGTAGCTCAAAGAAGCTTTTGAGAGCCTTTTTAAATGCGAAATCAAAAAATCTATCCTCTATATTAATTTTTAGAAAATTCTAAAAGAATGAAAACCGCATAGATGGACTTTTTATGAAAGTTATTGATAAAAATATCTGCAGCTGAATTCTTAATGTTACTTTCTTAAACATCAATCAGCCTCGTAATACCAATAATTGGGTTCAGCATCTCTTTGCTTTGGAATGTCATTCGTGTCAAGTCTCGGAAACTCAAATCGTTCTGATTGTATATCAGCAATGCCAACCTTTGTTGTTAAGCCAAGCTTACAGCCTCGCTGTTGCAATATTGAAATCGTATCATTGTTATAGTTCCCGTATGGATAACACATTACCCATGCGCTGATATCACACCCCAAAGTTTTCAGAAATTCAATGGATTTATCAACTTCGTACTCCTGCTCCTGTCGAGACAGCGAGGCTAACCAATAATGATCATAACCATGGTTTCCGATATACATTCCGTTTCTTCTCATATATTGCATATGATTTAGATTCATATAAAGTTTACGGCTAAATTCCGATTCATCGCTACATACAAACTTTCTGAAGAGGAAATCCGTAATAATACCCCTAAGTTCTTCCTCAAGTTCAAGTTGGAGGATCCTTTTGATGAAAATAGCTTCTTTTGTGTCAAAGCGGTTTGGAACAGCCAGCTTGTTAAAATAGTAATCGTTTTCCCGCAACTTATAGTCCGATCTGTAGATACCAAGTTGAATAAAAATATCTTCAACTACTGCCTGTTCGTCTTTAGCGGAAGCAAGAATATAATGAATTTTATTCGCATCAAGAACTTTGTTCTCAGTTATAGCTTTTACGGGCGGAAAAAATGACCCCTGCAGATTATTTTCTTTCAGTATCGGAAACACATTGGTATAGTGATCAATATAAGCGTCATCAAATGTTAAGAGCGCAGATTTGTGCGGCAGCCATGAATCACTGTCAATTGCATGAATAAGCTCTTCCATTGTTATAACAGAGTAATGCCTTTTCAGATAATGAACCTGTTCAACAAAAAGGGACAAATCAAGCCCTTTGATCGCAGGATATTCACTGTTTTTTAGGTCTCTCACATAATGATACATGATAACAGTGACTTTTTTGCTTTTTTTCATATATGGATCATATCTTGTCAGTCTGGCTTATTCTACTAAACCTGTCTCTATCTGAATCTATTCGTGTGAAATATACATTTTCCTTTGTAATATCTGCGATAGCCTTACTATGAATTTTGCTGAACAATCCAATGTATTCATAATTAAGACGGTTTTCAACGGGAGTGGTTACCTGGGGCAGGAGACAACAGTCATTATTTTCGAGTTTTACAAAACTTGACAAAGCCAATTCCTCACCATATATCACTCCGAACATTGAAAAATCAACATAAATATCTTCATTCAAAATGGATTCCCGAATAGCTCTGTTCAATAAGTCAATTATTCCTTCTTTTCTGCCGAACAAATCTATGATTCTGCTCACCTTGAAGCCAAGCGGGCTTAATGTCTCTTCTCTCAACACAATGTATGTTAACAACTTTCTGTTTTTTGTAAAACCGAATACCCTATACTTTATGAATGGGTTTCCAAGTATTCTCCATTTCAGGAATTCTTTTGTTCTGTGTGTAGTCACTATGCCGTTATTTCCTTCATCAAAGTCCAGTTCATAAAAATCAATATTATTGAAAGTCAGCTCCACGGAACAACCTGTTTCAGGGATTAGTTCATTGGCAGGTTGAGTTTCAGTCAACACGCAGAAACGATCGAGGTCTTGTTTGATAAAAGCAACAGCTTCTGCTGTCTTTATTCTATCCAGTATTGATATATATCGTGTGAACCGTTGAAAGTTGAAAATGTTGTAACCTGTTTTCTCATAAAACGAAGCTGTTTTTTCTGTAAAACCTATTACCCCGTGAATTTCACTGTTCTCTAGAACATAATTAACGATTAAAGAATTTATCCCTTTGCCCCGCCATTCTGGCAAAGTATAGGCGTTGACTCCCCAAATCAATGTATGTATATTGCTGCCTATCCTCAATTCATAAAAGAGTCCTCCGTAATGTGACACGACTTTACCACGGGAATCAATTGCAATTAGGCTTGCATACCTGGGAACCGGAAATTTTTCTCTTGAGGAAAAATAATGTTTAAGAAATCTGATATTTTGAAAAACAGTTTGCACTCCATAAGCTTTTTTGAAAAAAACAATTAAATTTTCAAAATCCTTTTTTTCAACCACCTTAATTGAATACTTGTTTCCTTTTTCCATGATAACATTTTTGTTCATATGGATTCCATCGCTGCTATCACGAGGGATTGCTGAGCTTCCGTCAAACCAACCGAGCATGGAAGGCTTATTGCTTTTCTGTTAAGCATTTCCGCTGTATCACAATGATAAGACTGGCAGTCGCCATGTGCACTGCTGAGGTGCATAGGCTGCCAGAGAGGCCGCGTCTGGATATTCATGCCCGCGAGTTTTCTGAGCAATTCCCTGCTGTTCATACCGTAGTCTTTTTCATCAATGAGGATAGTGTAAAGCCAGAAAATACTGTCTGCCCAGGGAGCCTGTTTCATCGGATAAATTCCTGCCGTATTCTTAAAAGCATTGGTGTATATATTTGCAATTAATTTTTTCTTTTTAATATATTCATTCAGATTTTCCATCTGGGCGCATCCCATAGCGGCCTGAATATTTGTGAGACGGTAGTTAAATCCAACTTCGTTATGGACATATTCCAGGGGATCGTCTTTTGCCTGAGTGGTAAGATATCTTGCTTTTTCCGCAAGTTCAGAACTGTCAGTCGCAATCATTCCACCACCGCCGGTAGTTATGATCTTGTTTCCGTTAAAGCTGAAGCAGGCAAAATCGCCAAAGGTACCGGTTTTCTTGCCGTCAAACGACGCGCCCAGGCTTTCTGTAGCGTCTTCAATAATTTTTAAGCAATATTTATCTGCCAGTTCAACAATTCTTCCCATATCGCATGGATGCCCAAGAATGTGGATCGGGATGACTGCCTTGATTTCCCTCAATGTCGATCTGTTTATCAGTTTTTTATTTTCCCATTTGCACTCTTTTGAAAGAAACGAGTCAAGTTTGTCGCAGTCCAATTGCCAGTAGTCGGGATCAGAATCCATGAAAACAGGCCATGCTCCCGTGTATTTCACCGCATTCGCCGGAGCAATGAAGGTAAGGGATGGAACAATAACCTCGTTATCAGGTTTCACCCCTGAAAGGATCAACGAAATATGCAGGGCTGCTGTTCCGTTGACAACCGCAACGGCATATTTTGTTCCGGTAAATTCGGCAATCATCTGTTCGAATTTGCTGACATATGGTCCTGCGGAAGATACCCAGTTAGTGTCAAGGCAATCTTTGATATACTTCCATTCGTTCCCTGAAATACAGGGCTCACAGAGGGGAATTGAACCGCCGGAAGATGGTGCTCCGGGTTCAAATCGTGTATTCATTGGGTCTGTATTTGTCAATGTTGTTTTTAACCCAGTCTATTGTTTCGGTCAGTCCTGTTTTCAGTGAAAACACAGGTTCCCAGCCGAGAAGCCTTCTGGCTTTCGAATTGTCCGAACATAAACGCGAAACTTCGCTTTTGGAAGGTCTTAATCGGTTCTCTTCGGATACTACGGGAATTTTCAGGCCCATAACATTGAGAATTGTATCAGCCAGTTCTCCAATGGATATGTCCTTACCGACTCCCAGATTTATAACTTCCCCGTCAATACCTTCAGTCTGCGCGCACTTTATGAAACCATCAACAGTATCGTATACATATGTTAAGTCCCTTGTGGGGCTTATATTTCCTAGCGTAATTCTTTTCTGTGTTAAAGCTTGAGAGATAATAGTAGGAATGACAGCTCTGGCTGACTGTCTTGGGCCGTAAGTATTAAATGGTCTGACGGTGACTACAGGATATCCGAACGCACAGAAAAATGATTCGGCGATTTTATCTGCTCCGATTTTTGAAGCTGAATAAGGAGACTGTCCCTGAAGCTGATGGTCTTCGTTAATCGGAACAAATCTCGCGCTACCGTAAACCTCGCTTGTAGAAGTGTGGATTAATTTGCTGATGCCTTTTTCCATCGCAACCTGAAGGATATTAAGGGTTCCTTCCACATTTGTTCTGACATATGCCGATGGGGAAATATAAGAATAAGGAATGGCAATAAGAGCAGCCAAATGGAAAACAATGTCCACGCCTTCCAAAGCTTTTTTCAGACTATCCTGGTCCCTGATATCCCCGGAGAAGATCTGTATGTCATCAGATTGCTCTGAGTTTTCCAGCCATCCGTTCGATCCGGACGAGCTGTAGTGTATAAACGCTTTAACAGAAGCAACTTTTTCTACAAGTTTTTCTGCAAGATGGCTTCCGATAAAACCACCTGCGCCAGTAATTAAAACATTTGATTTTGACAGGATCATAAGCAGTTTCTCTTTTAAATAACTCGAAACGAAAAGACTCAGCCAAACCTCATTTGGCAGACACAAATCATAGCATAATGTCTCAGTTGTTTAAATACGAAAATCACTGAGAATTATTGAATGAAATGTCACGGGTAAAAACCTGGAAGGGACGGAGATCTTTTATGATTGTAAAACTTATGATATTATTAACGCTGGATTTTTTTGAAAGGCTCGGAATTTAATGAATAAGATAATGCGAATCGGAAACAGGCTGGTTGGTCAAGAACAGCCGTGCTTTATCATCGCTGAAGCCGGAGTTAACCATAATGGTGATATTGAGTTAGCGAAAAAACTTGTGGATGTGGCAGCAGAGGCCGGAGCTGATGCGGTCAAATTTCAAACATTCAAAACAGAGCACCTTGTTGTTCGGGATGCTCCCAAAGCTGACTATCAGATTGAAACTACCGGTAGTGATGAGAGCCAGTTTGAAATGCTGAAGAAACTAGAACTCTCAAAAAGTGATCATCTAACACTGATAAAATATTGTAAGAAGAAAGAAATTCTTTTCCTTTCAACTCCTTTTGAAGAGGAAAGCGTTGACTTTCTTGAAGAATTGAAATTACCCGTGATAAAAATTCCTTCCGGTGAAGTTACAAACCTTCCATTTATCAAATATACAGCAGAAAAAGATATACCTGTTATCATGTCAACCGGGATGTCAACGATTGCCGAAATTGATTCGGCTGTTAAGATTTTCAGGGAAACCAATAATGGGAATCTTATTCTGCTCCATTGTGTGAGCAGTTATCCTGCACCAGAGGAACAAACAAACCTGAAGGCAATGATCACACTGAAAGATACATTCAAATTTCCCGTAGGTTATTCTGATCATACATCTGGAATTGAGATTCCGATTGCTGCAGTTGCGATGGGTGCGTGCGTGATAGAAAAGCACTTTACTCTTGATAAATCATTTTCCGGCCCTGATCACAGAGCTTCTCTGGAGCCGGGAATGCTGAAATTGCTTGTCCGTTCAATCAGAACCGTTGAAAAAGCCATGGGAGATGGGATTAAAAAAATTGCTGAGTGTGAGAAACGGAACAAGTCCTTGGCTCAGAAGAGCCTTGTCGCCAAACACTTTATTAAGTGCGGCGAAACTGTTTCCGAAACAAATGTTTGTTGTAAAAGACCGGGGACCGGTATTCCTCCATGTTTGTCAGGTAAAATTTACGGCTCTAGGGTGACCAGAGATATCAGCGAAGGCGAAATTCTTTCTTTTTCGTCACTGGAATGGAATGAAACTGAATGATATGAAAAAAGTAGTGCTTCTTGGAGCTAGTGGGCATGCCAGGGTCGTGTTAGATTGCCTTCTGCTTCGCAAATCCGAATATAATGTACAGTTTATTACCGATCAAGACGCTTCGTTACACGGTAAGTTTATTTACGGAATTGAAGTGAAAGGCGGGGATAGCATATTAGATGGGTTAGGCAACGAGTTCAGCCTTATAATAGGCATCGGAAATAATACAATAAGACGCAGTCTTTTTAAATATTATTGTGAAGAAGGTTTCGATTTTATTAACGCAATACATCCTTCTTCTGTTGTTTCAGAACATGCTTTTCTCGGAACAGGGATTGTTGCTATGGCTTGTTCAACCGTTAATTGTGATGCGCAAATAGGTGACAATGTAATAATTAACACCGCTGCAAAAATTGATCATGAATGCAGGGTGGGAAATCATTCGCATATTTCCCCGGGAGTCAGTATTGCGGGAAATGTTAAAATAGGGGAAGAATGTCATATCGGAATAGGGGCAAGCATAATTGAGAATATTGTAGTAGGGGATAGATCGGTTGTAGGTGCGGGATCTGTTGTGATTAGAAATGTTCCGCCTGATACTGTTGTAGCGGGGGTACCGGCAAAGGAGTTAATAGCAAAAAGGGTATAGCTCTGAAAATCTCAGTCTGGCAATGTATAATTATAATGTTGATAAGAAAACGATACTCCATAAGGATTTAATTAATGTTGCAGAATGTTTATAAACATTTTGGTTTTTTCCCATATAGATATGTAATTTAAAAGGCCAATCGTAAACAATTACAATTTCACATCTTTTAGAAACGCATGAAACTTATTAAATATCTCTGGTTTGGAACACAGAAGCACTTAAGCCAACTAATGCGAAGGTTTATAATAGCGGTTTTTTACAGATGCAAATGGGAAGAACCTATGGCTGTCTACCATATTGGGCTTCTTGCAGTGGACTGTATTTTTCAGAAAGTATTCAGAATAAATGCTGAAGCTGACTGTCCAGTGAATTTTACATCCAGGATCATGAGTTTTAAGAGGATGACCTTGGGTAAAAATTCAAGGAGATGTTTTTTCACAGCCGGAGGGTGCTACATCCAAGGAATGAATGGAATTAAGATAGGCGATAATTTTTTCTTTGCTTCAGGTGTTAAGATTATAAGCGCAAACCATCAAACCGGGAATCTTGACGAACATGTTTTTGCTGAACCTATTAGGATTGGTTCGGACTGCTGGCTGGGAGCAAATGCTGTCATTCTTCCGGGGGTTCAGCTTGGGGACAGGGTAATAGTTGGGGCAGGATCTGTTGTAACAAAAAGCTTTCCTGATGGAGCAGTCATTGCCGGAGTTCCGGCCAGGATTCTTAAAGCGGGGAATAGTTTTGAATAGTTTTAATTGGGATACAACATGGGAGGGCGTAAGTGCTTCAATGACCCCTTCAATCACAACAAAGACGCTTTGGGATAAATTTGTTAAAAGTATTGAACTGAAAAACAAATCTTTGCTTGAGATCGGGGCCGGTACCGGAATATTCTGCTATATGTCGCTGAAAGCAGGAGCTTCCTCGGTTACTGTTCTGGACAATTCAAAAGAAGCAATTCGAATTGCTAAAGGTCTTCTTTCTGATGAGAAGGCTGATTTTATTGAAGCAAATGCACTTGAATATAATCCTGTTGGCAAGTACGATATTGTTTTTTCAAACGGTGTGATTGAACATTTCCCGGGTGAAAGTTTTTATAAATGTCTTGAAGCACACAGAAACGCCTCAAAGGATAAAATAGTGCTGCTTTGCCCTGCATCTCCGCATTATAACGATATAAGGGTCAAATACAGCAGATATCAAAAATTATACGGTTATCAAAAGCCAGTATCAAAAAGATTCATGCTCAACGCATTTAAAAAGTGCGACATTGAGCCTGTTCTTATTGAAAGGTTTTTTCCGCGTTACGGTATCCATTTTGAGTCTATATGGCCTTTTAGTTTTCCTTATGCCTGGAAGATAGAACGAAGGATTAGGAATATTGGCTTTTACAGTATTCCGGATGCTATATTAAAACCCTTAGAAAAGCTTATAGGAGGGTTTCTGATTGCTGTCGGGTCTGTAAAGTGAAAAGTATTCTTTTTATAGCGTATTATTTCCCTCCTTCCGGAGGCCCCGGGGTTCACCGATCTCTGGGATTTGTGCGAAATCTTGAAAAATACGGGTATAAGCCCGAAGTACTAACTGTGAAAATGGAAACATTTGACAGTCCCACAGAATATAAAAAAGATATGTCACTTTTATCCAAAATTCCTGTGAACATTAATGTTCATAGAACTGCTGCGCTGGAACCTGTCAAGCTGAAAAATATTTTAGTCAGGTTTAAACTTTTCAGGTTATTCTGGTTCTTCTTTTTTCCGATTTTTTGGGAAAGGCAAGCATTATGGTTTATTTCTGCGATACCCAAAGGGCTCTCTGTAATTAAAAAATCTGATGTTGATGTTATTTATACCTCTTCAGGACCTTTCATCAGTATTCTGATCGGGTTCTTATTGAGATTATTCACAGGAAAAACATGGGTTGCCGATCTGCGGGATCCCATGACACTGGCTTATTCATGGAGGTGGCCATCATATTTCCATTATAAGCTTGCTGGATTTATTGAAAAAATCCTTCTTCGAAAAGCAGATGCTGTTATTGCAAATACACCGACTGCAAGACTTAAATATATGGATATTCTTAAAATAAATACCGATAAAGTGTCTGTAATAACAAATGCTTATGGTGATGATTATAATTTTGTTTCGCAACCTTCCTACTTGAATGACAGATTCACAATATGCTATGGCGGAAGTTTAAATTCGCTTGATCTTATTTTAGGTAAGCGATCTCCCAAGCGATTATTCGGTTATAGTTATGACAAGGTGGATATGACCACAAGGAGCGGTTATTTTCTATTAAAGGCTCTTGAAAAAGCAATCACGGAAGATAAGATAAATAAGAAATTGATCTTGATAAGCTTTTTCGGATCAATTGGAAAGGATTATCCTTCTTTTGTTGAAGAATTGGGGCTTTCTGAATGCGTCAGTATTGAAGGAACTTTCATTCACGAAGAATCTCAAAATAAGTTGTTGCACGCGGATATGCTTTTTCTCCCTATGGAGTCAGGGATTAACGGTGAAAGATCTCCTTATATTCCAGGTAAACTGTTTGAATATATAGCCTTAAGGAAACCAATTCTAATGCTCTCTGATGACAGCGACGCCAAAGACATTCTTGAAAAGTGCGGCACGGGATTTTTTGCCCCATCAAAGAATATTGATGGAATAGCTGAAACTTTGATTGAATGTTATGAGCTTTGGCGTAACAGAACTCTTAAAGTATCTCCGGATGAGAGTTACATCAGAGCGCTATCCAGGTCTGTTTTGACATCAGATCTTGCATCAGTTTTTGACCGTGTTCAAAAAGAAAATAACCCCCAGAAAACAACCCTCTTATGAAAATAGCCTACATTATTGCAAAACGATCTTTCGGCCTTGAAGATGGTTCTGGATACTCCACGCACATTTCTGAACTCAACAGATCGATGACAGACCTGGGACACGAAGTCCTGATGTGTTTGGGATGTGGCGGAAAACCAGTCTATCACTTGGGTAAAAACGGGAAATCTGACTGGAAAAAAGCATTAAAAAACCTTTGTCCACAGTTTATATGGGAGGGATTAAAGGACATCAGAGAAATACAGTATAACAGCTTATACATAAATACGCATATTGATAAAATCAGAGCGTTTGATCCGGATATCGTTTATGAAAGAACCACCGGATTCCATTATACCGGGAAAGAAATATCCAGGATTTTGGCTAAACCACTTATCTTGGAGCATAACTGTCCACAAATGGAAGAAAGAATTTTATCAGGCAAATCTCCATTTACAAGCAGGGGAAGCCGTATTGATCTTGAAAATTTCAGATATACAGACGGAATTATAACCGTATCTTCGGCTCTCAGAAACAGGATTACAGATATTGGCATAGATAAAGGAAAAATTACAGTAATTCCTAATGCAGCTGATACTGATTTCTTCAGTCCAGAAAAAGCAAACGGTGAAGAAATCAGGGAAAGATACGGATTGAAAAATAAAAAAATTGTTGGATTTGTTGGATCATTTTTCAGATGGCATGGCATAGATACGATGATTGAATGTGCTGAAAAAGTGATTGCGTTTGACAAAAATCTTCATTTTTTAATTGTTGGTGACGGTGAAATAAAAAATGAATTGGAAATTAAAGCCGCGTCATTAGGAGTTTCAAACTTATTCACCTTTACAGGAAAAGTTCCTTATATTGAAATTCCTGATTATATCAATGCTATTGATATTGCTGTTATGCCGGGTTCAAACTGGTATGGTTCTCCGGTTAAGATTTTTGAGTATGGAGCGATGAAGAAACCGATTATAGCTCCTGATACAGAGCCCGTCAGGGATGTTATGGTTCCTGAAGAGGACGGGATTTTAATCAGGCCAGGTTCAAAGATTGAGTTCATAAAAGCTGTTAAACAATACATGGAATATAAAGATTTCAGAGATAAATGCGCTGAAAATTTCCATAAAAAAGTTTTAGGTAAGCATACCTGGAAAAACAACGGAAAGGCAACACTTGAATTCATGAAATATGTAATCGAAAGAAACCGCAGGGAAGGTTAAAATATTGCAGTTTAATAAATCTGAAATGAAAATCGCATATATCAGCAGGATTTTCCCCTACACAACCCAGACATTCGTCAGCAGGGAATATCTCGGACTGAAAGCCCGCGGTTTACAGCTCATTCCCTTTGCTTTCAAAAAACCATCCGAATCTGATATTCATAAAGACTACAGGGGGCTTGTTGACGAAACCGTTTATTTCCCGCATCTTCTATCTTTTTCTTTTTTGCTGAATGTGTTAATTGTTTCCGTTCTGAATCCGGTGAAAACAGCAATGACTTTTATTGAGATTTTCAGAGAAGTAAAACAGTGTTCAGGGGGATTTGCGGGACTGACAAGGGATTTCGTCAGAGGCATTTATCTGGTTTCCGAGGTAAAAAAAAGGAAGAATATTTCTCATCTCCATTCGACTTTTTCAACAGAGCAGATGACAAGTATTTATGTAGCCGCAAAAATACTGGGAATGAGTTACAGTTTTACTGATCACTCTTCTTTCAGGGCTTTTATGCTCGGGCGAAAAATAATAAACTCTTTATTCTGTGTTGTAATTTCGCATTTTATCAAATCACATCTTTTTAAACCTCACATATCAAAAGATGATGCTTCTAAAGTTGAAGTTGTGTATTGCGGGATTGATACAACAGAATGGGCAGCAGGAGGAAATAATATTCCCGAAACGATAGTTAGCGTCGGCAGTCTCGGAAAAACAAAAGGTCATGATTTTCTCATTAAAGCATGTGTTTTGCTTCTGGAGGAAGGCATCGATTTCAGATGTCATATTGTTGGAGAAGGTTCGGAAAAACCCAATCTGGACGCCTTGATAAGTAAGTTTGGATTGACAGATAGGGTTATTCTGAAAGGGAAAAAAGATATATCAGAAGTCAGATCGCTTGTTGAGAGTTGCTCGGTGTTTGTTCTTGCGTGTGTTGAAACAAAAGAGGGCGACATAGACGGCATTCCGGTTTCATTGATGGAAGCTATGGCTTTGTCCAAACCGGTTATTTCCACAAATATTTCAGGTATTCCGGAATTGATCGAATCGGGGGTGGATGGCATTCTGACGGAGCAAAAAAATCCCTCATCCCTTGCTGAGGCTATAAAAACAATCCTCAATGACAGAGAATACGCTGCTGGTCTTGGCAAAAAAGCGAGATTGAAAATTGAAACCAAATTTAATATCAATAAAAATATGGATCAGCTCGCTGACATATTTAAGAAATATCTAAACAGATGAAGAAAATAGCAGTTATTGTCGAAATTCCGGTTCCTTACCGGTCGCCAATGTTTGAAATGATAAGCCGGATTGAGGGAGTGGAGCTCAAGGTTTTTTATTGCGCTGAAAGCGAGTTCGGCCGGGACTGGTCTCTAAATTTCAGGCAGGATTACGATTTTGAAATCCTCAAGGGGTGGTCCATACCGATAAAGGGAAAAAAACTGTTTTCTTTTAAAATTAACCCTTCTGTATGGGGAAAGCTTGAAAATGGTAATTTCGATGCTGTAGTATTGGGAGGTTATGCTCATTTCACTATGCTTATGGCAGTTTACTGGTGTCTTTTCAACAAGGTTCCGTATGTTTTGATGAGTGAAAGCCAGCATCTGACTGAAAGGGGCGTTTTAAAAAAATTCCTTAAAAATCACTTCTTAAAGCAGATTATAAAAAGATCTTCCGCTTGTCTTCCCACCGGTACTTTGGCTCGCGACTATCTGATTTCATACGGGGCTAAAGAGGAGAAATGTTTTTTCTTTCCGAACACTCCGGATATTGACGCTTTCCAGCATAAAATCAGAATCTTAAAGGGAGAAAAAGAAAATATTAAGAGAGATCTTAATATTAAATCTGATAAAATTATTCTGTTTGTGGGAAGGCTTATTCCGGTCAAAGGAGTTGAATTCCTGATAGATGCTTTTGCTGAATTCAGAAATAATTCCTCTTCGGGATCTTCAACGGATCTGGTTATTGCGGGAGACGGGCCGTTAAGGAGTTCTCTTGAAAGGCGTGTTATGGAAAAGAATGTAAAGGGTGTCCATTTCAAAGGGTTCATTCAGCTTGAACAGCTTCCTGACTTTTACTGCATCTCAGACTTGTTTGTTTTACCTTCATTGTATGAGCCATGGGGGGTTGTTGTTAATGAGGCGCTTGCCTGCGGGCTACCCGTAGTCACAACAACAAGGGTTGGTTCAAGTCCTGATCTTGTCAGGGAAAATGTAAATGGAAAGGTAATTGCACCAGCGGACAGCCACGCTTTATCTGAAGCAATTTCTGATATAATTGAAAATAAAGAATTACATACAAAAATGTCCGCTAATTCTATGGAAATAATAAAGGATTGGAAGTATGATAGAGGGGTTCGGAGTTTCAGGGACATGATTATGGCACTATCAGGCGAGATGAAATGAACCAGTTATCACTTCAAGGCAGCTCTTCAAAATCAGCTTTTAATATGGCTGCTGCTTTTGCTTTTCTCTTGATTGCTGCGGTAACTCTGTCAATTCTGATAACAAGATATCAGTGGAAAACTGCGGCGGGTTTAGCTGTCCTGATTTTTGTCGGCTTCGTGACAATAAGCTGGAATTACAGGATGATGCTTTTTCTGATTTTGCTGACCCTGATCAGCACGAGTTCAAATTTCGTGTTGGGAGATTCCACTTATTATCTCAGATTCCTTCTTATCGGGTGCTTCTCCGGTTGGGAGATGCTGTTGATCCTCAGAAGGAGGAAAATTATCATCTCCCCCTCTTATATGCATTTTGCGATGTTTTTTCTTATAATCATCTGTTTTGCATCAAGCAGTTATTCTATCGAAAGGTCCATTTCTTTTCAGAGGTCGTTTTCTTTGCTGCTGCTTTATATTGCTGTTTTTGTGAGTATATGGAATCATTGTGAAAACAGAGAACGCATGGAAAGCATTTTCAGGCTTCTCTCTTACACAACAATGGGAATTCTTGTTTGGGGAACCGTTATGCTTATAGCTAACCCGGGCGGTTTTTTCATGGGCGGCAGGTTCCAGTCAGTATTCTCAAACCCGAATGCTATCGGAGCGTTCTGCACCCTTTTTACTCCTCTTATTTACTGGATTTACAGCAGGGCAGAAAGAAAAACACTTATGCGGTATCTTTCGGGAGGACTCATTTTTGTGTCTCTTTTCAATATAGTTCTTTCGGGTTCAAGGGCTTCCCTGCTTGGAACATCCCTTGCGATGCTGATTGTTTTCTGGTCAACAAGCAGGATGAAGCTTTTCATAGCGGTTACTGTGATTGTTGTGAGTGTTGCGGTTCTATTCAATCTTTTCGGCATTACACCGGCATCATTCGGGGTAGGCACATATGTTGGAGATAAGCTGATCCGCTACGGGACCATTGAAACAGGTTCCGGCAGGTCCTTTATCTGGGAACAGGGTTGGAACCTTTTTATGGATAAACCTCTTTCGGGATGGGGATGGGGATTGGCAGACTACATGTTTCAGATAGGAATGGTGGAGATTGGCTTGGAATTCACGGGGCTTCATTTCCATAACAGCTATCTTGAGTATCTTATCAATGTAGGCATCTTCGGGGCTGTTCCGTTTTTCACCTCGTTGCTTTATGTTCTTTTATGCGGTATAAGGCTTATAAGAATGAACATTAACTACGAAACAAGAATACTTGCGGTTGTGCTTCTGGGTAGCTTTGCAGGCGGGATGCTCAACGCGTTCTTTGAATCCTGGATGGTTTCTGTAGGTAGTCCGTTTATGCTTCCCTTCTGGCTGATCGGAGTGTTGCTGGTAAAGTTATACAGTCTTGAAAAATCAGGAAATTCAGAGGCGGGTTCTTCTATTCCGATGGAGCTGAAAGCCGGGGACCTTCCTTCCGGGATTACCTGCTGACGGCTGTTTTATATGTGCGGAATTCTGGGAATATATTCGAATCAATCCTTGCATCATGACAATGATAGTTTCAACTCAGCTTTAAAGCTTCTTGAACACAGGGGGCCCGACTCATCAGGAATTTATAGTGATAAATATGCAATGCTCGGACATACCCGTCTCAGCATTATTGACCTGGAAAGCGGTAACCAGCCATTCATCAGCGATGACGGAAACCTTGCGCTTGTCTATAACGGTGAGGTGTATAATTTTAATGATATTAAAAGGGATTTAGAAAAGAAGGGACACAGATTTATAACAAGATGCGACACCGAAGTCATTCTTCACGCATATCAGGAATACGGGAATTCATGTGTTGAGTTTTTTAACGGAATGTTTGCTTTTGCGATACATGATAAAAAAAAGAAGAGTATTTTTATCGCGAGGGACAGGCTCGGTGTAAAACCACTTTATTACAGCATTAAGGATAACAAACTGTTTTTTTCCTCCGAAATTAAACCTCTTTTAAAATTGGGAATTGACAAATCGCTTAATGTGAGAGCATTGCATAATTACCTTACGCTGTCCTACATCCCGACAGAGGACACGCTTTTCAGCAACATTCTTAAACTCCCTCCGGGATGCAGGATGACATGTGATTCGTCGTTCATCATCAGTATTGAAAAATATTGGGAGCTTAAAGAAAGGGTCATTGATATGACCGAAAAGGAATGTGTTGAAGAGCTCAAAGACCGTTTCACGGCAGCCGTAGATAAACGGCTCATTGCTGATGTTCCGCTTGGGGTGTTTTTAAGCGGGGGTATAGATTCCTCAGCAATTGTAGGGGTTATGAGTGAACTGCTCGGGAAGAAAGTCAAGACCTTCTCCATTGGTTTCGGAGATGAAAGCTATAATGAGCTTAAGTATAGCAGGATTATTGCTGAAAGATTCAATACTGACCATTACGAACATACGGTTGAGCCGGATGCTTTCAGTATTCTTCCGAAGATTATAAGGCACATTGAAGAGCCTCTCGCTGATGCCTCGGTCATACCGACTTACTATCTTTGCGAAATGGCAAGGAAGAATGTTACTGTGGCACTGTCCGGTGAGGGTGGGGACGAGACTTTCGGCGGATATACAAGATATTTCTGGGATCCTAAAGCTGAAATTTACCAAAAAATACCAAGATTCATCAGAGAATTATTAATCGAAACTGTCACTTCAAGGTTTCCGGATGGTGAAAAATCCGGATTCAAGGATGCCCTCAGAAGAATAAAAAAGTTCACGGCGCATGCTTCGCTGCCGGCTTCAGAAAGGTATCTGAGCTGGTTTTCCCTCTTCAATGAAATTGAAAAAAGAGATATCTACACTGATGATTTTGCCGAGAAGACGACTGGTTATAAAACAATAGATATCTTCACAAAATACATGGGGATGATATCCGGGAGAGACCCGGTCAAACGATGCCAGTACAATGATATAAACACAATGCTGCTTGATGACCTGCTGTTAAAGGTTGATAAATTAAGCATGGCCCACTCTCTTGAAGTAAGAGTTCCATTCCTTGACCATGAGCTTTTGGATTTCAGTTTTAATCTGGGTCATTCAATCAAAATAAAAGGCAAGAGATCAAAATACCTCCTGAAAAAGTGGCTTGCGGATTTTCTACCAACAGAAATTGTGAACAGAGGGAAAAAAGGATTTGAAGTGCCTATCGGTTCATGGTTCAGAGGAGAACTATGGTCTTACGCGAATGATCTTCTGATGTCATCAAAAGCTAAAGGGCGGGGATTTTTCAGGCCGGAAGCTGTTCAGGGTTATCTCCACCAGCACAAATCGGGCCGGAGGGTTTTCAGCAATCAGATATTCGCCCTTATCGTTCTTGAATTGTGGATGAATGAATTTGTTGACTGCTGAGCAGAAAAAGAAGGTTATTCTTATAAACCCGATCGCAATTGATATAAGCGGAGTGGATGAAAGTCTTTATTATTTTTTAAAAACGCTTGACAAAGAAAGATATGAACCGCTTCTTGTTATTCCGGAAAAAAGTTATTACAGCGAAAGATATTCGGGACTCGGGGTCAGGATATTTATTGTGGATATGGACTGCTTGAAAAGAGAGAGCAATCCGCTTTTTTATATAGTCTATATTTTTAAACTGCTTATATCCGTCTTAAGATTTATGAGGGTTTTCATCAAAGAAAAGGCTGATATTATCCATGTGAATATGTTTTCAACGCTTTCTCCGGGTATTGCTGCCAAAATGCTCGGAGTACCGGTAATATATCATTTCAGAGCCAGCACTGCCCTCAGACCTTTGCGGGTATTCCGTCTTTTTTATTCTCTTGTCTGTTTGCTGGCAACGGAAATTATCACAATTTCAAAAACATCTTCAGAAATGCTTCAAGAAAGTACAGGAAAAAGAATTTCAGTAATTTATGACAGTGTTGAATTTGAGAAAGAAACAATAATCAGGAAGGGGAGTATAAATGACAAGCCTGTAAATCTCGGAATTCTGACCAGGATACAACGAGACAAGAATCTGGAGATTGTTTTGAACGCACTGGGTATTCTTAGGGAAAGAGGGGTTCTCGCCACATTCACAGTGGCCGGAAGCGCGCTGGGTGAAAAAGGGAAACAGTATTTTGAAGAACTAAAGGTAATAGTCAAAGAACTTTCTCTTGAGAAAAGCGTGGTTTTCCGGGGAACAGTGAGAGATATTGCCGCTGAACTGGATTCTTTCGATATCTATGTTTTCCCTGTCTCAACCGAAGGTTTTGTTCCGAGATCAGTCATTGAAGCACTTGTCCGTGGCGTTCCTTTGCTGGCGTATGACCAGCAGGGAGTGAGGGAGATAAATCTTAAAGGTGATATAAATCTGCTTGACTCGCTCAATCCTGAAAAATGGGCTGAAAGAATATCGGATATGTGTAAAAACGAACTGAAAGGCAATAGGCAGTTATCGGAATTTTACCGTGAAGCATTCGGTGCAATGCTGTGCACAAAAAAGATTGAATCGGTCTATCAGAGGCTCGCGGAGTGAAAGTAGCTGTCAATCTGATGCCTTTCAGTATCGGCGGCGGGATGACCTATGCCCTGAACTTTCTTGAATACCTGGGCGAGCATACGGATGAATTTGAATTTCATCTAATATCCAACAGGGGTTTCATTGACAAGGATAAACTCAATAAGGCGATAAAGCTGAAGGAGGTCAGCATCCCATGGAATTCAGGATATCTCAGAATACTTTACGAACAGTTTGTTATTCCAATTATTCTTCTTAACTGGAAGGCAGATGTTTATTTCAGCCCAACGGACAATATTCCATTGCTGACGGGATGCCCGTCAGTTATGGCGATGAGAAATCTAAATCTCTATGTGGATAATAACCCTGTGAAAAGCATCGCAGGGAAATTCAGATATCTTCTTCTGAGGAGCCTCGCAGAACTTTCCGCCAAAAGAGCCAGCTCCGTGATATTTGTATCCGAAACCTCACGGGAAATTACAGAAGAAAAAATTCCTGCTCTTAAGGGGAAATCCCATGTTATTTATCACGGGGTGAGCAGAAAACTCCCTGAATGTTCGGATAGTTTTAAACCAGGATATCCATATATTCTTATAATTGCGACAGTATATCCTCATAAAAATATTCTGAACGCAGTAAAAGCGTTCAGCATTCTTGTAAACAAGAAAAAAATAAAACACAGGCTTATAATTGTAGGGAAAATAGAAAACAGAGAATATTATCAGATCATTATTGATTTTATAATGAAAGAAAAGTTGTCAGATAAGATTGTTTTCACGGGAATGATTTCTTATGAGAGTATATGGAGTTATTATAAGGGTGCAGAAATTATGATTTTCCCTTCACTTTTCGAAACCTTCGGGCATCCTCTTGTTGAAGCTATGGCTTCCGGAACGCCCGTTGCTGCTTCCGATATTGAAGTAGCACACGAGGTTCTGGGAAGTGCAGGTGTTTTTTTTAACCCTGAAGACCCTGAACAGATAGCCGAAAAAATATTCAATGTCATTGATAATAAAATTCTTCGTAGAGAAATGGTAAAAAATGGTTATACTAGAGCGGAGAAATTTGATTGGGCAAAAACAGTTGAAGAAACACTGGCCCTGATAAGAAAAGAAAAAGGATAATATATTATGTTGCAGGTTGTTCAGAATTATAAGACCGGCGAACTGAAACTTGAGGAAGTCCCTGTTCCCGGTATCCGCGATGGAGGGATACTGGTCCGTAACCGTGCATCCCTAATCAGTGCCGGGACAGAAAAAATGATTATTGATCTTGCCAGGAAGAGTATTGCTGGAAAAGCAAAGGAAAGACCGGACCTTGTCAGACAGGTGCTGGGCAAGGTCAAAAAGGAGGGGTTGGTCTCAACCTTCCGCAAGGTCGTTGCCAAACTGGATCAGCCTCTGGCGCTGGGCTACAGTTGCGCAGGTGAAGTAGTTGAGGTAGGCAGGGGAGCCGAGGGATTCTCGATCGGTGATGCTGTCGCGTGCGCGGGAATGGGCTACGCGAGTCACGCGGAATATATATTTGTTCCTAAAAACCTGTGCGTCAGGATCCCTGTAGGACTTGGGTATGAAGACGCTTCATATGTTACGCTGGGTGCCATCGCAATGCAGGGAATCAGACAAGCAGGCATTTCTGTTGGAGACACGGTAGCTGTAATCGGACTCGGGCTCCTGGGACAGCTGACGGCACAGATCGCCATGGCATCAGGATGCCGCGTTGTGGGGATGGACATTGATCCCGCAAGGATAAGCGAAGCCGGTTCCTTTGGAATTGACCTCGCGCTGAAAAGCGACGGAAATGCAGCAGATGCGATAAAGTCCTTCACTGCCGGAAAAGGAGTGGATTCCGTGATTATAACTGCCGCTTCGAAAAGCAATTCTCCTGTGATATTGGCAGCTGAAATTGCTAGGGACAGGGCGGTTGTTACAGCGGTAGGAGCTGTAAACCTTGATGTTCCGAGAAACATTTATTATGAAAAGGAACTGGAGCTTAGGCTTTCAAGATCCTATGGCCCGGGGCGATATGATCCGGTTTACGAGGAAAAAGGAATTGATTATCCTATAGGTTATGTGCGCTGGACGGAAAACCGTAACATGGAGTGCTTTCTTGATCTTGTTAAATCGGGTTCGGTAAGCACAGCTATGCTAACTTCCCACCGCTTCGGCATAAAACAGGCTGAAGAAGCCTATGAGCTTGTTATGAAAGGTTCTGGTTATCTTGGAATTATCCTTGAATATGAAAATGAATCCACCAGAGATTCCATGTTTATATTCCCCGAACATAAACCTGAATTTGAAGGAAAAGCGCGGATCGGGTTTGTCGGAGCCGGGAATTTTGCCCAGAGCGTTCTGCTTCCTGCCCTTAAGTCTGTCAAAGATAAAGAATTGAAAGGAATTGCCGATGCCCAGGGGCTGGTCTCAAAGAAAGCAGCGGCAAAATTCAGGTTTTCGTATGCATGTTCCGGGCTGGACGATCTGCTGAATGATGATACTGTGAACGCTGTAATGATTGCTACCCGGCATGACACTCATGCAGGAATGGTTGCAGGGGCAATTGAAAAAGGCAGGCATGTGTTTGTTGAAAAACCACTTGCAATGAACAGGAATGAACTTAAAAATGTCATAGAAAAATGGAAGTTCGGGGACAGGATTCTTATGGTAGGTTTCAACCGAAGATTTTCAGGACATACTGAATTTATAAAAAAGCAGTTTTCCGATATCGATGAATGTGCATGCATTTCCTACAGGATAAATGCCGGCTTTATTCCAAAATCGAGCTGGGTGCATGATCCTGATGTTGGCGGCGGACGGATAATTGGTGAAGTATGCCATTTTATTGATCTTGCTGGTTATATTGCAGGTTCACTTCCTGAAAAGGTTTACGCGGCATCAATTTCTGGCGACGGAAGTCAGATTAATGAGGATAATATTTCGATACTCCTTAACTTCAGGAACGGCTCGACTGCCAATATTCAATATTACGCGAACGGCGATCCTTTTGTAAACAAAGAGAGGGTCGAAATTTTTGCCGGCGGAGCTTACGGTCTGATTGATGATTTTAAACGCTCCGTTTTTTCAAGGAACGGAAAGACACATAAATTCAGGTCTTCAGGTCAGGACAAGGGGCATCGGAAGGAAATGAGCGAATTTGTCAACGCGATTGCTTCCGGAAAAGATTCTCCTGTTCCGGTAAGCGAAAGCGCGTGCGCAACAATGGCATCCTTTCAGGTCCTTGAATCGTTGAGAACCGGAATTTCCCAATTAATCACGGATCCGTCTGTTGAATAAATTTTTCCTGTATCTGAACACTGTTAGAGTACTGAGACTTTCTCAGATTTGGTGGCGGCTGTTTTATTGTTTCCGCAGTTTTCTGCTTGGGAAAAAACTTTTACCAGTAAGGCTTTTTACAGGGAATGTCCCATCGGTGTTTGCCGGCAGAGTGCCTGTTGCTTCATCTGATTTTTTGCTTAGTTTCGGTTTTGAAATTTCCGAACTTGTGTCGGGTAAACTCAGGCTTTTAAATGAACAGATATCATACGGCAATATTGTTGATTGGGAGTGTCGCTCAAAATCAAAACTCTGGCGCTATAACCTCCACTATTTTGATTATCTTCCCGTTCTGGCGTCAGCTTACAGGAACACCAAAGACAAATCATATCTGGACAGAATCCGGCAGCTTCTGGACAGTTGGATCAAAAACAATCCGCCTGTCAGAGGAGATGGCTGGGAACCCTATCCTCTTTCGGTGAGAATCGTCAACTGGATTAAGACAGCCATTATTCTGAAAGCATCCATTGATGAAGAAAAAGATATTTATCGCTGTCTTTACAGGCAGTGCAGTTTTCTCAACAAATCTGTCGAGCGGCATCTCGGAGGTAACCATCTCATAAAAAACGGAAAAGCTCTGCTTCTGGGAGGAATTTTCTTCGGTAAGGAAAAGTGGCGTCAGCATGGAATGGAGATACTTGAAAGTGAAATTGAAGTGCAGATATTGAAAGACGGAGGTCATATTGAGAGAAGCCCGTCATATCAGATAACTGTTCTTGAGGATTATCTGGATGTTATAAATATTCTCGGAAATAAAAAGGACTGGAACGAAAAACTCTCCAGAATGCTCTCTTTCTGCAGAAACATGTCTCACAGCAACAGCCGCCCTGCTTTATTCAATGACTCTTTTTCCAGCGGAGCGCCAACCACAGAGGCAATAAGCGGATATTTCAGCAGTGTCACCGGACTTAATTCGGATGAAACTTCAGATATATTCAGCTATCCTGACAGCGGGTATTTCGGCGCCGGCAGGGACAGCAAACTGATAATTGACTGCGGACCTCTTGCTGCGCCCGGTCTCAGCGCTCATGGCCACTGTGACCTTCTTTCTTTTGAATTTTCCGTTAACGGCGAACGGATTATTGTGGATTCGGGTAATTTCGATTACGAAGAGGGCGAAATGAGAACTTACTGCCGAGGAACTGAAGCCCACAATACTGTCAAGGTTGCAGATTATGAACAACACGAGATGTGGTCAGTATTCAGAACAGCTAAACAATCCGTCCCGGGACGCTGTTCTGTGGAACATAGTGAAGGTATATACCGTTTTACCGGGAGCTACACGCATTTTTCCGGAGCCTACACGCACAAAAGACAGATTCTGTACTGTGAAGATGCCTTTCTTGCCGTTAAGGATATTGTTGAATCAGGCATATCATTTCCGTTTGTATCTTTTATTCATTTGTCCGACAAAACAGGGAATTTCAGAACGACTAAAAACAAAATATCATTCGTGTTCAGCAAGGTTGCCGTGGAACTTTCAACAATCGGAAACGCGGAGTTAAGGTTAAAATCTGGGTGGCACTGCCCTGATTTCGGGCTTCAGCTGAAGAACCCTGTCGCGGTGCTGTCAGCCTCCATGAATATGAGAGAGGCGGCGTATCTGCTTGACTTTAGTCCTGAAACAATCAGGATCAGCAATAACGGTTTTGTTGTCGGAAATAAAAGGATCGGTTTCAGCCTGACTTGAATATTCTTATTCTTTCGCAGTATTTCACTCCTGAGGTAGGGGCAACCCAGACCCGAATGCACCAGTTTGCGAAAAATCTTGCCGCAGAAGGTCACAATGTAAGGGTTATCTGTGAATTTCCGAACCATCCCAAAGGGATTATTCCGTCTGAATATGACGGTAAAATGACTGAAGAAGCTAAACTTGACGGGTTCAATGTGACAAGGCTCAGGGTTATAACCTTCCCGGAAAAAACATTTCTGACAAGGCTGTTTTTTTATCTTAGCTATATGTTCTTTTCAGCTTACGCCGGTATTTTTACTAAAGAGAGATATGATGTTGTGCTTGCCACTTCGCCCCCGCTTTTTGTGGCATTGTCAGGATTTGCGGTCAGTTTTTTTAAGAGGGCAAGATTTGTTCTGGACATCAGGGATCTCTGGCCTGCTGCGGCTGTGGCACTGGGAGAACTGAATAATCCGGGAGCGGTAAGGATTGCGGAGATTCTGGAGAAATTTCTTTATAGAAGAGCTGACATTATAATTGCTGTCACCAAAGGCTTCATAAAATATATTTCAGGACTCGGAATAGAGAAAGCAAAACTGCACTGGATTGCAAACGGGACTGTTGAGGATATATTTTATCCTGTTCAACCTGACGCTGAACTCAGGAGAAAATTGGAACTGGACGGATTTTTCGTGGTAACCTTTGCCGGAAATCACGGAATTGCACAGGGATTGGATACTGTTTTAGAAGCTGCTGAAAATCTTCACAATCATGCGGTAAAATTCCTGTTTATCGGAGAGGGCCCTGTTAAAGCTAAACTAATAAACAAAACAGAGGAAAAAGGCCTTAAAAATATTGTTTTCCATAAACAGATCCCGCTGGAGGAGATAAAATATTACATTGCAATTTCTGACGCGATGCTTGTTCCACTGATAGATGAAAGGGTTTTTGACACATTCATTCCGTCCAAGCTCTTTGATTTCATGGCATGCGAAAAGCCTGTAATTTTATCCGTTGACGGAGAGGCACGGGAAATTCTCGATGAATCACAAGGCGGGGTCTTCTGCAAACCCGGAAATTCAGGAGATCTTACTGATAAAATTATCTACCTGATGGAAAACAGGAAATTGTGCAAATCAATGGGCGAGAAGGGACGGAAATTCGTATTAGCAAACTTCACAAGAAAAAAACAGGCAGAACAACTGGAAAAAATACTTCGCAGAGATGTTATTATTTAAACAGCTGATTTACTTCTGCACCCAGATTTCGTCTGGCCTTACAAACGGCGGAGTTATTCTTATCTTCACTCCACCGATGTTTGATCTGTGAACTACAAAACTTCTCTGGTGATGGATAAAAATACATGGAGCATTTTCAACAATGATTCTTTCTATGCTCCGGTAAAGTTTTTCCCTGACTTTCACATCGCTCTCCAGGCGCGCTTCTTCAATCATGCGTTCGACTTCATCATCATGGAACCCCATTCCGAGGACATCCCCGCTTTTTGAATGGAAGAGGACATGCATGAAATTGTCCGGATCAGGATAATCCGCATACCACCCGGTCCAGCGCATCGGAAGTTTCTTTTCGTCTTGCATCCGCTGATAAATCTCATCATCAAGAACCTTGACATCTACCTTGAAGCCAGATTCATTCATGTAATTTATTATTTCCTGGGCATCTTCACGAGTCTTTCTTTCAGATGCTTTCCTGTAAAAGGTGAGGCTTGCGCCCGAACTGAATCCGGCTTCGCTCAACAATCTTCTGGCTTTTTCAGGATTATATTCATAGCCCGGAAGTTCGCCGTCATAACCGAGTATCCCCGGCGGAAGAAGTCCGTTTGCAACTTCGAACATATCTCCGTGGACTTTCCTTATAATCTCCCTCTTATTGACTGCATAGCAAGCCGCTTGTCTTACCCTTACATCATTGAAAGGAGGAACAGCAGCGTTCAGAGACATAAAAGATGTTGAGAGAACAACCGCGCTCTGGATATTTGACGCCCATTTCGGGTCTTCCTGAAGCCTGATAATGTCCTCATTCCTGACATCAGTTGAGTAATCAACATCGCCGCTGGCAAGAAGAGCGGGAAGGTCTTCAAAATCCTCAAGGTCCATCTTCACAAACAACTCATCCACATATGGTATATCCTGTCTGAAGTAATCGGGGTTTCTCTTAAGCCTGATGTGCGATCCTTCAATATATTCAACAAACTTGAACGGTCCAGTCCCAATCGCTCCGGAGTTGAATTCCTTTCCACATTTGGACCGCATTTCCTTTGGAAGAATGTAGGTTTCAGGCAGGGTCAGCATACCAAGGAAGAAAGCAATGGGCTCCCTTATTTCAATCGAGACTGTCCTGTTGTCAAAAACCGTTATTCCTCTTACCTCGTCAGCTTCCCCGTTCATAAACTCACGGGCTCCTTCAATCGGCTCAAGCGGCCATGTGCTGGGAGTCGGGATTTTGGGGTTCAGCGTTCTTTCGAGCGAAGCTTTAACATCCTGTGCAGTTACTGGTTCCCCGTTATGGAATTTGAGATCCGGGTTCAGGTAAAAAGTAAATTTCTTACCTTCATTTGAGACTGTCCACCCGGAGGCAAGAGCAGGATGAACATCTGTTCCGTCACCATAACGAACAAGCCCGTCAAAAAGAAAACTTGCCAGTGTTCCGTTTCTGATGTCAACCGCAAATGACGGGTCAAAAGTTGGGTCAAACGACTTAAGAAATGCCATTTTCAGCGTGTTGCCCCTTTTGGGGGTCGGAAGTTTGAATTTTATCATCTCGTCTTTAAGAAATGCAGATTCATGCTTGAATGTGGTTACGCTGTAATAAAGATTCCTTGCTCCGGATCTGTTGTCTCTGGCTGCCTGTCTGATAACATCCATTGCGCTGATAACTTTCTCTGCCGAAGATGAGAGGCTCTTTATTGCGTCACCAACCCCTCCCACGACAGAGTTAACCTTCTCCATTCCCTGAGAGATTGATTTGCTGCTTATCATCTGCTGTTCCATAGCTTTTGAAACATGTTCCGTAAGGTCTCGCATATGGTCGGCGCGATCCTTAATGTCATTGCTTGTGGAAGCCTGTTCTTCAGTAGCAGCGCTTATGCTTTCAATCATGTCCGTCATTTCTTCTATGGATTCGGATATCCTCTTTGTTCCCTTGGCCTGTTCCGCAGTTGCTCTGGCAATCTGGACAACGCTTTCCGTTGATTTTCTGGTTCTTTCAAGGATTATATCCAGTGATTCTTCCGCGTATCTTCCGAGTTCAACACCGTCTTTAACCCTGTCAGACCCGGTTTTCATGATATCAACAGCTTTCTGCACCTCGGTCTGAATGTTTTTTATCATTTTACCGATTTCTATGGCGGAACCTGTTGTCCGTTCCGACAGCTCTCTAATTTCATCTGCAACTACCGCAAATCCTTTGCCTTCCTTTCCGGCCTGGGCCGCAATGATAGCTGCATTCAATGCGAGAAGGTTCGTCTGGTCCGCAATTTCCTTGATGACCTTAACTATTTTCCCTATCTGTTCTGATTGTTCTCCAAGACTGTTTATTGCTCCCGTTGCCTGGGAAACCGAAGTTTCTATACTTTTTAATCCCTCAGAGGTTTTTAAAACGGAGTCTTTCCCTTCCTGTGCGCTCTTAAGGACAGCTTGAGAGATTTCGGTCGTGAGTTTGGCGTTTTCACCTACTTCTTCAATGGAAGCATCCATTTCCGCCATGGATGCTGCGTTGTCTGATGCTCGCGCATACAGTTCTTTACTGTTATCAGCAACCTGATTGACGCTTGATGCCATTTCCAGCATAGCCGCTGCCGTTTCTTCAACATACTGCATCAAGTTCTTTGTGTTTCCTGCTACATCTTCAATATTAGCAGTCATTTCAAGGATTGAGCTTGATGAATCGTCGGTAAAATCTATAAGTTCTGTTACGCTGTCGCGAAGACCCCTTATAGAATGATTAATATCTTCAAGACTTTTATGAACTTCCTCAATAGACTCTCTTTGGTTTCTTGAGCCGCTTGCAAGATTATCAGTCATTTCGAGTATATGTTCAGAGGTGCTTTCAAGATCTCTTGAAACCCTCCTGAAACGCCCGATGACCCGTCTCCACTCGGATACGAGCTTTCGGACTGAGAAATAAAGGCTTCCGTCAATGTGGCCTCTGTCTTCCCTGAAGAACAGTTCATCACTGAGATCTCCTGTGCTTACCCTTTTAATCAGGTCTTCAAAACCCGCAAAATTCTTCTTTCGTGATCTGGAAGCAAAATAGTCATGAACAGAGGAGGAAAAAATTCCGGCAAGAAGGAACAAAAGAAGAAGAAAAATATTAAAATCTGTAATTAAAAGTGAGAGAACGAAAAACAGAAGGCCGGTGCAGGCTCCACCGAAGAGAATCCATCTGTTGTTCTTCAGCAGTTTTTCCAAAAAAGCGAATATTTTAGTCATACAACGCATGCTCCACAAATCTGTTTATGAAATATAGCATACTAAGTGCGTTCAGTCAAAAGGATAATAAGGTTAAAGCCATGTTATAATTTTGCAATTTAATGCCGTTTTTAAAATCCAACTATATCCTTGACAATAGTACGCTCATATATTATACTGTCGTATGACTAAATATTTGATGTTTATATTATGTTTATATTGTAATACAAGGAGAATTCTAATATGAGTAAGATAATAGGAATAGACCTCGGAACGACTAATTCAGTTGTTGCCGTTGTAGAAGGTGGGGAACCTCAGGTTATAGTGAACTCGGAAGGTGGAAGGACGACACCTTCCGTAGTCGCATTCACTGAAGACGGCGAAAGGCTGGTTGGTCAGGTTGCCAAAAGGCAGGCAGTCACAAACCCTGAAAACACAATCTACTCGATTAAGAGGTTTATGGGCCGGAAATACAATGAAGTAAACGAAGAAATGAAGATGGTGCCCTATAAGGTTATGAAAGCCTCTAATGGAGATGTGAAACTGGATGTACGCGGAAAAGAGATGGCCCCTCCCGAAATCTCCGCGATAATCCTGAAGAAACTTAAGGAAGCTGCTGAAGATTATCTGGGGGAAAAAGTTGACAGAGCTGTAATCACGGTTCCGGCTTATTTCAATGACAGCCAGCGACAGGCTACCAAGGATGCAGGAAAAATAGCAGGGTTGACCGTAGAAAGAATAGTTAACGAACCGACAGCAGCATCTCTTGCTTACGGCCTTGACAAAAAAGATGATCAAGTCATAGCAGTTTATGACTTCGGGGGCGGTACTTTTGATGTATCAATTCTTGAGGTAGGCGGCGGTGTTGTTGAAGTCAGGTCCACAAATGGCGACACCCATCTCGGCGGAGACAATCTTGATCAGAGAATAATTGACTGGCTTGTTGTCGAATTCAAAAAAGACCAGGGAATAGATCTGAGCAAGGACAAGATGGCATTGCAGAGACTTAAAGAAGCTGCAGAAAAGGCTAAAATAGAGCTTTCCAGCGCAGGAGAGACCTCAATAAACCTTCCTTTTATAACAGCAGATCAATCAGGTCCAAAGCACATGAACATAAAACTAAGCCGTTCCAAGTTTGAACAGCTTGTGGAAGACTTAATAAACCGCACAGCAGGGCCCTGTGAAACCGCTCTTAAAGATGCCGGTCTCAGCAAGGGTGAAATTGATGAAATTGTCCTGGTAGGCGGTTCAACAAGAATTCCAAAAGTACAGGAACTGGTGAAAAACCTCTTTGGCAAGGAACCCCATAAAGGAGTGAATCCTGATGAGGTTGTTGCTGTCGGAGCAGCCATTCAGGCAGGAATTCTTGCGGGGGATGTTGAAGATGTTGTTCTGCTGGATGTAACCCCCCTTTCGCTCGGGATTGAAACCCTTGGTGGAGTAATGACAAAGCTTATTGAGAAGAACTCAACCATACCAACAAAGAAGAGCGAGATTTTCACGACCGCTGCAGACAATCAGACTAGCGTTGAAATCCATGTTCTTCAGGGTGAACGGGAAATGGCAAACGGAAACAGAACTCTCGGTAAATTTCATCTGGTTGGGATCCCTGCCGCGCCCAGAGGTATTCCCCAGATAGAAGTTGCTTTTGACATTGACGCAAACGGTATTGTTCATGTTTCTGCCAAGGACAAAGCGACTGGGAAAGAACAGAATATAACCATTACAGCTTCCAGCGGGCTTTCAGATGATGACATTGAGAAAATGGTTTCCGATGCGGAGAGTAATGCGGAAGAGGACAAAAAGCTAAGAGAGAAAATTGACGCAAAAAATCAGCTTGATTCTCTTATATACAATACTGACAAGCTCCTTAGTGAAAACAGAAGCAAGTTGCAGGATGCTGACGCGGTCTCGATTGAAAAGGCAATTGAGGAAGCCAAAAAGGCGCTTGATTCCGATGATACGGAGAAACTGAAAAAGGCTTCAGAGGATCTTATGAAGTCCTCGCACAAACTTGCTGAACAGATGTATAAAACAGCGCCGGGAGAAGCTGCTGGTGCTACTGGAAGTTCGGAGAACGCTGACGCGGGAAACCAGCCGCATAACAGCGGAGAAGGAGATGTGATTGATGCTGAATTTGAGGATGTGGATGATAAAAAGTGATAAGGTTCTTGTATGTCAAAAGACTACTATGACATTTTAGGCATTAAGCGCGGGACTTCTGCGGCCGATATAAAAAAAGTCTACAAAAAACTGGCACGGAAATATCACCCCGATGTTAACCCGGGCGACAAGGGCGCAGAAACGAAATTTAAAGAAATTTCAGAAGCTTATGCAGTTCTAGGCAATAAGGAACGGCGGAAGAAGTACGATGAGATGGGACAGGGATTTACTGACCAGGGATTCTCACACAGAGATTTCGGTTTCGGCGGATTTGATTTTTCGCGCGCTTCAGCATCGGACGCTACATTCAGGGATATTTTTTCCGAGTTGTTCAGATCCTCATCTCCCGGATTCAAATCAGGTTACGACAGTCAACCCGAAAAAGGCACAGATATTCAGACCACTCTGAATGTCAGTTTTGATGATGCTATAAAGGGTTTCAATACAACATTTACAATCATGCGGGATTCAGAATGCGCAGCCTGTGCAAATACCGGATATAAGGAAGTGAAAAGCAGCGCGCCCTGCGCTGAATGCGGGGGTTCTGGGCAGACAATAATTAACAGGGGGGTGATGGCGTTCACCTCAACCTGCCGTGTATGCGGCGGAAGCGGGAAATCCCGGGGGAATAAGTGTTCTGTATGTGACGGAAAAGGTACAATAGCAAGAAGGGAAACCGTAAGGGTAAGCATTCCAGCGGGTGTTGATACGGGATCAAAGATCCGGGTGGCCGGAAAAGGTAATGCCGGAAGAAATGTTAGTGGAAGCGGTGACCTCTTTATCATCATTCGTGTTGAGAAACACCCGTTTTTTGAGAGGAAAGGCAACAATATTGAGCTTCAGCTTCCTATAACATTTGCTGAAGCAGCTCTTGGAGCCAAGATTGACATTCCAACTCCGACGGGATGGACAAAAATGAGAATACCTGCGACGACACAGAATGGACAGATTTTCCGGCTGAAAGGGAGGGGTGCTCCAGTACTCGGTAAAAAAGTTTCAGGAGACCTGTTTGTGAGAGCGAATATAATTGTCCCCAGGCTGTTGGATGAACGATCAAAGGAGATAGTCAAGGAGCTGGATGAACTGAACCCTCTTGATATACGGGGATTTTTTAATAGTATCTGATATTGTTATTTACAGCTTCGCTTCAATGTAATATCATTCTGGCATAGATTGAGGATTTACTTATGAAAACTGGAAACAAAAAAGCCTATTATATGATAAGTGTTGTAGCCGAAAAGTATGACCTTCATCCTCAGACCCTAAGGCTTTATGAAAGAGAAGGGCTTCTTAAACCTGAAAGAACGGAAGGGAATACAAGGCTTTATTCGGATGATGATCTTGAAACACTGGAAGTTATCCTTAATCTGACCAGAACCCTCGGGGTAAATCTTGCGGGTGTTGAGGTTGTTCTAAATATGAGGAATAAAATGGAACAGATGCAGACTGAGGTAGGGCAACTGATCGATTTTATAAAACAGGAGATGTCGGAAAAAGAATTGAAAAAAACAGAATCGTCCCTTGTCCGAGTATCCTCAACCCAGATATTGAAAATTCTGAGGGACAGAAAAACCGGAAGTGATAATGACAATCAGGAACAGACTGACTGATAAAAAACTTACTTCAAATACCCTTCAGAAATATCTGAAAGAGATAAACGAAATCCCGATGATTTCTGTCGAAAGAGAACGGGAACTGGGAGAGGTTATCCAGAGCAGTCAGAATGAAGCGGCTATTGAGGAGCTTGTAAAGGCTAATTTAAGGTTTGTTGTTAGTTACGCAAAACGATACCGGAACTGCGGAATGTCTTTTCTTGATCTTATTAATGAAGGCAATATAGGTCTTATTGAAGCCGCTAAAAGGTTTGATCCTAAACGGAAAGTCAAATTTATAACTTATGCGATGTGGTGGATAAGACAAGCAATTCTGCACGCTTTGGCCGAGCACGGGAAGACCTTCAGGTTACCCCAGAGGCAGGCGAACCTTTATCATAAAATTGTAAAATGTGTATCGGAATTTAAAAATCGCGAAGGGAAAACGCCTGCCCCGGAAGAAATATCAGAAGTTACCGGGATTTCAATAAGCGATGTAAATCTGTTACTTCAGATTACAGGTGGGGAAATATCTTTGAATCAGATAATTGATGATGAGAGAGATTTTACTGTGATTGACAAGATTGAACAGGATACAATCCCCTCTCAGGATGAAGCATTGTTGAGTCTTACATTCTCTCTGCACATTGAGGAAATTCTTGAGGAACTTACAGAGAAAGAAAAAAATGTGATTGAACTTCGCTACGGACTTAACGGAAAAGAACCTCAGACACTTCAGGAAATCGGAGATAAACTTAACCTGTCGAGAGAAAGAATACGCCAGATTGAGAATGAAGCACTTAAAAAACTTAAAAACAGTCGAAGCGGAAAGCAACTGAGGGGTTATCTCAACTGAATTTTTTGAGAATAAATGAGGGAATCTGCCGGAGGCCGGAATCGAACCGGCACGGTTGTAAACAACCGAGGGATTTTAAGTCCCTTGCGTCTACCAGTTTCGCCACACCGGCAGTGAACCTTCAAAAACAAGAGCCGGAAATACCGGCTCAAATGCCACATTGGAGGCGGTGACCGGATTCGAACCGGTGAATAACGGTTTTGCAGACCGTCGCCTTACCACTT
>CAZDZC010000003.1:0-19479 GCA_964509835.1 uncultured Acidobacteriota bacterium
AACGACTCTGTCAAAAAAATCAGCGACACTGTCAAGAAAAAAAACGACTCTGTCAGGAAAATCAGTGACACTGTCAAGAAAAAAAATGACTCTGTCAAGAAATAAAGCGACCCGGCAGAAAATAAAATGACCCGGCGGGATTTTAAAGCCGTTGAGACGCGATTAATCGCGTCGCTGATAACGGGTAATCATATTAATCCCATAATCAAGGGAATCGGGGTTCAGACAATAACCACCCCATCCGGACTTTTCTGTAAGGCAATTCGTTTTCTTGACACAGGCGAGGAACTCTGGTAGATTTCCACATCATTCTTGAGGAATTTGAATGTATAGAAAAGCCGGTGATTTTGAAGACCCGATAATAGAAATAAGAAAGGAAATTGAGAAGCTTTCCGGAACTCCGGGAGAGCACAGGGATGAACTTGCGAAACTTCAGGCAAAGCTCAAGAAGAAATGCAAGGAGATTTATTCCGGGCTTACTCCGTGGCAGAGAACCCTTGTTGCCAGGCACCCTGACAGGCCGTATATTAAGAACTACATAGGTTATCTGTGCAGTGATTTCATAGAAATACACGGCGACAGGGCTTTTGCTGATGACATGGCCATCGTGGGCGGGTTCGCGGTTTTCAGAGGAAGGCAGGTGATGATCCTGGGCCAGGAAAAGGGTCGCACAACGAAAGAAAAAATTATGAGGAATTTCGGGATGGCAAGGCCGGAGGGGTACCGAAAGGCACTGAGGCTGATGAAAATAGCCGAGCAATTCAACAGGCCGGTAATTACATTTGTGGACACCAGCGGGGCCTATCCGGGGGTAGGGGCTGAAAAGCGCGGACAGGCGGAAGCCATAGCGAGAAACCTTCGTGAAATGGCAAGCCTCAGGGTTCCGATCATTTCAACGATCACCGGGGAGGGAGGAAGCGGAGGAGCCCTCGGAATTGCTGTTGCCGATAGGGTCAACATCCTTGAATTTTCAATATATTCGGTTATCTCTCCCGAGGGATGCGCTGCTATTCTATACAAGGATTCGTCGAAGGCTGAAATGGCTGCCAGCAGTTTGAAACTTACTGCGCCCGATTTGAAAGAATTCGGTCTTGTTGACGAGATAATCGAAGAGATTGACGGGGGAGCCCATTCAGACCCGGAAGGTATGGCAGCGATTATCGGCGGTGTTCTCGAAAGACAGCTTGATGAACTGGCAGAGCTTGATACGGAAAAACTTCTTGAAGAAAGATACCGCAAGTTCAGGAATATGGGTGTTTTCGGGCACGCTAAAGATTGATTTTTCTTTCCATACACTGTTCCTTAGTCCTTTTTCTGCGGGAATTATTATCCTCTCTCTACTCGCTTCGAATTAGGTTTCAAATTTAACATTAATGAAAACCAACAGAGTCTTCAAAGCAATCCTTATTTCCTTTCTTCTTGTTTTTCTGGTTTTGCTGTTATATCTTTTCGTTCCGGGTAAGGAACTGATCGGGGGCAGACTGTCTGAGTTGGGGTTGGAGAGGCTCTCGGCAGAGGGGTTCAATATTTCGGTTTGCGGGAATGAAGTTGACGAAACGCTTGAATTGTTGGGAGAGAGCGGATTTCTGAAAAAAATTCTTAATGATAAGAATATATGCACAAACGGTGATATTTCCAGATTACTGACTTTAACAGCGGATTTCGGAAAAGCGTTTTCCGGGGCGCGTTCTCTGATCGGATCGGAATTTGTGCTGTTCATCGGGATGAACGGGACAGAGACCCCTGATTTTTTTCTGATTTCAAGGCCGGGCTGGAAGGAGGTTCTTCTGAACAGGACGAAAAGAAGGATTTTAAATCTTTCAAGAAATACATCAAATGGAATGGGTATCCAAAAAATCAGGACGGACGATTATCTTCTCAACTATATTTTTATTGAACACACTCTTATTTTGTCCGGCAGGGAAGACCTTCTAAAAAAATCTGCTTCAGGAGGCTTTATCAGGGAGAACGAAAAATCGGCTCTAAATCCAGAAGACACAGAAGAGAATATAATCAAAGTAAGGGTAAATACAGACATGCTTTATTTTGAGGTTGAATGCCGTCCGGGCACGATGGATCTCGTTTTCAAAGGGGAATGCGGTTACGATTTTCCGGTTCAATATTTTCCGGAAGAAGGAGCAAGGCAGGTTTCCTGTCAGGAATTTGACGGTGTTTTCGGATATGAAGGGAGGCTTGATGCAGAAGGCATTTTAAACCGTTTATATCCCGAAGTCTCCAATATTACGGAGACAATGGATCTGAAAAGGCTTTTTGCCGTTTATTTTTACGGAGCTGAAGACGCGGGTTATTTTATAAAGCCGGATGCCGTTCTTGCTTTTGATACGGATTATTCACCGGATAAGGTTCAGAAGGGTCTCGAACGCATTTCTGACATGTTTTATGAAAACCGTCTGGAGTTCAGAAGAGAAGTAAGCGAACATAAGGGTTTCAAGGTTGACAGCTTTCTTTCTCCCGTTATTCAGGTATTTCTCGGTTCAGATGGTGAGACATCCCTGCTGTCCTTTAACAATGACAGGATGACACAGGTGATCGATAATCTTGTTTTAAGCGGAAATAATAAAAGTATGGTCATAAACGCAGACGGTCAGAAAATTTGTGAGACACTGAAATTACTGATTCCGCGTGTAAATGACCGGGATAATGAACAAGAATGCGGTTTAGGAATAGCGGCAGATTATTTGCGGATTGCCAGTAAAATTCATCTTGAAGCCTTCAGGAATGAAAACGGGATTGCATTTTCCGGAAATATAGAACTGAATGACATACAGGACAATTTTAAATGAACAACCGAAGCCCTAAAATCCTGATGATTGTTGGAGAAGCATCCGGGGACAACCACGGCGGGGCGCTTTTGAAAAGCCTTAAGAGCAGGTTCCCTTTGCTTGAATGCAGGGGCATAGGCGGGGAGAGCCTGAAAAATAACGGAATGGAACTGCTGTATAATGTCCGGGAAATGGGGGTTATAGGGTTTTATGAAGTCATCAGAAGCCTGGGGTTTTTCAAGAAGGTTTTCAGGGAAGTTCTGGAGCTCGCAATAAATTGGAAGCCTGATTTTGCAGTTCTCGTGGATTATCCTGGGTTTAATCTCAGAATGGCGCGTGAGCTTAAAAAACTTGCCATTCCTGTCGTCTATTATATCAGCCCCCAGGTCTGGGCATGGAAGAAAAAGCGTGCGCAGGAACTTTCATCACTGGTTGACCTTATGATTGTTATTTTCCCGTTTGAAGAGGAAATTTACAGAAAACACGGGGGAAATGTTATTTTTTCGGGTCATCCGTTGAAGGATTCCGTAAGAAATCTGCGTACGAAGGAAGAAACCTGCTCTGAACTGGGATTCTGCCCTGAAATGAAAATACTTGCTGTTCTGCCAGGAAGCAGAGACAGGGAAGTGTCGGTTATCCTGCCGGGGATTCTGGAAGCGCTTCCAATTGTGCATTCAAATGTGAGCCAGGTTGTAATATCCGTGGCTCCGACCGTTTCACGCCAGATGGTTGAGGGAATTGTGAGCAGATCCGGCTCGCAGGTTGTTCTTTCCGGACTGAATATTTATGATCTTCTGCATATGGCGGATGCTGCTGTTGTTGCCGCCGGCACCGCATCGCTCGAAGCGGCGCTTGCAAATACCCCGACCGTTGTAGTTTACAAGCTGTCCATGTTCAGTTATATGATCGGCAAACTTCTGGTCAAGGTGGAACATGTTTCCATGACGAATATTCTTCTTGGAAAGAGGGTGTTTCCGGAGCTTATTCAGAGTGACTTCACAGGGAAAAAGCTTGCCGCAGAAATTAATTCGCTTATCATGGACAATGAACGGAGGAGGAAGATGTTTTCGGACCTGAAGGGGATTCGTGAAAAGCTCGGACAGGGCAACGCCTCTGAAAATGCGACTTCTGCGATATGTGACCTTATAAAGGACAGTCTCGGATGAGAGAAATCATAAGGCTTCTTTCGTATGTAAAAAAATACATATTGATTTTCTGTGCGGCTGTTTTGTCAATGCTCATGCTGGCTTTTTTTACCTCAGCTCTTACGGTGATGTTCAAACCGATATTTGAAGAGATGCTTATCTCTGTTCCCGATAAGTCAAGTTCGTTTATTGAGTTTATTGAAAAGTGGGGATTGGACAGGATTATTCCCGCTACGGATGAGAATATTTTCATCTGGATACCTGTGACTTTTGTTGCTCTTTTTATTTTGAAGGGAATTTTTGCTTTCTTTTCAGAATATCTGATGAGTTATATCGGGAACGGGGTTGTAAATGATTTGAGGGTGGAGCTGTTCAGGAATATTCAGTTCCAGAGGATGGGATTTTTCTCGTCGCATTCAACAGGCCTGCTTATTTCAAGGGTTATATCTGATGTTGAGAGGATCCAGATAACCCTCTCCGAGAAACTCGCGGAATTCATAAGGGAGTTTTTTATTCTTGTCGGCCTTCTGGCGGTAATTTTCTACATAAATGCCAAACTTGCGTTTTTCGTGATTATTGTTGCGCCGCTTAGTTTTTATCCTCTTATAAGATTTGCAGGGAAACTCCGGAGGGTCAGCCACCGCAGCCAGGAAAAAATGGCAGAACTTTCAAATATTCTCAAGGAAACAATTGTGGGTAAAACAGTTGTTAAGGCTTTCGGGATGGAATCCCGGGAAGTATCAAGGTTTTCAGACTCAGCCCGCCAACTCTTCAGGGTTAATATGAAGTCAGCCCTGATAATGGCGTTCACTTCCCCCCTGATGGAAGTTCTCGGGGCTGTTGCTGCAGCTTTTCTGATATGGTATTTCTACACCCAGATAAAGGTTCACGGTGTTATGACTTTAGGGGATTTTGCCGCGTTTACCGGGGCGGCATTCCAGCTTTATTCCCCCGTTAAACGACTCGCGAAATCCAATAATTATATTCAGCAGGCGATAGCCGCGGCAACAAGGGTATTTGAGATTCTGGATAAACCGGTTGAAAACCTTGAAGAAAAAGGATCCGTTGAACTTAAGGAAATTGGATCCGGAGTTGAGTTCAGGGATGTTTCCTTTGATTACGGTGGCGGCGAGATCCTGATGAATGTAAATATAAAGGCTCCAACCGGAAGTGTAACTGCTTTTGTGGGCGCAAGCGGTTCAGGTAAAAGCACTCTTGTGAGCCTCCTGCCCAGGTTCTATGATGTGTCCTCCGGTGCTGTACTCATAGGCGGTAAGGATATCAGGACATATTCAATAAGATCGTTAAGAAGCCAGATAGGTATTGTCACTCAGGAAACAAGGCTTTTTAATGACACAATATACAACAATATCGCGTACGGAATGAAAAACGCTGCCGAGGATATCATACGGGAAGCCTGTTCGTCGGCTTATATCAATGAGTTTACTGACAAACTGGAGAAAGGGCTGGACTATGAAATCGGAGAGGAAGGCGGACAGTTGTCAGGAGGTCAGCGTCAGAGAATCGCGATCGCAAGAGCTATCCTCAGGAATCCTCCTATTCTTATTCTTGATGAAGCAACATCCGCTCTTGACGCTGAATCCGAACAGATGGTTCAAAAAGCGATCTCCAATCTTATGAAAGGCCGCACAGTATTTGTGATTGCCCACAGGATGTCAACTGTAAAGGCTGCTGACTGTATTCATGTTGTCGAAAGAGGAAGGATAATGGCATCCGGTCGCCATGGTGATCTTATGAAGGGATCTGAACGGTATCGTGAACTTTATGAACTTCAATTCCGTGAAGAAATATTGTAAAGTAGATCCATGAGAAAAATAACCGACAAAGTTATCCCATTTATAGCGTATGTTGTTATAAGGTTTATCCGCTTTACGATGAGGATTATTTTTATCAATGACACTGTGGTTCGCAGGTGGAGTGAAGAAGGGAAACAATATATTCTTGCATTCTGGCATGGCAGACTTTTGATGATGCCGTATTCTTATCCGGGAAAAAAAATTTCGGTTTTAATAAGCCGGCACAGGGACGGGGAACTGATCGCAAGAGCGGTGGGGTATTTTGGCATTCATTCCTCGCGCGGGTCAACCACACGGGGTGGAGCTATGGGATTGAGGCAGATGCTCAGAGCCGTAAAGGATGGATATGATCTCGCCTTTACACCGGATGGACCGAAGGGACCCGGGTTCAAGGTGCAGATGGGTGTTATTGAAGCGGCAAAAATAACCGGCCTGCCTGTTATTCCCGTTAGTTTTGGAGCACTAAAAAAAAAAGTTTTGAAAGCTGGGACAAGTTTCTTTTACCCTTGCCTTTTTCTATGGCAATGTTCAAATACGGTGAACCACTGGAAGTTCCGCGTGATGCAGATGATGCAGCTCTTGAGGCTTCAAGACTGGAACTGGAAAGAAGACTGAATGAACTTACTGACTATGTTGACAATGTCGATAATTATGAAGGATGATTTATGAAAAGCATGACCGGATTTGCTCAGCTGGAGAGAAAAAATACCGGGTTCTCGGTGAAAACATCTGTTAAGTCAATAAATCACAGATATCTTGATCTGAATCTCGTTCTAAGTGACACGGTGATGCCTCTTGAAATGGATCTGAGAACCCTCATCCAGAAAAAACTTGAAAGAGGTAAGGTTGATTTTATGCTTAAAATCATCTTCGAGGACGAAGAACCTGTTTCCGTGAAGATCAGCAGAAAAGCCATTGAGTCTCTTGCCGGGGAATTAAAAAGCATGGCAGAAGAGTCCGGGCTCAACCCGGAGCTGGGGATAAAGGATCTGCTGATGGTTCCCGATATTGTCAGGATGGAACCGTCCGAAATAGTTTTGAATCCGGAGCAGACTGGTTTTGTAATGAGATGTACCGAAGAGGTTCTGGATAAACTTGGAGATATGAAGGAGAAGGAAGGCGGCTTTTTGCAGTCGGATTTCAGGGAACGACTGAAGCTACTGGACAGGAATATGACTGCGATAGAGACTCAAAGCGACGGAATGATAAGTATTTACGCAGAAAAACTTAAAGAGAGGATGGGCAGTCTTCTCAGCAAGGCTGATATCCAGACGGTTGAGGACAGAATCACTGCGGAAGCAGCTTTATTTGCAGACAGAAGTGATATATCAGAGGAGATTGTCCGCACAAGAAGCCATTTGAATCAGTTGTTCAGTTTGCTCGACTGCGTTGAACCTGTAGGGAAGAAGATGGATTTCATTTTTCAGGAAATGCAGAGGGAGATAAACACAATCGGCTCTAAATC
The DNA here is from genome assembly GCA_964509835.1 of uncultured Acidobacteriota bacterium. Classification (GTDB taxonomy): domain Bacteria; phylum Acidobacteriota; order CAZDZC01; family CAZDZC01; genus CAZDZC01. The sequence continues at coordinate 7,211 of CAZDZC010000003.1, forward strand.
AAGATATATAAACATAACAGAAATGGTTATCCAGCTTAAATCAGAACTGGAAAAGCTGAGAGAGCAGATACGGAATATTGAATGATGACTGAAAAACCTGGAGAAGGAAAGATATTTGTTTTTTCAGCGCCTTCGGGGACCGGGAAAACTTCACTTGCCAGAAAACTTGTTGAAAATATGGAAGGTCTGGAATTTTCGGTTTCACACACAACACGGTCTCCCCGCCCTGGAGAATTAGACGGGAAGGACTATTTTTTTGTTGACAGCATTTTATTCAGAAAAATGATAGACAGAGGGGAATTTCTTGAATGGGCGCAGGTGTTCACGGATTTCTACGGGACATCAGAAAAACATGTTCTTTCAGCGCTCGCTTCCGGTCTGGACATGATTCTGGATATTGATGAACAGGGAGCGCTTCAGGTTAAAAGGCTTCTTGGCGAAAAAGCCGTTCTGGTGATGATAGTTCCTCCATCCATCCTTGAACTTGAAAAAAGACTCCGTGGCAGGGATAAGGAGAACAGCGCGAAAACGATTCCGAGGATCAGAAGTGCGGATAGTGTGCTGAGGCAATACAGAGCTTACGATTACATTGTTGTAAACGATGAATTTGAAAATGCATTCCTGCAACTTCATTCTATAATTAGATCTGAGAGGAACCGCAGAGAACGAATGGCCGGAATCGTCCGGGAGCTTCTCAGGGATTTTGAGAACTGGAAATCATCAAACGGGGAGAAAAATGGCTGATATATTTCTTGGTATTACAGGAGGAATTGCGGCTTATAAAATGCCGGAGCTTACAAGAATGTTCCAGAAAAGAGGGCATACGGTAAGAGCATGTTTGACAGCGAATGCTGAGCATTTTGTGTCTCCTCTTGCTATGCAGACAATAACGGCGCATAAGGTAATCACCGGACAGTTTGAGCTTCCGGAAAAATGGAGCGTGGAGCATATTGAAACTGCCAGATGGATGAATGTTCTTCTTGTTTGCCCTGCAACAGCGAATATTATCGGTAAATTTGCTTCCGGAATAGCGGATGATTTTTTGTCAACATTGTTCATGTCAGCGGAATGCCCGGTTATCGTCTGCCCCGCAATGAATTCATCAATGTTCTCGCACTGGGCAGTGAAAGAGAATCTGGAAACACTGAAAAATAACGGCATCAAAATAATAGAGCCTGGAAGCGGGTTTCTTGCCTGCGGAGAGGTAGGCAGGGGAAGGCTTGCCCCGCTCGACCAGATTGTCGTGCAAACCGAAGATCTGACAATTTTCAGGCAAGGCGCTCTCATCGGAAAGAAAATAATTGTCACTGCCGGTCCTACGGTTGAGGATATTGACCCAGTAAGATTTATTTCAAACAGATCGTCAGGAAAGATGGGCTATTCCATTGCCGAGGAAGCTTGTAAGAGAGGAGCTGAGGTTACTCTGGTTTCGGGACCCGTTAACATTCCTCCTCCTGCGGGTGTTGTTTTTTCACAAGTCAGAAGCGCGTCGGACATGAAATCTGCAGTTCTTAATGCGGTAGAAGAAGCGCATATACTTATTATGGCAGCCGCTGTTGCTGATTACCGGCCGGAGACGAAACACTCCTCCAAGATAAAGAAATCCGGTGATATATCCTATAAACTGGTAAGGACTGAGGACATTCTTTCAGAACTGGCATTGAAGCCTGGAAAACTATTCAAGGTCGGGTTTGCTGCCGAATCAGACAATTTAGAAAAGAATGCATTGAAGAAACTCAGAGATAAAAAGCTTGATCTGATTGTTGCTAATGACATAAGCCGTGAGGATATCGGATTCGATTCCGATTTCAACGAGGTCTCGGTTTACGGGGATGGTTTTACTGAAAAACTTGATAAGGATTCCAAAAAAGGCATTGCCAGGAAGCTTCTGGATATTATAGAGGGACGCTGCTGAATGACTATCCGTGAAGAACTTGACGAGAGACTGAAATTCTACCGTTCCATGGGTGTTCGCTATCTCAATTGTGTATCCGGAGAGGGATCTGATTTATGCGGAGGGACTGAAAGTCTGGATGAACTCAGGGAAAAAGTGCTTGAATGCACAGCATGTCCTCTTCACAAAACCAGAACCAAAGTCGTCTTCGGTGATGGAAATACGAATGCACAGCTCATGTTTGTTGGCGAAGCGCCGGGAAGAGATGAGGATCTCCAGGGGGAGCCTTTCGTTGGAAAAGCCGGCCAGCTTCTCACGAAGATAATAGAGGCTATTGATCTTCAACGGAAGGATGTTTATATTGGGAATATAATCAAGTGCCGCCCTCCTGAGAACCGGGATCCGGCTCTGGAGGAAATTCAGGCATGCAGAGGGTTTATCGAGAAACAGATTGATATTATCAACCCGAAGGTGATAGTGACATTAGGCGCTCACGCATCCCGTTCACTGCTTGAGATGGATCTGCCCATATCAAAACTCAGGGGAAGGTTCAGGGATTATAAAAATATTCCGTTAATGCCTACTTTCCATCCCGCATATCTTTTGAGGAATCCTGCAGGGAAAAGAGAAGTCTGGGCAGATATGCAGAAGGTCAGGGACAGGTTGAGAGAAAGTTGATCATGCTGTTGTTATGCTTTCGTTTATGCTTTCAGCCCGGAAATAGGCGTTGAGGCTTTCAACAAGTTCCTTCAATTGTCCTTCCATGATGGTGTCGAGTTTATGAAGCGTGAGACCGATTCTGTGATCTGTGACTCTGTTCTGGGGGAAGTTATATGTCCGAATTTTCTGGCTTCTGTCCCCTGAACCGACCTGCTGTTTGCGGTTAGCCGCTCTTTCGTCGTGCTGTTCCTGGATTTTAAGATCAAGGAGCCTTGATCTTAAAACCCTGAGGGCCTGAGCTTTGTTCTTATGTTGTGATTTCTCGTCCTGACAGCTCACCACCAGCCCAGTCGGAAGGTGGGTAATTCTTATCGCTGACATGGTTGTGTTTACACTCTGACCACCCGGCCCGGATGAACAGAAACGATCAATCCTGAGATCCGCCTCATCAATGTCTACATCGACCTCCTCCGCTTCAGGAAGGACTGCGACTGTCACAGCCGAAGTGTGAACTCTCCCGCTTGCCTCCGTTGCAGGCACTCTTTGAACACGGTGGACACCACTTTCATATTTCAGTTCACTATAAACACCGTTCCCTTCTATCATGGCGATGACCTCTTTGAAGCCTCCCACACCGGTAATATTCGCTTCAAGTATCTCAATCTTCCAGCCCTTGATTTCCGCAAATCTGGAATACATGCGGAATATTTCCTGAGCGAACAGGGTAGCTTCGTCTCCGCCCGTGCCCGCTCTTATTTCCAGAACAACATTCTTTTCGTCATTCGGATCCTTGGGAACAAGAAGCAGTTTGAGCTGATCCATCAACTCATGCTCATTTTCCTGGAGACGAGTTATTTCATCTTTTGCAAATTTTTTCATTTCAGGATCATATTCGGTGTTCAGCATTTCTTTCGCGTCAGACAGATCTGAAAGAATTTTTTGATATTCCCGGTATTTTGAAACAATGAATCCAAGATCTGAATATGATTTGGTGTATTTCTGATATTTATCGCGGTCGTTTATAACTGAAGGGTCACTGAGCCTGCTGCTAAGCTCTTCATATTTATTCTCGATCTCACCCAGTTTTTCCAAGACACTCATAATTCAAACCATAAAAAAACTCACTCCGCTTAAATGACAGAGTGAGTTAAATTTGATAAAGTTAGCTTTCTTTTACGCCGGTCTTCTTTTTCAGGGGAACTTTCTTAGCTTTTTTTACCGGTTTTTCATCTTCAGTTTTCTCGGCATACTTCTTGTTGAACCTTTCCACCCTTCCGGCGGAATCAACAAATCTCTGCTTTCCTGTAAAGAACGGATGACATTTGGAGCAAAGTTCAAGCCTAAGTTCACTTTTTGTTGATCTTGTAGTGAACTCGTTACCGCAGGTGCAGGTAACTTTCACTTCTTCGTATTTTGGGTGAATTCCCTCTTTCATTAAACAAATCTCCTTTTGAGCAACAATCAGACCGTACACTATACTACAAAGTATATTTGGTTGCAAGTAGTTTCTAATCAAAAAAAATGTGATTAGAATAAAGTTGATTTTAAATTGCAACATCATGGTTTTTATGTGTTACAATAAAGGTTTAAGTATGTTTTTAAAGGATTTTTTATGACAATAGAAAGATTTATTGATCTTAGGAGCGATACAGTAACCAAACCCACTTCCTTGATGCGGGAAGCCATGTTCAGGGCTGAGGTCGGGGATGATGTATTCGGGGAGGATCCAACTGTAGGAGCCCTTGAGAAAAAAGCGGCAGGACTTACCGGAAAGGAAGCTGCGCTCTTTGTTCCTACCGGAACAATGGGAAACCAGATAGCCATTAGAGTCCATACAAAACCCGGTGATGAAGTGATTCTTGAAAGCCATTGCCATATCTATGATTATGAACTTGGAATGCTTGCGGATTTTTCTGGGGTGATGCCGAGGGTTCTGGAGGGAGAATATGGATTTCTTGATCCTGGAAAAGTCAGAAAAGCTGTCAGGCCAGATGTATATTATGTTTCCAGAACTGGTCTGATATGTCTAGAAAATACCGTTAATATGGCGGGAGGAAGGGTTTATCCGATTGAGATTATCCGCGAAATATCCTCCTTTGTGAAAGAGAGGAGTATTCCGATGCATCTTGATGGTGCAAGGATATTCAATGCGGCAGTTGCTTCAGGAATTTCTGCAGCTGAGATTTCGGGGTATTTTGATTCAGTGATGTTCTGTCTTTCAAAAGGGCTTTGTGCACCGGTAGGTTCTATGCTTGCAGGGAGTTCAGATTTTATAGATAAAGCCAGAGTGGTTCGGAAAAGACTTGGGGGAGGAATGAGACAGGCCGGTATTATTGCAGCAGCAGGGATCGCAGCTCTCGATACAATGATTGGAAGACTGGACAAGGATCACCGGAATGCGAGGGCCCTTGCTGACGGAATTGCCGGGAGCAGGTTTTTCAATATCAATCCGGGCAGTGTTGAAACAAATATAGTCATTTGTTCTGTGAAAGGGGGTTTTGACAGCTCATCGGTTCTGGAATTGTTGAAAAGCAAAGGAATACTTGGAGTGCCGGTTTCGGAGGAGGCGGTCAGATTTGTCACTCATAATGATGTCAGCGCCGGGGATATATCTGAATCTATTCAAGTGATAAATAATCTTTAAAGCGTTGTTTTTTCAGCGGGTTTTTTTATTTAAAAAACAGGTTGTATAGAATGGATCTTTTAACAGCTGAAATGACTGAAATAATGGATGGGGTCAGAACCGGCAGATTTAACGAGAATGATATTATTATCCTTTTCAAAAGAACAGACCTTGCTGTTGAAGTAATAAAGGCGGTAAGCGATAATCCAGAATGGATAATCAAGCACAGAATTCAGGAAGCACTTGTCAGTCATCCGAAAACACCCATGATCTTGGCGAGAAAATATGTCGGGTTTCTATTCTGGAAGGAACTTGCAGTTCTGATAGGAAATCCGAGGGCTAACCCGGCCATAAGGAAGGCCGCAGAAGGTATATTATCGGAAAAGATAACAGAAATGACGCTGGGAGAAAAAGTGGCTCTGTCAAAAATGCCGGTTAGAGGAATTGTTCTTGCGATGAGACTGGATGGCAATATTTTGGTCATGAAGTCCCTGCTTGGCAATTCGCTGATGACAGAGGAGGATGTGCTTCTGATTATAAATAAATTTTCAGCCAGGTCCGATATTCTCGAAATTATCGCAAGATCTGACAAGTGGTCCAAAAGATATCACATTAAACTGGAACTTGTGAGGAGGCCGGGGACACCGGTTTCGATAAGTCTGGGTCTTATACACAATCTTATGGTTTCGGACCTTAATTCTTTGATTAGCGTATCATCACTTCATCCCACCCTTAAAAACGCGATTGAAAAACTGCTCATCAAGAAAAAGACGGAGTTTGACAACAATAGCAGGATGCAATAGAATTTCCGCTTGCAGGGAGAAAATGAGCACAATCGGAGAAAATTTAAAAAGAGAAAGAGAACTGAGAGATATTTCGGTTGAGGAGATTGCAGAATTCACAAAAATCCTCCCAAGATTTATAAGGTCCCTTGAGGAAAACAAATTTGACGACTTACCAGCAGGGGTTTTCACGAGGGGTTTTATCAGAGCGTATTCCCAGTTTATTGGCGTCAACGGTGACGACATGGTTAACATATATCTTCAGCAGATCCAGAAGCAGGATAGTATTTTGATTGAAGAGACTGAAGAAGAGCCTGAAAGCGGGATGACATCACATATTCTGTTGTTTGCTGCTATCAGTATTGTGTTGGTAGCTGTCGTTTCGGTAGTTCTCTATTTGTCTAGAGGTGAAGAAAAGGAAAGCTCTCCGTTCAAAACAATCACTAATAGCGATAATGTGTTGCCGGAAAAGGGTTCAGAACAAGGTGTTACCGTCCCTGTTCCCGAATTTTTTGATGGCAGTGTTACGGAAAAAACTGAGCCTTTTGAAATGAAAGTGGTAATAATTGAAGAAAGCTGGGTACAGGTCAGCGCTGACGGGCAGAACCGGCTTGAAGGAGTTCTGCAGGCAGGTGAAGAAAGAAGTTTTACAGCGGGTTCTTTATTCAGAATAAGCTCGGGAAATGCCGGAGGGATAAAAATCTTTATCAACGAGGCAGAGATGCCTGCTCTTGGAGATTCCGGTGAGGTTGTCAGAGATATTGAGTTTATATCCGACAATCATTCGAAAAACGGGAGCGAAGATCAAAAAACAGAGGAGTTTAAAATAATTGCTGATTGACAGCCTGAAAGTATCCGAGAATCCAATTATACGGAAGTTTGCTTCCGAGGAAGCGGACGACATGCTCAAAATGAGAGCCGCAAAAGGATTGCTGCCGCTGGAGTCTGCCGACATGCTCAGGGTGTTCTTTCTTTTGAGAAAAGATCCTTCAAAAGAGGTTCGGTCTGCCCTCAAAAACACATTTGACAGTTTCAAGGACGATGAACTTTCTTTGATGCTCAACGATGAAACCATAGAAGCTGAAGTGCTGCATTTTGTTTCTCTTGTTATCTGGAACAGGGAGAAGCCTATGGAAATACTCCTCACGCACAGGAATTTGGCTGACGAAACAGTTTCTATTCTCGCAAACAGATTATCATTAAAGCTTATTGAACTGATTACAATTAATCAGGACAGGCTTATAAGAAGCTCAAGCATAATAAACAATCTTATAGAAAACAAAAATATCACACCCGCTATCGAAATGAGGCTCATAGAAACAGTCAGAAGATATATAGAAAAAGTAGAACCTGAAAGCCTTGTTCCTGAAAATGAGATTGAAGATCCGGTTGAAACAGTCAGCAGGGAAGAAATTAAGTCCGAGCATAACGAAACTGTAGGGTCGGAAAATGCTCAGGAAATCAAAAAACCTGAGATCAGAAAACCCGGTAAAAAAGATAATAATATGACAGCCTACCAGAAGGTATCTAGGATGAACGTTGCACAGAAAATTGTTACCGCATTTAAAGGAACCAAGGAGGAAAGAGGTCTTCTCATAAGGGATTCGAACAAAATCGTTGCGATGACAGTTCTGCATTGTCCGAAGGTTCAGGCAGGCGAGGCTGAGCTGTTCGCTCAGCTTAGAAATGTTCCGCAGGAGGTTCTTGGCACAATTGCAAAAAACAAGGAATGGATGAAGAGTTATCAGGTAACACTGAATTTGCTGAAAAATCCAAGATCCCCGTTCGGGGTTGTTCAGGCAAATGTCAGTAGACTGATGACAAAAGATCTTGATAATCTACAGAAAGACAAAAATGTATCAGAAGCTGTGAGAAGAACCGCAAAGCAGGAATATCAGAAACGGACACAGAGAAATAAGTAAGTTAAAACCATGAAACAGGATATATATAAAATTCTTGGTGTTGAAAAATCTGCATCTATTGATGAAATAAGGGCAAGATATCTTGCTCTTACCAGAGAAAACCATCCAGACCGCTATCATACTGCAGAAGAACAGCGTAGCGCTGAGCAAAGATTCCAGGACATTACAGAAGCATACAATATACTTAAAAATCCAAGGTTGAGAAGAGAATATGATAAAGATTACGGGAAATCCGAGCAGATACTTTCCGGTGAAGAGGCTGAAAGATTTTACAAAATAGCGTTACGGCATATTAATGACAAGAAGTATTATGAAGCTGTTCAAATGCTTGAACAGGCAATTAAACTTAGAAATGATGATGGAAGGTTTTACAATGAGCTGGCAAAGGTTCAACTTAATAACCCGAACTGGTTGAAGAAAGCTGAACAGAACAGTTTCAAAGCAGTTTCACTTGACGGTTTCAATTATGATTTTAAGTTGACCCTCGGAAAAGTCTATTTATCGGCAAAACTCAGGAGTAGAGCAATTAAGTTAATTACGGAAGCACTCGATCTTAAGCCGGGAGATAAAGAAGGATTGGAATTACTGGATAGGGCAAAAGCGCCTTTTTGAATTAATTTAACGGGAATGACATTGTTATGAATATTTCAAGTTGCGGGACTACATCGGTAGGAAGAGTCAGGGAGCACAATGAAGATAATTTCTGCATAGAAGAAGGTCACAATATATTTGTTGTGGCTGACGGAATGGGTGGTCATGCAGCAGGGGAAGTAGCTTCAAAAATAGCTGTCGAAACGGTAGTTGATTTTTTAAGGAATATGGATGAAGACGCCACATGGCCTTTTGATTCAAAACCGGATTTGAGCTTTGAGGGGAATAAACTTGCAACAGCGATTAGAATGGGCAACAGAAGGGTTGCCAAAGCAGTGGAAGAAAACAGTGCTTATATGGGAATGGGGACCACTCTTATCTCGCTTTTCATAAAGGGAAAAACAGCTTACATAGGACATGTTGGGGACAGCAGGGCATACCTCATAAGGGAAGGGAATCTGGATTGTCTGACTATGGATCATTCTTGGATCAATTCTCAGCTTCAGGCGGGTGCTATAACTGCTGAAATGGCGAGGAAACATCCATTAAGAAATGTCATAACAAGAGCTTTGGGCAGTGATGAAGATGTAGCAGTAGATATTATTGAAAAGCCTCTGCGAAAAGGGGATATGTATTTGCTTTGCTCGGACGGTCTGAACTCAATGCTTTCAGACGAAGATATTCTGGATATCATAATGAAGAATCAGAATGATGTCCGTGCAGCTTCTTCACAACTTATAGATTCAGCGAATAATAAAGGCGGAGAGGATAATACTACCGTGATTCTTGTGAAAATAAATGAACTTTAATCCTGCCTTTTTTGTGTTTTGAAATTTTATCAATTCTGTACGCAATGAATAAACCAGCGATATATCTAATTAGCGCCTTTGTATTAATTTCATTTGTGTGTTGCTCGGGGAAAAGTTCTGGTGAGATCAGTACTGATGCAGGCAGTTACCCTTTGAATGTTGTCTTGATGACTCTTGATACCACAAGGGCTGATTGTCTGGGTTGCTATGGAAATAAATACGGGGCAACACCGAATCTGGATTCTTTGTCAGAATCAGGTATTATGTTCACAAAATGCTTTGCATCGACTCCGCTCACGCTTCCATCCCATGCATCAATAATGACAGGATTGAACCCATATTCCCACGGAGTTAGAAACAACGGGACATATATCCTTGCCGATGATGTTTTGACTTTGGCTGAAATTTTCAGGAATAACGGTTATTCAACGACTGCTTTTATTGCTTCTTATCCGTTGGATTCGCATTTCGGGCTTGATCAGGGTTTTGAAATATATGATGACAGCCTTTTGGAGGGAGATAGAAAATCAGGGGTATTCTTTCAAGAGAGAGACGCTACCGTAATTGCTGAAAAAGCTGTCAGATGGATTGTAGCGAACCGCTCCGGGAAATTCTTCATCTGGCTTCATTTTTTTGATCCTCATATGCCATATGACCCTCCTTCCCCATACAAAGAAAGGTTTTTTTCGAATCCGTATATTGGTGAAATAGCGCATATGGATTTCAATATTGGAAAAATAATCAGAGTGCTGGAGGAACAGGGGGTAAGGGATAAGACGCTTATTGCAGTGGTTGGTGACCACGGAGAAAGTCTTAATGAGCACGGAGAGGATACCCACGGATTTTTTGCCTATAATTCAACTCTTCATGTTCCTTTCATTTTAAGCCTTCCGGGGCATCTCCCATCATCATTAAAGATTGACATCAACACAGGAATAATAGATCTTTTTCCAACTGTTTTAAGTATTTGTAAACTGGAAGGGGAATTTATTTCAGATGGCATAAACCTCAGCGATGCTTTTGGTAAAAAGCAAATAGGGGATTTTGAAAGAAATATTTATTTTGAGACTTTTCTTCCTTATGAGAATTTCGGCTGGAACAATATCCGGGGAATAATAAGCGGAAGAGATAAATACATTAGGACTACAAGGAAAGAACTTTACAACATAGGCCTTGACTGGGCTGAACAACAAAATATTGTCGATCAGTACCCGGATAAACTCAATGAAATGAGATCAGCGCTGAATGTTATGCTGGGAAATCAATTTGGGAATCCTCGAAGGGCGAATAAAAAACAGATGTCTCATGCTGAATTAGAAAAATTAAGGAGCCTTGGTTATTTAGGTGCAGGAAATTCTATCTCTGAAAAATCAGAAAATCTTAATGACCCTAAAGATATGATTTCGGTTCTGGGATTTATCAAAGCCGGTGAGTATCATTTTTCAGAAAAAAACTGGTATGAGGTAATTGAATCGTTTAACAGGGTTCTGGAAGTGGACGAGAAATGTGCCTACGCTCTTACAATGCAGGGCAAGGCTTATGCGAACCTCGGTGAAAAGGACAAGGCTGTTGAAAGCCATGTTAAAGCATTGGAGATAAGTCCCGGTTTCTACACTGCAATGACAAACCTGGCTTCCGTATATTCAGACACAGGAAAGGAATCTGAGGCAATCGGGCTGTGCGAAAAGGTTCTTGCAGCGCATCCGGCGGATCCTATAGCATTGACAGCAATGGGAAACGCTTATGAAGCTTCGGGCAATATATTCAGAGCTATGGAATGCTATGAAAAGGCGGTTGAGATAGACCCTTACTTTTTTGAAAACCAATTGAAACTGGGAAATCTTTATGCTGAAAACGGGGACTTTGTTAAAGCAGAAACAATTTTGGTCAGATTGAAGGATTTTTTTCCGGACGATGACAGGATAGTTGTAGCTATAGGGGATTTGTATTTCAGGCAGGGTCTTTATCTGAAAACTTCAGAGTATTTTCTGAACATATTAAAGGATAAGCCAAACAAACTGATTGCTTACTATTACATCGGCATTTCCAGTAAAAGAATTGGGAATATCGGGGATGCTCAAAAATATCTGAAAGTTTTTGTGGAAAACTGGCAAGGAAAGAAAAAATTTCTTGAGGATGCGGTTTTGGAATACGAAAGCATTTGACCGATATGAAATATTCGGTCGTATGTTTATGTTATACTTGATTTAAATACGGGAGTGAACATGAAAATAAAGTTTCTTTTGTTTTTGACAGTTGCAATCCCAGTGGTTTTTCTTACAGCAGGATGCGGCCGGGAAAAAGAAACCGGAAGAAGTGAATCAATTGAGCCAGTGGGAAAATGTCAAAAGGCTCCTGACGTTATTTTGAAAAATGTCAAAGGCGGCGATGTCCGCCTGTCTGATTTTGAAGGTAAAGTTGTTATTCTGGATTTCTGGACAACCTGGTGCCGATATTGTGTTAAGGAAATTCCAGATCTGAACGGGATTTATGATGCATACAGGTCTGAAGGAATGGAAATAGTAGGAATCTCACTAGATCAGAAAGGAGCCTCTGTTGTTAAACCGTTTCTTGAAAATAACAGGATAAACTACACCGTTCTTTACGGCAACCATGAAACCCAAACAGCATTCGGAGGGATTAATTCTCTTCCGACAAAAATCATTCTTGACAGAGAGGGATGCATAAGGGATATTATTGTCGGGTATCAATCTAAGGATGTTATACTTAAAAAAGCGCTTAAATTTCTTTGAGATGTAGAAACAGCCTGCGGCTGCGCGGTCATTATCATATTTTAGGAGATAAAACCCTATGTGGGATTACACTGATAAAGTCAGAGACCACTTTCTTAATCCGAGAAATGTGGGAACATTGGAAAATGCCGATGCCGAGGGTGAAGTCGGTTCGCTTGCATGTGGCGACGCACTGAAGCTTCAGCTCAAAATTGACGAAAATGAAAGAATAGTTGATGCCAGATTTCAAACATTT
>CAZDZC010000003.1:19489-55163 GCA_964509835.1 uncultured Acidobacteriota bacterium
AGCTCTGACTGAAATGATAAAAGGACTTACTCTTGATGAGGCCCTGACAATTTCCGACCAGCAGATTGCTGATTTTCTCGGCGGTCTGCCTGAAGAAAAAATGCACTGTTCCGTGATGGGAAAAGAAGCTCTTGAAGTTGCAATTAAAAGCTTCAGAGGTGAAACGAAAGGGGAGAAAGAGGAAACCGAAGGTGAAATTGTCTGTAAGTGCTTTGGTGTCACAGCGGAGAAAATTGAAAGAGCCGTGGCGGACAACAGATTGAAGTCAATTGAGGAAGTGACCCATTTCACTAAAGCGGGAGGGGGATGTAGGGCCTGCCACGGAAGGATTAAGGATATTATTGATGCCAAATGGCGAGAACTAGAGAAAAAATCAAAATCATCCGGAGTCAGAAGACTTACAAATATTCAGAAAATAAATCTCATTCAGGAAACGATTGAAAGAGAAATACGGCCTGTTCTGCAGGCAGATAAAGGCGATATTGAACTTGTGGATGTTGAAGGAGATATCGTACTTGTTGCTCTCCGGGGGCACTGTGTGGACTGCCAGGCTTCATCATATACTCTCAAAGGGTTTGTTGAGCAGAAACTCAGGGAATATGTCAGCGATAATCTTGAAGTTAGGGAGGTCAGGTGATGAAGGAAGTCTATTTCGATAATAATGCAACAACAAAGGTGGATGACCTTGTAATTGCGGAAATGCTTCCTTTTTTCGGTGAGCACTATGGAAATGCTTCAAGCATTCATTCTTTCGGCGGAAAGGTAGCAAAACATATTTCTTCAGCAAGAGAAAAGGTTGCTGCCCTTATTAACGCGTCTCCTTCGGAGATTATATTCACAAGCTGCGGAACAGAGGGAAATAATTCAGCCATTAAAGGAACGATTGATTCCTATCCGGAAAAAAAACATATAATCACCACAAAGGTTGAGCATCCTGCCGTTCTTTCCCATGTCAGATATCTTGAAAAGCGCGGTTATGAAGTCACTGAACTGGGAGTTGACTCAAACGGAACGATTAATCTTGATGAACTTCGGGCATCAATCAGAAATGACACAGCGGTTGTTTCGGTAATGTACGCTAATAATGAGACCGGCATAATATTTCCTGTCGATGAAATTGCTCAGATAGTCAAAGAACGGGGAAGTGTGTTCCACTGCGACGCGGTTCAGGCTGCAGGGAAAATACCTGTGGATGTTAAGAGGTTCCCCGTTGACCTGTTAACCCTGTCCGGGCATAAAATACATGCGCCCAAAGGTATAGGTGCGCTCTACATAAGGAAAGGGACAAAATTCACGCCTTATCTTATAGGTGGACATCAGGAACGGGGAAGAAGGGGAGGAACGGAGAATGTTCCATATATTGCAGGTTTCGGTAAAGCCTGTGAATTAGCAGTTTCATGCCTGGACAAGGAATGTTCCGAGGTTGTTAAACTCCGTGACAGGTTGCAGGAAAGACTGCTTTCAGAGATAACTCGTTCGATGTTAAACGGGTCGACAGCAAACAGGCTTCCGAATACATTGAGCATAAGTTTTGAATATGTGGAGGGAGAAGCAATTCTGCTGCTTTTAAATGAGCACGGAATAGCTGCTTCGTCCGGTTCAGCGTGCACATCAGGATCGTTGGAACCTTCTCATGTGCTCAGGGCCATGGGGGTTCCATTTACTTCTGTTCACGGTTCGGTCAGATTCAGCCTCAGCCGTTACAGCACAAAGGATGAGGTAGAATATGTAGCGGATATGCTTCCAGGAATAATAAAAAGATTGAGGGATATTTCACCATTCGGACGGTAATTTATGGTAACGGGACGGAGCAAAGTAAATTTATTCTTGATTTTTATCCGGCTTTGCTGTAAAAATGTCTTGCTTTAGCCTTTAAAAGGCTAAGATGTGATTTTTATTAACTTCATTAAGGAGTATTTCAAATGGCAATTACGAGAGTTTGGGTTGAGGATGGGTGTATTGTTTGCGGAGCATGTGAGGATATCTGTCCGGATGTGTTTGAAGTCGGGGATGAAACTACAGAAATAGCTGATGGCGCTGATTTTGACGCTTATGAAGATGCCATCAGAGAAGCTGCGGAAGAATGCCCTGTAGAGGTAATTAAATTCGACGAATAGTTTTTATCTATACTCCGGGAGGTGTTCTGACCCTCCCGGTTCACGGCTTTTGTCAAACCTGATAAAAGCTTCTTTTTCTTAATTCTCTTTAAATAATGGTGATAGCTTATGAAACCAGAGACTGTTGATCTGCGAGAGAGCCTGGTTGAGCTTGTCAGAAAAGCATCTACTGAACTTCCGGATGAAGTTGTGTCTGCTCTGAAGGAATTTACTTCCAGAGAGGAGAAGGGTTCAGCGGCTGAAGGCGCTCTTTTGACTATCCTTGAGAATATCGAGCTTGCTTCCAAAACTGCAACGCCGATATGCCAGGATACAGGTGCTCCGATTTTCCATGTCCACTATCCATTCGGGTATTCAACAAGGGATATTACCGAACAGATTCAATATTCCATCATAAAATCAACTGAAGCGAGCATTTTGAGGCCGAATGCCGTGGACTCAATCTCCGGAAAAAACAGTGGAAATAATATTGGAAAGGGGCTGCCTTCAATTTATTTTGATGAATGGGATGAGGATTCAATAAAAATAGATCTTCTTCTCAAGGGAGGGGGAAGCGAGAATGTAGGTGCCCAGTATAAGCTTCCCGACTCAGGGCTTAAAGCCGGAAGGGATTTGAATGGTGTCCGGAGAGTGGTTCTGGATGCTGTTTATAACGCACAGGGCAAGGGGTGTGCTCCTGGAATTCTGGGGGTTGGCATCGGAGGTGACCGCGGAACCTCCTATCTTTGCTCCAAGA
The DNA here is from genome assembly GCA_964509835.1 of uncultured Acidobacteriota bacterium. GTDB lineage: Bacteria > Acidobacteriota > CAZDZC01 > CAZDZC01 > CAZDZC01. Next base: position 22,343 of record CAZDZC010000003.1, read on the forward strand.
AACAGCTTTTCAGATCTTTGAAGGACAGAAATCCAAATCCTAAGCTGGCGGATATTGAAGAGCAATTGCTTGAAGAGGCGAACAGGCTGGATATCGGCCCTATGGGTTTCGGTGGCAGAACCACTGTCATAGGAGTCAAGATCGGAGACCTTCACCGCCTGCCCGCATGTTTCTTTGTTACTATTTCTTACCTGTGCTGGGCCGCAAGAAAAGCCAGTCTTACATACAGAGCCGGGGAGGTGAAAATTGACCAAGCTTAAGATTCCAATTTCCAACAGCGAAATAGATAAACTCAATGTTGGCGATGTTGTCACTGTTTCCGGTGTAATGGTTACCGCTAGGGATACTGCCCATAAATACATGGTGGAGAATTTCATTGACGGGGAAACACCTGAATCAGAGAAGCCAATGCTTGAAGAACTGAATAGGATACTTGACGGTGGAGTGATTTATCATTGCGGTCCGATTGTGAAGAAAATCGGTAACGAATGGAAATTTGTAGCCGCAGGCCCTACCACAAGCATTAGAGAGGAACCTTACGAGCATAAGGTTATAGAGAAGTTCAATGTAAAAGCGGTTATAGGTAAAGGTGGAATGGGGCCTCTGACACTTAAAGCCTGCCGGGATCACAAGGCAGTATATCTCCACGCGATCGGCGGAGCTGCAGCACTCATTGCTAAGTCTGTTAAAAAAGTGGCAGCTTTGTACAAAGAGGAATTCGGACTTCCTGAAGCTTTTTGGGAAATCATAGTAGAGGATTTTACGGCTGTTGTTACCATGGATGCCCATGGGAATAGCCTTCATGACAAAGTTCAGAGCAAATCGAAAGATAATCTGGACCGATTATTGAATAGCTGAGGTGAAAGATGGGCTTGAATTTAGTGCAGAAGATTCTTAAAGAACACCTGATCTCCGGGGAGATGCAGGAAGGGAAAGAAATCGGGATCAGGATTGATCAGACGCTCACACAGGATGCAACGGGCACAATGGCATGGCTTCAGTTTGAAGCCATAGGCATTCCTAAGGTGAAGGTTCCGGTTGCAGTCAGTTATGTTGATCACAATACCCTTCAGTCCGGCTTTGAAAACGCTGATGATCACGCTTTTCTTCAATCGGCTGCTGCCAAATTTGGAGCCTATTTTTCAAAGCCTGGAAACGGGATATGCCATCAGGTCAACCTGGAACGATTCGGTGTTCCCGGAAGGACGCTTCTTGGCTCGGACAGCCATACTCCGACAGGCGGAGGATTAGGCATGATAGCAATGGGAGCTGGTGGACTTGATGTTGCTGTCGCGATGGGAGGCGGGCCATACTATCTGAATATGCCCAAAGTTGTGAATGTAAGGCTCACAGGGCAGCTTCAGCCAGGTGTGTCAGCCAAGGACATCATACTGGAAGTGCTTAGAATTATGACAGTAAAGGGTGGCGTCGGTAAAATGATAGAATACAGCGGGCCTGGAGTTTCTGGGCTGACGGTTCCGGAAAGAGCCACCATAACAAATATGGGCGCTGAGCTTGGAGCAACCACTTCAGTGTTCCCAAGCGATGATAGCACTCGAAAATTTATGAATGCTCAAGGACGGGGAGCAGACTGGAGGGAGCTCAAAGCTGATGATGATGCCAATTACAATGAAACTATAAAAATTAATCTTGATACACTCGAACCGATGATAGCTCAGCCCCACAGTCCTGATAATGTTGTCAGGGTAAAGGAAATCGAAGGCAAAACTGTTCATCAGGTCTGTATCGGAAGCTGCACAAATTCATCATATCTGGATCTTATGACAGTAGCTGTGTTGCTGAAGGGGAAAACAGTTCACCCGAAAGTGAGCTTGGGAATATCTCCAGGATCGAAACAGGTTTTTGAAATGATTGCGCGTGAAGAGGCTTTAGCTGACATTATTGCTTCGGGAGCAAGAATTCTTGAGTCAGCCTGCGGGCCTTGTATTGGTATGGGGCAGTCCCCATCAACGGACGGGGTTTCTCTAAGAACATTCAACAGAAATTTTCCCGGCAGAAGCGGAACAATGAGCGCGGGTGTGTATCTCTGCAGCCCCGAGGTTGCTGTCGCTTCAGCTTTAACCGGAGTGATAACTGATCCGAGAAGCCTTTGCTCATCGGTTGCGATTGAAGAGCCAGCAAGGTTTCTTATTAATGATAATGCCTTGATAGCTCCCGACGAAAGTAAAAGTGATATAGAGCTGGTGAAGGGACCCAATATTGCCGGAGTTCCGGTCGGGAAACCCCTCGCGGATAATTTGGAAGGAGAAGTTCTTCTGAAAGTTGCGGATAACATAACAACAGACCACATTATGCCTGCCGGAGCAAAAATACTTCCTCTGCGCTCAAATATACCAAAAATATCAGAGCATGTTTTTGTGCAGGTGGATCCTGATTTTCCAACAAGGGCAAAGCAAAAAGGAGGAGGGTTCATACTTGGCGGCGAAAACTACGGGCAGGGTTCTTCAAGGGAACATGCTGCTCTTGCCCCGATGTATCTTGGAGTTAAGGCCGTTATTACAAAATCCTTTGCAAGAATACATTGGAATAACCTGATTAATTTTGGTATCTTGCCACTTGTTCTTGAGGATAAAGCTGAATACGACAGAATAGATCAAAGCGATAAATTGGAGATCACAGGGTTGAACGATATGCTTGATTCAGATAATGACACTCTGGTTATTTCCAATGCAACAAAAGGAAGCACTTTCAAGGTGAAAATCTCTGTTTCAGGAAGGCAGAAAGATATTCTTAAAGCCTGAGGAATGTTGCCTTTTACAAAAACATCCTGATGAAAAGCGTTGCTTTAAATCTTTATTAAGAAAGGCATTTAAGTGGAAGATATCATCAGGAAGTTGCTTATCAAAATTGGTGAAGACCCCGAGAGGGAGGGGTTGCTGAATACTCCCAAGAGAGTTGGTGATTCTTATGAATTCCTCACAAGCGGTTACAGCAGGGATATAAAAAAGGAACTTAACGATGCTCTTTTCAGTGTGAATTATGACGAGATGGTTCTTGTAAAAGACATTGACATGTTCAGTCTTTGCGAACACCATCTCCTTCCTTTTTTCGGTAAAGCTCATGTTGCATACATCCCTAAAGGGAAGGTTATAGGTCTGAGCAAGCTTCCAAGAATTGTAGAAATTTTCAGCCGAAGACTTCAGGTTCAGGAGAGACTGACCGTTGAGATAGCTAACTGTATTCAGGAACTTCTTAATCCATGGGGGGTGGGTGTGGTAATAGAGGCTTTGCATTTATGCATGACTATGAGAGGGGTTCAAAAACAGAATGCTTTGACTGTTACAAGTTCAATGCTGGGAGGGTTTCGTAAAGACGCAAGAACAAGGATGGAATTCATGCAGCTTATAAAAGGGAAACAAACATGAAATTTTGCACAATAGCTGCAGTTCTTTTTAGTTTGTTCACACTCAACTGTGCTGTAAAGAATGGGAATTCAACTTCAGGGGATTCTAAAATCCATGATTCAGAGGATATTGTGTCAGAAAGCTTTGATCAGAAAGATTCATCAAGTCAAGCGTCCGCTAAAATAGATTCCGATAGGAAAACAAGAAAAACTGACAACTATACTTTTGAAGTGAAATCAAAAGGACTGTCTGTTGCTGTAGGAACTGAAATGTTCTTTCATCGTTCAGCGAGCAACTTGATACCATTGCAGGTGAAGATACACAACCGTTCAAGACGGGACGCGGTTCCAATATCAATAGAAAATTTTCATCTTGTAACCCTTGACGGCAGGGTTCATGAGGCTGTGGGCACAGATAATGTGAAAGATTTTCCATCGTTTAAATTTGAAAAGGCTGTTGAGTCTGACACGATATTTAAAAAAACTGTCTTCAGCAAAAAAAAGTACATAAATTGGCCGGATTATTATGCAGATGGAAATAACCAGGAAAACATCAATATCCCACCAGGTGTTGTTCTGAACTGCTTTCTTTACTTTGACCTTAAAGATTGCAACGAGAAAGAGTACTTTGAATTTGTGCTTGAAACGGAAACCGAACTTTTTAAGACACAGATCTCAATGAATTAGGCTGCTCTATTTTCTCAGGGGTGATTTAATCAGCAAATTTGTTTTTGCTCTTGTTTTCTTAGTTTGTAAAATTAGACCGATGCATTATATTGTAATCTAGACATTATTGTGTTTCCGTGCGTAAAAGTGTTGAGGGAACAGGAGATTTGTTTTCGGTTTATGACAGGAGAAGAAAATGAAAATGTTTAAGTTCGCAGCTATGTTAATGATTCTGGCTTCTTCGACAGAGTATTCTGCTTTTTCGCAGGATATGATGAGTGTTTTGATGGACAAACTGTCTGCTGATAAGCAGACTGCCGATGCAATTGCTCTTTATCCGGAAGATGTAAGAATTGCAATCTTTGAAACATCAATGAATCCTGAAATTATTATAAAGGCAGCAGGGATTCAATCCAGATCCAGAGAATCATTTATAGATCTCATTTCCCCGTACAGCGAGGAAGAGCAGCGCGAGATATGGGAACTCACAAGATACAGTGAATTGCTTGATAAACTAGTTTTCAGGGGAAGGAAAACGGTCAGCGAAATTGAACTTATCACGCAGGGCTACCCTGAGGATGTTCAAATGTATGCTTTGCATTATGGCAGAAAGGAGTACGACCTGCTCCTTAGGACAGTGGAACTGCGTGAGGCCTCGGAAATCGCATTTGAGGAAACTATCAGTGACTACACAAATGAACAGAAATCAAGTTTTCGAAAAGTGGTAGATCTTCCGGAAGTACTTACTATTCTACACGAAAATATTTACCTTACAGTTCTGCTTGGGGACGCTTACAGGCAGGATCCGGAAAGGCTTAAATCTGAAGTTGACAGGATAGCGCTGGAAGCTGCAAGGACGAACGCCGAGTCGCTTCAGTCATGGACAGAGGAGCTTGAGAACAATCCCGATGCTTTGGCTGAATTTAAAGATGTAGCTCAGGATTATGCGGAAGAATATAATTATGATGCTTACGAAGAACCTTATTATGAAAGAGAAATAAATGTTAACATAAGCTGTGATCCCTATCCGTACTGGTTCGGATATCCTTACTGGTATTCAGTTCCGCTGTGGAGACCTTATCCTGTATGGTATCATACAGGCTTTTATATTAACAGATATGGAATGATAGTTTTTATAGGAATGCCATCATATCACTTTGTGAACTGGCACTTTTACTACTGGAACCATTTTTACTATTACCCTCATATCTCAAACTGTTATTTGAGACACTATGAGAGGCACAAGCATGACTATCACAGCACAATTGTTTCAGCAGTCGGCACTTGGTTTAAAAACAATGAAGATGTTATTCCTAAAGACATTATTAAAGATAGTCCCGACAGACCAAAACATATCAGGGATTTTGGCGAAAAGGCCAAAGACAGGACAGGGTTTGCCAAACCCCCGGGTAATCCTCGCGCAAATGAATCGCTTGCTGACAGGAGAGGCACTTCAGATGTGCGTGGTAGAAACGGAATACCTGAAAACAGAGTAATACCCAAAAAGGACAGCATTGGCAATCGAGAGAAAGACAGGTCTCATGGTGACCGTCCCGTTATTCCGGGAAATCCTCCTGTGTCATCTGATCCTCCAAAGGGAAAAAACCCGGGTCAGAGGGATGAAAGAAGAGATCCAGTTCTTAGAGATAGAAAAGTAATTGTTAAAAATGACGAGGAAAGAAAATATAATGAGGCCAATGAACACCATCAGAGAAGCTGGGAAGGAAATTCGCAGCCCAAGCCAACTCCCAAACCAAGAGTAAGTCCGCAACCAAAACCCAAACCTCAGCCTCAACCCAAGCCGCAACCTAAGCAATCCCCTGCTCCCCAAAAGGAAAAAAGCTCAGGTTCCGCTGACAAAAAGGATAACAGCTCAGAAAGTAGATCGTCAAACAAATGATATGTTTTGCTTAACCCCTCTTGACTTAGCGGACACGATTCTTTATATTCCGAGGGTGGTTTTTGTTTTCGACCGGGGTGTTTCCCTGTCAATTGAATGTTGAATTTCGATGTTAAAGGAGTTGTTATGCCTATTCCTGATACCCCAATAATTTCGCTTCTGACAGATTTCGGCTTGAGGGATTATTATGTCGGAGCTGTTAAAGGCACTATCCTGAAAACAAATACTGATGTGCATATTGTTGATATGTGTCACGATATTACTCCCTTTAGTATTCAGGAAGCAGCGTTCATGCTTTATTGCTATTACAGTTCATTTCCTGAAAGAACTATTCATATGGCTGTTGTGGATCCGGGTGTAGGCACATCCAGGAGTTCGATTTTCGCTGCGACACATGAATATTATTTCGCCGCTCCCGATAACGGTATACTGTCATATATTTTGGAAATGGACGAAGTAACAAGGGCGATAAGAATTAATGCTGAGCACTATTTTGAAAAAAATGTCAGCAATACCTTTCACGCCAGAGATATATTTGCTCCCTGTGTTGCTTGGAAAGCCAAAGGAATTGAGCTGGAAAGTTTCGGAGACCCCATTGAAGATTTGAATTCTCTCGTGAGGTTTGATATTCCGCAACAGAAGCTTATAGGCGAGAAACTAATAAAAGGACAGGTGATGCATATTGACAGGTTTGGGAATATTATTACCAATATAAGCAACAAATTTTTCAGACAGGTTTCCGAAAAAAACGACAACAAGCCTGCTAAGCTGATTATTGCAGGCAAGGAAATCAATTCTTTCAGAGAAGACTACACTGCAGCCAAGGGTCAGCTTTTTTTCCTTGAAGGCGGTTCCAATCATCTTGAAATTGCTACATTCTCAGCGTCAGCTCAAGCAATTCTGAAGATGGAACTTGGAAAGGAAGTTGGGGTTATGTTCAGTTGACCCATGGAAATCAAACCCGAGAGGAGCAGAGATTTCCGGAATATTTTTTCTATCCGGGGGATGGTTCTTCTGGCTGGTTTTTTTCTGATTGTTGTTGTATGGAATCTATACAGCACTTCTTACCTGAGGAAAGCCACAAATCAAATTATCGCGGGTGATTTAGTAAAAGCAACAAGAGAGCTTGATGCTGCTTCATTCCTTAAATTTGATAAGTCGGAAATTTATGAGCTAAAGGGGGTGATTGCTCTACTTAATGATGATAAAAGCCTTGCTGATGCGTATTTTGAATTGACAGAGAGTGAAAAGGCTTGCTCCTATAGAATCCCTTCCGAATTAATACTGGAAAAATTTGTAAATAATGGAGATTATGAGTCCGCATTGTATTATTTGAAGAGGATGGATGATCTCCAACAAAAAAGACTTCCGGTAAAACTGATAAAGTTAGCCGTTCTTATCGGTCTTGGTATCTATAACGGTAATGATTCCTATGAAGATCTTCTTCAAGAAAATGAGATAAGAGAGATTGCTCTTAAACTCAAGAAAGAAGCCGAAGAATTAAAATCAGTGTCATCAAGAGGAGTCATCTTTGATAGAAATTGTGAAGTTCTTTTAAGCAGGAATATTAATAGTGGGGAATATTTCCCGGTGGAAGGCTTTCACGCTTTCGTAAGCGACGATTGCTCAATCCTGAATCAATTAGAGGGTAAAGATTTAAATAATAAAGTTATGCTCACAATTGATCTGAAGCTTCAGAATAAGGTATCAGAAATATTAGACGGATTTGACGGCTCTATAACTGTTATAAAAATAAACACCGGTGATATTCTGGCCGCAGTAAGCAAAGGTAGTCCCGATGGTAACAAGGCTCTTTATGCTCATTATCAACCTGCATCTACCGTTAAACTGCTTGTTTATGACGCGGCGATGAAATATATATCCAATTTAGATGTTTTCACTCCATATTTCTGCAAAGGTTATTCTAAAGCTGATGATATGCTTTTCTACTGTGCAAAAAGCCATGGAGGGCTTAAAACATCTGAGTATGCGCTTGCAGTTTCATGTAATTCCTTTTTCCAGGAGCTGTCATTGTTGATTGGTTCCCAAAATATTAACAAGGAGTTTTCGGCATTTGGCTTCAACAGTGATTTAAGCACTGATTATGCAATAATACACAGCGGGAGAGCCTCGAAAATTGAACAGGACTCAAAAGAAGATTTATACCTCAGGGCAATAGGACATAGGAATGTTTCTCTTACACCGGTTCACGGTGCCTTGATAGCGGCAGCGATTGCTAACAATGGGGTTATGGTCAGACCAAGATTGGTTTTGAACATCAAAAATATTCTCGGGAGAGAATATTTCAATTCTTCCCCATCTTTTCTTAAAAGAGTTACTTCGGAAGACCGGGCTGAAAGGCTTAAAACTTCAATGCTTCTCACAGTTGAGCATCCCAATGGTACTGGATTCAGAGGTAAGTTGGATAATTTGAAATATGGCATCAAAACGGGAACAGCAAGAAATGCGTCCGGAGGGCTTGACTGCTTTATTATTGGCTTTGCCCCTTACGAAAACCCTGAATATGCTTTTGCTGTTGCAGCTGAAAATTCAGGGCCTGCATCTGTGAAGGGTGTTGAAATGACAAGCACTCTTGTCAGCAAACTTCTTGAATATAAACTATAAGGGGAATCAAAGAAGCTGGAAATCAGCTTATCAGTTTTATCCAGTCATGCAACAGAAACTGGACACGACCGATCAGGAGAGAAACACGAGCCATAATCGTATAACCGAATGAGGCACCGAAACCCGCCATTATAAACCAAATGCCTATCTTGGCTGTCTTCCCGATCAACCCTTTATGCTCCATGGAGAAAAAGAAATAAACCAGTGTTACAATAACACCGAATATCATAAGGAAGGATCCTAAAGAATTCCATATATCAATACCGCTGGCAGATCGAACAATAAAGCTGCTCTGGAATGTACCGGCCACCTGTTCAAAAATGCTTGCCTGAAAGCTTGGCAGAATGGACAACCCGCATGAAGCACCCATAATAAAAGCAAGAGGGAATCTTATCAGCCAGGCGTGTTTGGGTGAAAATCTGCTGAACATAAGCAGTCCGAGACAGGTAGGAATTATTATCAGCATAAGATTTCCGAATGAAATCATAGAAAATGCATCCCCGTCCTGAATCCAGCTTTTATTGTAGAAAATGGGCTCGATAATTTTAGGCATCATGGCATTATAGAATATTATAGAAACATAATATCCGTTAGAAACTCCAATCAGTAAGTGCTCGGCAAACTTGTAAAATATATTGTCGCGGTAAAGAAACGAAAAAATGCTTAATGTCAGAAATGCTGCTATCCAAACACCGGGGTTTGATGAAAGATTTCCCTGAAAGTACATTACGAGAAGGAACACGCCGAAAGCAAGCAATGCCATTATTGATACGATATTTTCTTTTTTTATTTTCATGCCTGCTTATCTTACTCCGGATTTTCTGGTTACAAAATATGCAATATTGCCGACTACAATCAGAAGCATTATCAGGAGATGAACCAGCGACTGACTGTCCATTCCGATAGTTGCTTCCCTTCTTGGCTGCATGTTTTCGGGTGGATCTTCTTTCCCGGTATAGAAGCTCTTAAAGTACTTTATAAAATCGGGATCTCTTGCGTCCAGTTCTTCGTACTCGGCAGCTCCTTTAAGCCCGCCTAGCATACCGGTAAACTGACCTGTCTGAAGATAAGGATAGTATTCAGCAGCTGAAACTGCCGTTGTTCCAACACTGATTTTCTGTTTATACCTCGTCTGCGCATAGCTTAACCACGCTTTGGGAGTAGCACTTCCGGATATATCAATCATCAGCGGAATATCTTCATAAGTGTTGACTTCCTGCATCATCTCAAGATCACTTAAACTGTATCCGTAGCCATCGCTTGGAAATGTGTCATGGATACTCTGCCCCATATTCAGAATTACAGCGGCTGTTCCTGGTATATATCCAAGAAAAGTGTAATCCCTGCCGCTTTTCTTATCAGGAAACTCATTACTGATGATAGTTTCAAGAGCTTTCTGAGCCATTCCAGCACCATCAGGATAAAGTGACATCAGCAACAGCCTGATATTTTTCGTAAAACAGTGTCTCATTATAGCCATTGCCATCGGATCAAGTTCGGGCGCAGTATCCGGACCGTAATCAAAAGATATAAGAAGAGGTTTGCTGTCAGGAGGAATGCTGTTAATGGCATCATATAAAGTCTGCACCGGAGGAGTTATGTCAGTAGGCAATCCGATTGGGAACAAAAGTGGCAATACAACAACGATTGCCACGAGAAGGAATATCCATCTTCTGTCAACTTCAAGAATGAATTTGAAGAATCTGTCCATCAGTCTCCGCCTCCAAGCCATCCTCTTTCAATGCCAAGGATTATCTTCAGGGAAGTACCGATAATGCCGAGCCCCACGCCCAGGCCAATGCCTCTCTGAGCGGCAAGATTGGGATACATCATTATCCATTCTACAAGTTCAGGCAGATGGGAGTAAACCTTTGCTCCCAGAGGAACACGCCCAAGCATAACGATAAATGCTGTTACCAGAAGAAGCGCTGCCTCCAAGTTTCTGGCTTTAAATGCTCTGAAACTGGCAGAGGCAACAAAAAAAGCCAGAAGCGAGAACATTGTTGACTGCATCGGTACCTGAATATGCCTGAATATCATCATCATCACGGTATCCTGCTCAGTAGCTTTCCAGAAATAATCAATATTTATTCTGTCAATGTCCTCATTAAACACCTTTATGTCGCCCTTGTTGAAGTTGATTTCATAATCTTTGTCAGCGTTTAGAATGTTTCCTGACGATGCATCGCTTACTATTATCGGAAAATCAGGGTCCCCACCTATCGGCATATTCGCGATAGTTGCCAAACGACCTGAATCAAGAGACAATGCTTCTGCCGTTACAGGTTTATAAAGCAATTTTTTTGTCAGTGTGGTCGGTTGATATGCGCCGCCGATCAAACCTATCAATGAAGTAATTATAAGTGAAACAATAACAACATAGCTGAGCCACCAGTCTTTGGTCTTCCTCTTTATTTTACGGATATGAACGCTTAAAAGACTGTATAACCCCAGAACCATAAAGAAAATACCCGCAATTATCATCCAGTCGTTGATCGTCTGCTGAAATCTCTGCGACTTGTCGTGCGGAATGAATGTCTGGACAATCATTACGACACCCATAACAAAACATATAAAAAGAGGTAATTTTCTTTTCATTCTATCCTCTGAAAAATCCTCTCAGGATATTTACAAATCCTTCTATTTTGGGAAGCAATGCCATGTCCGGGTTGATCAATTCTACTACGGTGCCCGTCAATCCAGTCAGGAATCCCAATATCAGAAAGAGAATAATTATAACCTTGGAGAAATCCTGAGCTTTAAGGCTGGACACAAGAAGCGGCTGTTTTGAGAGATAAGCGCTTGCGGCATAAAGTTCTTCACCTATAATAGTGTAATCGCAGGCAGTTACAAAAAACGGAAGCTGGGTCACGGAATCTGTCCCGGCTATCTGAATTGCGCCCGTCATATTGCCGGTTTCAGCAAGAACGAGAGATTCTGCCCAAAACATACCAAGAAAAAGGTTTGTTGCCGGTTTTTCTCTTACCATTATCCCATCAACGCCTGCTGCATATCCGAACTGGCTGTCAGTAAGGAAAAACACCATATCATCATTGTATGCGTCCGGCCGTCCTGCTTCCAGAAACGCCTCCTGAACAACTTCCTGAGCAACACTGAATACAATCGGGTCACGGTTAGGGACTATAATCGTGCTGTCATACTCCGCGACTTTCTTAGCAACCGGACCGAGAATGTTGAGGGCTGCAATTGTCGCAACATCAGCTATACTAGAAAGTCCGGGGACAAAAAGGATCGGTTTCCCCATTTCTGTTGCCCTTCCAACCGCTTCATCAAGCTCGTCGAGGCCTGATATTTTCCTTATGTACAAAGAAGCGCCTTTTTTTGCCATTTGCAGAAAGACAGCGAGAAAACCCACAAAAAGAATAATCGCGATAACGCCGTTAATTGCGTCAGTATTGAACCATTGTCCTTTGGCGAATGCAGGCTCAAGACTAGCGGGAGAGAAATCTGAAAACACATCATTCATATCCTTCGTTCTGACCTTGTAGAAACACGCAGTGTCATTTTCAGTAAAATCAACGAATGATTTGATTCCCCACGCACAGAAACCGGCCAGACCATATTCAGCATCTGCTGATCCGGAAGCTTTCCATATTTCATAACCTTTTACAGGATTATTATTGCCAATTGACTCATCGCCTGTTTTCGCATTATCCTCCTGAGAGAGCTCCCACTCAACAATTATACGGTTACCGGAATCATTTGGATAATCTATTGCCGTTACGGATGAGGGAGGTGAACACAAAGCGACAGGCATTATTTTTTCAGGAGATTCTACTGTTTCCGGGGCATCTTGAACAGCTGACAAAGCTTCATAATCAACCTCATCGGCAGTGGATTCCGTTATGAGCAAAGTAAAAATCAGAAGTATCAGTATTAAATTTCTTGTACGAGCGAGCTTCAAATCAACCTCAATAAAACAGTTGGAATATATAACATATCAAGATTCTAAAAGTCAACTTAAAACGGAAATTATTGTATTTGAAATGTTTACGAAAACAAGAAAATCACTTTCCCTGAGCAGGATTATTTCTCTGTTTATCTAATTCTTCGATTTTCCGGATAAGAAGCTCCACATTCTGGGGTTCCTCAAAAAAAGCTGCAATCTCAGAATAGCTTTTTATTGGCAGAAAAGCTTGAACTACAGGTTGCGTGAATATCATAAACTGTGACCCGAGAAATGTGACCGGCCTTATGCTTTCAAGTGAAATAATGCCTATAGTAGTAAGGCCTCTCGAAACTATTTCGCCGGCCAAGAAATTCATCAGCTCCTCCTTTCTGTCGTCAGAAATTTCTTCAGAAGAGACAACATCAGGATTTGCGTTTTGATCCAGAAACGAGAGTTTTTTGAAAAAATCTTTAAACATGACTGGACATGGTAGCATTTTCTTTTGTTTTTACAAATAATGTTAAAAGAAATTTCTTGCAAAAACGGTTATGTTCTGACAATATGTTTTTTAACGGAAGGAAACTTCGGAAGATTGATTTGAATTCTAATAACTATGACATAAGGCTTGCGGTTTACGGGGAAACCCTGCCCGAATTTGCTGAATTGGCAATTAAAAACGGTGCCGGACTTGAAGTTCAGGATTTCAGTACACCGGTTATTCTTGACGGAGACTATGACAAAAGAATAAGCGAGATAATGCCATGGATTAAAAAAGTAAGCGGAAGAATTTCCATTCACGGGCCTTTTATGGATTTAAGTGCCTCAAGTCCTGACAGTCTTATAACAGGAGTAACCCGCTTCAGGTTCAGGCAGGCACTGGATATTTGTTCAAAAATTGGAGCCGACATACTGATTCTTCATTCATGCTTCAATCCGGCCATAAAACACCCGGATTACACAGACCATTGGGTTGAAAGACAGGTGGATTTTTGGAAGGAATTTTCTGAAGAGGCCCAGACGAGAGGAGTTGTTATAGCCTACGAGAATCTTTTTGAAAAGGAACCGTCTAAATCTGTAGAGCTTTTTTCAGCAGTGGGTTCTGAAAATTTCAAAGCCTGTCTTGACACCGGGCATGTGAATCTTATGAGTGATTTTAATATTGAAAAATGGGCATCGGAACTTGATAATCATATTCATTATGTCCATTTCCACAGTAATTCGGGAAAGATTGACGATCATACTTCTCCGTTAAAAGGGGATATTGATTTTGCTGCGTTTTTTGATTTTTTATCCTTGAAAAACCCAAGACCTGTCATAACTGTTGAGGTGCGGGAATTTGAGGATGCCGAAAATACTTTTTTCTATCTTCATGAAAATCTCAAATGAAAGAAAACAAAAAGGTTCAGGTTCATATTTTTAAAAATGGCCCTTTGTTTTGTGTTTTTAAAATGGCAGATTCACGAGGCGGATTCTGGCAACCCGTGACAGGTTCTGTTGAAAAGGGAGAGTCTTTTCGCGAGGCAGCCATAAGGGAGGTTTTCGAGGAAACGGGCTTACGGTCAGAAAAGAGCCAGCTTGTAGATTTGAAATATAAATTCAGTTTCAAAAGCGTTAAGAAAAATTTTGTTGAAAAGGCTTTTGCTTTGAATTGCGCTGATGATTTTTCTATCATTTTAAGTCATGAACATACGGAGTTCAGATGGCTTCAATTTGATTACGCAATGGAACTTATAAAATGGGAAACAAACAGGGAACCGCTCGCAAAACTTATGAGCCTTTTAACGACTGACCGATTTTAATTGTTTAAGAATATATGACTATTACCAAAGAATCCTTTTTGTACCATATTTGTAAGAGTTTCACCGAGCCAATATGGCACTGAACTTTATAAATATCGAAGGTGCTTATCAGCATAACCTCAAGGGCATCAGTCTGAAGCTCCCGAGAAACAAATTTATAGTTATAACAGGTGTGAGCGGGTCAGGAAAATCCTCTCTTGCGTTTGACACTCTTTATGCAGAAGGACACAGAAGATATGTAGAATCATTATCCTCTTATGCGAGGCAGTTCATGGATCAGCTTGAAAAACCCGATGTGGATCTGATAGAGGGCCTGTCTCCTGCAATATCAATCGAGCAGCGCACGGCATCATCAACACCGAGATCAACAGTTGGAACAGCGACCGAGATTTATGATTTCCTGAGACTGCTTTATGCAAAAATAGGAACTTTACATTGCCCTGACTGCGGTCTTCCGGTGAAAGCTCAATCAACTGAAGATATTATAAAGGAAATAATGAAACTAAAAGAAGGCACACGCCTACACATACTCGCGCCTATTGTAAGGGGAAGGAAAGGCCGCTATACCAGGGAAATTAATGACATCAGAGAAAAGGGCTTTGTCCGCGCTAGGATAGACGGCGAGATGACGGATATTGACACCCCTCTTGATCTTGATAAAAACAAATATCACGATATTGAAATAGTTGTTGACAGCATTATCATTAAGCCGGAAATAGGGAACCGGCTCCTTGCTTCGGTTGAAACTGCCTTTAAACTAGCAGATAACAATGTGGTAATAAATGTTATTGGCCAGGAGGACAGGGTTTTCAGCAGTTCTTTTTCTTGCCCTCAATGCAGAAGAGGTTTCAATGAAATCAACCCGAGGGATTTTTCATTCAACAGTCCGAAAGGATATTGTCCCGCATGCAAGGGGCTTGGCAGCAGAATGGAGATTGATGTCAATCTCATTATTCCCGATGAATCAATTTCAATATTGAAGGGGGCAATTCGTTCTTGGGGAAAAAACCTTAAGAATTCAGAATTTATTCGAAAACTGGAAAAAATCTCGCTGGAGTTCCATTATGACCTCAGTTCCCCTTACTCCGAAATGCCGTTGGAAATGAAAAATTTAATTGTATTTGGGGACACAGATTTACAGGTATCTCGAAAGGGAAGGAATAATAAACCGCGGAAGAGTGTGTTTCCCGGGATTGTTCCTCAAATGGAAGAAAGATATCTAAGCACAAACTCATCATCTGTAAGAGAACGGATAGAAAGTTTTATGACCAATCATATATGTTCTGTCTGCCTGGGCAAAAGACTTAATCGGACAAGCCTTTCAGTGTTAACATGTGGGCAGGACATCTCTGAAATGGCGCGCATGAATATGGAAGCTTTAAGCTGCAATCTCAGAAACATAAAACTCAGAGGAAGGGATGCGAATATCGGGGAATCAATAGTAAAGGAAATAATTGACCGCTTGGATTTTTTACTGAATGTCGGTTTAGGTTATTTGACACTTGACAGAAGATCATCAACCCTTTCAGGGGGAGAAGCGCAGAGAATAAGACTTGCTACCCAGGTAGGTTCAAAACTAAAGGGGATTCTTTATGTTTTGGATGAGCCGAGCATAGGTCTGCATCGCAGAGACAATCTTAAACTGCTGGAAACCATAAAAAAAATGAAGGATCTGGGTAACACGGTAATCGTGGTTGAGCATGATGAGGAAGCCATAAAAGGGGCTGACCATATTGTTGATTTCGGTCCCGGTGCAGGGACAGAAGGTGGGGAAATTGTAGCTGAAGGGACACTGCGGGAAATTATGAGGAGCAAAAGATCTGTAACGGGGCAATATCTCGCAGGCAAAGAAGTGATCCCTCTTCCAATAGAAAGAAAGAACCCAAATGGTAAAAAACTTGTAATATCGGGAATAAATGAAAATAATCTCAAAAATATTAATCTGTCATTGCCTTTAGGGCTTATCACCGTTATAACCGGTGTTTCCGGCTCGGGCAAAAGCACGCTTATAAATGATGTAGCCTTGAAGGCGGTTTCAAGTGAACTTCTTGGTTTGCCTGTTCCACAACGAAAATTCGAATCAATTAGCGGGACGGAACTATTGAACGGGGTTATCATGGTTGATCAATCATCTATCGGAAGATCGTCACGGTCAAACCCCGCAACATACACTGGAGTGTGGGGGCCAGTCCGAGACCTTTATTCAAAGCTTCCGCTTTCCAGAATGCGGGGCTATTCCAAAAGCCGCTTCAGCTTTAATGTCAAAAGCGGCAGATGTCCGAAGTGTGAAGGAATGGGTGAGATCAGGGTTGAAATGAGAATGCTTCCGGACTTATATGTTAAATGTGATATTTGCAATGGGAAAAGATTCGACAGGGAAACCCTTGAAGTTGCGTATAAGGGACATACAATAGAGTCTGTTCTGAATATGACGGTTTCCGAGGCCTTTGATGTTTTCAGCTCTATTCCTGAAATCAATAAAAAACTGTCCGTTCTGATTGAAATAGGTCTTGGATATCTGAAACTTGGTCAGTCATCAACGACTCTCTCAGGAGGAGAAGCTCAGAGGCTAAAACTTTCGAGGGAACTTTCCAGAAAAAATGGCAGGATTCTTTATTTATTAGACGAACCAACTATCGGACTTCATTTCCACGATATAAAGATACTTCTCGAAACCCTCAAAAGATTGAGAGATCGGGATAATACGATTGTTGTTATCGAACATAACTATGATGTGATAAAATCAGCCGACTGGATTATTGACCTCGGCCCTGAAGGCGGAGACAGCGGAGGGGAAATTGTTGCAGAAGGAACTCCGGAGCAGGTTGCAGAGGAAAAAGATTCGTTTACAGGCAGATATCTCAAAGAGATTCTGACACGGTAATAATTAAGGAGGAAGAATGAAAAGAAAACCAGAGCCCTGGAGAGTTAAAACTGTTGAACCAATCAGACTGCTGTCCAGAGAAGAACGTCAGAGGAAGATAGAAGAAGCCTCATATAATGTTTTTCTGATCAAAGCAAGGGATGTTTTTATTGACATGCTGACCGACAGCGGGACATCCGCCATGAGCGCGAACCAGTGGGCCGGCATAATGATAGGGGATGAATCGTATGCAGGTTGTAACAATTTTCTTCACTTTGAGGATACAGTAAGGTCAATAACCGGATATAGAAATATTATCCCAACACACCAGGGCAGAGGTGCAGAAAATGTTTTCTTCTCAACACTGCTAAAACAGGGGGACATTGTTCCGAACAATAATCACTTTGACACAACAAGAGCCAATGTGGAGATGAACGGTGGGATAGCCCTTGATTTCGTGATTGAGGAGGGAAAATCCATTGAAAATAATCATCCCTTCAAGGGTAATATTGATATCGGAAAACTCGATGATTTTATAAGCAAGAACGGCAGCGACAATATTCCGGTAATATATATAACAGTAACAAACAACAGCGGAGGGGGGCAGCCGGTATCAATGGAAAATATCCGGATGACCGGTGATTTGGCAAAGAAATATAATATCCCGTTTTTCCTTGACGGATGCAGGTTCGCAGAGAACGCCTATTTTATCAAAAAGCGCGAACAAGATTACAAGGACAAAACCATTAAACAGATTGTTTCCGAAATGTTCTCATATGCGGACGGGTGTACTGTCAGCGCAAAGAAAGACGGTCTGGCAAACATCGGCGGGTTCATTGCCTTGAAAGACGAAGAGCTTTTTGAACAGCTTAAAATCAAACTGATCCTTGTTGAGGGATTCCCAAGTTACGGCGGGCTTGCAGGCAGGGATTTGGAAGCGATTGCTCGGGGACTTGAAGAAGTTCAGGATGAAGCATATCTTTCGGCCCGGATAGGTCAGGTGGGAAGATTTGGAAACGAACTTAAGAGCGCAGGTATTCCCGTTATTTATCCGATAGGAGGCCATGCTGTTTATGTTGATGCAAAGTCTTTTCTTGATCATATTCCGCAGAGCGAGTTCCCGGGACAGGCACTGACTGCTGAACTTTATGTGGAAGGCGGTGTAAGGGGTGTCGAGATTGGAAGTGTCATGTTCGCTTCCAAAAACAAAGAAACCGGGGAAACTGTTTATCCCGGGATGGAACTGGTCAGGCTGGCTGTTCCAAGAAGAGTATATACCGACAATCATATTGACTGGGTAGTCGAATCCCTCAAAACGCTCTGGAATAGAAGGGCAGACATCCCCGGCCTGAAGATCATTTATGAAGCACCCTTCCTCAGACACTTCACGGCAAAGTTCTCAAGGCTCTAAACTTGACAGCGATGGACACTGTATTTTATATTAGAGCGGAAAGATCGGCTATGAGGAATTTGACTTAAGCAAAATTAATGCTGACAGGATATAATACAGATATAAACTTCCGCGGGACTGTCTATCATGTCCAGACTGAGGACAAAGGAAACGACAATCCGGTAATTGAGACGCTTCTTTATGTTGGCGGTCAGATACTTGATTCCAAAAGAACAAGCTATTCTGAAATCTCAGGCGAGAAATACAATCCTAAAAATGTGGAAAAACTTCTTGAAGATCAGCACAGAGGCATGATTCAAAAAATCCGTTCCGGTTTTTATGAGAAAAATTTCGCCACCGAAACAATTGAGATAAATAGAGAAGAACTCGAGGGGAAATCCGGAAATGATGATTCAGTTGGTCAACCGGACGCTACAAACAGGACATTGGATGAGATAATTCTTGACTATCTTGAAAAAGAATCGGAAAAAGCCAAGCTTGAACTCGGACTTGTCGATAAAGTTGACTTTATCACAGGTCGTCAGGTATCTCTTAAAATTTATGCAAGGAACAGTCTCGCAAGAACGCCCATGAAAGGGGTTGAGATAACCATCAAGTTAATAAGCACCATCAGCCCTCCTCAAGTTCTTTATGAAGGGACAACAGATGAACTGGGAACGGCAAAAGTCTCAATTTCAATTCCACCTCTGGGAGAAGGTAATGCAGCAATTGTAATCAGGGGAAAGTCCAGCCTTGGAAATGATGAGTTCAAGCAATTTGTAAAAAGAAGCGCATAAAGAAGAAAGCCGCCGAACTTAATCAGCGGCTCTTTCAGAGGGGGGCCAACAGTATTGGCAACTCAATATATAATGCATTATCAAATGTTTGTCAAGAAGATTCCTGGAGAAAAGTTGCTAAGACAAAAATAATAAGTTCAAGAGAAAAACATAAGATTGAATAACCATGAAAATAAATTTATTCTTGACATACATATAAAGAAAGTGCTAAAGTGAGTTCGTTCGAGTTGAGGAGTTAGCTGTATTTTGTTTGTAAATCGGTTGAATATAAGGTTTGTTGAATATGCGTAAGATTATTGGATTATTGCTTTTAATTATAAGCCCGTTTTTGTTTTCCACAGGTACTTTGGCCATTGATGAGGGAATCCCGGGCGGATTTGCAGGTGACGGATTTGTAGCCGGTAATTTTGTTGTCTATCCTGGTCTAGAACTTATTTACCAATTTGAAGACAATATATTTCTCCAACCTGATGACGGTTATGTGTTGAGTACCGGTCAGTATGTTGTCCGACCAAAACTCAGGGTTGAAATGCCTTTTTGGAATGCATATTTGTCTATGGCTTATGCGCCTCAATACAGATGGTTCCAGAAGGAGGATGAGGTAAATCTTGACACTAATTGGACCCATGTTTTTACCATGGATTCAAGATTCAATACCGCCTCTGGATTGCATATAACAGTGAGGGATCGTTTTGTAAAGGGGGTTCTTGAGACGGAGGAGTTTGATGTCAGCAGAGAGATTGTCAAAGGAAAAGATCCATTCGTAAGAAATACTGCTACTGTAAATTTGGGATATGACCTTACCCAGCGTTTGCGGGTACAGGCAGGAGCGGAATTTACCTCCGTGAACTTTGATACGGATGATGATTTGACAACCCCCAATACTTTCTATGACTATGAAACACTTAAGTTGGGGGGCAGCATTAAGTACGACCTTTATCCTTTGACTACAGTTGGTTTCCATGCGAATGTCATTCAGAATGACCAAGATCGCGAGGGATTTGATAACGGGTACGATGCCTGGCAGGTTTTTGCATCTCTTGATGGGAGTCTTTCAAGAACTCTTTCCGGTGAGATTATGGCTGGTTATCATGGAGACAGATTTGATCTAGGGAATTTTACTGATTACAGAGGTCTTATCGTTCAAATCAGAGTGCAAAATGAGTTTACTCCAAAGACCAAAATGGAGCTTTCTCTCATAAGGACTCCTAACCAGTCTTCATTTGGGACGAATAATTTTTACTCCAGTGACCAAGCTTCAGTAACAGTCACTCACAGGACTTCAGAGATAGTTTTCTTCTCGCTGGGAGCATCTTTCCAAAATAATGATTATCCGGAGCTGGTGTTTATAGATTCAATGAATCAGTTTGTGGAGAGAGACGATGATATCAGCAGCATAAAGGCCGGGATGGGTCTCTATCTTCACGAGCGTGCAAGCATCCGTGTTAATTACCGATACGAAGACAGGGATTCGAACATTCCGTATTTCTGCTACACAAATAATGTTTATATTATTGAGGCGAATATAGGCTGGTAAATATTAATCTGCGGGCTTTCTAACGGTGGTAATCAGAAAACTGTATTATCACCTTTTTTTTGGGAAATGATTTAAATATAAAATGGCAAGATGCTTTAGTTTCTTAATCACGATATTAATAATTTTGATTATTTCGCCTTTGTATGCTGATTCTGTTCTGGAGTTTGCAAAAAAAGGAAATGACTTCAGAATTATCGTAACTCCTTATGAGGGGAAAGGGTTTACTTTTTTTGAGAACAGAGAATTGGGATTAGTGTTAATTGATCTTATTGATCAAACCCAGAATGAAATTAAATTTTATCCCCTTGAAAACGATATTGTTTCCAATGCTTCTGTAACGCAACATCCGGTAATTAGGAATGTAACGAGGATAGAATTAAAACTGAAATCTTCGATTCTTGAATCTATTGAGGTTTACGGAAAATCAATTCATGTAATTCTGAAAAAGAGTGACGAGATTGTTTTGGGAAATGGCATTATCGAAACATCTATCGTTAATAAGGGAACAGAAATTTTAAATGTTGATGAATACAGGATTGGAGCAAATGATACCTTGGATATTGAAGTGTTTGGTTTCAGCGAGCTCTCTTTTTCAAAAAAAATACCATCTGACGGAACTCTTTCATATCCCTATGTCGGGGACATAAATGTGATAGGAATGACCACAAATGAGCTCAGAGGCCTCATAAAAAATAAACTTGAAGACGGATATCTTGTTAATCCGGCTGTAACAGTGACTGTTTCGGATTACAAAAGCCAGTGGGCCTATGTAACAGGTAATGTCAGCAAACCGGGGATGTTTTATCTGAAAGGCCCGACTACTCTCATTGAGCTTCTTTCGGAAGTGGGTGGTACAGACTGGCATCTTCTATACTTAACAAAGGGGGCAGGTGAAGATTCGAGCAATCCGGATAAAATTGAAATTCGAAAAACGGATCTTTACGATAATGGGAGTTTTGAAAGCAACATTATAATTGAACATTCGGACAGGATCGAAATACCTAAGAACTATTACTATGTCTCGGGAGAAGTGAACTCTCCTGGTTCTTTTGATTACACGGAAACTATCACCATCTATAAAGCTATAACTGAAGCAGGAGGAATTACGGGATGGGGCGACCCCAAAAAGGTTGAACTTATGAGAACTG
The DNA here is from genome assembly GCA_964509835.1 of uncultured Acidobacteriota bacterium. Lineage (GTDB taxonomy): Bacteria > Acidobacteriota > CAZDZC01 > CAZDZC01 > CAZDZC01. The sequence continues at coordinate 44,342 of CAZDZC010000003.1, forward strand.
GCAATGAAAGCTCGAAAAAGACGGTGTTCAATTTATAAAATTAAAAATGGAAAAGCTGAAGACATTGTGCTGAAACCCGAAGACCACATTATTGTTCAGCGAAAATCGCTTTTTTAATGGATAGATAATGGATATTCTTTCAAAACAAATAGGCAGAGAGATTCATTTTAAGGACTACTGGGCGATCCTTAAAGACAATATTTGGCTTATGGTGAGTTGCTGCATTGTTATTGTTTCTGTGGTGGCAATAACCTCCTTTATGAAGGTTCCTTTATACGATGCAAGGGCAAAACTACTTATTAAACCTCAATCCACAAATGTTCTTCCCGTTAAGGAAATTGAGCCTGTGGGTGTTCAATCGTATGGTTATATGTGGGCAAGAACATATTTCAACACACAGTATGAGATAATAAAGAGCAGGATAATTGCAGACCATACTGTGGACAAATTCAATCTCACAGAGCATGATTATTTCCGGGGGAGCACTAAAGATGCCCTGGCAAAAAGGATTATGAAGCAGGTAAGTGTTATCCCGTTGGAAAACACAAACATTGTTGAAATTCGAGTTGTTGACAGAAATCCCAAGGTTGCTGCGTTTCTTGCAAACGCTGTTTCAGAGGTTTACACATGGTATAATCTTGAATCCGCACTCGAAAAAACGAGGGAAGCTTATGATCTTCTGCAGGAGAAGCTTGACAGTGTGAGAAACCAAGTCAGCGAATCGCAGACAGAGTTATATAATATAGCTGAATCCGAAAAATTATATATTCCTAAAGACATCAGCGTTCTTAATTCAGAAAAGATGACAACGCTGAATTCTTCTTATCAGTCTGTAAGACTTGAGAGAATTGACAACGAACTTCTTCTTAACCAGATTGATGATGTTAAAAGAAAGGGAGGCTCATATCTGGAAGTTGGTGTGATAGGCGAAAGCCCCGTTGTTTCATCACTTTATGCCCAGTATGTTGCCCTGGAAATAGAGCTTAATAATCTTAAAAGGCAGTATAAGGACAAGCACCCGGACATACAAAAGCAGTTAACGCTTATAAATGAGATTAAAGAAAAGCTGGATGAAGAGGTAAACAGGATTATAGCCAGGATTAGAGGGAACTATGAAATACTCAAAGATAGAGAGCAGACATATCTGAATTCGCTTAATGAGGTTAAAGAGGAATCCATAGTACTGAACAAAAAGATGGTTAAATACAATATTGTGGAACAGCAGACCGCCTACGCTGAAAACGCATATGAAATGATACAGGAAACACTGAAACAGACAGATCTTCTTCACGGGCTTCGGGACAACAATGTCAGCATACTTGAAAGAGCCGAAGCTCCCTCAAAACCTTTTTCTCCTAAATACGGTGTGAATCTCATGCTTAGTTTTGTTGTCAGTATTCTTTTCGGGATCTCTATTATTTTTCTGAAGGAATATCTTGATACAAACCTGAAAACCCCTGATGATCTCGAAGAACAGCTCGGCCTGCCAATTCTCAGTATGGTTCCGCATACCACAGAAGGTGTAAGTAAGAGCAGTGTTAAGGAAGCATTTAACACGCTGAGGACTTCTCTTTATTTCAGCTGTTCCGACAAGAAAAAAAGATGTCTGCTTGTCACAAGCAGTATTCCCAAGGAAGGAAAAACATCAATAGCCGTCAACCTTGCCAAGACCTTATCGCAAGCGGGTGACCGTGTAATTATTTTTGACTGTGACTTCAGAAGGCCTATGATTCACAGCCATTTTAATGTTGAACGCAGAAACGGCATCAGCGCTTATATTGTTCAACAGGAACACTCGGACTGGTCGCAGTTTCTTCATAAAATGAGCAAAAACTTGCACATAGGCGCGTGCGGGCCTATTCCTCCTGATCCTCCGAAACTCATCGGAAGCGAGAAGTTCAAGACGATGCTAAGAGAAGCAAAAGAGGTCTATGATTGGGTGATAGTTGACTCTCCTCCCGTAACTGGCATAACCGATCCGGTGATTTTAAGCGGCTATGTTGACGGGATTGTTCTCGTTGTCAGAAGAAACGCTGTTGACAGGGAAATTGCAAGGAGGGCTATTAAAAGCTTAGCAGAATCGAAGAGTCCGGTTCTTGGGGTGGTTTTCAATGATGTTGATTTCCAGAGTGCCTATTATACAAGATACTATAAATATGGATATTATTATTACTATAAGAGAAGTGAAGAACCCGAAATCAGTGAATCTGAACAGAAAGGCATTATAAGTAAACTGAAGAGACCAGACAAGAAAGTATGACAAGCTTGACAATCCTGTTCAAGTTATGTATATTCAAAAAGTATTTTGACATGTTTTCCCCAGGAGGAAATAAATGAGAAAATTACCGTATGCCGTTATATTTTTTACTGTTGTTGCCGTGTTTACTTTTATAGCAGCCGAAGTATCAGAAGAGAACAAGATCAAAGAGAGAATTATTACACAGGGTGAGTTTGCGGTTCTTTATTGTGAGGCGGTTGGTCTGCAGGAACCATCTTCCGGATGGACGCCCGAAGGTGCCGTTAAAGCGCTCAAGGGACTTAAACCTGTTTCTATTGTTCCTGAAAAAGGGTGGCAGACAGATAAGGATCTTACTGAAGGAGAAATGGTTTATCTTGTTCAACCTCTTGGAATAAATCTTGTTACTGCTTATCCTGATAAAAAAGTTCTTTACAGAAGGGCTGTAAAAGTGTTTATCAGATTCAGCGAAATGTTCAGGGAAATCCATCCTGAGCACAGAAATCTCAATGATGAGAATGCAACATATGTTCAGCCGTTGGGGAATCCGAGCAGATCATCTTTTTGATGTCACATATTTGATTACGGAGAGCCGCTGACAACATTCAGCGGCTTTTTTATTATGAAAAATAAATTCATTATTACTCTCTTTATATTTGCAGCTTTTATTTTCAGTTCATGCAAAAATCAAGATCCTGCAGAGAAAATTTGTTCTCTCAGGAATAGTTATTCTGTTGAAATTGTAAGCTTGAAAAAGAAACCAGATACAAATGAGTTTATTATTGAGCTTAATATCGTATCGAATTCAAAAGAAACACTTCAGTATCTCACAGTAAGATTTAACGAATATGACCAAAACGATAAAATGGCAAATTACTTCAGATATCCGGTTGATGTAGCAGGCATTAAATCCAGAAGTTCTTCCCTCAGAAGAATAACAATATCAGCTTCTTCACCTTCTGTTTCAGGTTTGACCTGTTTCATAGAAAAATATCCTTCGGAAAACGACAGAAGTTCAATGAAAGAGTTTAAATCACTAAATTTAAATCCATGAAATATTTCTATAAAGCACCTGTCAGAATTGATCTTGCAGGAGGAACGCTTGACCTGTGGCCTATTTCTATTCTGTTGAAAAACCCTGTGACTGTTAATGCCGCAATTGATCTTTTTGCAGAAACAGAGCTTAGGGTCAGGGATGACAGAAAAGTTATGATAACTTCGAAGGATCAGAATATTACTCTCGTATATGAAAGCTCTGCAAGAATTGCAGGTGATGAATCTTTACCTCTAATAAAAAGAATTATTGAATATTATAATCCGGGTTTCGGGTTTGACCTGAAAATCAATTGCCGGGCCCCCATAGGATCGGGGCTTGGCGGATCATCTGCGCTAAACATTGCTGTAAACAAAGTGTTTATAAAGGCAACAAATAAGATCTTTAAAAGCGAAAAACATCTGGTTCATACAGCTCGTAATCTTGAAACTGGGATACTTCGAAAACCGACAGGTGTGCAGGACTACTATCCTTCTATATTGGGAGGCGTTCTGAAGATTAAATACTCTGCTGATGACGAAGATGTTGCAGCGGTTAATGTGGAGAGTGCGTTTATTGAAGAACACATTTCTCTTTGTTATACCGGGGTTTCAAGGTTGTCAATTGAAAATAACTGGGAGGTATATAAGTCTTTTTTGGATAATAGAGACGGGGTTCCTGAATTTCTGCAGCGTATCGCAGAAGCTTCAAATTTAGTTTCAGAAGCTCTTGAAAATTCTTCCCTTGAAATGCTTGCAAAGGGCATAAAATTTGAGTGGGAAAACCGAAAGAAGCTCTTCAAAGGAATAGAAACCAGAGATATGATGAATATTATTAGTGCTTCTGAAAGCAATGGCGCCCTGGCCTGCAAAGCTTGTGGTGCTGGAGGCGGGGGCTGTATGATAGTTCTGCACGATCCTGAAGATACTTATAAAATCAGAAATGCGATTAAAAACTCCGGAGGGGTGGTTCTTGACTACAGGCTTTCCGGAAAACCTGAAATTGTTTCAATCGAATAAGAAAGAAAAAAGCAGATGTGGTCAGAGTTTATATTTCCGAATTTTATTGTTCAATGTGTTTCGGTGAATACCGAGATGCCGTGCAGCTTTAGTGCGCTGTCCCGCATATATTTCCAGCACTTCAAAAATGAACCTTTTCTCAAGCTCATTGCATGCATGCTCAAGTATGATTCCCGAAGAAACCATATCTCTGACGAGTTCATTCATGCGATCATTTAAGAAAAAGGTTTTTGCGAAGTTTTTGCTGCTCAAGATGATTCCATTAGAAAATATCAATCACTCTATATGCAGAGGATAACACAATAGAAAGCCTAATAAAAGGTATAAAAAATAAAAAGGCCGCTGAAAAGCGGCCTTTCTATTAAGTTAAATCTTGTATTTAGCGCAATTCCACTTTAGACCCGATAGGTATGTCTTTTCTGCTGATCAGGGTTTTACATGTAGATGAATTCTGTTCACAGAAAAGAACTGCAAGTTCACCCAAGACCCTGATATCATAATCCGAACCCAGCTCATTATCCTGGTAGATTATAAAATAGTCCCCAGGTTGGATGCCCTGAGAGGAGCCAATATCAATAATGGCAATATTGCCATCTCCAATTGTCTGCTGACCATCCTTTGCATAAATTATATGCCCCGAAGTTTTCCCTTTGAGTTTATACCCGACAGGGTTGAACTCATAGGTTTTTTCTTCAGGATTACCGACCGGCTTCCATGGAAGAAGGAAATCTCCCACTCTAACTTCTGTGCACGCTTCAACAATTACGCCTGTAGCTGTATGTTCCATAAGATTAAGTATCTCAATCTTGCCAATTTTGTCAACAACAGTTCCAGCTGATTTACCAGTCATCGGATTATCAAGTTTAGCCCCTGCCCTGTAAATACCGAAAAAGCCTTCGTTAGTAAGTCCGTGACTGCTTCCGGCATTGATATATACAATATCCCTTTCTGAAAGAGAAGATTTCTTTGATTCCTCTGCTCCCATAATGAGAATCTGATCGTTATCGTTAAAGCTTTCTTCAATGTAAGGTGAACAATAAAGATCCTGATATAAAGCTATCGTTCCAGGTGTTATCACCTCTTCGGCAATAATATCAGGTTTGTCTTCAACTTCTGTTTCAGTACCCTTATAAGTTTCGTCATTTTCATCAACAATTACAGGTTTTTTTACCGAAAGAGGGTCTCCGGGATAAATCCAGTGCGCATCCTTGATGTACATATTGCATTCCCACAACTGAGGCCACAGGTAATTATCTCCGAAAAACTCAAGCGCTAAATCCCAGAGAGTATCTCCCTGCTTGATAATATATGCATCATCAGAAACATCAGCTGGCGGGTACCATGCGGTCCAGTGATCGTCAATCATATGGATCGCCGGGGGCCCGTGCTGGGAACTGTTCCATTTTTCTTTCAGTTCAGCAACCTTCGCCGCCAGTGTTTCATCTGCACTGACAACAGAAACTATCAGTGCAACAAAAACAAGAAGAACGGCCCGGGTTAGTGTCTTCTTTAACATTTAATGTCTCCTTGACTATGCGAATCACTTACGCCTGTAACAAAATACATCACAAGTACTGCGAACTATAACAAAAATGTCTTATATTGTCAAGGACTTTCCTTGACTGTTTAAAGTTTAACTTTAAGTAATTTGACCGATTCATATTAACGGGATAATTCTCTGAGCTTCATATCAGCGATTTTAGCTGCTTCTGTGTCCGGAAACGACTGTTTGACATTCCTGAATGTTGAAAGAGCAATCTGTGTCATATTCATTTTAAGATAGCAGAATCCTTTCTTGAGATGAGAAGCTGCCAGCTTATTCCCTTTGGGGAAATTCTGAATAACAAAGTCAAAGGCCTTTACCGCATCAGGGTAATTCTCGAGTGAATACATGCACTCGCCTATCCAATACCACGCATTGTCTGTAAGTTCAGTTTCAGGGAATTTATCCGCATAGGTTTGAAATGCTGATGAAGCTTTCAGATATTCACCAGAGTTAAAAAGCTCATACCCTTGATCGTATAAATCTTTTCCCGAGATGATATCTGTTTTCGGACGAAGAGGATTTTCAACTGAATGTGACATCCCTTCAGTACTTTCAGCCTGCGGGGTAACAGGCTTTGTTTCGTCCCAATCCTCATTTATTGATTGACTTGTTTCTCCGGAAGTGATGATTTTTTTGATCTCGTCTATCTGGTTCGTATTCCGAAGCTGTTCCTTTTTAAGTTCGTAAATCTGCTGGTGTATGTAGTCTATATCGTTCTTAATTCTGAGATTGTCTGTGGAAGTTGAGCATGCCGTGATAAGAAATAGACAAACAAAAATTAATATTACTATTTTTATTGATTTTATGCTCATGCGTTGCTCCTTTAATATCAGAATCATTATAAACATAATCCCCATACTATCAAGCAGAGGCGGAAAATCAAATGTATGGCGGGAGAACCCTGTTCCAGAAACCTTTTGGACTTTTTTTGCCATTCATCCTTGCATGCGCTTCCTTTGAGAACTTGGAATCAGGAAAACGCCTTATAAGCTTGTTAAAATAAAATTCGGCTTCCTTTTGTCTTGATAAATCCCACAGTGACTGGCCTGCAAAGTAGTAAAGTTCCGGTTCTTCGTAATATTCAGAATATGTATTGAAAACAACCTCGAATCTTTTTATTGCAGCGTCATATAATGACTTTCTGTAATAGAACCTACCAATTCTGAACTCATGCTCAGCTTGAATTATGTAGCATTCCCTGATTCTCATTTTTGTAGCTGAAAGATACAGACTGTCAGGATAATTATTGATTACTTTTTTGAATGCGACAATAGATTCCAGAATTGCTGAAAGATCGCGGTCAGGAGAATTCCTTTGTTCAAAGAAGCAAATTCCTACCTGATACTGACAGTAGTCAGCCCTGGGATGTTTCGGAAAATAACGGAGTAAGTTGCGGTAGTAATAAATCGCATCTGCATAAGCGTTTGCAGATCCGTCCTTAAAATTGACATCAGCCAGAAGAATGGTCGCATTCGCCGTAACCATATTGTCTTGTCCTCTTTTTATAAGTTCTTGAAGACAGTTTTTCGCTTTGACCCTTCTTCCCTTCACAGCGTAAGAATTTCCGAGCTTGAAAAGCTCTTCGTTACTGAAAGCGGAATACCTGGCAAGTTCTACAGACGATTTCTTCTTGCTGCAGCCAGGCGCAAGCAAAATCAGAGCGGTAAGAACTAAAACTAAAATTTTCACTATTTTCAATATATTACTCCTTAATTTTCTCAAATATTCTATCCAGTCCTGGAACATTTCGTAATATCGAACCGTTTCGGCTTATGGGAACATGCAAGGTTGCTCCTGTGGCGTAAACAAGTTGATCATCTTCAGGTGATACCTCGTATTCAAAAAACAGCCTGATGCCTGACATCCTCGCCTCTGTTATTGTAACACGGAGACCGCAATTTACCTCAGTAAAAAATAATCTGCGGATGGAAGATGCAGTAACTGGAAGATCTACACCTTTCTGTTCGAGATTGCTGTAAGGAAGGCCTTTGCGTCTCATATACGAAGTTCTTGCGACTTCAAACCATTCAAAACATTTGCTTACGGTGAAGCCTCCTCCGGCTGAAATCTCGGAATATGGAATTAGGGTCGTCAAGGTGTGTTAATTTCGCTGAGAAGGTTTCTGACTGCAGAAGAAGGGTCTGCGTTCCCATAAACTGCCGATCCCGCAACGAATAAAGAAGCACCGGCTCTCTTAAGTTTTCTGATGTTGGTCATGTCCACTCCGCCGTCCACCTCAATGAAAACCTTATTTGCTCTTTTTGAATCAAGTAAACTGCGGGTTTTTTCTACCTTGGCGATACTTTCAGGAATGAACTTCTGTCCGCTGAAACCAGGGTTGACTGACATTATTAGAACAAAATCAATATATGGCACTATTTCTTCAAGTATAACTAAAGGGGTTGACGGGTTCAGCGCCGCTCCTGCAAGAGCTCCGCATTCCCTTATTGTGGAAAGGGTTCGGTTCAGATGCGGGGAAGCTTCGGTGTGAACTGCTATAAGATTTGAACCAGCATCAGCGAAATCACGGATATATTGTTCAGGATTCTCAATCATCAGATGAACATCAAGAGGAACGGCAGAGGTCTTTCTTATGGAGCGCACCACCGGAGCGCCTATTGTTAGGTTGGGGACAAAATGACCGTCCATTACATCCACATGGATACATACTGCGCCGCCTTCTTCGGCAGCTTTTATGTCCCTGCTCAGATTTGCGAAATCAGCGGACAGAATAGAAGGTGAAATTCCGAATCCTTTGAAATTATTCAATCTTCACTTCCTTGCCAGTGTAATGGTTACAATGTCGCTGTTCTTTACTTTTCTTCCGGCTGCAGGAGATTGAGAAATAACAGCTCCTCCTGCAGCTTCTGTGTCATTATAAATCACATTGAGATTTCTTAACCCAATTTCAGAAAGAGCGTCCTGAGCGGCTCCAGACGGAAGCCCTACGATATCGGGCATGACATAAAATTTAGCAGGGGAGCCTTTACTGATGACAACCGATATATTCGTTCCCGGGCTTCTTTTTGACATTGCAGGCGGCTCTTGAGCAATGACAGTATTTTCTTCAAATCCATTTTTGTAAACCATGTAGGTCGTTCCTAAAGAGAGTTTAGCCTGTTCGAGCATTATCTGAGCTTTTTTCCCGGAATGTCCGACCAGATTTGGAACAATCAGCTGTTCCATTCCACTGCTGACGGTGACTTCAATCGTGTGGCCCTTTTTGATTTTCAAGCCTGGCGAAGTGTACTGAAAAAGAATGATGTCTCTGTCCGTGGATTCGTCAAAAATTCTTTCCTTCTCAAAAAGCTTCAGTTCCATGGAAGCAAGCATTTCCGATGCATCAGATACATTCATTCCTTTCAGATCGGGAGTTTTAACAATATCCTTTTTTACGCTGAAGCTGATAGTCAGCCAAAGGCTTGCTCCAAGAAAAACGAAAAACAGAACGCTTAAAAGCAGGGTTTTTAAAAGGAATTTAAAAATATTATGTATCCGCATGGCTTTAAAGAAGGCTTGATATTAACATACTTATTTCTACTCTTCAACAAAACAAAAAAAGGCTTCCATTCAGGGAAGCCTTTTTTGCTGTAATTGGAAATTTTATGGACAGGCAGCGCCTGTTCTGTCAATCTCATTAGAGTTTTGATACATATTTTCACCGCAGGAATTTTCTATCCTTACAATATAAAAATATCCGCCTGGCGGAGGTGTATCAGTATAAGATGCCACAGTATCTGCATCGTCTGATTCGATGCAAATTGCGCCCGAAAAATCAGCGCGGTTTTGAGATCTGAGCAGATCAAAAACAGGTGCCGTACATCCCGGATTTGAAGGAACGGACCATGTGAAGGTGGTTGTATTTTTTCCGGAAAGTTTCAGATCAAGAACTGCCTGCGGGACGGTCCATTCGTCCGGATCCAGAGGATTGCAGTCGAGAATGTTGTCGAATCCGTCACCGTCAATATCCGGATCGCATCCGTCGGGTATAAGATCCCCATCAAAGTCTTCGCTGTCATCAAATCCCGGACAGGCATCACTTATGTCGCATACACCGTCGCCATCAGTGTCGGTTCCATCGTTACTTGTTGATGGAACATAAACTGCCCACGGAGTTGGAGAAGATGAGCTTACCGGGTTTTGTGAACAATCATCGCAGGTGTCGCTGTCAAGATCCTGACAAATTTGAGGATCAACCGGATCAGTGTCTGAAGCGTCCAATACGCCATCATTGTCATCGTCTGTATCAAATGCATCGCAGATACCGTCACCGTCAGTGTCGGTTCCGTCATTGGTTGTTGACGGAGCGTAAACTGCCCATGGGGTTGGAGATGAAGAGCTTACCGGGTTTTGTGAACAATCATCGCAGCCGTCTCCGTCAATATCCTGACAGATCTGCGGGTCAACTGGATCAGTGTCTGAAGCGTCCAATACGCCATCGTTGTCATCGTCTGTGTCAGTTGTATCGCAGATTCCGTCTCCATCAATATTTGTTCCGTCATTGTCGGTTGAAGGACTGTATGTTGCCCACGGGGTCGGAGAAGAAGAACTCACAGGATTCTGTGAACAATCATCGCAGGAGTCGCTGTCAAGGTCCTGACATATCTGCGGGTCAAGCATGTCGGTGTCAGATCCGTCAACAACGCCATCATTGTCATCATCTGTGTCGGTTGTATTACAGATGCCATCTCCGTCAGTGTCAGTTCCGTCATTAGTTACAGAAGGAGAGTATGTTGTCCATGGTGTCGGTGAAGCGATACTGAAAGGATTCTGGGAACAGTCGTCGCAGGTGTCGCTGTCAGTGTCCTGACAAACCCGGGGATCAACTGGATCTGTGTCTGAAACATTTACTACACCATCATTATCAAGGTCCGTATCGCCTGCATCGCATACACCATCGCCATCAGTGTCGGTTCCGTCGTTACTTGTTGAGGGAACATAAACTGCCCACGGAGTTGGAGAAGATGAGCTTACCGGGTTTTGTGAAC
>CAZDZC010000003.1:55263-127615 GCA_964509835.1 uncultured Acidobacteriota bacterium
AGCTTACCGGGTTTTGTGAACAATCATCGCAGCCGTCTCCGTCAATATCCTGACAAATTTGAGGATCAACTGGATCAGTGTCTGAAGCGTCCAATACGCCATCATTGTCATCGTCTGTATCAAATGCATCGCAGATACCGTCACCGTCAGTGTCGGTTCCGTCATTGGTTGTTGACGGAGCGTAAACTGCCCATGGGGTTGGAGAAGATGAGCTTACCGGGTTTTGTGAACAATCATCGCAGCCGTCTCCGTCAAGATCCTGACATATCTGCGGATCAAGCGTGTCGGTGTCCGAACCATCTAAAATACTGTCATTGTCGTCGTCCGGATCGATCGCGTTGCATACGCCGTCGCCGTCAGTATCCGCACCGTCATTCGCTGCGGAAGGAGTGTATATCACCCAGGGAGTTGGTGAAACAACGCTGAAAGGATTCTGAGAACAGTCATCACATGTGTCGCTGTCAGTATCCTGACAGGTCTGCGGATCAAGTGGATCAATGTCCGAGCCGTTCAAAACGCCGTCATTGTCAATATCTGAATCAGTTAAATCACAGATGCCGTCGCCGTCGGTATCAAGTCCGTCATCAGAAGTTGACGGAATATAAGCAGGCCAAGGTGTAGGAGATGCCGCAGAAGTAGGATTCTGGGAACAGTCATCACAGGTGTCACCGTCGGTATCCTGACAGGTTTGAGGATTCAGGGAATCTGTATCTGATCCGTCTGAAACCCCGTCGTTGTCATCATCGGTGTCGCCGGCATCGCAGAGTCCGTCACCATCTGTATCTGTGCCGTCATTGATGGTTGAAGGGGTGTAAAATGGCCATGGAGTGGGTGAAGATACAGTGGTTGGATTCTGGGAACAGTCATCGCATGTATCGCCGTCAAGATCCTGACAAATTCGAGGATCAAGAGGGTCATTATCCTGAGCGTCAGCTACACCATCATTGTCTTCATCAAGGTCGCCTGCATCGCAAATACCGTCACCGTCTGAGTCCAGCCCGTCACTGGAAGTCGAAGGGGTGTAGACAGGCCATGGAGCAGGTGATGCAGCCGTGGTCGGATTTTGTGAGCAGTCATCACATGTGTCGCTGTCAAGGTCCTGACAGACCTGAGGATCAAGGGGATTGGTATCTGAAACATCAGTTACACCGTCATTATCATCATCAGTGTCACCAAAATTACAGACGCCGTCGCCATCAGAGTCCAATCCGTCGTCAGTTGTTGAAGGAGTGTAAACTGACCATGGAGTCGGTGAAGATGAATTTACGGGATTTTGTGAGCAGTCATCGCAGCCGTCGCTATCAAGATCCTGACAAATTTGAGGATCAAGCGAGTCGGTGTCCGAACCATCTAAAATACTGTCATTGTCGTCGTCCGGATCGGTTGTGTTGCATACACCGTCGCCATCTGTATCAGTTCCGTCATTGGTGCCAGAAGGAGTGTATGCAATCCATGGTGTCGGTGAAGATGAGCTGTATGGATTCTGGGAACAGTCGTCACAGGTGTCGCTGTCTGTATCCTGACAGGTCTGCGGATCAAGAGGATCATCATCCTCGGCGTTCAACACTCCGTCATTGTCAATATCTGTATCGGTTAAATCACAGATGCCGTCGCCGTCGGTATCAAGACCGTCATCAGAGGTTGACGGAATATAAGCAGACCACGGTGTGGGAGATGCAGCTCCGGTCGGATTCTGGGAACAATCATCGCAGGTATCACTGTCAGTGTCCTGACAGATCTGGGGATCAATGGAATTTGTGTCCGTTCCGTCTGAAACTCCGTCGTTGTCGTCATCAGCGTCACCGGCATCGCATAGACCGTCACCATCCAGGTCGGGCCCGTCATTGGCGGGTGCCGGAGTGTATAAAACCCATGGTTTAGGTGAAATCGTCGTCATAGGGTTTTGTGAACAGTCGTCGCAGGTGTCCCCATCCAGATCCTCACAGATTTGCGGATGGAGAGAATTAGTGTCCGAAGCGTCAATTACACCGTCATTATCATCGTCAGTGTCGCCTGTGTTACACAGACCATCACCGTCGGAATCCGTGCCGTCATCTGAAGCCGAGGGTGTGTAAACTGCCCACGGGGTTGGAGATACCGAGCTCGACGGATTCTGAGAGCAGTCATCACATAAATCTCCATCAAGATCCTGACAGATCCGCGGATCGAGCGGGTCAGTGTCGGAACCATCCTCGATACCGTCATTGTCGTCATCGGTGTCGCATGCATTGCCGAAAGAATCGCCGTCCGTATTCAACTGGTCCGGGTTGGAAATTCCGGAGCAGTTGTCACATCCGTCGGGCGTTCCGTCTGAATCCGAATCAATATTGTCGTCATAACCGGGGCAAATGTCGCAGGCGTTTCCCGCTCCGTCATCATCGTCGTCCAGTTGGTTTGGGTTTACGGTATTTAAGCAATTGTCGCAGTCATCGCCGACATCATCGCCATCCGTATCAGTCTGATCCACATTGCTGATAAAGGGACAATTATCACATGCGTTAAGAATACCGTCCCCGTCCGAATCTATAGTGTATAATCCGGAAGATTTATTATATTTCGTATATCCGAACCCGCCGAAAATCAGCATTTCCTCTCCTGTCCATATACCGGAATGCATGTATCTTCTTGACGGCGCATTGATCTCAACCATCGTTGACCAGGTGTCTGTTTCAGGAAGATAATGAGCGCCCGAGTCCAGGAACTCCAAATCTGAAGAACCTCCCCAGATAAGCATCTCTGTCCCTGTCCAAACAGCGCTGTGATAATATCTGTTTTCAGGGCTGTTTGCAGATGATGTTGCTGTCCATGTATCCGAAGATACATTGTATAAGGCTCCGGTATTCAGGCTGGAACCTGAAGAATCTATCCCTCCCCATATTATCATTTCCTCATCTGTCCAGACTGATGAATGCCCCCAGCGGGCAGATGGGCAATTTGTTGATGAGATGTCGGACCAGATATCAGTAACCGGATTGTATTTCTTGCCGGTATCAACCACATCCAGCTCACCAAAACCACCCCAAACGATCATCTCATTTCCAGTCCACCTTGAAACATGATCACTTCTGGGTTCTGGCGCATTTAAAGAACTTGTCGCAGTCCATGTATCATAAGTGGGAGAATATTTTCCACCAGAACCAAGGCAGGAAATATCATCCCAGCCACCCCATACAATCATCTCCGTGCCAGTCCAAACTCCCGTAAAGTAGGCTCTGGAATCCGGAGCGTTTGTTGAAGTCATGGCAGTCCATGAATCAGTTGTAGGATTATATCTTGAACCTGTGTTAAGGTAAGCAGTTCCGTTATATCCTCCCCATACGAGCAGCTCCGTTCCCGACCATACTCCTGCGTGATATCCCCGGGCGGATGGAGCATCAACAGTTGTTGTGTTTGTCCATGTGTCTGTTGAGGGTATAAAAACACCTCCTGAGTTTAAAAATCCATTATCATTCTCCCCACCCCAGAAGATAGCTTCCGTCCCTGTCCAGGCAGATGAATGCGAAGATCTTTCGTCAATTCCATAAGTGTCTGCCATCCCAAGCCATGAATTGCCAACCGGATCAAAAAGGCCTCCATCGCTGTAACATGCGCTTTTGTCTCCTGTATCTCCCCCCCATACAAGCATATTGCTTGTCGGGATTGTTCCAACGGAATATTCCGCCCATAATACCGTGTGGCGGCATCTTGGCCCGGGAGCGCCCGTAGTGGAGGTTGCAGACCAGGTATCACCCGTCGGGTCATATATTCCTCCGGTATCGAAACTGTCTCCTCCCCATACGATCATCTTCGTGCCTGTCCAGACTGCTTTATGAAGTCCTCTTGCCGTCGGTGCGCTTGTTGTTGTTGTTGCAGTCCAGGTGTTATTCAATGGTGAATATTTAGCGCCGCTGTTCACTGCTCCTGAACTCCCTACTCCTCCCCAGATTATCATGTTCGGATTAGCCCAAACCGCAGAATGTTTAAATCTTGCCGTAGGTTCATTTGTTGTTGAGAGAGCGGTCCAGAGATCTGCTGCGGGGGCGTATTTATATCCGCTGTTAAGATATCCGCCGGCGTTATTGCCTCCCCAGACAATCATCAGCGCTCCTGTCCACACTGCGGTATGATTTTGACGGCCGGGAGGGGCATTGGTTAATGTTATGTCCTGCCAGGTGTCTGTTACCGGATCATATCTTCCGCCATCATTCAGATAAAGGCTTGATGACCCTCTTCCGCCCCACACAAGCATATCACCTTCACTGACAGCCCAAACTGCCGTATGTACATATCTTCCCACTGGAGCACCTGTTGTTGAAACAGCAGCCCATGTGTCTGTCGCGGGGTTGTATTTTGCGCCGTCATTCTTTTCCACAGGGGAAACCCCGTAACCGCCCCATATAATCATTTCGGTGCCTGTCCACACAGCCGTGTGAAGTGTCCTGAATGTCGGGGAATCCGTCATGGAAAGGTCGGTCCACACATCCGTGGCAGGATTATAGCTTGCTCCGTTGTCAAGCCGGTATCCATCCGATTGGCCTCCCCAGATAATCATTTCTGTCCCGGTCCAGACTGATGAATGCTCGCTTCTCGGTTCGGGGGGCCCAAGAAGTTTCCAGGCATCGTCACTGCTGCATTCTGTCAGAGGCTTAATGTAAATTGGCTCCTTAAAAGATATGGAAATGTCCGCAGAAACAAGAGCGGAGTAAGAAGCAGGATCAAATGATTCTGCCAGTTTTGCGATCCAGTTATCATAATTCTCTTTTCCGATTACAATAGATTCGAATTCAAGATTTGAATTTCCTTCGGAGATGATCCTTTCGATGAAAAAAGAATCCCTGTTCTCCTGAATTTTAAGCTCATTGCCGGACAGCAGCGCTTTTTTCCTGACTATGTCTTCAGGGGAAGCTAGGCTGAAAAATCTGGCTGAAGCATTTCTTCTTTTGTTAATAACTGTCTCGTCAGTATTCATGACAGTTCTGAAATATGCTACTCCTGACTTTTCCGCAGCGCGTCTGAAATCCATGCTTTCAAGGGAATTCAACACCTGTTCCGCTTTATTCAACGGAACAGACTGGAATTCCCTGCTTCCGGAAAAATACTTCCTGGACATTCTGTCAGCCAGTATAGGTCTTACAAGGACCTCTTTTATGATGGCCGGATTATTTTCCAAAGCATTAAAAAGCTCTCTCAGCGCTGCGGGGGCTTTTGTTTCTTTCCGAATCCTGTCAAATTCAGCATTCAATGCATTATCGGTGATTGGTTTGCCCATATCCCGTAAAGCTTTGTCCTGACACAGGTATTTATTGACTTTTGACTCAATACCCGAGAACGGAACAGCCTGCTCAAAAGGAATCACCGTATCTGTTCTGTGGCTGAAAAATATCTTCTCGACCTCATGCTGATAAAACAGCCTGTCCTCGTAAAGCAGATCTCCCGCGAAAACAGCGCTTGAAACAATTAACAGCGCAACAGCGGCAATAATATTACCTCTCATCATATCCCTCCCGAGTTGTATTAAATAAAAAGGTTTTGTACATATAAATCCGCGCACTACAAAACAAAATAATAAACCATACAATAAACACCCGTGCAGGGCTTATTATTGCACAGAGCAGATTCGCAAGCAACATGCAGGAAAATTACTTGCTGTCCAGAGAAGCAGACATCGCGTCCCTTATGATCCCTGGGGCTATATCCTCTTCTTTAGCCTCCTTGAGCAATTTATCCAGAGACTCTTTCGCGTCCTCAACTTTCTTCAGGACGCTGTCTATTCGTTTCTGATGTTCGGTCAGAGCTTCCGCCCTGGTCATATCCTTGTAAAATTCAGAAGCGTTTTTCAGTTTATTGTTTATCAGCGGAGTAATATCCTCAAGCGCTTTGAGACTTGCCTCGGAATCCCTTATCATCCTTCTCGCGTTGATTATTCTTTCCGTAAAAATTTTCTCCTTGTCGGCCTCTTTTTTTGCTTCTTCGATGACCATCTTCTCAAACCTGTCAACGAAATCCGGTTTCGACATTTCATTCAGGATGATTTTATTCTTGTCCAGGTTTTCAAGGGTTTTGTTGTCCGCCTTAAGAGAGGGGCCGTGAAGCTCCACCGATTCCTTTTGCCTTTGCTTTTCTTTTTCTGCGATTGAAGCAAGCGATTCAGCCATCGCGGCGGCCGCAAATACAACCGCTGCAACAGCTAAAACAATGTATTTTACGCGATAATTCATTTTACATATCTGTCTGCTTCTGAAGCCTTATAACGCTCGGAAGGCCGTAAGTGTCAAGCGCCATCCCGTTGACCAGCTCCTGGTTGAACCAGATCTCCACATTTCCGTGCAGGCTCGCTGTATCCCGGAGGGTCAAACTTCCGTAAATATTCGGATTACCTGTTCCTTCCGCTGAACCGGCTATAAACATGACTCCGTCAACGATAACCTCCATCGGGTTTGTGTCGCCGCCACCGATACCTCTGTCAGGAACGGGGTATTCCCCGCCGATGGGCCGGTAATCAAGAGTGACAGCATTTGGGGCGTTGCCAGTATCCATCCATTCGGCAGGATACACAAAATTCGCGAACGGTTCGTGCGGGTCAACGGTAGGATCGAAATCAGCGGCATGGCTTGGGCTTGAACCTTTGAAAACAAGCTTTGTTTCGTCGAGTATGTGTCCGGGCGCTGTCGCGTGATCCATTGCGTTGACTGCACCCGCGCTGTAACTTTGATCCCAGTCAATGAAGTCCCATGTCCCGTTTGCGCGCCTGAAGGTGTTCAGTTTGCCGACAGGATCCCCGTCCGGAGCGGCAACGGAGGGATCCGTTATGCAGTCCCAGATAATATCCCTGTGGTCATCCAGATCATAAGGATCGGCAGTGCCGGCGAGATGTGCAGGACAGAAATGGGTCGAGAGATTTGCGACGCCAACTGCGTTGCCGTTTGGATCATAGTTGTTGTAAACCCAGCCTGTGTCATCGTCCGGATAGAATATGAACGGAAGTCCGTCCGAATACGCTTCGCCCGGAGCCTTTACCGGAATGGTGGTTTTTGCGTTCGCGGTGAATTTCACATCGTCCGCGCAGATGTAGAATATTCCCCTGAATAGGCAATGCTGGACGGTAAAACTGTCCGTCAGATTGTCGGGATAATCATCGCCTGTAGTATCTTTCGGCTCCTCTCCGTTAGTCGTGTCAAAGAAATAAACCCCGCCTATGCCTTCATAAGGGTCGTCCTCAAAAAAGCTGTTCACATCGCCCGACAATCCCGAGCCGCGTTCCACATATTCCGAGCCGTTCCAGTCGAAGAAATGGAACTTGTCGCTTTCGGAACTCTGAAGGCCCGCAAGAACGATATTCTTCCAGGTCTTGTAATCAAATTCAGGCATGTTAATGTCCACAAACTGGAAAACATTCGTGAAGCCTACACCATCATTGTCACCACCGCCAAGTTTTGATTCAGTCACTGATAAAGTTGCCGTTCCTTCTATAGGAACATGCAGTGAGGAATAACAAGTGGAGTCTGTTTCGTAGTCTCCTGAAACGCAGGATCCGACAGCACAGGACTGATCCTCCTGTACAAAATTGCCCGAACATCTCAGCATGAACCACGGGTCGTCAATGTCAATATAGTCGTTGTTTACCCCGCAGAACCATTCCATGCCGATGAGATCCCACTGAGGAGGCTGATATGATGCGGTGACTTTCTTGTAAAACATTCCTGACCAGATTTTAAAAGTTAAAGCCCCTGCTCCGGTTCCCTGGTCAATATCGCCTTCTGTCTGTTCACATCCCCAGTGAACCCCCTGCGAACCGGTCTGCGCGATTCCTGCATCTGCGGAAATGGCGACCACTTCATCCATCAGCGAGAATTCCCCGATGACGATCTTCACATGCCTCTGCGCGGCGCGGTAAACTCCGTTCTTTCCGTTGAGCATCTTTGCCGCTGTCACTTTTATGGTCGCGATCCCGAGACGGCTGCTTGTAAGCACATCAAGAGGAGGCCGGTATATCCTGATGTCAACAATCTGCATTTCGCCGGGATCCCCCTGAACCCCTCCCAGAAATGCCGTGTTGATCTTGTCCAGATAACTCTGTGAAACGATAAGGTCGGGATGTTCTTCACTTCCCCAAAAGGTATTCTCAACCGGCCCCATGAAAGGCTTCTTGAATGCATGCCCGGAATTTCCGGTGTAGGGTCCCATCGTGTGCTGGTCGGAACCGCTTCCCGGAGGCTCAATCGTGCCGTCCCAGTCGTAATCTATCCATCTGAGAGGATCGCCGTTCGATTCGACATTTATCAGCTCGACCGGAATAGTGTTGCCGTTATAGGTTGTTGTGTCGCCGGGCGCGCCTATCCCAACCGGAACCATCGGATTTCCGTCACCGGTGCCGCTGTCAAATGGGGTTGGATGGTTGAACCATTTTTCAGCTACATTTGCCACTCCTTCCGCCACGAATATGATCTGGGTCGAGTCCCTGTGGTTGACAGATATCTGTTGCTCGGTTGACGAAAACAGCATGAATGACAGTCCCAGCACGGTCAGCACAACCATCACCATCGTTGTGATGACCATGGCAGAACCTTTTTCGGAGTGCGGTATTTTTATCTTGTACATAATTCATATCTCCTTTTAATACGAACAGGTCGCAATCCCGGTTACTGTGCCTAGATTGCAAGTTGAGGTCGCCGTTTCGGCCTCCCTGCTGTAGTTAATGCTAATTCCCATGTTCAGGTCACCGCTTGAGAAGGCTGAGCTGAAAACAAGCGTAAGGAACACTTCACTTGTGTCAGAACCTACCGGCCCGAGGATCGGATTAAAGCCTGCATCCGTGATCAGTTGGAAATTCCCCCCGTCCTGATCACCGTTAAATTCTGTGTTGTTGTTATTAATGTTGTCAGTCTGCCAGAGTTTTTCAGAGCCGTTCCACCAGATGTTGAGCAATCCTTTTTTGCTGTAGGAATAATTGAGGTCAAGGCTTTTGACCGAAAGAGGGGATGAGCAGACATTACGGATTTTCATCACGAGTGTATCGGCAAAAAACTGATTTATGCAAACAGCCGGAGCATAGGAATCCTGGTTCACAATACAGCAGCCCGGCTGGGTTACGCATGTGACAGGGAACCCCTGCATGACGCAACCGTTAGTGTCCTCGACATAAGGTATCACTACCATGGTGCCTTCATAATTCGGGATGCAGTAGCTGATGTTGAGAATGCCTGATTTGTAATTTACTCCGGTGCCTCCCCCGATATCGGTAAAGCCCGATATCTGCGTCTGCGTTCTTCCGCAGAGCAGGGAGTTTGTTGCTTGAGAGAACATCTCCACCCAGCCGTAAAGCGGAAGCGGGGCTTCCTCGCCCTCCGTCTCAGTAGTGGTTGCCCTGCCTAATGCGTAGATTTCAACAGAGCCTGAACAGGGGTTCGGGTCCGTTGTTAGTTGTACCAATGACGCGAATGACCCCATGAACGCGCAGAACGGCGCGGTGACAGGGTCTGATTCCGGGCCGTTTACAGTAAAATTGCATGGATTATATGCGGCAACCGTGTATTGCCTACTTTCCTGGGGGTCGCCCGACATAGCTTTGGGGAGCCTGTCAATTACCTTGGTTGTCGGGCTGTCAACAGGAACATCGAAGACTGGTATCATGCTGACGACTGTTTCCATGGTGATGCTGTCTTTTTTATATTCGAAGATCACATAATCATTGGTTGGCCATATCGTAGATGTTGATTCCGGCACTCCGACAGGATCCCATGTGAATTCAAGGTCAAAAAATGTGCCATCGCTGTTGGCAGTGGAAACAAGGGAAAGGTTTTCAGGTTTTTCCGGAACAAGCGTTCCGTCAATCGCAGCGTATCCGAGAAAGGTGTTGGACACATCTGAATTGGAGATGCTCGGGTTGTTTTCGGCATCAACAGCTTGAACCGCATAAACATATAGATCACACGGAATTGTTGTTTCATCTACATAAGTAGCGCTTGATCCGGTATATGCAAGCAGGTTTGCCGTCTGGTCTATGCTGCCGTTCCAGAGAAAAGACTCCGCCGTTGTGACCATTGCCGGGTCTTCAGTGACCCCCACGCTCTGGTTGGTGTCGCTTGCTTCTATTGAGCCGGCGCTTCCTTTCGCTTTAACCCTGTAGATATTGAATCCTCCCGCGTCAAGATAATCAAGAAAGTCGCCAAATTCACAATCTTGAGCAACCGCAGTGTCTGTCGTGTTCTCTGAAGGGGGAATCCAACTCAGGGTTACTTTCCCGTCCAGGACGGGATTTCCGTCTTCAACCGTTATGGAAATTATATCATCCGTATATGCCTCTGTTGCGGGAATTGTCGTATCGGTAACGCCTGATGCTTTCACATTTGTAGGAATTTCAGGTGTTGTCGTGTTGTTTGCCATTTCGGAAGAATCTGTGTAGCCCGGGTGTTTGCTGACATTGTCAAAACTGTCAACAGCCCAAACCTGAACTATGTAGTCGCTGCCGTGAACAACAACAGAATCATCAAAAGTCATCCTTTCAAATGTGGACATGGTGGCAGGAACAGTCGCAATGGTAATCGGGGAACCTCCTGTGCTTACCGCATCATAAAGCTCAACCTTATATTCGAAAACCCCCTGATCTTTGGGCTTTCCGGGGTTATCGTATGCCCAGTCAACTACCAGCCAGTTGTAAAGACCTGGATGGACATGCACAGTGTCGGGCGGATCTGGAGCGTTCAGATCCGTCTGGGGTTGGAGCATCTGCCCCATATTAGACGGATAGATTACAGTGCTCAGGGTGAAAAGCCGGTGATTGGGAGCGTATGGATCGGTTACATCCGCAGCCGGGTTGACGGTGGGATCATTCACCCATTTAGGGTCAATGGCCTCTGACATACCCGTTATAATGACCTCGACTTTTGCTATAGCCTCGCGCAGCAGCCTCGCGCTTGCCGTTCCGATCAGGTTCGCCCCGCCTATCCCGTTTGTCGGGATCGAGATGGAATCATATGTGTCGCCGGGAACGATCTCAATACCGGCGGCATCGTAATACTTAAATTCGAGGGAGCGGATATTGTCCGCGATCGGTATGGCCATCGGGGCCCCTCCCAAGGCGGAATCAGGGTCTGAATAGACATATTTGTAAAGGGTGTAAGGGGGATCGTCAGTGTTGGAGAGAGCAATATTTGTAATCTGAACGGATTCTTCCCCGGTTATCGGTGACCCGAACTGGGAATTACGGGGTTTTGAAAGGTCAACCTGCAGGTCTGTAGATTCTGAAGTATTGGCATTTGCCAGCGCGTATGTGACTATTTCTTCATTGGAAGTTGACACATATGTTATGTCCAGGGCATCATTCTTGTAGTCAACCTCTTCGCCTGCTCCTGAATCCTCGCCCATCTCCTCAAAATTGAAATTCCCGCGGATGGTTATTGCGTGCTTCCACGCGCCCTCAATCTGTTCGTCAGTCTGATCGGGAACATTGTTGCCATTCATATCTCTGAGACTGTCATACCCGGTAAGGCGCAGATCCCTTGTTATGGCATCCTGAACAATTCTGACCCTCTGCTGAAGATCCGCAGCCTGAGACCCTCGTTTGTAGCTCCGCTGTCCCATATCGTATATGGTATAGACTGCCAGCACGACCAACAGGAACACCGTTGAAGCGACCAGCACTTCAGCAAGAGAGAACCCCTGCTGATCTCGTCTGTTTTTGTATTTACACATAATTCACCTCACGAATAATATTAAGTAAAATCATCTTATCGTTTCAAATCTCATTGAAAAATCGCTCTGTTGTTCACGCCAGTCAAGCACGACAAGAACCTTCAACGCGGGAGCATCAAAAAAGGTCGGATTCGCAGGACCTCCGTTACCTATATCAGTAAGCGGCGAAATTGTAACGGTTATCACACCATCGTACATGTGTGCGATCGCATTCATTATGGAATCAATAACCTCCTGGTCACCGGGATTCAGGGTACTATAAACTGAACTCATAAAGGATGAGCCACCTGTGTATGTTACAGTTCCTGCAGTTTTATCATAGGACCAGGTATATGTGCCTGTTGTTGTTTCGTCGGCACCGAAAATCAAATAAACCCTCTGGCGGGCTATTGAATTGATCTGGTTCATGATTTTATCACCGGCTGAAACTGCATCGGTATATGTCTTCCCCTGTTTAACGCCTTTCCCGCCAGCTATAAAAAGACCCATGATGGATATGACGAGAAAACCGAGAATTCCCGCGGCAAACAACACTTCTATGAGGCTGAATCCTTCTTCTTTTCTTGGCATGATTTTTCAGGCTCCTTAATTCGTAATATCAACATAAAAAACTTTTATCATCCCGCTCTGATTGAGCTTTACCACTCCGCGCCTTTCCGTGAACGGAGACAGTCTTAACCGAAAAACAATACTGTCTCCTATAATGGTATTTCCGCTTGCAGGAAGAGAGATGCTCCCGTCGTCATTGAATACAAACTCGGAATCATCCGGGTACTCACTGTCGTAATCGAGCGGACCTCCCGATTCCACCTTTACGGATTCAAGCCTCACCCCTACAGGCATTTCGGGCGTGGGTCTGATTTGCTCGGTAGTTCCGGTATAACATACTTCATAAGTATTGCTCGTGAAATTTATTTTCGCAGTGACAGTTTCGGGGATTCCGTCCATCACCCCTCCCACCATTCTGTCCTGTCTTGAAACCGAAAGCTGTCTCGCGAGCCTGAGCGATGATGCGAGATTGTCGGTCGTCGTGCTGAGCCTGTATCGTTTGATCATCTGAGAAAACGCGGGGATTCCAACCAGAAGGAACATGCCTATGAACCCCACCACCACAAGCAGTTCAACCAGCGAGAATCCTTTTTCTTTTTTAAATCCAATCATCTTTGTTCTCCTTGTCACAGTATGGAAAAGCAATATTTATACCATGTAAAAAATTGTATGCTAAACACAAGATAAATAAATAGCATAACAAGCCCTGTCCTATCATTTGATTTTTTTGTCCCGCCAAATATTGTTACAAATTGTAACGCTGATGACATTAATTTTCCTTCTTGCTCAACGGAATTCTTATTTTGAATACAGAACCGTCATTTCCGGTTTTTTCAACAATTATATCTCCGTTGTGGTTCAGAAATATCTTTTTAACAAGGGCGAGCCCGAGACCTGTTCCTGAACTTTTAGTGGAAAAAAACGGGATGAATATCCTCTCCATATCTTTTTCAGCAATTCCGGAACCGGTGTCAGCTATTCTTACAATTTGAAAATCCTTGTCAATACTTCCTCCGATTTTTATTTTTTTGACATCGCTGTTTTCCATTGCCTCCACGGCGTTTCTTAACAGATTGGAAAATGCCTGCTTCAAAATGAGGCTGTCGCCTTCAACCGCAAGGAATTCACCCGAAATCTCTGCACCGGGTTCTTTCATCACTGCCATGAGTTCTTCAAATAATGTTTCAAGATCAACACATGATTTCTCTATTTTCTCCGGCTTGGCAAACCGGAGGAAGTCATCAATGATCCTGCTGAGAAGTGCAGTTTCTTTCAGCAATTCGCTCAAATTGTCATTCTGGTTACCTTGGCCTTTTTTTATCAGTTCCGCAAAACCCGATATCGTTCCTATTGAGTTTCTGAATTCGTGAGCAATCCCCTGGGACAGCAGTTCTATATTGTCTGCTCTTTTCTTTTCTTTTTCATGAAGGACTCTCAGTTCATCTCTATTCCTCTTAAGCTCATTTATTGAATCTTCGAATGTCTTCACGAGATATTCCCGTTCGCTGACCGCTCCGTCTTCACCTGAAACCTCTTTGGCTCTTTTCAACATTGAATTAATAGGTTTGATAAGCCAGTATCCGAAGATGATAAGGCTGAAAAGCAGGACGATAGTTCCAGCAAGCTGATATGACAGAGCCATCCGTGAAAATTTCTTTGCCGAGGCTATGCTTTGCCCTGAGTGTTCCG
Organism: uncultured Acidobacteriota bacterium; assembly: GCA_964509835.1. Lineage (GTDB taxonomy): Bacteria > Acidobacteriota > CAZDZC01 > CAZDZC01 > CAZDZC01. The sequence goes on from CAZDZC010000003.1 coordinate 69,172, forward strand.
TTCTGACCGATCCTATGAGGATGCCCCGGTTGTTTTTGATGGGAGAGAAACAGATGATCCTTGAATATTCAGGGTTTTTTTTGTCTATTACAAATGAATAGCCCTTCCTGCCATTAGCAAGTTCGCTGTACAGTTCTTCAGTCATGCCTATTTCTTCTGGCTCTAGACCCTTTGTTCCGATCAGACGGATATCCAGAATGTTGAATTTTTTTCTGAATCCCTCAGGGTATTTTACTGGTGAACCTTTCATGAAAAATTCAGCAATGTTTGCATAACCCATGATGCTGATCGCCTCGTTGGAGAGAGATTCTATTTCTTCGCGTGTGCTCTCCCACAGATGATCCTCTATGTATTTGACAGCGATGTAACCCGTAAAATTCAAGGCTGTCATAACGATTATGATAACCGAGAGAAAAATCCTTATCTGACCGGTGAATTGACGGGAAAAACCTTTTCTCATCCGGCTGACTCTATTCGTTTCCATATATTGAGAGGATTTTTGAGACATAATTTTTTGTTTCGCTGTATGGCGGTATCCCTCCATACCTTTTGACGGCATTCAGCCCGGCATTATAAGCGGCAAGAACCTTTCCCAGGTCGTCTTTTCCAAGCTGTCCGAACAGCCATTTAAGATGAAGCACTCCGGCAGTCAGGTTTGATTCAGGATCAAAAAGGTTCGTTATTCCGTAATCAGCAGCAGTTGACGGAAGAAGCTGCATCAGTCCTCTTGCATCATCCACAGAGACAGCATTGGGATTAAAAGCTGACTCGACCTGGATGATCGCTTTAATAAGTGAAGAATCAATCCCGTGCTCCATGCCTAACCTGCTTATAATTCCGTCGAAAGAGGAAGGTTTGTCGTATTCTTTGGGCTTTATCTCAGGAAGAGGCTCAATCTCATCCTGCAGTATTCTGTAAACATTTGTCCGATCAACAGTTATTTCCCCTCCGTCTAGCTTTAGCGTTACTTCCTTTTCGCTTAAGACAAAGTCAATTATTTTGATTATCCTTCCGTTTGTGAAAACTGCTATGTCTGCAGAAACAGGGACAGTAAAAACGATCAGAAAAACAATGATTAACAGACTTCTGATCATTAACCCATGAGTTCATCGGTCGAATTAAAGAATCTGCATTGCCCGGAAGGATAGAATGTGCCTGAAGCCTGATCAAGAAGAGCCAGATTGAAGTCATCATCAGTCATTTCTGTAAAGATGAAAGCAAGGCTGATGGAGGACATTGAATATCTTGTCTGCAAAGCATTGATGAATGAAAAAATATGTTTATAGCTGAAAACGGATGACTCCTCACCTCTCCTTTCCATTTTTTTCAGATTGCTGAAATCAAAATTGAAGATCCCCTTCTTTTTAGGGAGGCACGCATTGTGGGTTTTAAATATGTTTTTATATTTCTCATGATAATTCTTGTCCGCATATTCAAGAAGAGAAACTTCCGAATGCGCTGGGTCATCAGTAAGGTAAAGAGTTGTGAAGCAGTTGGGTTTTGTTCTTGCGCTCTGATCAATTGCATCCCGGGATGATCCCGAGATTAACCCGTATCTGGGATCTATTCTGAAAAGTCCTTCAAAGCCCTGGCTTTTTAAATCAATTCTGAACCGCTTGACAAATCTTTCCAATTCTACTATTCCGTTGCTGCCAGTTCTGAAGATAATGAAGCTGTTTGTGGCATCTGCGAGCATATCGTATTGGTTGAGAAAGAAGATATCCAGCCTGTGCTCGGCTGCTCTGCCCGTGACATTGCCGGAAATTCTGAATTCCTTGAGCCTTATTGCGTCAGGGAGATAACCTTTGGCGGGGGATGCGAGGTGCATCTTATATGCTGCGAGAAAATCACCGGCGGTAATATTGTTGAAAAGAACAGCGTTTGACACATCAACCTCTCATGTGAAGTAAATTATAAGGCATACAGGTATAAATAGTCAAATAATAAGCAATATGACTGAAATCTGGAATCAAAATTCAAAATTAATCTCTCCGGAAACGAAGTCAACATCCGTTTTAACGCCAAGAGGAATTACAGACGAGAAGCCGGCGTGACCGAATTCAGCATTCCGGGCAACAGGGATGGGAGCTCCTGCGGTAATTTCATGAAGAATGTTATCAACGGATAGAATTTCACCGGATCTGCGCTCTGCTGAAAATTGTCCAACTACCATTGCGCTTACGATGTCAATATTTCCAGCTCTTTTAAGATGTGTGAGATATCTGTCAACCCTGTAATTGGGTTCATCTGTATCCTCCCAGAAAAAAACACTTTCGCTGAAATCCTGTTCATATCGGGTTCCGACCAGAGCGGAAAGCAAAGCAAGGCAGCCCCCTGATGAAATCCCTGTAATAACTTTTCCGTGACATGCCGGCGTTCTTTCGAACTTAAGTGCTTCCTGTTTTTTGCCGGAAAGCAACTGTTCAATATTTCTGTGGCATTGTTCGGACAAATATCCCATTTCCTGAACAACAGGCCCGTAAAAACATGCCAGCGAAATTTCTGAAAGAACTGCGGAGAAAAGAAAAGTGAGATCACTGTATCCCAAAAGGATAACCGGATCTGCCTTCAGGGAGTTGTAGTCCACGCAGTCAATTATTCTGTAGGCTCCGTATCCTCCCCGTGCGAAAAACACAGCCCTGACATCGGGGTCGGCCAGAAAATCATTGAGCCCGGAAGCCCTTTCTTCGTCAGTTCCCGCATGATATCCGTGAGTGTTGAAAATATTTTCAGACAGTTTTACCCTGAAGCCCATTTGCTCTATGACAGATATTCCCTCGTAAAGTTTTTCGGTGTTTACAGTCCCTGATATAGAGGTTATTCCCACAGTGTCTCCATGTTTCAAGGGAGGCGGAATGTTTGCGGGTCTGTTCAATTTTTCTCCATTTCAGACATGATAATCAACTGTAGAGAAAAAATCCAATGATTAATTCTCATCTGCCTGTTATAATAAAAAGGAAGATGGAGGAAATATGGAAAAAAATAATAAGAAAATATTAAACAAAGACTACGGGGAAGAACTTCCAAAGGATTTTAATCCTTTTGTCAAGGCTCATGAGGCGCTTCCCGAACTGACTGTTAAAGCGATCATCGCCGGTATTTTTCTATGCATTATAATGACCGCTTCCAACGCGTATCTAGGTATGAAAGCAGGAATGACTGTCAGCGCATCAATTCCCGCCGCAGTAATAAGCATGTCTGTCTTCTACGCGATAAGAAAGCTGGGCTTCAGAGCAACTGTGCTTGAGAACAATATCGTTCAGACAATAACATCCGCAGGGGAATCGCTTGCCGCCGGCGTGATTTTCACAGTAGTCGGTGTGATATATCTGGGCGGGGAAATAGATCTTCTTTCTACAACGCTGGTTGCTCTTTTCGGAGGAACTCTCGGGGTGCTTTTCATGATCCCGATGAGACAATATCTAATTGTGAAAGAACACGGAGTTCTCCCTTATCCTGAAGGAACAGCATGCGCGGATGTTCTTAAAACAGGGGAAAAGGGCGGATATGGAGCTCTGCTTATTTTTATAGCTCTTTTTTTTGGTTTTGTTTATACATGGCTTTACAAGGGAATACGACTTTTCAAGGAGACATTCGAATTCGGGATCAGTCTGGGAAGTAAAAAAGGCTTTGTTCTCGGCGGCGAGTTTACTCCTGCGCTTGTGGGAGTTGGTTATATTATAGGTCCCAAAATTTCTGCGCTTGTTTTCGGCGGCGGCCTTCTGTCATGGCTCGTGATAATCCCCATATTGCTGGCAATGGGTTTTGGTGAAGGAGATAACCTTGTTGACAGCGCGTATTTTGTCTGGGATAAATATATCAGATATATAGGCGCCGGCACCATGCTTGTCGGAGGGGTATGGGCGCTTATTGAAATGAGAAAGACTATCACAAGTTCAGTGAAAGCAGTTTTATCCGGGCTCAAAGGACATTCAAAGGATGTCAGCCGTGTAACAGCCGACATGGCAATTTGGAAAGTAGCTGTCGGCATAATCGTCTGTGTTGTTGCAATAGCAGCAGTTCCGCAAATAAAAGTCGGGATTGGCGGGTCAGTGATTTCCGTGACTGCCGCTTTTCTTTTTGTTGCGGTCTCAGCCTATCTTGTTGGGGTGGTGGGAAGTTCGTCAAATCCTATTTCGGGAATGACGCTCGCAACTATTCTTGTTGCTGCATTGATCATGAGATACGGCGGGGTTACTGATCCTGCTATTGTGCTTATGACGGCTGCCGTTGTATGTATAGCTGCCGCAACAGCCGGCGATACCGCACAGGACCTTAAAACGGGGTTTCTGCTGGGAGCAACCCCGTGGAAACAGCAGTATGCGCAGCTCATAGGTGTGGTTGTGTCATCTCTGATAATAGGTGTGGTAATTGTCGCTCTTCACAAAGCTTATGGAATTGGACCGGAAGGAAAACTGCTGGCTCCACAGGCGGGAATGATGGCGGAAATCTCGAAAGGAGTTCTTACCGGAGCGGCAAAATGGGATTTTATCGGGATAGGCGCCGGGCTTGCTGTTGTCATGATACTGCTGAGAATTCCAGTTCTGCCCTTTGCTGTGGGCCTTTATCTTCCTGTAACCCTTGGGACGCCGATAATGCTTGGAGGCATTCTGAAATGGACGCTTGACAAAATTTATCGCAACAAGGGTGAAGCGGAGGGCATCAATTACAGAGGAAGCATTGTTGCTGCGGGTCTTATTGCCGGAGAAGCGATTGCGGGTGTCGCGCTTGCAGGGTTCTTTCTGAACGAAAAACTTGAAGGATTTCTGAATATTTTTGTCGTTGAACTTCCGGGGATAATTTCGTCCATTCTTGGTATGTTTGCACTGGCATTTCTGGTTTCGTTTATAGTTATCTTTTCAATTTTTAATCCTGGGAGAAATCGAGGGACTTCTCAATAGTGTTCAGGAACAGACTGGGTATTTCCCGTAGTGTTCTGAATATATTGCCGGAGGCTCTCTGCAAGTATGCGGTTGCCTTTCCTGTTGCAGTGAATATCGTTTTGCAGATACAATTCTCCGCCAAGCTTCCGGAAAGCGTTTATCGGATCAACAACGCTGATCCCCTCCGTTTCAATAGATTCGGAAACGATTCTTTGAGGCCTGCCAAAATCAGGTTTAGCGCTGCTTCCGATAAAATATCTCATATATTCATTCTGAAGGGAAGAATCCGACTGCGTCACCGATGGAATTACAAGTACCGCGAAAGTTATGTTTCCGGCATCAAGAATACTCTTTAATTCCTTGATGTGCTTAATGGCTGTTTCCCATTCGTTTTCGAAGTGACCGTAAAGATAAGTTGAGGATTTTTCCAGTTCGAGTTGAAGAAGCGTATTTTTAAGCGTTGTTCCGGGAATTCCGAGTTGATTTCTCAATGCGCTTATTATATGAGGTGCGTTCCTGGAAGAGAATTCTTCCGGAGACAAATCAAAAGCTGAAGTGAGAGAATTCTCCGAAAGGACTGGGATTTCCTCGAAATAAATACTGTTTCTGATATCATCTGAGCTGCGGCAGTCGTAAAGACTCCAGCAGTAAAACTCCTGAATATTCCTTATCGCTTCCTCCGCAGAAATGGTTCCGATTTTTTCAGCCCTGGCAATATTTTTAAGCATTTCACGGACATTTTTTTTGGCAATCAGAAGTTTCCGGTAGGCTGTGTTAACCGAAAGCATTTCGATGTCCTCAATAAGCCATTTTATCCGTAGCGATTCAAAAGTTTTTCTTAAAAAGCCGGTCGCGGGGGCGTGGGGATATCCTCTGTGAAGGGTCGTTTTCGACGGAGCGTTCAGGTCGTGTATGTCATTTCCCGGATAGAAGCCAAGGATCACCATGTCCGGTTTGATAGGAACAATATATTTCTGTACTGATTTTATTTCGTTCAGAGTGCAATAGCCGGGAACCCCCGCATTGATTACTTCAGCCTTCAGGCCATCTTCTGATAACAGGCGTTCCAGTTGCAATGGAAAAGAATCCTCAATCGGTCCTGCGCCGTATGTCATTGAATCTCCTGCTACAGCGATTCTGAATATCTTGTCATTTTCCCCTTCACTGAATTCCCTCCCTCTGAAGCCGGAGAGATTTACCTGCTCCCCATTTCCACAGTCGCTTCCCGGTCTTAGAATGTATCCGCAATCTTTATCTTCAATGAACATCAGGTTCCATCTGCCTGAAAAACGCAAGCTTGTTTCAATAAGAAGGAGGAACAGAATTAAAGTTATTACTGTGAAAGAAACAGTTTTTTTTATGCTGAATTTAGTTTTCGGAGGCATGTCCGGAGCGCTGATTATTTGCTCTGAAAAAGCTTTGAGAGATTCTCCCTGTGGATTTCCGCAATCCTGTTTCTTCGGAGTTTCAGGGTTGGTGTCATACATTCGTTAGTCATGCTGAATTCTTCGGTGATTATTGAAAATTTTCTGATTCTTTCGTAATCCGGCAGGTTTTCATTCAGATCATTGAGTTTTCCTTTAAGATATTTTCTGAACGCTTCCGATGCTGCTGCATCCTGAAAAGATTTTCCTGCAAGGTCGAGTTCCGGGGAAATACGGGAAAGAACTTCCCGGTCCGGAACAATAAGAGCGGCAATGAATTTCTGATTATCTCCAAAAACAACAGCCTGATTAATTGCCTCGATCTGTAGAAGCATGTTTTCGACAGGCTGTGGATAAACATTCTTTCCATTCGACAGAACAATGAGTTCTTTCTTTCTGCCCGTGATGCTCACCCTGCCTTCAGCGTCAATTTCAGCCAGGTCTCCGGTAAGAAGCCATCCTTTATCAATAATTTTCGCTGTTTCCTCTGGTTTGTTATAATATCCCATCATAACAACAGGACCCTTGACCATAAGCTCTCCGTCCTCTGCCAGTTTTACTTCGATACCTGGGACAGGTCTTCCGACCGACCCGGGGCATATGTCATTTTCATTTAAGCACACAACCGGAGAGGTTTCGGTCAGTCCGTAGCCTTCAATTATTGTTATACCCATTCCGTAGAAAATCCTGCAAAGTTCCGCCGGAAGCGGTCCGCCTCCTGATATAAAGAACCGGAATTTCCCGCCGAGGCTTGCTCTTACCTTAGACAGGATGAGGCTGTCAGCGAGTTTGTATTTTCCTTTAAGGAAGAATGAAGGTTTTTTGCCGGAAAGTTTCGCTTCAGACCACTTCTCAGCTGTTTTCAGAGACCATTCCGCTATCCTGCTTACAATCCTGCCTGCGTTTGAGAACCCTTTCAGTATTCCGGCATACATCTTTTCCTGAAATCTCGGTACGGATGCTATTACTGTGGGATGTATATCTTTTATATAAGTCATGACCATTGCGGGGTTCGGGACATGGCAAATTGAAGCGCCGTTTGCAAATAGAACATAATCAACCATTCTTTGAAATGAATGACACAGAGGAAGGGCTGAGAGCCCTGTATCATCTGGCCGAACTTTTATTACTTCTGAAGACGCGTTTATGTCTGAAGCAAGGTTCCCGTGGCTGAGCATGACGCCTTTAGGAATGCCTGTCGTTCCAGATGTGTAGAGAATAATGGCAAGATCATCCGATGATGCCTTAGCAGAAAAAGCACGGAATTCGCTGTCTCTGAATTCTCTGTTGCCAAAACTGCAGGTAAATTCATCAACAGTCATGACTGATTCCTTATCAGACAGCGAGTCGTTCACGATAAGTGAAAGGCCTGGAAGTTTTTCCTTTATGCTCAACACCTTACCTGTCTGCGTTTTGTCAGAGCTGAAAACCAGTTTGGCCCCGCAGTCATCCATCATTGTAAAAAGCTGCTCAGATGGAAGAGATGTATAAAACGGCACATTTACAGCACCGACTGCCAGTATGGCAAAATCCCATATCGGCCAGTCGACGCGGTTTTCAGATATAAGGGCGACCCGGTCTCCTTTTACGATCCCGGCTCCTATGAGAGCCGATGCGATAAGTTTCACCCGGTTGTAAACCTCCGCTGTGGATATCTTTACAACCCTGTCTTCCGCAAGGACAAGATACTGGTCGTCACGAGCGAAATTGTCAACCACATGGAGAAAAACATCATTGATTGTTTTATGTTGAACAGCCATGGCGGTATTATTATTCAAAGCATCAGAATAATCAAGACAGATTCAAAGCTGCCGTGATATGGTCCCACCGTTGCCTGCCACAATGATAATTGATTTTCAGAGACATGTTGCGTCAACAGCTGCTGCTTTCTAAAAGAATTATCCTGAGCATATCCAACGCTTTGCGGGCTGCACGGAGCCTGACTTCATCGCGGTCGCCCCGGAAATGGCATTCTTCCGTGACTGTCCTAATATCGGTTGAAACAGAAATAAATACTGTTCCGGTAGGGATCCTCTCCGCGCTGTCCGGCCCGGCATATCCGGTTGTCGAGATGCCGAAATCGGTTGAGAATATTTTTTTTACGCTGTCAGACATCGCTGTAGCTGTTTCAAAGCTAACAACACCGTATTTTTCAATAAGCTCGCGATCCAGATCCAAAAGATTTGTTTTTGCTGTTTCGGTGTAAGCGGTTATTGAACCGGCAAAGCAGACTGAACTTCCCGGAACGGAAGTGAGTTTTTCAGCTATAAGTCCTCCGGTGCAGGATTCTGCTGCAGAGACAGTGCATTTGTTTTCTGAAAGCATTCTTATCACAACATGTTCAATCTCTTCATTTTCCGAAGTGAAGACATGATCCCCGAGAATTTTTCTTGCCCTTTCCTCTTCAGCATTGATTTTGTTGAATGCTTCTTCTTCCGGGGCAGTAGCTTTCAGAATAATCCTGATAACGCCAGGTTCAGCACAGATTCCTGTTACAACGCCAGGAGCGGGCTGTTCCGCGAAGATCAAATCATTCACTTTTGATTCGTAAATCCCTGCAGCCTTTAATACTTTCCGTACAGTTATGACACAGGATTTAGCAAGGCGTGGAAGGACACTAACGACCATAATCGCCTTCATCTCCTCTGGAACCCCGGGAAGGATTACCACCTTTTTCCCATCGTAATCCCCGAACAGACCAGGTGCGGTTCCTACAGGATTATCCAGCACTTCAAATCCTTCCGGGTAAAGCGCCATTTTCATGGCCTCAGCGGAAGGAACGGTGTTTCTCCTCTCGTAGATTCCCCTGATCTTCTCTGCAACCTCACTGCTTTCGGTCAGTTTCAGCCCAAAAGCTGATGCTGATGCTTCAACGGTAATGTCGTCAGCAGTGGGACCAAGCCCTCCTGTCACAAACAGAATATCGGCGCGGCGGAATTCCTCGGAAACAGTTTTTACTATCTCTTCCCTGTCGTCCCCGATTATTATTTTTCTGGTGACATTGACCCCTATCCCTTCCAGTTTTTCCGTTATGAAAAGGGAGTTCGTGTCCACCCTGTCCGGGGAAAGCAGCTCCGAGCCTGTTGCTATGATTACAGCATTCATATCAAGAGATTATACCACAGAAATTATTTGGCGCAAAAAGCATGATTAAAAAATTGGAAGGAACGGAACAAAATATTTCTTTTTCCCGGGAATGTTGAAAATATCCCTGCTTGTGTTGAACCCTTGTTTCAGAACTGAAGATGGAATTCTTCCCGGGGAAGTTTTGTCCAAGAGGATTGCTGAGGCAGCCGGAGGAAAGCTTCTTAAATTTCGTCCCAGCCAGGAAATGTATCAGGATGGCTTTTCCCCCCCGACACCCAGGCAGATTAGCGAGATATTCAGCGGGATTTCAAAAGCCATAACTGAAGTCTGATAAACTGTTGACAGCCATCTGCCGGGATGGTAGATTTCTTTTTGCTTGTGTTTCACAAAGTGAGGTTGATATGAGAAGAGTAATATGTATTTTTATGATGTTTGCTGTCCCGCTTGTTTCCCTTGCGTCGGAGGGCGCGGCTTCTATCAGCGGCAGGGTTACAGACATTCATGAAACAGTTATTTCGGGTGTTTCTATTGTTTTGAAAGGCGGTATTCTTAACGAGGAAAAAACAGTCAGGTCGTCCAGGGACGGGAAATATATGGTTCCCGAACTTCCTGCCGGTGATTACAAGGTTTCGGTATCAAAATTCAGATACGAAACGATTGAGGAGGATATCTCACTTAAACGGGGTGAAAATCTTGTTCTGGATTTTGAGATGGAATCCGCGGATTATGGCTCTTTGAGCGGAAACATTTCTGATGCTGAAGGCGAACCTCTTTCAGGAGTGAGTGTCACGATGAGCTTCAATGATGAAAACTTCAGCCAGACAAGGATTTCGGATTACGGCGGTGATTATTTCATCGAAGATCTTGCTCCGGGTAAATATGAAATGACCGCTGTTCTGGAAGGATATCTTGCAATCAAAAAGACTATCGTAATAGGTTCCGGGGAAGATACCGAACTTGATTTAATGCTTGAGGCCGAATAGTATTTTGCTTAATAATATCAGGAAATTATTCCAATCAGCATGGTCTTAAGCAATGGTTCTTGAACGCGCTCCATTCGTTGAGGGTTCCATTCTTATATGCGCGGTTCTTTATTCTGGAAGGGAAGCTGCTGATGAGGCTTTAGCAAATCTGGTTTCGCGGTTTGGCGGAGTGGTTTCTTTCAGCGAAGAATATTTCTTTGATTCTCTTTCCACATACTATTGCGCGGAAATGGGAACTGATCTTACAAAAAGAATATTTGCTTTTGAAGCCAAAGGCGTTGTTGATGATCTGTCTGATATAAAACATTTCACAAACGGCATTGAAACTTCGTCCGCGGTCAGGGATGAATCAGGTGTTCTGAGGCGAAAGGTCAACCTGGATCCCGGATATCTGACTCCGTCCAAACTGGTTCTCGCATCAACAAAGGGATATTCTCACCGCGTGAGCATCGGAAAAGGAATTTTTGCCGAAGTCACACTCCTTTACGAAAGAGGAGAATTTGTCAAGCTTCCATGGACATATCAGGATTATTGTTCAGAAAATGTTCTGAGTTTTCTTGTTAAAACAAGAAAACTCCTGCTGGAAAAGCAGGAGTTTTCTGAAAAACAGATTTGATAAACTATTTATTCCGTAGCTTCTTCTGCGGGTTCGGGAACTTGTTCCTGGACCCCGCCTTCAACAGCCTCAGTTGCTGCAGTGTCTTCTTCCGGTGCGGGAGCAGTTCCATCGGTAGCGACGGGGGTTTCGTCTGTGTCAGGAATATCGGAAGGGGACATCCCTTCGGCCTGAACTTCCTGAACTTTTTCCATCACAGATGACGGGCCCGATTTTGTCGAGATAACCGCGAGCGCGAGTGAGTTAAGAATGAAGAAAACCGCTGCCACAACAGTGAGTTTGTTCAAGATAGTCGCTGCACCTCTTGCGCCGAAAACGGTCTGACTGCTTGCTCCGCCGAAAGTGCTCGCAAGGTCTCCGCCCTTTCCGGTCTGGAGAAGGACTACAAGGATAAGGAAAATACATACGATTATTTGAACCAGTGTTAATAGAATAGTCATTATTCCTCCGTAAAATCAAACAGCTGATAAATATATGCTAAATCTGATTTACTTTCAAGAGGAAAGCTGAAAAAAATCTTCAGCTCAGACTTTCTGCAATCCTGATCAGTTCGTAAAATGAGTCCACTTTGAGGCTTGCTCCCCCGATAAGTCCGCCGTCAATGTCTTTCATAGCGAGAAGCTGCTCAATGTTCTCCGGTTTTACGCTGCCGCCGTAAAGTATCCTGTTGGAGTTGTCATCGAACATATTTTTCAAAAATTCCCTGATAAAAGAGTGAACCTCCTGAGCATCTTCAGGGGAGGCCGTCAGACCCGTTCCGATAGCCCATACCGGTTCATATGCGATCGTGATGTTGTTCATTGCCGAAGGTTCAAGTCCCTTCAGCGCTTTCCCAAGCTGATCTCCAACCACTGCAATTGTTCTGTCTTCTTTCCTCTCATTCTGCGTTTCGCCGACACAAAGGATTGCCTTCATGCCGTTTTCAATTACTGTTCTCAGCTTTTTCCCGACCGTTTCGCTGGAATCCCCAAAAATATTTCTTCTTTCCGAATGGCCTACGATTACATGGCGGCATCCGATATCTTTTATCATTCCTGCTGACACCGCTCCGGTGAATGCTCCTTCCCTTTCATAGTGAACATCCTGTGCGGCTGTTATGACAGAAGTTCCTGAAAGGGCCTTTACAGTTCTTTCCAGAGCCGGGAATGACGGAGCGATAATAATATCCGTTTTTGAGATACCGGATATCTTCTCCCTGATTGCGAGACAGAATTGTTCAGCTTCAGACGGGGTTTTATACATCTTCCAGTTTGCGGCTATCAGATATGACATTTTGTTCTCCGTGAATGGTTATTGTTTTTCGGTTAACGCTTCAATACCGGGCATCGGTTTGCCTGAAATGAACTCCAGACTTGCTCCGCCTCCGGTTGATATGTGCGTGAAACGGGTTGCTGTTCCGGACATCTGAAGCGCCGAGGCGGTGTCCCCGCCCCCTGCTATCGTGACTGCATTTGAATGACATGCTGCTCTTGCCAGTTCCTCAGTTCCTGTATTGAAAGGTTTGACCTCAAATACCCCCATCGGCCCGTTCCACAGGATTGTGGCGGCCTTAAGAAGCCTTCCCTTGAAGTCCGTGACAGTTTCCATCCCTATGTCAAGCCCCATCCAACCGTCAGGAATCATGGATATGTCCACCGTCCGGTGCTCGGCATATTCTTTTATCTCTTTTGCGATGACAGCGTCTAGCGGAAGAACGAGTTCACAGCGCGAATTTTCAGCTTTTCGGAGGATTTCAAGCGCGACCCCTGTCTTCTCGTCATCAACAAGAGAATTTCCGACACAGAGACCTTTTGCTTTCAGGAAGGTAAATGACATTCCTCCGCCGATAAGGATGGCATCACATTTATCAATCAGATTGAAAAGTGCGTCGATCTTGGTGTCTATCTTTGCGCCTCCCATCACGGTGATGAAAGGACGCTCAGGCGATTCCAGCCTGTTGCCCAGGAATTCAATCTCCTTCTCCATCAGTAAACCGGAAGCCGCAGTGTTGACAAACTCAGTGATTCCGCTTACGGAAGCATGCGCTCTGTGCGCAGCCCCGAATGCATCGTCAACATAAAAATCCGCAAGCGAAGCGAGCGCTTTTGCGAAACCAGCGTCATTATCCGTTTCCTCTTTATGGAATCTGAGATTTTCAAGCAGGATGATATCGCCTTCCTTCATTGCCCCGACTTTCGCGGAAACTTCCGCCCCGATACAGTCAGAGGCCATGATGACATTCTTCTCCAGCAGACGGGAAAGCACTTCGGATGCCGGTTTAAGACTCATTTTCGGGTTGACTGTTCCCTTTGGCCTTCCCAGGTGAGATGCAAGGATGACCTTCGCGCCTTCCTTCAAAGCATGTCTGATGGTCGGAAGGGATTGTGATATCCGGGTGCTGTCAGTGACATTCAGATCCTGATCCAGCGGGACATTGAAATCCACGCGGATAAAAACCTTCTTACCCTTAAGCGGAAGATCTCTAATGCTTAATTTATTAAACTTCATTTCTTGTTTAACTCCGGAATTTAATGAAATATATCAAAAAACGCTAATTTCCTAAGGCGACATTATATTAAAGGGCCGCATTTATGTCAACGCGGGCCGGGATTAATGTAATCCGTCCGCAACGGGTATTTTGACATTACTCTTTTTTTCGGCTAGATTGTGATCGCGATTTTTATTCGGTTTCTGAAAACTGACCATGTTTAATAAGAGATGAAAAGTAAAGAACTGCTTGCGGAACTTGAAAAAGCGATTGAGCTTCTCGGGGTTGAACTCCGCTACGAGCGGAATCTTTGGGGATCCGGAGGTTACTGTATCCTGAAGGGGAAAAAGATGGCTATTCTGAATAAGGGTAGCGCTGTTTCCGAAAAGACGGAGATTCTGCTTGGAATACTGAAAAATCAGAGCGTGAATGATATCTTTCTCCCTCCTGCCGTCAGGGGTCTGATAGACGGGGATTTTCCTGAAACGGATGCGTCATGAACAATGTTCTGTTCGCGCTTGGACTGACCGTATTCGCGGGGATGGCAACGGGCATCGGAAGTATCATCGCGTTCACGGCGAAGAGAACAAATTACAGGTTCCTGTCGGTGGCAACCGGTTTTTCAGCAGGGGTGATGCTTTATGTGTCCTTTGTGGAGATATTCTTTAAAGGCGCTGATTCGCTTGGCGCTGCTTACGGCGAGAACCTGGGCAACTGGATTAACACAGGAGCATTTTTCGGAGGGATACTGCTTATCGGGCTTATTGACACCCTCATTCCGTCCTCTGAAAACCCTCACGAGGTAAGAAGCGAAAAGAAAACGGCCGTTCTTCATGAAGATTCACCGGAAAGCGCGGAGCAGATTAAAAGCGGCAAATTAATGCGGATGGGGCTGTTCACTGCCCTCGCTATTGGGATACACAACTTTCCGGAGGGACTCGCGACTTTTCTTGCGGCTTTGCAGGATCCTGAACTCGGTGTCGCGATTGCAATAGCCATAGCTCTTCACAATATTCCCGAGGGGATAAGCGTGTCGGTGCCTATCTACTTCGCGACGGGGAACAGGAAAAAAGCGTTCGCGTATTCCTTCCTCAGCGGAATGGCGGAGCCGGTCGGTGCGCTGGCGGCATACGCCGGACTTGTCTTTTTTCTCGGCGGCGGTTCGGGAGCGATCCCTCCTCAGATTATGGGTATCCTGTTCAGCGGAGTTGCAGGGATTATGGTATATATAAGCCTAGACGAGCTTCTGCCGACAAGCAGGGCTTACGGCAAAGGACATGACAGCATTCTGGGGCTTATCGGCGGGATGCTCTTAATGGCAGTGAGCCTGTTGTTGATGAAATAAGATGGTTAAATCGCGGAAAAATATTTACATCGTGGTGAAGGGGAAAAGCCCCGGCATATATAAATTCTGGAACGGAGAAGGCGGAGCGTCCGAACAGGTGAAAGGGTATGAAGGCGCTCTTTATAAGGGATTCAAGACTGTTGAAGAGGGAATTGCCTGGACTCTGCATATTGACGGTAAAATGCTTGAACTTAATGCCCCCCATCTTCTGAAAGCGCTCAGACAATTATCAGGAGAAACTTCATCAGAAACAGATAAAATTCTTGAAGAAGGAAAAGTTCTTATCCATACTGACGGCAGCGCACTGAACAATCCCGGCCCCGGCGGCTTCGGAGCTGTTCTGAGATTTAAAGATAAAGTCAGGGAAATATCGGGCGGTTTCAGAAAGACAACGAACAACAGAATGGAACTTCTTGCCTGTATTGAAGCCCTGAAAGCTTTAAATGGCAACAGGGAAGTAGTCCTTTACTCTGATTCCAAATATGTGGTTGACGCGGTCATCAAAGGCTGGGCAAAAAAGTGGAAGAGAATGGGCTGGATGCGTAACAGCACGGATCACGCTGAAAATGTTGACCTGTGGGATGAACTCCTCCGCCTTCTTGATAAATACAATGTCGAATTCCGATGGGTCAGAGGCCACGACGGAAACCGCGACAACGAGCGATGCGATGAACTTGCAAATATTGCTGCTACTGCCAAGGAGCTTTCTGCGGACGAAAACTATGAGAAAATGCGCACTTGTGTGAACCGGGTTCCTCTGTTCGGAAAATAAGTACTCCATCCTTGGATTTATGAATTTGAGATCAAAAAATGTATAATAATCTTATTAAAGCGAAAACATTACTCAACAGGAAAGGATATCGACCAATGCTGACAAATTACCAGATAAAAACAATAATGCTGATGCACGAGCTGGAAAACACTCTTGTGCTTTTGTACGAGCTTCTGTCGGAGAAATTCCCCGAATATGACGGCAGCATCTGGAACACATTAATAAAAGAGGAAAAAGAACATGCAGAAGGCGTGCGTAAGCTTTACAGACTGACATATGAAGGCCATTCCATGTTTGACGGGGGAAATCTGAAAAACGAAGCAATCCAGTCAGTGATCAATTTCATTATGGAGATCTGTGAGCGGCATAAGAATAAAGATCTGACAGCTGTTCAGGCTTTAACACACACATATGATGTGGAAGTGTCCATGGTAGAACGGAAACTGTTTCGCTTTTTCCAGGCTTCTGAGAAATATTCGGAATTGCTTATCTATCTCAGGAGAGGTTCGGAAAAACACGCCCAGATGGTAAAGCAGGAACTGGACAAAGCGCGCAAAGAAAAGTAGCAATCGCGTAAGGGAAAACTGTTGTTGTTTCCGGAAGATACAGACCAATCAGACATCGTGTCTTTTCGGTTCCGCCCCTGCGGCAGGGTGGCGGTTAGCCGTCTGCGGCAGCCGAAACGGGGAAATGACTAAACCGCATGGAAAAATCGTTCCACCGCACGGGGAAATGACTAAACCGCATGGAAAAATCATTCCGCCGCATGGGAAAATCGTTAAACCGCTCGTTTTTGCCGTTCTTGACAGAAGCATGATGAAAAAAATTTGCTTCAGGGCGGTTTACGCGTCTGCTTTGAAGTGTTATTTGCTGAAGCACCTTTTTGCGAGCACTCTTCCCAGTTCTTCATTGGATTCCGGCGACCATCCCATAACCTCCCGCCATACATCGGGCCTTTCCATGCAGAAATAGACTTCTGCGTCTGGCGCGGCTTTCTTAATCGCTCCAACAAGTTTTTTGTAAATGTTTATTCTGAGGGGCTTGAGATATCTCATCTTGCCGTCTTCGCCTTTGATGAATTCCTCGTAGATTATCTTCGAGCGGGGAAACCGCTTTTCGACAACAGGTTTAAGGGCGGGCATGAATCTGAGGCATCCCATGCTGATGTAAACAATGTTATCCGCGTCAACTGATTTGAACAGTTGATCTATCACTGCCAGATAATCCTTTTCCCATCCGGGGTAGCGGATGACAGGGTCAAAGTGGAACGCAAGTTTATATCCCGCGTTCGCGCATTTTCTCGCGGCGTCCAGTCTTTCTTCAATCGTCGCAACCCTGAACTCTTCTTTTTCAATGACTGCCGTGGGGTTGAGTGACCAGGCTGTTATGACTTTCCCTTTGGGATCTATATTCAAAAGGCTTTCAATATTATCTGTCTTGGATTTTATCTCGAGAACCGCTCTTTCCTGCTCGTGAAACAGCGGGATAATCTCAGCGTGAATGCCGGTAATGTGTTCCAGAAGAAGACTGTCTGTATATTCTCCTGTTCCGATCCTGAAATATCCTTCGGGGTTATGGACAAAGAATTTTCTGAAATCATTCTTCATATCCTCCATGTTTGCGTAAAGAGACAGGTAGGGATTGTTGAAATAGCTTTGAAGCACACAGTAGGTGCAGTCCATTCCGCAATGACCGCAGAAGTCCAGAATATAGTAATTACAGCAGTTGTATTTCGGGGTCGCCGGACAGGGTTTAACGAACCGGCCCCTGTTTTTTGTAATGAAGAGGGTCTTCTTTCCCTCTTCAAGATCGGTCGGCAGATTTTCCGGGGTTGCCTCCATTACGGGGATATTCCCGCAGCGGGACAGGATCTTTTCAGCAAAGGGTTCTTCTGATACGGAGGGGTCAATCAATATGCGGGTCGGGTAATATTTTTGCATTACCTATATCCTTTATCTTCTCAAGCTTTTCGCCAAGTTCGCTTTCATCTTTGAATGAAACGGTCAGCTTGTAATCAGACCCTTCAAAGAAAGCCGGTGGTTGAACAGAAGTTCCGTGCGGAAGTTTAAGGTTGCTCACATTTTCTCTTAATTTGTCTTCAAGGGATGAAAGCAGAGGATATCTCTCCAGCTTGACCGCTTTTCTGAGGGCGGCTGTTTTTTCGGGCTGAGAAAGCTGTTCATTGTTGATGATGTTTTCTGCCTGAACCTTCTCAAGTATTTCAGAGATAGAGAGGTCATCTCTTCTTGATATTTCAAAAAGATTCTCCAGGATCTCCTTCCTGGCATTGAGTCCGGCATTTATTGAAAGGAGGATTGATACCAGCGGATCTCTGTCTTTCTCTTCAAACTTCCCGAGCAGTGTTATGTCGCTGAGAAGAAGTTCCTCTTCCGCGAGGGCCTGCTGAACTTTTTTGTCAAAAGACAATACGGCTGAAAGAGCTTTCATTAATTTGAGAGAACTGCTGTAACCAAGCAAGGGCATATATTCGGAAACTATGGTTTTATCATCAAGCCAATTGCCCAGCTTTTTAATTACAAGTGCCGCTTCAAGATGATTGAACCTCCGGTGGGAGAGATTTTCAAGCAGTACCGCCCGGAAGATCTCCTTTTCGTCGCCTTCCGCTGTAACGCAGGGGACATGGTTCATGTTAAGCGCTTTACAGACAGCAATCCTCCGAAGGCCGGAAAGAAGTCGGTTCCGGTTGTCAATTATCAATGGATTGATTACTCCGTTTTCGGCTATGGATCTTTCAAGGGCTGCTGTATCGAAGAATACGCTCATGATGAATCCGCCTGAGGTGTCAATGTCTGAAACGGCTGTCTTAACTGATTGTGTATTTTTCAGGAATTTTTTCATATTCTCTTGCTTCCTCTGTTTTTCCCCTTTTTTCCGCTCCCTGCGCGTAGATGCGGCACTTTATCTCAAGTTCCTCCAGAGCGGCTGCCCGGTATTCAGGCTTCAAGTTATCATACGACAGGATTTTTTCAATGGCTTTTATCCTGTATCTGTCGAGATTCGGGACGGACGAAGAAAGCTGATCTCCGTGCCCTCCCCTTTTGACGATAAGTTTCTCGTCAATCAGCGCGATCGGATGAAACGCGCTTATCCGGAGCCAGAGATCATAATCTTCACAGGCAGGAAGGGATTCATCAAACAATCCGGTTTTATCGAAAAGCTCTTTCTTCATCATCACTGCTGACGGGCTTACGATACATAAGGGCAGGCATTTCTCGAAGATCCACCCGTGATATTTGCGATGTTTTTTCATGGGGTTAGCCCATTTGCCGTTTCTTATCCATGCCTCATCAGTCTGGGAAATGAGATATTCCGGGTTACCTTCATGAAACTCAATCTGCTTTTCAAGCTTATCCGGTTTCCATGTATCATCCGAGTCAAGAAAAGCTGTATATTCTCCCGATGCAGCTTTTATTCCGGTGTTCCTGGCGGCGCTGACCCCTTTGTTTTTCTGATATATGTATTTTGCTTCAGTAAATCTTTTAACAACTTCTACTGTGTTATCCGTTGAACCGTCATCAACTAAGATAAGTTCGAAATTCCTGTAAGTCTGTGTCATTACCGATTTAACGGCAGACTTGAGAAATTCGGCACGATTGTAAGTCGGGATGATGACGGAGACTTCTGACATAAAACGAATTATAGCACAGAAAAAGATAGGATCGTGATCCCCTCTTATCTTCCCTTTTTGAAGATTATTTAATAGAAATAAATGCATTTTATCCATTCTTCTGTGAAATTTTTTCTATTATTGGCTAAAGGAAAATGGTATAATTGTTTGCGATTATGGTGCATTTTAACACGATACAATGTTCTTTTAACGGGTATGATTTTGAACGAGAAGAGAAAAAAGATACTGTCGGTTGATGATTCTGATATTGTTTCAGGGATAGAGGAAGGTATTCTTGGACCGGAATGTTATATCTTTCTCAGGGCTAAAGACCTTGAATCCGCCCGCCGGATCGTTGCCGAAGAAAAGCCCGACCTTATCCTGCTTGACCTTTACCTACCCGATGGCTCCGGTGCGGATTTCTGCCGTGAACTCCGCAGAAATGAGCCTACGAGAGACATCTCGGTAATCATGATCACCGTTTCTCAGAAGGGTGAAGATAAGGAAGCCTGCTTCAGGGCAGGTTGCAATGATTTCATTATTAAACCGATAGACACGAACGAACTCCAGTACAAGGTGGAGAAGCTAATCGCTATCGCGCCCAGGATCACCTACCGCATACTTGTTAAGGTGATGCCTGAAGGGGGGAAGGACAGCGCTTATGTATTCGGGACGAGCGTCAACCTCAGCGAAACAGGGATGATGATAGAGTCCAAAACCAAATTCGTGACCGGGAAGGATGTCAATCTAAGTTTCTTTCTCACCACAAGCAGGGAAAATATAAACATAAAAGGCAGGGTGGTGAGAAGCCATCGCGAAGGGTTCGGCGGCGCAAGGGGCTACGGGATTATATTCAGGGAGATGTCCGCGAGCGACAAGAAGAAAATAATCGAGCTTATTCAGAAGCAGACCTATGGGCAGAGCAAAGAGAACCGGATGTTCTTCGCCGGGGATGGGAAGTAGAACCCTTGAAGACAGCAGGCTCCCTGTCATAAAAAACCCCAGCAACTGTTACTATCAGCTCCGGCACCAGGAGTTCCTGAAAAGAGAGGGGAAGAGTTTTACAGTCACCCGGAAAGGGCTGGAGGAGTTTTAGATTTTCCAACTTGATCAGGTAGAATACGGGGGCTGGTGATGCAATGAAAAAGAAGCTTGATTGAAACCTCTCTTGGTTATATACTGCCATAATATGAAATCTCAGCGGGTTTAAGTCACACGGCTCGTTTTTTCTTCCTTATGGAGGTTGGATATGGATTTCAGAGGTAAATGCCTGCTATTAAAGATTGGTTCTTTCTTCCTGCTGCTTTCTTTTATTGTCTTTCTCCCTTCTGCAGATGATGCCAATGGTCAGATAACATACCAGCAGCGAATTGATGCACAGCGAGCTATAGAAAAAGTATATTACGACCAGCGTGCTGCCTATACCAAAAGGACTTCCCCGCAGACAGAGATAAAGCCCTTTGAAGAAAAAATCACAGATGAAATCCTGAAGAAGAAAGTGGATAAATACATGGCGTATTCGGGGCTTCTTGAACATGTTTGGAAACGACCTGTAACCGCAGCTCAGCTCCAGAGAGAATTGGACAGGATGGCATTAGGTACGAAAAACCCGGATGTCCTCAATGCATTATTTGAAGCCCTGAACAATGACCCAAAGCTGATTGCTGAAACGCTTGCCCGGCAGAACCTTGTATCAAGACTTGCTCATAACTGGTATTCCTTTGATGCCACAATACATAAAAAAGAAAAAGAAAAAACTGATAAAATATGGGATTTGGCTGCGAATATGCCTAACTGGGAGTCAGTGAAAGAAGACGGAGTGCAGTATATCAAGTCAGTCTATACAAGTAAAAAAACAGATAAAGAAAACATTAGACAGGCAGAAAATAATACTGCGATTGAACTTGACCCTGATACCTTCATACGGAGATATGAAGAGATTCTGAATGCCGAGGAAAAGGGACTTTTCCGGGAGACAGAAGGAGGATTTATTATCGAAAGGCTTTCATACGCTGAAATACAGTCTGCTCCAGACTTGATGAATGTAGAAAGCCTGTATATAGCTAAAATACCTTTTGACGAATGGTTTCAGATGATAATTAAAAATATGAAAATCCTAGGAACAGAAGAAAAGTCATTATATACATACATCCTGCCGGTAGTAACCGGTGAGTTGACACCTATGGAAGGATGCACAGAAGAGTGGACAAAAATCGGATATCCAGCCTCCCCTCGTGCAAGACATTCAACTGTCTGGACAGGAACGGAGATGATTGTCTGGGGAGGGAAAAATGACTCTTTTAATTATTGTAACACAGGAGGTCGATATGACACAGCAACAGACTGCTGGACCTTGATGACATCGACGGATGCTCCTGCAGGACGCTATCTTCATACTGCTGTCTGGACAGGAACGGAAATGATTGTCTGGGGAGGATATGATGGCAGCTTATATCTCAACACAGGAGGCCGGTATGACCCGGATACAGACACTTGGACGGCCACATCATTGACAGGTGTACCAGCTGCGCGCGGGTATCACACAGCTGTGTGGACAGGAACAGAGATGGTTGTATGGGGAGGTGCCAACCCTGTTACGAATACAGGAGGGCGATATGACCCAACCACAGACAGCTGGACAGCAACATCAGTAACAGGTGCACCGTCTGCTCGTACAAGGCATACTGCTGTATGGACAGAAACAGAGATGATTGTCTGGGGTGGAAATGACGGAAGTTATACAAATACAGGAGGGCGTTATGACCCTACATCAGATAGCTGGACGACCACATCGTTAACAGGTGCACCAATTGCTCGTGATAGACACACAGCAGTGTGGACAGGAACGGAGATGATTGTATGGGGAGGTAATTCATATCTGAACACAGGAGGCCGTTATGACCCGGATACAGATAGCTGGGCTATGACATCGTTAACAGATGCTCCATCTGGACGCATTTATCACACTGCGGTTTGGACAGGCTCAGAAATGGTTATTTGGGGAGGATTTGTAAACATTTCTCCAAATCATCTTAACACTGGAGGACGCTATAACCCGGCTACAGATAGCTGGACTGCAACATCATTAACAGGTGAGCCATCTGGACGCTATTATCACACAGCTGTGTGGACAGAAGCGGAAATGATTGTCTGGGGAGGGCAGATTGATAGTGATTTATATCTAAATTCTGGTGCTCGATACAATCCTGAAACGGACTCATGGATTACAATGGTAGTTCCCCCATTATCTAATCTAGCTGCTGTGTGGACAGGAGCAGAGTTGATAATCTGGGGAAAAGACACAGATTATGGAATTGAGCCAAATCATGGAGTAAAGTACAACCTTGCAACAGATAGCTGGACAGTATTATCAACAACTAATGCACCTTCATCGCGCCTAAGCTGTTCAGCAATTTGGACAGGTACAGAAATGATTATTTGGGGAGGATATGACCCTGATTCCTATATAGCGCTAAATTCAGGAGGGCGATACGACTCTGTAGCAGATAGCTGGATTGCAACATCTTTAGTAGATGCTCCATCTGGGGGGAGTGGTTACACAGCAATCTGGACAGGCTCAGATATGATTGTCTGGGGGGGAGGGACTGAAGGTAAGTACAACTCAATACTGGATATCTGGTCAGCTATATCAAAGGTTGATGCTCCTTCAGAACGAGTTAATCATTCTGCAGTATGGACAGGAACAGAGATGATTATCTGGGGTGGGGAGGATGGACCTTCTTCAGTAGTTAATACAGGAGCGCGCTATAATCCTGTTAGCGACACATGGGCGACTATGTCCACATTAAACTGCCCTCAAGAACGTACTCTTTATGCAGCAGTATGGACTGGAACAGAAATGATTGTTTGGGGTGGAGTAGAATTCCCTTCCATAACACTATTTGATTCAGGAGGGCGATATAATCCTTTAACGGACATATGGACTGCAACGTCGTTGCTAGATGCCCCTTTAGCTCGCATGGGTCATTCTGCTGTATGGACAGGAACGGAGATGATTGTTTGGGGTGGGTCTGACCCTTATATAGATTGTTATAATACTGGTGGTATATATAACCCTCTTGAGGATACTTGGAAAGCAACATCAATGGTAAATGTACCAACTGCTCGTGAAATGCATCTTGCAGTTTGGACAGGCTCAGAGATGTTTATCTGGGGTGGAAGTGGAGAGCATGATCACGGAGGAATTTATAGTTACGGTTTGGCTTCAGTTCCGTTGAAACAGTCACCTTTAAATAGTAGTCTTTATCCTCCAGGGACTGATTCTGCAACAATCTCCTGGAATTCGGTCACAGATGCAGAATCATACGACTATGAAGTTTCTGATTCAAACTGTGGTGGTGCAATCATAGCTTCCGGGAATATAACAGGCACTTCACAGTTTATGACGGGATTGACAGATGGAGGCACATACTATTGGAGAGTTCGTTCAAATAACAGCTGTGGAACATCCTCATGGTCTGATTGTTGGAGTTTTAGTGTTGACATTGATACTGACAGTGATGGCGTTGGTGATTCAGAAGACTGTGCACCTTATGACAGTGATAACTGGTCAATACCTTCTGAAGCTTTAGCCCTGATGATCGCTTCTGATAAATCAACATTTACATGGACTGCTCCTTTTGAACCTGGATGCACAACCCCTGTTTATGATGTACTAAGAAGCACAACCCCATCAGATTTTTCAGCAGCAGTCTGTATCGAATCGGATGATACTGACTTGACAGCGAACGATCCTGCAGTTCCGGTTTCAGGGTATTACTATTTTGTAAGAGTGGAGAATTCCTGCGGAGATAACATGGGAGCTGATTCAGATTCTGTTGAGAGGACGGGGGCAGACTGTCCTTAATTACAACAACCCCAGCATTGTAATTTCTCTTTCAATATAGTAAATTACAGCATCTGAAAGGGATTTTGTTCTGATATGAAGAAACATTTACCTCTGATCGCTGTTGTTCTCATCATGCTGCTCGTTGTCTGGCCGACGCGGTTGTATTATATGGGCGGCAAGTTTTATAACAAGGGCCTTGAATGTGAAGAGAAAGGGGATTTCTACACTGCTGCTTTGTGGTATGGTGATTCCGCGAAAACTTATTTCCCGTTCAACCCTTATGTTGCGAAGTCGAGAAACGCGCTCCGGCGTCTTGGGGATTCCATGGAACAGCAGGGCAAATATGAGGATGCTCTTCATGCTTACAGAGAACTGCTTGCTTCACTTTATGCCGTCAGAAGTTTCTATCAGCCTGGAAAAGATCTGATAGCTCCAACCGAAAAGAAGATAGAGGAGCTCGTTATGCTCAAGCAGGGTAGGCAAGTTGATGCTCCCTGAGCTGGCAGAGCAGGAAATTCTGAAACTCAGGGAGGAGATTGCCCGCCACCAGAAACTTTACTATGTTGACAATAGTCCTGTTATTTCCGATTCTGAATATGACGCTCTGGAAAGAAGGCTGACGGAGCTTGAAGAGAAATTCCCGCAGTTCGATGATCCCCTTTCCCCGACAAAGAGAGTTGGGGGAAGACCCGTTGAAGGATTTGAGTCTGCGGTGCATTCTGTTCCGATGCTCAGCCTTGACAACTGTTTCAGCCTTGAGGAGATTGAGAATTTCCATAAGAGGCTGGTGAAGCTTCTGGGAAGGGATGACTTTAATTATGTTGCGGAACTGAAGATTGACGGGTTGAGCATCGCACTCAGATATGGCAAGGACGGGCGGCTTATGTCAGCTGTCACAAGAGGGGACGGATTTAGGGGGGACATCGTTACGGAGAACGCTAAAACCATAAGGTCTCTGCCTCTTAAAGTCAAAGGAACTGGGTATCCTTTTGAGGTAAGAGGTGAAATTTTTATTCCGACAGGTTCTTTCGAAAAGCTGAACGACTCCCGTCTGAATCGAGGTGAGGAACCTTTTGCCAATCCGAGAAATGCTGCTGCCGGTTCAATGAGGCTTCTCGATCCGAAACTTGCCGCAAAAAGGAACCTTGATATTTTTGTTTATTCGGTCATTGCCGAAGAGGATATTGCGTCAACCCACTGGGAGAATCTTATGTTCCTGAAAGACAGGGGGTTCAAGGTAAATGAAAATATCAGAAAATGCGCTTCTCTGGATCAGGTATTCGCTTATCTGCGGGATATTGAGAATTTCCGCGAGAAGCTGAGCTATGATATTGACGGAGTTGTAATAAAACTGGATTCACTGGAACTGCAGAAGGCGGCGGGAGAAACTTCAAAAGCCCCTCGATGGGCGACAGCTTATAAATTTGCAGCAAAGCAGGCGACAACAATAATAAAAGAAATATCAGTACAGGTAGGAAGAACCGGAGCGCTGACCCCGGTTGCGGAACTGGAACCGGTTGAACTCGCAGGCTCTACGATAAAAAGGGCAACCCTGCACAACGAAGATGAGATACGAAGGAAGGATATCCGCCTCGGGGACACTGTCCTGATAGAGAAGGGCGGAGATGTTATTCCGAAGGTGGTTAAGGTTATCGTTGAAAAAAGGAAAACCGGTGCTCCGGGATTCATCATGCCGTCCCGATGTCCGATGTGCGGTTCGGAAGTGTTCAGGGAGGATGGAGAAGCTGTCAGCAGATGCGTCGGGGCGGAATGTCCTGCCAAACTGAAGCAGTCGCTTTTACATTTCGCGTCAAGAAACGCCATGAATATAGAAGGAATGGGCCCTGCCATTGTGGATCAGCTTGCGGACAGAAAGCTGGTGCCGGGAATTGCTTCGCTTTATGAGCTCAGGCTCATTGATATTGCCGGGCTGGAAAGGATGGGTGATAAGTCTGCCTCAAATCTTCTTGATGAAATTGAAAAGAGCAGGAACAATGATCTTTCAAGGCTTATATTCGCTCTCGGGATAAGGCATGTGGGAGAACGGGCGGGAAAGATACTGGCAAAGCATTTTGGTTCAATGGATAAGCTTATGAGTGCAGGGGAAGATGAGTTGAATGAAATCCACGAAATCGGCCCTGTAATGGCAGGAAGTGTTGTGTCATTCTTCTCCGATCTTCACAATAGGGAAATGCTGGAATCCCTGAGAGCGAAGGGGGTAAATTTTATTTCAACAGCATTAACTGATGATGTTCAGGAAAATAACCTGCTTTTCAGCGGCAAAATCTTAGTTCTCACCGGCACTCTCCAGAAAATGACCCGCCAAGAAGCAAAAGAGGAAATTGAAAAACGGGGAGGCCGGGTGACATCTTTTGTTACTTCAAAAACAGATTTCGTAGTCGCAGGGGAAAAAGCGGGATCAAAGCTGAAGAAAGCCGAAGAATTGAGGATTAAGGTTCTGAACGAAGACCAGTTTATCAAGAATCTTAGTTAGGACGACGATTCTTCTTTTTCAGTGTAATCAAGGGCGGTTTTGAAGATCAGGCTGAATATCTTTTCCAGGTCTTCTTTTTTCAATGGGCCTTTATTTTCGTTAAGAAGCCTCTCCAGCATTTCTTTCTCACGGACAGGATCATGAAAATCTTCTCCCATGCTGTTTTTAATTTTCAGGATAGCAGCTGTGAGACTGAGCCTTTTATTAAGCATTTGGAGCAACTCAAGATTCAGGTTGTCTATCTTCTTTCTTAAGATTGTAATATAAGCCGAATTATCAATCATTCTTTTTTCTCATAAGGAGAAAGGCTTCCATGAATTCATTCAGGTCACCGTCAAGGATGCGGTCAACATTTCCGACTTCAACTTTGGTGCGGTGATCTTTTATCATCCGGTAAGGATGCAGAACATAAGAACGGATCTGGCTTCCCCATGCAATATCCATTTTGGCATCCTCTTCCTTTTTCCGCTCGGCATCTTTTTTCTGGAGCTCATGTTCGTAAAGCCTTGCCTTGAGGACCTTCATGGCGACATCCTTGTTTTTGTGCTGCGATCTTTCGTTCTGGCAGCTTACTACAATTCCTGTTGGTAAATGGGTTATTCTGACTGCGGAATCTGTAACATTTACATGCTGACCGCCAGCTCCGCTTGAGCGGTAGGTGTCTATTCTCAAATCCTTGTCGTTTATCTCAATCTCAATGTCATCATCTATTTCCGGAACGGAATAAACTGCGGCGAAGGATGTGTGCCTTCTGGCATTCGCGTCAAACGGGGAAATCCTGACCAGCCGGTGGATTCCGTTCTCAGCTTTCAGGTATCCGTACGCATAGTCTCCTTCAACTGATATTGTGACGGATTTAATTCCCGCCTCCTCCCCGGGTTGATAGTCGAGAACCTTGACGGTGTGGCCTTCCTTCTCGCACCATCTTGTATACATTCTGAAGAGCATGTGTGCCCAGTCCATTGATTCGGTGCCGCCCGCTCCGGAATTTATGGAAAGAATGGCATTGTTTATGTCGTATTCGCCGCTCAGCATGTTCAGAACTTCCATTTGAGACAGCTTTTTTTCGAGATTTAAAAACGATGATTTCAGTTCAGCCTCGAGCCCGGCTTCCCCTTCCTTCATCAGTTCAAGATATGTTTCGCTTTCCTCAAAAGCTGAAATGAGATGCTCATACTCGTCAACAGCTCTGAGAAGAGCGCTTCTCTCTCTCGCGACAGTTTTTGTTTTTTCAGCGTCCTCCCAGAATCCTGGAGCGCTCATTATCTTATCCAGTTCTTCTATTCTGGCTTTTTTAGGTTCAAGGTCAAAGATACCTCCGCATATCCTCAATCCTGTCTCTCATTTCCTTCAGCTGCTCGAAATATTCTTCCATCATTTGTTATCCTGCCTTTACTTTTGGTTCAGAGTTTTAAGAAGGGCTTCCCTGACATTTTCAGGCACCAGCCCTTTAATATTCCCGTTTAGAGACGCAATTTCCCTTATTACGCTGGAGCTTAGGTAGCTATACTCAGCCTTCGGCATCATGAATACTGTTTCAATGGATTCATTGAGCCTTCTGTTCATGAGTGCCATCTGGAATTCATACTCGAAGTCCGAGACTTCCCTGAGTCCCCTGACTATTATTCTTGCCTTGACGCTGGCTGCGAAATCCACAAGAAGCCCGTCAAAGGATGTTATCTCAATCCCCTTGTCTGTACACAGGGCTTTGCGGATAAGATCAATTCTCTCTTCAACGGTGAAGAGCGGTACTTTTTCATAGTTGTTAAGTATAGCTACTATTACTTTTGAGAAAATCCTGGATGATCTTTTTATGATGTCAATGTGGCCGTTTGTTACTGGATCAAAGGATCCGGGATAAACTGCTATTTTGTCCGACAATGTTTGTTTCCCCTTTCAGTTTTAAGCATCTCCCCCGCGTGCATGACAGCAGTTTCTGAGATTTCCTTCCCTCCCAGCATGCGGGCAAGTTCAGTTACCCGCTCATTATAGCCCAGTTCTGCCACTTCGGTAAAGGTGCGTCCGTCCCTTTCTTCTTTCCTTATCCGTAAATGGAAGTCAGCAAAACTGGCTATCTGAGGCAGGTGCGTGATACATATCACCTGATGCAGGCGGGAAAGATTTTTAAGTTTTTCTCCGACGGTTTCTGCTTCCTTTCCTCCTATGCCGCTGTCAACCTCATCAAAAACAAGGGTTTTGCTGTCATCCTTTTCCAGAATGACAGTCTTCAGGGCGAGCATTATTCTTGAAAGCTCGCCTCCTGACGCTGTTCTGGCAAGAGGTTTCTCGTCTTCTCCCACATTCGGGGAAATATAAAATTCAACGGAGTCAAAGCCTGTTTCGCTGAACCTTACGGGTATTCCGTCCGCAAGAACACGGCTATTCCCGTCCTCTTTGAAGGAGAACCGTATCGAAAACGACGCCCCGGAAAATGAAAGCTCCGCCAGTTCCTTCTCCACAGCTTTCTTAAGCTGCTCTGATGCTGCTTTTCTTTCTCCGGACAGAATGGACGCTTTTTCTTCGAAGGTTCTGTAAAGGTTCTCCAGTTCATCTTTCGAATGCTCTGCCAAATTGTCGCGGTCTTCAATGGCATTTAATTCCTCTTCACATTTCTCAGCATGTGCAAGAACATCTGAAAGGTTATTGCCGTATTTCCGTTTGAGATTGGCTATCCGAGAAAGAGAGGTTTCAACATCTTCCAGCTTTTCAGGGCTGAACTCCACTGCCTCCGACCTGTTCCGCAAGGCAAAAAGAACATCTTCCAGGCTGTAAACGGAAGAACTAATGGCTTTGGTCAGTCCGGAAAATTCGCTGTCAATGTCGCTTAATTTGCTTAAATTTGTGTTCAGCGTCTTAAGGTATGAAAGAACTGAGCGGTCTGACTCGTGAAGTATTTCAAGACTTTCTGAAACGAGGCTGTTGAATCTTTCAGCGTTAACAAGAATGTTCTTTTCCGCTTCCAGCTTCTCCTCATCCCCGTTCCTGAAACCGGACTTTCTTATCTCGTCAATCTGGAACTTCAGAAGATCAGTTCTGCGGGCCCGTTCCATTTCATTCTCGTTCAGCTTTTCAAGCTGCTGCTCGAGTGTTCTGATTTCTGAATAAAGGCAGGAGACCTCTGAACGAAGTTCCTCCCCGCCGATATAGATGTCCACAAAATCAAGATGCCTTGCCGGATCAAGCAGGGTCTGGTGCTGATGCTGTCCATGTATGTCAAAAAGAGACGAAGCTGCTTTGTTCATTGCCGACAAAGTCGAGGAGCAGTTGTTGATATAACATTTGTTCTGCCCGGCAGCGGAGATATTTCTTCTGAAGATGATTTCATCGCAGCATTCAATACCCATCTCCTGAAGAATGGAACATGTTGCCTTATCTGCTGAAAACACAGCTTCAACGGAAGCATTCTCTTCACCGGACCGTATGCTGTCGGTGAAAGCTCTTCCGCCCAGCATGAGGTTGAGCGATCCAAAGATGATGGATTTGCCCGCACCTGTTTCGCCCGTCAGTACAGTAAATCCCTGGCCGAAGTTCATGGATGCTTCCTTGATAACAGCAATATTTCGGATAGATAGTTGTTTTAACATAGTATTTATGATTTTGACCTAAGGCAGAATACTAGCATTGCGCCGGATATATGTCAATTTAAGTTCATTGAAGAAGGCTTTGACAGTAGTCTTCGCAGGACATATAATCCTGTGTTTTCTGGAGAGATCAAGTGATAAAAGCGAAGTATTTCAAAACCGAAGGATTAAAAACGCGGTGCCTTTTATGTCCGTTGAAATGTAGTCTTTCAGAAGATGAGACAGGGAAGTGCTTTGGCAGAAAGAATATAAATAGCGTGCTATACGCTGTTAACTACGGTGAAGCAGCATCAGTTGCTATCGACCCTATAGAGAAGAAACCTCTTTATCATTTCAAACCGGGTTCGACAATACTATCTACCGGCCCCAACGGATGCAACCTTTCATGCTCTTTCTGCCAGAACTGGCAGATATCTCAGGAGAGGATTCAAACACAGGAAGTTTCCGCAGAACAGCTTGCGGATGCTGCTGTGGAGAGTAAGTCATGCGGGATAGCATATACATACACCGAACCGCTTATATGGTGGGAGTTCCTGATGGATGTATGTCCTGCTGTTCATGAGAGAGGGTTTTCAAATGTGCTGGTGACAAACGGTTATATTAATGAGGAACCTCTCGCAGAGCTGCTGCCGTTTATTGACGCAATGAATATTGATCTGAAGTCATTCAATCCTGATTTTTACCGGAAACTCTGCGGGGGGGAGTTAGAGACCGTTAAAAGGAACATAGCGGCTTCTCACGAACAGACGCATGTGGAGATAACAAACCTACTCATTCCGGGGGAGAATGACAGCGATGATGAAATAAGGGATTTGGCGGAATTTATATCCTCTGTTGACAGGTTGATCCCGGTTCATTTTTCCGCTTATTCACCAAAATTTAAGCTGCGAAATCCTTCCACTCCGCTGGGTACGGTTGAGAGGGCGCTTTTGATAGCCGGGGAATATCTTGATTATGTTTATGCGGGAAATATCGTGTCGGAAAAGGGTTCCTGCACGGTCTGCCCGGGTTGCGGGAATGTTCTAATAAGAAGAAATTTCTATCATACTGAGGTTTCAGGAATTTCCGGCGGGAAGTGCTTGCGGTGCGGAAGAAAGGCGGATATAGTTTTTTGACGGACCGAATTGTTCAGTCATTTATAGACCGTTTAGGGCTGAGAAGGGAATCTCATTCTCCGGAGCATCTTGAGAAGATCGCCTGCGAGTTCAGCCGCCTCCCATATGAGAATATCACCAAGATAATCGCTGGTTCGGAACATGGAGAGACCGACGGTAAGTTCCGAATGCCTGGAAGGGTGCTGGATGATTTTGAAAGATTTTCAAGCGGAGGGACATGTTTTTCACTCACATACACATTTATGGAGATACTCAGGAACTTCGGATATGAGTCAAGGCCGGTAATGGCAGATATGAACCATGGCGAGAACATCCATTGTGCTCTTATGGTCAGGCTCAGAGGGAAGGAGCTGCTGATTGATCCTGGTTATCTCATTTTCAGACCTGTGGAACTGTCAGGAGAAGCGGGGTCGGAAATTAAAACTCGGAGCGGTTCTGTTATCATAAAGCCGGCAGAGAGGGGAAGGTTTGCTGTTTTCACTGCGGACGCTGAAGGGGAGAAGCAGAGGTATGTTCTGAAAACAGCAGAAGTCGGTGAATCCGAATTCGAACGCTACTGGAGAGATTCTTTTTCGATGGCAATGATGCATTCGATTGTAGTGACGGGTTTCAGGAATGGTGAGCAGCTTTATCTGAGAAATGATTATTTCAGAACGGCTGGAGCATGGGGGAAGAAAACCCTGAAGATAAAAAATGATTACCATCACAAACTTGAAAAAATATTTGGAATCTCATCCGAGTTGGTTCTCAGGGCTTTGAGAATCCTTGAAGAAGAACACGGCAGAAAGTTGAAGGTTTATGCTTGTGGAGAAAGGGACTGATGCAGGAGAAGGGAATGCAGCCGGACAAAGTAAAGCTCTTTGCAGGGATTATATTCTCAGGTGAAAAACTGGACGAAGAAGTTGTTTCTGCTCTTGAAACAGAGTATGGACCTGTAGATCTGCAAAGCGGGTGTTATCCTTTTGATGTGACCGATTATTATGAAGCTGAAATGGGCGTGGATTTAAGGAGGGTCTTCCTTTCATTTGAAAGACTTATTTTCCCGCAGGATATCGCCTGCATCAAGATAAGAACGGATCAAATTGAGTTGAATTATTCTGACCGAAAAGGGAGGAAAGTGAACATTGATCCTGGATATATGGATTACTACAAGGTTGTGCTGGCATCAAAAAAGATGGGAGGTCAGAAGATATATTTGAAGAAAGGGGTTTGGGCGGATATGACTCTTCTTTATGAGAAAGGTGTTTTCCGGTCCCTTGAGTGGGGATTTCCGGATTTTAAAAGCGGAAGGTATAATGGGATTCTATGCGATATACGCCGTATATATAAAAATCAGAGGAAGCGCAAAATAGACATCACATGAATTGGTCTCGTATAAGTGTCAAAGGCGGAGAAAGGATATGAGAAAATCAGTTTTACTAATAATTGCTACTACAATAATGCTCGTTTCGTCCAGCGTTTTTTCGGTTGATAATGATGAACTTAATGAGATTCTGAAGGGATTTGACAGCGCACAGAAAGATGCAAATTCAATTGCCGCGGATTTTGTTCAGGTGAAAACTCTTTCCCTGCTTGAAGAACCGACAGAATCCAAAGGAAAATTCTATTACAGTAAACCGGATAAATTTTTATGGGAATATACTGTGCCTTCCGAAGCATATCTTCTTATGAACGGGGACTCCCTTACAAGTTACTATCCTGAATTTAAAACTGCCGATGTGATCAATATCAAACGCTACCGGAAGAGGATTATGAAGTATCTAGGTATCGGACAGTCAGTGGAGGTTCTGAACGATGTATTTGATATTGAACTTGTTACGGAAAACAGAATGAAGGGAACTTATCTTCTGAAGCTCGACCCGACAAAGAAGCGGGTTGAAAAGAAACTGAAACTTATAAGAATGTGGATTGATATGAAATCTTACCTTCCCGTGCAGCTTGAGTATATTGAAGGGGACGGGGATATTACCGTTTTCCGCTTTTCGTCGATTGAGATCAACAGCGAACTTCGTGATGGTATTTTTAAACTTGTAATTCCCGGTGATGTGAAAATAAACCATTCCACGGACAACCTTTTCCCCGGCTGATCTTAGATTTCAATGCAGTATTTCTTGATAAGATACCTGAGAGACCGCATGGAGAGTCCGAGCATATCCGCAGCCTCTTTTTTGTTCCCTCCGGTCTGTATGAGAGCTCTTTTAAGATATCCACATTCAATGTTTTCAATGTGGAACTGAAGATTGAAGCCTGTTTCAGGGATCTTAACATCTGTGGTTCCTTTCAGTTTTTCTGAAAGCGGTGAATAGTTTCTTATTTTATCAGGAAGTCTTTCAGGCAGCACAACCGATGAAGGTTCGAGGGCTACTGCGCGTTCCATAACATTCTCAAGTTCTCTGACATTTCCTGGCCAGTTATAACGGCAAAGAATATCCATCGCTGGTTCTGATATGCTTTTTATCTCTTTGCCCATTCTCGAACTGAATTTATTAAGAAAGTGTTCTGCTAGAAGCACAATATCTCCTGTTCTTTCCCTCAGGGGGGGGATTTGTATCGGTATGACATTAATCCTGTAGAAAAGGTCTTCCCTGAATTCGCCGTTGGCTACCATTTCCTCAATGTTGCTGTTTGTTGCGGCAATTACTCTCGCATTTACCTTTATCTCCTCATTTCCACCAACTCTTCTTATGGTTTTTTCCTGAAGTACCCGGAGCAGTTTTACCTGCATTGTTGATGAAGTTTCGCTGATCTCATCCAGAAATATCGTGCCGTTCTCGGCTTCTTCGAAAAGTCCCTTCTTGTTTGTTACTGCTCCGGTAAAAGAACCTTTTATGTGCCCGAACAGCTCACTTTCAAGAAGATTTTCAGGCATCGCTCCGCAATTTATCGAGATGAAGGGAGATTGCGCGTTGCTGCTGTTGAAATGGATTGCTCTGGCTATGAGTTCTTTCCCTGTGCCGCTTTCTCCTGTTACCAGAACTGTGCTGTTAGTTGAAACGACCCTTCTGACCATAGAAAAGACTTCTCTGATTTTTGCGCTTTTCCCGATAATGTTCTCAAATCTGCTGTTGTCAAAAAGCTCCTGTTTGAGAAAAACATTTTCTTTCTCCAGTTTTCTTTTCTCCAGCGCGTTTTCAATAATGATCTTGAATTCGTCAAGGTCGAAAGGCTTGATAACATAGTCAGCAGCCCCTATTTTAAGTGCTTCCACAGCGATTTCAGTTTCGGAATAAGCTGTTATCATAATGAAAATAGTGTCAGGGCATACCTTCATCCCTTGGCGCAGGAGATCAATTCCGGAAATTCCGGGCATTTTTACATCTGAAATAACCAGATCGTAAACGACTTTGTTCATTATTTCTTCTGCTGACTCTCCGTTTTCAGCAGTATCCACTCTGTAACCTTCCTTCTTAAGGAAAATTGATATCCAGTCTCTCATGCTTCTTTCATCATCAACAACAAGAATTCTGAATTTACCTGAGATCATCAACTGCTTCCTTTGCTTTTGAGGATATTGGGAGAACTATTTCAAACATTGTTCCTGCGCCCTCCCTGCTGTTAACCTTAATTGTTCCTCCATGATCATTTACAATCCTGTAAACTATTGATAGGCCGAGGCCGGTTCCTTTATCATTTGATGATTTGAATGGCTGAAAAATATGGCTTATGTCATCAGCGGGAATGCCTTTTCCCGTATCTTTGAAAATTATTCTTACAATCCCTTTTTCAAGTGACGGTTCAAGGGTGATTTGAAGATAGCCTTGCTGAGGCATTGCCTGAAAGGCATTTAGGGATAAGTTCCATATAAGCTGCTTTATCTGATGAGAGTCCGCTAAAACAATTATATCCTGATCAGGACATTCGAGTTTCAGTTCGTGCCGATCCGAAAAATACTCATTATGCTTCAGCAGAGGAAGGGACTCCCGGAAAAGGGCTGACAGATTTATTCTTTCCGGTTTGAAATTACTTCCTTTTGCGTAGTTCAGAAAATCCCCAATAGTTTCGTTCAGTCGGAGCGATTCCTTGACAATTATGTCCAAAAGCTGTTTGTTGTCACCTTTGAGCTTCAGGTCTTTCTGAAGAACCTGCACGGATCCTTTCATTGAAGCCAAAGGGTTTCTGATTTCATGTGCAAGGCCGGCGGCCATTTCACCAAGGGCAGCCATCCGGTCTTTTATCCTGAGCTCCCTCTCAAGTTCCTTTATTTCGGTAAGGTCCTGGAATATAACAAGAAAGCCTGTCTGAATACCGTCAGTATTTTTCAGAGCTGAAATTGTTATGCCCAAGTGCTGGGTTTCATTGAACAGATTTCCCAGCGAAATCTCGTACCTTTCCATTGGACTTGCTGAGTTGTCTTCTTTAAATTTAAAGGCATCCTCTTTAAACGGAATAAAACCGCAGATATCCTCGCCGACGGGGTTGCCGTCGAGATTCAGTATTTGCTTTCCTCTCGGGTTCATGAAGGTTATGACTTTGTTCATATCAACAGTTGAAATCCCGCTAGGTGTACTGTTTATTACATCCCGGTGTAGATTCATCAGGTTGGCAAGATCCTGGCTCTGGCTTTTCAGTTGTTCATCTCTTATCTTGATATGGAGCGAAAGTCTGCTGCTTAGGATTGCGACAACAAAAAAACCTCCTATATTCACTACGAGATTATAGAATATTCGGTCAACTGAAATACTGCTTTTAAGTATGCCGACATAAGGGATTGCAGGGAGTTTGCTGTAATATATCAGATTAATAAGTGTTCCATAACAAATAGAACTTATCGCTGCGGTGTAAATAGCGCCCTTTCTGTACAGCAATGTGCTTGCCGTTATTATGGCTATCATGTAAAGAAAAGAAAATGAACTGCTGGTTCCTCCGGTAAGTGTCACAAATGCTGTAATTGTAAGGACATCGCCTGTTATCTGGATGAAGGCGAAAATTCTGCTGTTCCCGAATTTGATGGATAGAACAGCGTAGATGAGCGTCAAAGCAAAGATTGCGGTAACGACCCGTATAAGGGGCACAATCAGAGGGGAATCTGTGTCTGTGAGGAACTGGATAATAAGTGCTGACAAAAACATCGTCAATGCAATTACAGCCCTGAGGGCCATCATCCAGTTTACATATTTTCTGAAGGCTTCTTCTACATACATGACAGAAAAGAAAAAGCGGGGAGGTTCCCCGCTTTTTTTAATCCTATATTTCTTGTCTAGCCAATGTCCTGAATAAGCTTGAACATGGGCATGTACATCGAGATAACAATCCCGCCGATGACGGTTCCCAGAAAAACGATCATGACAGGTTCAATGAGGGCCATAAGGTTTTCCACAGCCTCATCCACTTCGTCTTCATAGAAGTCAGCTATTTTCCCGAGCATTGAATCCAGAGCGCCTGTTTTTTCACCTACAGATATCATCTGGGTGACCATTTCAGGGAACTGCTTGGTTTCAGCAAGAGGTTCTGCGATTGTTTTTCCTTCCTCAACACTCTTTCTTGTGGACATAATGGCATCTTCAATGATTGAATTTCCTGCTGTTTTGGCAGTGATGCTCAAGCCTTCAAGAATTGCGACACCGCTTGCCGTAAGAGTGCTGAGTGTCCTGCAGAATCTGGCAACGCCTATTTTCCGCATAAGGGGTCCGAAAACGGGTGACTTAAGAAGAATATTGTCCAGAACGCGTTTTCCTTTGTATGTTTTGTGGTAACGCGTCAGAAGAACAATTATAGTAATGATTCCAATAATCACCAACCATCCCCAGTGAGCCAGAAATTTACTCGCGTATATTGTAACCTTTGTAGGCATCGGGAGTTCTGCGCCAAGACCTTCAAAAAGAGCTGAAAATGTGGGAATAACAAATGTCAGAATTACCCACACCACGACCACAGCAATAGTCATAACGGAAACAGGGTAAACAAGAGCTGATTTGACAGCCGCTTTGAGTTTGACATTTTTTTCAATATAAGCTGCCAGTCTCCGGAGAATTGTGTCGAGAATACCACCAGCCTCTCCTGCGGCAATGAGGTTGCAGTAAAGCGGATCAAAAACCTTGGATTGTTTGGACATGGCTTCCGAAAGGCTTGCTCCGCTTTCAACATCTGTCCTGATTGCGAAAAGGACTTTCTGAAAGTTGGGGTTGTCATTCTGGGCTGCCAGGATTTCAATTGCCTGAACAAGAGGAAGGCCTGAATCTATCATAACAGAAAACTGCCGCGTGAAAATGGAGATTTCTTTCTGGCTGATGCCGCCACCGAACTTGGGGAGAGCAAACTCCCTGCCTTTCTCCTTCACGCCTGTTACAACAATCTGCTGTTTTCTAAGACGATCCTTAACCTCATCCTTTGATTTGGCAACTAAAGTTCCTTCCTGGACAGCACCACTCCGGTTTTTGCCTTTCCATACATAAGTTGGCATAAGTGGTTCTCCTTCTTCTTGTTAGGTCCTTGTATCGGGTCTTACCGGGGGTCTGACGGGCCTGGTCCCGCCGCCTCCGATAGTTCCGACACCTCTGGTAATCATTTCCATAAGCTCATCAGGATTGGAAGATCTTGACAGAGCTACCTCTTTCGTTATCTTCCTCTGCTGAAACAGAGATGCCAGGCACTGATTGAATGTTTGCATACCGGATTTCAACTGACCTGTCTGCATGGATGAATATATCTGATGAATTTTATCCTCTCTTATAAGATTTCTTATTGAAGAATTAGGCACCAGAACTTCAAGAGCAAGAGCACGGCCTGTTCCGCTTGCGTTGGGCAGAAGCGATTGGCAGAGTATGCCTTCCAGCACCAGAGACAACTGAGTTCTTATCTGGGCCTGCTGCCCTGCCGGGAACATATCAATGATTCTGTTTATTGTCTGGGATGCAGAATTTGTATGAAGGGTTCCGAATGTCAGATGGCCTGTTTCTGCAATTCTCAAGCAGGTTTCTGTTGTTTCAAGGTCTCTCAGCTCTCCGACAAGCACGACATCAGGATCCTGCCTAAGTGCGGATCGCAAAGCAGAAGCAAACGAGTGTGTGTCAGCGTTTATTTCACGCTGGTTCACAAGGCACTTGCGGTGTGCATGAAGATATTCAATAGGATCCTCAATTGTAAGAATATGTTCTGTCCTTTCCCTGTTGATCTTATCTATCATAGCTGCAAGTGTTGTTGATTTTCCGCTTCCGGTTGGGCCTGTGACAAGAACCAATCCTCTCGGTTTTTCACAGAGGCTTGGTATTACAGGAGGCAGCCCAAGTGCATCAAACGACA
Organism: uncultured Acidobacteriota bacterium; assembly: GCA_964509835.1. Taxonomy (GTDB): domain Bacteria; phylum Acidobacteriota; order CAZDZC01; family CAZDZC01; genus CAZDZC01. The sequence goes on from CAZDZC010000003.1 coordinate 107,655, forward strand.
GAATGTCATGCGGTATCACCCTGAACGCACCCGCAACTGCGCCTCTTTGCATGAAGATATTAGCCCTGAATCTTGCTATGTTTTTCAATCCAAATGAAAAATCCAGTTCAAGATTCTCCTCAAACATGTGTTTCTGCTGGTCGGTCATGACGGCATAAATTATCTTTTTTGTCATCGCCGGCGTGAGCGGTTCGTATCCTTCCATAGGGACAAGATGACCGTGAGTCCTCACCCTGGGTGGAGAATTTATGGTGATGTGCAGGTCGGTAGATTTGCTCTCACCCTGAAGCATTTCCGTTAGTAAACCATGGAGACTTATATTCATCTAACCTCCTCTATGAATAAAGAACTGTTTCTCTTATAACTTCTTCTGGAGTTGTTATACCAGCTTTAATTTTCTCGAGTCCGCTTCTGCGCATCGTTATCATACCGTCTTTCATTGCCTGTTTTCTTACCTCATTTGTTGATGCTCCCATCAGCACAAGATCCTGAAGATCAGGCGTCATCCCGAACACTTCTATAAGAGCTACCCTGCCTTTATATCCTCTGTCGTGGCACACCGGGCAGCCGGATCCTTTATATATTACAACCTCGTCCAGTTCATCTTCCCTGAAGCCCATTCTGAGAAGAGCATCCTTTGGAATATCAACAGGTTCCTTGCATTCTTTGCAGACTCTTCTTATAAGCCTTTGAGCCTGGATGCAGATTACAGATGTGGCTACAAGAAAAGGTTCTACTCCCATATTCATAAGCCTGTTTATGGTGCTGGGCGCGTCATTTGTGTGAAGAGTGCTGAATACCAGATGGCCTGTGAGTGCCGCCTTGATTGATATTTCAGCAGTTTCAAAATCCCTTATCTCTCCCACAAGGACAATATTGGGATCCTGCCTCAGAAAAGACCTCAAGGCTGCGGCAAAATTAAGTCCGATCCTGTCTCTCATCTGAACCTGGTTAATTCCTTTAATGTTAAATTCTACAGGATCTTCCGCAGTCATTATGTTGGTTTCAGGGGTATTGACTGCTTCCATGGCGGAATAAAGGGTATTTGTTTTCCCGCTTCCCGTAGGTCCGGTAACGAGAATCATTCCGAACGGTTTCGTTATTGCGTTCTTGAACACATTAAGAGAACTTTCTTCAAATCCCAGCTTTGTCATATCAAGCATAAGACCTTCTTTGTCAAGAACCCTGAGAACTATTTTTTCGCCATGAAGCAGAGGACAGACGGATGTTCTGAAATCAATTTCCTTTTTCTTCCCCTTGATTGTCATTTTTAGCTTGATTCTGCCGTCCTGAGGAAGCCTTTTTTCTGCTATATCAAGGTTGGCAAGGATCTTAAATCTGGATGTTATGCCATCCTTAATTTTCATCGGGGGGCGCATTTCCTCGTAAAGAACCCCGTCAATCCGGAATCTTATCCTGAAATCCTTTTCATACGGTTCAATATGGATGTCGCTGGCACCCTTTTCAAGCGCGGACCTTATTATATGGTTGACCATCTTGACAACCGGAGCAGCTTCACCCTCCCTTTCAAGCATTGCAAGATCAAGATCCTCGTCCTCCTCAACAATCTCAACCTCTGAATCTTCGTCTCCCGCATCTATTTGGGCCATTATTTCCTTGAGTTCCACAGAAGCTGATGTCCCGTAATATTTGTCAATAGCTTCCTTTATTGCCAGTTCGGAAGCGATTACCGGTTCAACATTGTAACCTGTCATGAACTTAATGTCGTCCACGGCAAACACATTTGTCGGGTCTGTCATTGCGATAGTGAGAGTGGCTCCCTGCCTGCTAACAGGGATAACATGGTATTTTTGAGCGGTTTCTGCGGGTATAAGCTTTATAACATTTTCCTCAATTTCAAAATGAGCAAGGTTTATTGCGGGAACACCGTACTGCTCACTCAAAAGCTGTGTTATGTCCTCGTCTTCAACAAAACCAAGCTGGACAATATTATATCCAAGCTTCCCCCCATGCTCTTTCTGATATTCCAGAGCTTCCTCAAGCTGTTGCGGAGTAATAAGTTGAGCATCCAGCAACATCTCTCCGATTTTTAAAGCCATTCATACCTCATGGTAAACCAAAATCCACAAGGTGCATTCTAATTGCAGGCTATTTAAATGTCAAGATTAATACAAATCACACTCAATCCTAGCTTGCTTTTCAATAGTATTGTGGTAAAATTCGCCTTTGCAAGAGAGAAAATATGTTCACAAAAGGACAGAGAATAGGTAAATACGAGATCCTCAAAGCGCTGGGAAGCGGAGGGTTCGGGAGTGTCTATCTTGCACTGGACACCCTGATTGAAAAGAAGGTTGCAATCAAGGTTCCCCATGAGCAGTCACAGAGTATGGACATCCTGTTGCGTGAACCGAAAATTCTTGCAGGACTCGAACATCCCAATATTGTAAAGGTTTTCACCGCTGAAAAAATTGATGGTGTGTTTTTTATAGTGATGGAGTATGTAGAAGGCCGCAATCTTCATGAAGTCCTGCGGGATGAGAAGTTTTTTGATGTCACAAAAGCTGCGGATTATCTTGAGAAAATTTGCTCTGCAGTAGAGTACGCTCACGAAAAAAACATAATACACAGGGATCTCCGGCCAGCGAATGTAATGGTTACGGAAAAAAATAATGGTCTCAAGGTTGCCGATTTCGGAACATCAAAAATTATGGAGAATATCCCTTTTGCAAAGACTAAAATCGGTTCTCCTCCTCACATGGCCCCCGAGCAGTATGACGGAAAGGCCGTTTTTGCTTCTGATGTTTACTCTATAGGGGTTATGGCTTACAGGATGGTAGCTGGCAAACTTCCCTATTATGATATAAATCCTTCAAGGATTGAACATCTTGTGCGTCAGGGAAGAGCGGTTGCCCCGAATCTTATACAGACAACCATTCCCAAAAAAGTAAGTGAAGTGGTAATGAAAGCTATTGAAAATCAGGTAAGCAAGAGATACCAGAGGGCTTCTGAATTTATCAGAGATTTTAACAAAGCTTTAGACAGAACGGTGCATTCCAGTGAAATTGAAAATATAAGGGAGCGGCTTGAAGCACGGAAAACCGCTGAATCATTGAAATGCTGGAACTGTGGCAGAACACTGCCTCCAAGGGCAAAACTCTGCAACTACTGTAACGAAAAACAGTAATCCATGCCGGATGAGGGCTGTAATTCCATAATGAAAACATTCAGATGAAAAAAACAAGAACAGAGCACGATTTTCTAGGTGATCGGGATATTTCAATTGACGCCTATTACGGGGTTCAGACATTAAGGGCTTTGGAAAATTTCAGTATTACCGGTGTTCCAATCTCTCATTTTCCCCAGCTCGTCAAAGCGATTGTTTTTGTTAAAAAGGCATGCGCGGTTGCGAATATCGAAATAGGAGTTCTTGACCAGAAAACGGGAAACGCTATAATTCAAGCTTGTGACGAGATAATAAGGGGGGAATACCACGATCAGTTTTTAGTGGATGTTATCCAGGGGGGGGCAGGAACCTCCACAAATATGAACGCCAATGAAGTAATAGCGAACAGGGCACTTGAAATTATGGGATTTGAGAAAGGTCGTTATGATATTGTCCATCCCAATAATCATGTCAACTGCTCCCAGTCCACAAATGATGTTTACCCGACAGCACTGAAACTTGCTCTTCATGAGAAGCTGAAACATCTCATGAATGAGCTTGAAAAGCTTAAAAACGCGTTCATTTCCAAAAGTGAAGAGTTTAAAGATGTTTTAAAAATGGGTCGTACCCAGCTTCAGGATGCTGTTCCGATGTCTCTGGGGGATGAATTTGCAGCGTTTGCTTCGACAATCAACACTGTTCTAAAGAGGGTTCATTTTGATCAGGATCTGATTCATGAAATTAATCTCGGAGCAACGGCGATCGGAACAGGAATAAATGCTCCTCCCGATTTTGGCCGTCTTGCCACAGAAAATCTCAGAAAGATGACCGGGATTCCATTTTTACTCTCTGAAGATCTTATAGAGGCAACATGGGATACCTCGGCGTTTCTCCAGATATCAAGTGTATTGAAACTTGTAGCCGTTAAGCTGTCAAAGATATGCAATGATTTGAGGCTTCTTTCATCAGGCCCCCGCACAGGAATAAATGAGATAAATCTTCCACGGATGCAACCGGGTTCATCCATTATGCCGGGCAAAGTCAATCCCGTTATTCCTGAAGTTGTAAACCAGGTTGCATTTCAGGTAATTGGAGCGGATGTCGCGGTAACAATGGCTGCTGAAGCTGGACAGCTTCAGCTTAATGTTATGGAGCCTGTCATAGCATACAATCTTTTCATGTCCATAAACATGCTGACAAGAGCGTGCGATGTTCTGACAGATAAGTGTGTGAATGGTATTACTGCTAATAAAGAACATTGTTTCGAACTTGTAAGGAACAGTGTTGCCGTAGTGACGGCACTCAGCCCCATAATCGGTTACGAAAAAGCCTCTGCTCTGGCGAAGGAAGCGCTCGAAAACAACAGGTCACTCTATGATCTTGTTCTTGAAAGTAAAATACTTCCTGAAGAAAAACTTAATCAGGTTTTTTCCGTAGAAAATATGATGGATCCTAAATTCATAAAATGAAAATAGGGATAAATAACGGGATTTATATATCGAAATCTAATTCTGACACAAATTAAAGGATATTCCAATGAAAGAAAACGGAAAATTTATAACAGGCGCAGAGGATGTGCGCTGGGATCTCAGTGATCTGTACAGTTCGCTCAATGATGAAAAAATTAAAAAGGACATGGCTGAAACCGAAAGGCTTGCAGACCTTTTTTCAGAGAAATACAGGGGGAAGGTTCCTTCGCTGAGTGTTTCTGAGCTTGCTGAAGCAATGTCCATCTATGACAAAATATTGGATTATCTTGACAAACTCGGGTCTTTTGCCTACCTGAGTTGGAGCGCAGATACCAAAAATCAGGAACTTGGCAGGCTTCTTTCGGCTCAGCAGGAATTTTCGACAAAAATTGACGAGAAAACACTATTTTTCAACCTGGAATGGTCAAAGGTTGATGGCGGTAAAGCAGAAATGCTGAAAGATGCAGAGTTGTCGCGTTTTTCACATTACCTTGAAATTGCAAGGCTTTATAAACCTTATATGCTTACAGAGCCTGAAGAAAAGATTGTCAGCCGGCTTTCTCTGACAGGGAAAAACGCTTGGTCACGATATTATGATGAGCTTTTGGGAAGTCTTAAATACGAATTTGATGGTGAGATGGTTGGAGATACTGTAATCCGTTCCAAATTGCATCACCCTGACAGAGAAATAAGGCGGAAAGCAGCTGATTCGATAACCGAAGTTCTGAAAAAAAATAAACATGCTTTCACCTATATATTCAATATGGTGGCTCAAGACAAAGCAATCCGGGATGATATGAGGGGATACAAAACATGGGTTTCCAGCAGGAATTTCTCGAATCAGGTAAGTGATGAGACTGTGAACACGCTTGTGGATGCTGTTACCGGCAGATATGATATAGTAGCCAGATATTACAACCTTCTTAAAAAGCAACTGGGATATAACGAGCTGTTCGAATATGACAGATACGCCCCGGTTGGAAAACCAGACCCGAAAGTTACATGGGATGATGCTAAAGCAATTGTGCTGGATTCATTTTCAGGATTCAGCCCTGAAATGGCTGATATCGCTGAAATGTTTTTCAATAACAAATGGATCGATGCTCCTCCGGCAGACGGAAAATCCGGGGGGGCTTACAGTGCTTCAACCGCAGCGTCGGTCCACCCTTATGTTTTTCTTAATTATGACGGAGAAATGAACTGGGTTTCTACGCTTGCGCATGAACTTGGGCACGGTATTCATCAGTATCTCGCAAAAGAGCAGGGACAACTTCAGGCAGGAACCCCTCTTACGACTGCTGAGATGGCATCAACCTTTGGAGAAATGCTTGTATTTGAGCACATTATGAGCAAAGAAAAGGATCCGGAAGTCAGACTGTCAATGAGAATGAAAAAAGCTGCTAGCGCATTCGCCACAGTATTCAGGCAGATTTCAATGAACCGTTTTGAGCATGAAATGCACACTGCAAGAAGAGAAAAAGGTGAACTTTCAACAGAACAGCTTTGTGAATACTGGCAGAAAACACAGCAGAGAATGTTCGGCAGAAGCCTGACCCTGAGAGAAGGGCACAGCCTCTGGTGGACACAGATCCCGCACTTTGTGGGAGTTGTTGGATATGTTTATGCATATGCGTTCGGAGAACTCTTGGTTTGGGCACTGTATGCCAGGTATAAGCAAAGCGGTCCGGAATTCACAAAGAAGTATTTCGATGTTCTGAGGGCTGGTGGCTCAGACTGGCCTCACAATATTTTAGCTCCGCTTGGCGTGAATCTTCAGGACCCGGGTTTCTGGAATGAAGGACTCAACCTGATTGATAAATTTGTTAAGGATACAGAAAAAGACGCTCAGGAAATAAGCAGTTAGCCTCTGTTTTTCAGAGCGGATTCAGCTTCCCGGTCGAGTATCCGTTTTTTCTTATCTTCCCGTTTGTCAATGGTTTTTTTACCTTTTGCTACGGCTATCTCGATCTTAAGGTTTCCTTTGGGATTAAAATAGGCTTTTGTCGGCACAAGGGTGTACCCCTGCCTTGTAACAAGCCCGAAAAGCTTTTTCAATTCCTGTCTGTGGAGAAGCAGTTTTCTGTTCCTCACTGGTTCATAAGGTCTTTTGTCACCGTGGCTGTAAGGACTGATGTGACAGTCATACAAAAAGGCCTCGTCTCCGTCAAAACGGACATAGCTTTCTTTCAGGTTCATGCGCCCTTCCCTGACAGCCTTGACCTCATGCCCGAGCAAAACTATTCCGGCTTCATAGGTGGATTCTATGAAATAATCATAACCGGCTCTTTTATTTGATGCTGCTGTTTTCATAACCATCCTTCAACCCGTTCAATACTAATCCCTGAAGAAGAAGCAGTCAAGGGCGCGAATTCCGAATTTTGGTTCTTTTGATTAATAAAAATATCTGCTATCATTAAACGATTATGGGGATAGAAATTGAAATATAGCAGCATTGCTTATCTTTTGGGCATAAACGATTATTGGCATGTTGAATTGCCCTGCATTAAAAACATCAATGTGTCGGATCCCATATATTACTACAGGGATATGAGGGGGAAGGCTCATTATGAAGGTCCCAAAGACAGCAACGGGGTTATGCTCAGAGAATACGGGAAGGATTATGTTCACAGCCCGATTGATATTGCCAACTTCGCGCTTGGAAACTATCAGAGCTATATTGAAAGTAACGATTCTAAGTTCAGGAGAATATTTTTTGATCAGGCAGCCTGGTTCCTTGATCAACAGGTAATCACCAAAAAAGGTTTCGGAGTATGGAGAGCAGATTTCGGGAAACCCGTTTATGGACTTAAACCAGGTTGGGTTTCAGCTATGGCGCAGGGTATGGCAATGTCAGTTCTTCTCAGAGCCTGGCGTGTTGATGATGACAGAAAGTGGTTTGAATGCGCTGAATCAGCGCTTGGGTCATTTTCTCATGGAGTGGGAGAAGGCGGAGTAGTCGCAATGCTCGACGATAATGTTTTTTTTGAGGAATATCCCTCGAATCCCCCTTCTTTTGTCTTGAATGGATTTATCCGGTCTATGACCGGACTTTACGATATGTATATTATCGGAGGAAATTCAAAATCAGGAGATCTTTTCAATTCAGCGGTGGAAACACTCGCTAAAAAGCTTGATTTGTTTGATTGCGGGTACTGGACGAAATATGATCTTTTCCCGGCACACGCAACAAATCTTGCGAGCCCTTATTATCACAGAAGCCATATTCACCAGATGAATATACTGTATCAGCTTACAGGAAAAAACATATTCAGGGAAACCGCTGAAAGATGGAAAAATTACGAACGAAATCCTTTTAATTATTCAAAAGCTTTGATTAAGAAAATCTTCTGGAAAATCCTGAAGAAAGGCAGAATGGCAAGGTGATGAAAATAGGCGTAATTATTTCCTGCTACCCTGTTTCCACAGAAACATTTATTGCTCGAGAATTCCAAAAAATTGAAGCACTTGGTTTTGAGCTTGAACTTCTGTCATTAAAAAATCCCAAAGAAAATCCTGGTAATTTTTACAAGCCATGTTCCGTTAATATGCTTCCATTCTTTCCTACGCGTGAAATGCTGAAATCTAACTTCAGTTTTTGTCTCAAATATTTCAAAAAAATATCGGTTTTTATTTTGTTCTTGATTCGTAAAAATATATTTAAACCGTTTAACATTTTAAAATTTCTTTCAGTTATGCCAAAGACGATCCACTATTATTACATCCTGAAAAGTAAAGGAGTTTCACACATACACTCCCACTGGACAACCCTGCCGGCGCTCTGCGCTTTTTTTCTGTCAGAAGTAACTGGAATTACCTATAGTATAACTGCTCATGCATGGGATATTTATGTTGACCAGACAATGCTTAAAGATAAATTGGAAAAATCCGTTTTTGTCGTCACCTGCACAGGGCATAACGCTGATTATCTTAAGGGTTTGGTTAACAGAAAATCAGAGAAGAGAATGATTCTTAATTATCACGGGATTGATTTGAAAAAATATATCCCTAAAACCGAATATCATAACGACTATCTTATTGTAACAGCAGGAAGGCTTATTGAGAAAAAAGGGCTTAAATATCTGCTGATGGCACTTGAGGAACTAAACAGAAGTGGAAGAAAATTCAGGTTATCAATAACAGGAGAGGGTCCCGAGAAAGCTAAACTTGAAAAACTTGCACAAAAATTAGGTATTTCTGAAAAAGTTGTATTCACAGGTTTTCTGCCTCATGAAAAACTTGTGGATATAATGCGTGAAGCTGCGGTATTTATTTTGCCTTGTGTCAGAGGAAGTGACGGATCAATTGACGGTATCCCTAATGTTCTTGCCGAAGCTATGGCTGTGGGAACCCCGGTTATTTCAACAAATATTTCAGGGATCCCTGAACTTGTTTCAAATGGAAAAGAAGGATTTCTTGTGCCTGAAAAGGATGTTTCCGGTCTGACAAAAGCACTTCAGGATGTTCTGGGAAGCGGTAAAATGAGAAGAATTATGGGAATGAATGCAAGGAAAAAAGCTGAGAATATGTTTGATATCAACAAAAATGTCTCGGAACTTGCGGGTATATTCAAGAGATATCTCAGCAGATGATTGCAGTGGAAATAACATTCTGGTTTCTTCTTGTTCTGCTTCTTTATACTTATTTTGGATATCCTTTGTTAGTATTGCTGGCAGGTTTTGGGAGTGAAACAGATTCCGCACCGGATGATAATTTTCTGCCCGTTGTGAGTTTAATCATTGCTGCGTATAACGAAGAAGATATAATTGCCGAAAAGCTTAAAAATTCGCTTGAGCTGGATTATCCTGAGGAGAAGCTGGAAGTAATTGTCTTCTCGGATGCTTCTGAGGACGGAACCGACAATATCGTCGATTCGTTCAACAATGAAGGGGTAAGGCTGTTAAGAATTGAAGGGAGAAAGGGGAAGACATATTGTCAGAATGTTGCTGTCGAGCAGGCTATTGGGGAGATTATTGTTTTTTCTGACGCAAATAGCATTTATCGGCAGGACGCAGTTAAGTATCTGGTCAGAAATTTTTCGGACCCAAGAGTCGGCTGTGTATGCGGTGAGCTGAGATATCATTCTTCGGAAAGTCAGAATTCAGAAGAAGGAGAGGGTCTTTATTGGAAATATGAAACATGGATCAAAAAACTGGAAAGTCGGCTTGGTTCTCTTATTGGGGCATCAGGTTCGATGTATGCAGTAAGAAAAAGTATCTATACACCTTTAAAAAGAGATATTATAAGTGATTTTGTTGAACCTCTTGCAATCATGATGAAAAATTACAGGGTTGTTTACGAAGAGAACGCTGTATGCTATGAAGTTCTGACTTCCGGATACAGGCAGGAATTTAAAAGAAAATCAAGGATTATAAACAGATCCATGAGGGGATTATGGATCATGAGAAGTTTGTTAAATCCTTTTAAATGGTTCTTGCCTGCCTTACAATTGATCAGTCATAAAATATTAAGATGGACGGCTCCTTTTTCCCTTGTCGGGGTATTTTTTTGTAACATGTTTCTCATTTCCGATTTCATATATCTGATTTTGTTTTTTTCGCAGGTCCTATTTTACCTGTTTGCTCTAATTGGTTTTATTCTTGAAAAAAAGAAGATCAAATTCAGAGTGTTGAACATACCCTATTTTTTCTGCATAATGAATTTAGCTTCGCTTTTTGCTTTCGCAAAGCTAATTTCCGGAAGAAAGGAAAGAGTATGGTCTCCGGTAAGATGAGATGCAGCTGAACCCGTTGAATTCGCTCTCCAGGCTTGGATTTAAAATCGCTGCTGATTTTGCTGTGGCGATTGTGTCCTATGTTCTTGCGTTTTACATAAGGATGGAGATATATATTCCTGTTTTTAAAGCCAGGCTGCCTTCTGATAAATTTTACGGCTATCAGCACGAATGGCTTTTGATAGGTGTTTCACAGATTGTCGTGCTTTATTTTTTTGGACTGTACTCTATAAGAACAAGGCCGAAGCCTGGATTCTTCACTCCTGTTCTAGCTTCTGCCTTTGTGCAAAGTCTGGTTCTGATTTCTTTCTACTATGTGACCGAACAGTTTGATTTTCCACGCTCGGTGTTTCTTATCTATTTTTTCGCTAATACCCTTCTGCTTTATTGCTGGCATAAATTCTGGCTGACTATGAACTCCAGAAATGTCAGGTTAAGAGTTCTCCTTGCGGGAGAACCTGGAGATCTGGCTGCCGTTATTGAGGAGGTAAAATCCTGCCAAAATCTGGGAATGGACCTTATCGGTCAGATAGTTCCGGAGGGGAGTGAACTAGGGAGCAGCATGGAGGTGCTCGGCAGTTACGAGGATGTCGTCAGAATAGTTGAAGAAAAAAAAGTGGATGAGGTAATAATTGTGTCAAGCATCAACTGGGTAAGCTCCCTGTTAAGTTCGGTAGTATCCTCTTCGAGAAACACAAGGATTACAGCTATTCCATCTCCCTTTGAAATATTGATTGGAAAGCCCCGGCATTTGAAGCTCAAGGATACGCCCCTGATAGAAGTCGTCAAATCGCCTATGAGTCTTGCGAATAATATTGTTAAAAGATTGTTTGATATATCTGGAGCATTGATTCTTCTTGTTTTTACAACTCCCTTGATGATTGTAATATCTGCACTTGTTAAATTAACCTCTCCGGGCCCTGTGCTTTATGTTCAGAAGCGCGTTGGTCTTAAAGGCAAGTGGTTTAATGTATTAAAATTCCGGTCAATGGTTCACGAAGCCGAGAAAGACACTGGTGTTATTCTTGCTGGAAAGGAAGATTCAAGAATAACTCCCCTAGGAAGAATATTGCGGAAAACCAGAATAGATGAGCTTCCACAGCTTTTTAACGTTCTGTCGGGAAGCATGAGTTTTATAGGTCCCAGACCTGAAAGGCCAAAACTTGTCAGAAAATTTGCATCCGAAATTCCTTGCTACAGCGAGAGGTTCAGGGTAAAACCCGGGCTTACAGGGCTGGCGCAAATAAACGGGAACTACCATACAACTCCGAATAACAAGCTGCGTTATGACCTTATGTACATATACAACCAGTCATTACGGCTTGATCTTCATATTCTCATTCAAACAATACGGGTTGTTATAACGGGAAAAGGGACTTAGCATGAATCATACGAGGATTCACGCATCGGCAGAGGCAGCCCTGTTTGTTTTCTTTTCCCTTTTTGTCGTTTCGCTTCCGCTTTCTATTGCATTTGCAGAAATTTTTCTGGGAATTTCCCTGCTGATATGGTTTTACAAAGCAGTGACGGGCGATTACCGACGCATTCATATGACTATTACCGATATTTTCATTTTATTTATTACCGTAATCTGGATCCTGAGTTCAGTTGTTAACGGTTCTATTTTTGAAGGACTGGATGAAATAAGATCACTATGGTTGGTTTCGGCTTTTTATATAGCCTACTACGCCATAAAAAAAGACAAAACAGAAAGACTGATTATTTTTTTGGGATTTTCCGCATCTACCTCAGCTTTTGTCGGAATTATGCAATACTACATGAACCCGATGCTCCCGAGATTTCTTCAGAGCGAGTTTTTAAAGCGTCCGCAGGGTTTTTTCTCTCATTCACTGACTTTTGGTGGATTTTATCTCATGCTTTACTGTGTATTTCTGTCCAGAGCTCTTTATGATGACAATAAATCTAAAATAATCCTGAGCCGGGTGTTCTCATTCTTATTCGGAACCGTCTGCCTTCTGTCAAGAGGCAGAAGCGTCTGGCTGGGATTTTTTGCAGCAACACTGCTTATCTGCTCCTTCAGAAGCTGGAAAACTGCTGCGGCAGGGATGCTTGTAATTTTCACAGTAGCGCTGGGCCTTTATTCATTTGATGATAGGGTGAAATCAAGGTTAGATGATATTTTTCAAGTTGAAATGGATGGAACCACTTCAATTGGAAGCAGACTTATCATATGGAAGGAAGCCGCTGCTGTCTCCCTTGAAAATCCTTTACTGGGAATAGGTCCCGGGAATTTCAAAGCCGAACTAAAAAGGAGAACAGAATCTATTGAACTGAAGAGCAGAGCGCATGCTCACAGCAATTTTCTCCAGATTGCAGCGGAAAGCGGTTTTATTGGCTTATTTGTTTTTACAGCTTTCTGGATAATTTTTATCGGAAGATGTTTCGTATCGCTATCAAAGAAATCTGATCATGTTAAAATGGGGTCCTTTTCTGCAATTGTAGCCTTTCTGATTATGGGAATTTTTGAATACAATTTCGGTGATTCTGAAATTGCTATGCTGGTGTGGTTGCTTCTGGGACTCTTGACTCATGACGGAATGCTCACTTGTGGTCGGAAAACTCCTGAACAGGACCGAATCCGCTTTTAAACAGAAAACAATAAAAAAGGTCGGAAACATATTCCGACCTTAAATACACAACAGAAAAACTCAAACAGTCTGAGGTTTGTATTTATGTCTCAATGTATTTCTTTTATCTTTCTTGTTTTTCCTTTTCTGTGCAAGAGCTTGCTTGGCTCTTTTCTTATCCCCGGGCTTCATGTAGAAGGCATGTTGTCGCAAGTCCTTGATAATGTTCTCTTTCTGAACTTTTCGCTTAAATCTGCGAAGAGCGCCTTCCAGATCTTCATTCTCTTTTAAATAAATCTTCGCCAAAAATTAACACCTCCCGTGGGTAAAGATTTCAGCTGAAACCGGCGAGAAACCGGATTAAATCAAAAATCAGCCAAGTGCAACTTATAACATATCTTTTTGTGTTAGTCAAAATATTTTCCGAACTATTCTCCTGAATATAAACATAAGGGTTCAGGGCTTAAGTAATGACCTCCCATTATTCTTGACAAGCAATACTGATAAGTATATAGTTAGCTTTTTTGTTTTACATGTGTTCCATGTAGAGGCAGTTGTAGCGGTATGTTTGAATCATTGACAGATAAGTTGCAGAGGGCTTTTTCAAAGATAAGAAGCCATGGTAAGCTCAAAGAGGCTGATATTGATGCAGGTCTTAAAGAAATCAAGTTTGCTCTTCTTGAAGCGGATGTAAACTTTAAAGTAGTTAAGAATTTCATTTCTGTTATCAGAGAAAAATCCCTTGATGTCAGAGTTATGGAGAGCCTTGCTCCCGGGCAGCAGGTGGTCAAGATAGTAAAGGATGAGCTGGGGGTATTGCTCGGAGGCAAATCGTTTTCGCTGGATCTGAAATCCGGTCAGACGAATGTAATTATGCTGGCAGGGCTTCAGGGATCGGGCAAAACCACAACATCCGGAAAACTTGCCGGTTTTCTGAAAAAACAGGAATATTCTCCATTTCTTGTTCCTGCTGATTTGAGGAGACCCGCAGCAGTTGAACAATTAAATGTTGTGGGAAAAGCTGTCGGAGTACCGGTATTTCAGGGGGTAATAAAGGATTCTCCTATAAAAACATGTATTGCAGCGTTTAAAGAAGCTGATAGCTTTGGATATAACCCCGTCATTCTGGATACTGCAGGCCGGCTTCATGTGGATGAAGAGCTGATGGCAGAGCTTGACAGTATAAAAAAAGAACTGAATCCCAGAGAAATTCTTTTCGTGGCTGACGCGATGACAGGGCAGGACGCGGTGAACAGTGCAGGTGTTTTTAATGCAAGACTCGGAATTACAGGAACAGTGCTTACAAAGCTGGAAGGCGACGCAAGGGGAGGGGCTGCCTTATCAATTGTTTCAGTAACAGGTGTTCCTATAAAATTTATCGGTGTTGGTGAGAAATACAGCGATCTCGAAGTGTTTCATCCCGACAGAATGGTATCAAGAATTTTAGGCATGGGTGATGTACTTTCTCTTATTGAGAAGGTTGAAAGTTCTGTTGAAAAAGAAAAAGCGAAGGAAATTGAAAAGAATTTAAGAAAAGGAAGATTTACGCTGGAGGATTTCAGATCGCAGCTTGTACAACTGAAAAAAATGGGACCGCTGGATCAGATACTTGGAATGCTTCCGGGAATGGGGCAGTTCAAAGATGCCCTTGCGCAGGGCGTTGATCACAAAAGCTTTTCTCATATGGAAGCAATGCTGAATTCTATGACAGTTAAAGAGAGAATGAATCACACTCTTATTGACCACAGCAGGAAGAAGAGAATCGCCAGAGGATCAGGAACGGATATTTCTGAAGTGTCCAGGCTCTTAAAGCAATTTGCCCAGATGAAGAAAATGATGGAAAAAGCCAGCAAAGGGATGGGGAATAGCAAAATGCTGAACCGTTTAATGGGAAAATCAGGGAATTCAAGATTTTAATTGAACAATATGACGATTAATACAGGAGGAAATATTTAATGTTGAAGATGAGGTTGAGAAGAATGGGTGGTAAACATGACCCTTTCTTCAGGATAGTAGTTTCGGAGCACACAAAAACACCGACAAGTGACTTTATTGATACAGTTGGATACTATGACCCCAAAAAGCATCCATCAAAAATTGAAGTTGATTTTGGAAAGGTGGATGAATGGATGAAAAAAGGTGTACAGCCGTCGGAAACAGTGGCCAATCTCCTCAAAAAAGCAAAAACAGCAACAGGAGAGTAGATTTTCACCAAAGTTCTTATTGGAAACTATCTGAATATTAGGAGTAACCGATGAAGGAATTAGTTGATATGATAGCAAAAGCCCTGGTGGATCAACCCGAAAAGGTTAGCGTTAATGAGGTAGATGGAGAACAGACAACTGTTCTGGAATTGAAAGTTGCCCAGGAGGATATCGGCAAGGTTATTGGAAAAAAAGGAAGAACCGCCAGAGCAATAAGAACTCTGTTGAATGCATCCGGAATGAAGCTGAATAAAAGGTTTGTTCTTGAGATTCTTGAATAGTTGTAATGGTAACCGTTGGCAAAGTTTTAAAGACAAGAGGGAATAAAGGGGAGGTTGCCGTTAAATCATTTTCGGATAACAGCGGAAGATTTGAAACATTCCCGTCAGTTTTTACAATCTCAGGGGAGGATGGTTCGGTAAAAGCGACTCTTGAGAAAGGATGGTTTCATAACGGTCTATGGATACTTAAATTTGAAGAATATGACGATATATCATCATCAGAGGAACTTGTGGGTGGATTGATCCAGATAGACGACAGCGAACTTGCAGGAAATGGTGACAAATATTTCTTTTTTCATGATCTTGTGTCAATGACCGTCAGATCGCAATCTGGATGCGAGATGGGAAGGGTTAAGGGAGTCGTTGATTCTTTCGGATCTATACTCTTGGAAGTAGAATACAATGGATCGGAATACTATATTCCTTTTGTTTCTGAATATGTTACATCTGTTGAGATAGAATCTTCGACAGTTTTCACATCGGATATTTCCGAATTGATTGCATTGAATGAGAATTGATATAATTACAGTTTTTCCAGGGTTCTTTCAAGGCCCGTTTCAGGAGGCGATAATAAAACGCTCTGTTAAAATGGGACTTGTCGAACTGAATTTGCATGATCTCAGGGACTATACGAATGACAAGCACCGCTCAGTGGATGATGTTCCCTATGGTGGAGGCGCCGGTATGGTGTTCAAACCGGAACCTATTTTCAGAGCGGTAGAAAGTGTAGCTCTATACGAACGGGGAAAGGAAACGGCTGTGATTCTCTTGTCTCCCAGAGGGAAAAGGCTGGATCAGGATATTGTGAAGTGCTTTACAGAATTTAAGCAGATTGTAATCATCTGCCCCAGATACAAAGGGGTTGATGAAAGGGTCAGGGAATTTCTGGCGACACATGATATATCAATAGGAGACTATGTTATAGCAGGTGGCGATGCTGCTGCGGTTGTTTTGGTTGAGTCCGTTGTTAGATTGGTACCGGGAGTGCTTGGAGATTTTGAATCAGCTGAAACTGATTCTTTTTACGAAGGGGATTATTATGAACCGCCTTTATACACAAGGCCTTTTGACTTCAGAGGAATGAAAGTCCCTGATGTGCTGCTGTCCGGTAACCACAGGAAAATTGAGGAATGGAAACTGGATAACAGGGAGACCGTAAAGCAGAATTTTAGTATTTGCAATTGAGTAGAATTAAGAAAAGGAGTTGGAAATGAACATACTGGAGGAATTTGAAAAGAGCAAAATGGGCAAAAAGATGCCTGATTTCAAACCCGGGGACACAATTGAAGTCCATCAGAAAATCAGGGAAGGTGAAAAGGAAAGGATACAGATATTTCAGGGAGTTGTGATAGCAAGAAAAAGCGGAACAACAAATGCTACTTTTACCGTTAGAAAAAGATCTTTCGGAGTCGGGGTGGAAAAGATTTATCCTCTTTATTCACCTCTGATTGAAAAAATTAAGGTCGTCAGAAAGGGAAAGGTAAGGAGAGCGAAACTTTATTATCTGAGGGACAGAAAGGGGAAAGCGGCAAGACTCAAGGAAAAACGGGATATCTGATTCAGGTTTTAAAACAGGTTCATTGTTTTTTTGAAGAAACATATTACTCTACACATCAGGAATTGCTTAAATGGCTGTCAGTAAAGACAAGATAATTAAAAAGGCCGAGAAATTTCTAAAATCTGGCAAGCTTGCCCAGGCAGCCGAGCAGTATCAGATTCTTGTGGATGACAACCCGAGTGATATAAATAACCTGAACAAACTGGGTGATATTTATATCAAAATGAATAAAAATGCAGAAGGTATCGGATGCTACCGCAAAATTGCCGAGCATTATGCCAGGGAAGGTTTTATTCTGAAGGCGATAGCAATCTACAAGAAAAGCACTAATGCTGACCCCAGTCTACTGGATATCAAATTGAAGCTTGCTGATCTTTACTCTCAACAGGGATTAGCGATGGAAGCTAAGTCACTGTATTTTGCAGTTGCTGAAAAATATGCAGAAGAGGGAATGAAGGACCAATCTATTGATCTTTACAGAAAGCTTCTTGAGATTGAACCTGATAACCTGCAGTACCGCGTGAAAATTGCAGATCTGTATACAGAAAAGAAGAAAATAGATGAGGCGTTGAGAGAATATCGTTTTGTAGGTGACAAGCTTCTTTCACAAAATATGATAAAGGAAGCAACAAGGGTTTTTAAGAAAGCCCTTGAACTGGATTCCGGTAATATTGAAATTTTAAGCTCCCTAGCCAGAACATATTCGGAAAACAATGATTATGAAAGTGCTATTTCGCTTTTTGAAGAACTTCTAAAGAAGGATCCTGAAAATGTTGAAGTTCTTTCCCGACTGGGAAATGTTTATCTGAAAATAGGGAAGTATTCGGAAGCAGAAAATAAATTCAATTCTGTTATTAAAATAGAACCTTCCCGTTTTGAAGGTTTGCTGGAACTGGGACGGGCTCTGATAAAGAAAACTGATCTGGAGAGAGCATGGGGGAATTTCAGTTCTGTTGTGGACGGTTGTCAGAATAACGGGAATATTGAAGAATCAATTAAAGTGCTAAACGAATATCTTGATGTGGACAGTTCCAATCTGAACGCTCTGGAGAAATTATCTGTTCTATGTGCGGACTGTAAAGACAAACGGCTTGCAAACGCATCACTTGATAAAGTTGCTCAATCCTATATAGCGATAAAAATGTATTCGGAAGCATCTGGTATATTGGAAGCACTTATTTCAGCGGAACCCGACAATATTCAACATCAGGAAAAACTTGAGTTTGTAAAAGCTAAACTGGGAGGGACTGCGTCAAATGATTTTGAGATTCAAGATATTGGGATTCCGGAACCTGTTAACCAAGATGCGATTGATGTAGCCCCTGCTAAAGCGGAGTCATCATTTGATGACCGGAGAAATGTAAAAGACTTTGAAAAAATGATGGAAACCGATGATGAAGTAATTTCTGAATATCTTACTGAAGCAGAGGTTTTTGTAAAATACGGTCTTGTGACCAAAGCTATAGACCGTCTTGAAGTAGCTAAAGACAGCTATCCTGCTAGTATTGAAATCCGGAGCAAACTACTTGAAATTTACAGGGATCAGGGCAGCAAGGAAGAATGTATTGCCATCTGTGTCGAGATGGCGAATATATTCAGTAAACGCGGGAACGAATCTGCTGCGCGTGAAATTATTGAAGATGCCAAAGATATTGATCCGAACAGCTCTCTTCTAAATGCCTACGAAAGTGGGAATTCTGTAGATATGGATGTTGAGTTTGAAGACGAAGATGAAGAAGTTGAATTTGCTGATTCTGTTGAGGATGTTGGTGAAGTAATTGAAAAAGAAGTCGATGCCATTGACTCTGATGCTGAAGAGCTGGAATTTGAGATTGACGGCGTTGACGGTTCTGATACACCCGGCGTAAAAGATGATCATGAAGAAGAGCAAACAGGTGAAGATGGCATTGAATTTGAGCTGGAGCCAGTTGATCAGACCGTGGAGAACGAACTTGAAATAGTTGATTCTGATGATGCTGAAGCAGAAGTATCTTCTGAAAAAGATTCATTCGATATTGAAGATCTGAACGATGCTGAAATAGAGGGTTCTTTAGAAGATGAAGATTTTGAAACTATTGATTTCAGCGATGAGGAAATGGATTTTGAAACATCCCTTCCGGAAGAAGAAAATGATTTCGCAGCTGAAATAAAGCAGATTGAGTCTTTAGTCAGAAAGGGCATGAGAGAGGAAGCGCTTGCTGAGTTAACAGCTTTGGCACTTGAGCATCCTGCCAGCGAAAGAGTTCAGAGCAAATTGATGGAATTAAGCTCTGAGGATTCTTATTCTGAACCCGCTGTTTCTGGTAATGAAGGAATATTTGATCTTTCGTCGCTTGCTGATGACGAAGATATTGGCAATGATTTTTTTGATATCGGTTCTGAATTGGAAGAAATGTCTTTCGAAGAGGAAGATGGCTCTGATGAACCTGAAGAGGAAAGTCTGGAAAATATTTTTAATGAATTCCGTCAGGGGATCCAGGAACAATTCAGTGAGGAGGACTTTGAAACCCATTACAATCTGGGAATTGCATACATGGAAATGGGACTGACAGATGAGGCGCTGACAGAGTTTCAAGTAGCATCTAAGGATCCTGACCGATTGCTGGATTGTGCCAGTATGCTGGGAATGGGATTTATGGAAAAAGGAATGCCGGCTCAGGCCGTCAACTGGTTCAGGAAGGGACTTGAGATTTCGGGACTTGCCGAAGAGGATTCCTTGGGATTGAAATATGACCTCGCTCTTGCTCTGGAAGCAAACGGAGAAATAGAAGAAGCTTTAAAATTTTTTGAAGAGGTTAGTATGACAGACTCTGATTACAGGGAAGTCAGTGATAGAATTCAGATTTTGAAACATACGGTCATGGGGTGACCGGGTTATTAATTGCATTAAGTCTTAGGGGGACATGCTATGAATCAGAAAGATGAAAAAGGGCACGCAGTAGATCTCGCGATTTCTCAGATTGAGAAGAGATTCGGGAAAGGGTCAATTATGAAGCTGGGTGGGGA